>NZ_BAABGN010000013.1:0-907180 GCF_039541595.1 Georgenia halophila | reverse complement strand
TTCACACCTGGTGCCGGCAAAACCCATGCATGCCAGACCGCTGTCGGCAACGAGGCTATGAGCCAGACACCAGGTGCTCAGGATCCAACCACCGCAACAAGGGCGGCAACACTCACCCTGACACTGAGAGAAGGAGGCTATCCGTCCAGCGACGATGACCGTCGCGTGGCCATGGCCCGCCGACCTTGCTCGATTCTCTACACTGAGACCGACGTCACGCGTGCGATGCGTGCACCTCGGGCCCGGGGCGCCTCGAGGCGCGCCGGTCTGCTGTTGACGTGCCGAGGGCCCCTACCCAGGGGTGACGTACCGAGAACGGTGTGGCTCAGGCCTACCCCGTCACCGACAAGGAGCGCGACCCGTGACCGAGCAGCCGACCCCCCGAGAGCCCGCCGACGACGAGCAGCAGGCCACCACCGATCCACCGGCCGAGGCAGCCGGCACGGCCGCGACGACGTCGTCGACGGGCTCGCCGGTGCCGGCCGAGCCGCCCGCTGAGGCTGCCGATCCGCCCGCTGAGGCTGCGGACCCGCCCGCTGAGGCTGCGGAGCCCGCTGAGCCGGTCGCGGAGGAGGCCGGGCCCGCAGACGCGCCTCAGGCGACGGAGACGGACGGGACGACGGCGGAGCCGGCGGAGGCGGCGGTAGAGGCTGCCGAGCAGCCGGCCCTGCAGTCGGCCGAGCAGCCGGCCGAGGAAGCCGCGAAGCCCACGCCGTCACCGAAGCCGTCGCCGAAGCCGAGGCCGACTCCGGCCTCGATGCCCCCGAAGCCCGGCGCTCGGGCCGGCGCGGGTGCTGCGGCGCCGACCCCGGCCGCCGTCGCCCCGACCCAGCCTGCGGTGGTGCCCACGGTCGACCCGCACGCCGAGGCCGAGGCCGCGGCCTTCGGGCGCGTGGACGACGACGGCACGGTCTGGGTCCGGGAGATCGCCGGCGAGCGGGCCGTCGGCCAGTACACCGGTGCCGACACCGAGGAGGCCCTCGGCCTCTACATCCGGCGGTTCCTCGACCTGCGGGCTCAGGTCTCCCTCTTCGAGACCCGCCTGCCGCAGCTGACGCCGAAGGAGATCGACCAGACCCTCGCCTCCCTCGGGGAGGCGCTGGAGTCCCCGGCGGCCGTCGGCGACCTGGACGGTCTCCGGGACCGTCTGAGCAAGGCGCGTGACGCCGCCCAGGAGCGCCGCGAGCAGGCCGCCGCGGAGCGGGAGGCTGCCAGGGCGCAGGCACTGGCCGAGCGCACGGTGATCGTGGAGAAGGCCGAGGAGATCGCCGAGCAGGATCCCGCCCGCACGCAGTGGAAGCAGTCGGGGCAGCGGCTCCGCGAGCTCCTCGAGGAGTGGAAGCAGGCCCAGCGGAACGGCCCGCGTCTGGACCGCACCAGCGAGGAGAAGCTCTGGAAGCGCTTCTCGCACGCGCGGACGGCGTTCGACCGGCACCGCAGGCAGTTCTTCTCCGAGCTCGACGCCGTCCAGAGTCAGGTCAAGGAGACGAAGGAGCGGCTGATCGAACGCGCCCAGGAGATGTCGTCCTCGACGGACTGGGGCCGCACCACGGCCGCCTACCGGCAGCTGATGGACGAGTGGAAGGCCGCGGGTCGCGCCTCCCGCAAGGACGACGACGCGCTCTGGGCCCGCTTCCGGGCCGCGCAGCAGGTGTTCTTCGACGCCAGGAACGCCCAGAACGCCGAGATCGACGCCGAGTACGGGCAGAACCTCGAGGCCAAGCTGGCTCTGCTCGAGAAGGCTGAGGCGCTGCTGCCGGTCAAGGACACGCGGGCGGCGCGTTCGGCGCTGCGTCCCATCCAGGAGCAGTGGGAGGAGATCGGCAAGGTTCCCCGCGGTGACGTGCAGCGGATCGAGGGCCGGCTGCGAGCCGTCGAGCAGGCCATCCGCGACGCCGAACGCTCGGCGTGGGAGAAGTCCAACCCCGAGACCCGGGCCCGGGCGGAAGGGGCCGCCGCGCAGCTGAACGAAGCGATCGAGCAGCTGCAGACCACCCTCGACGAGGCACGGGCAAGCGGCGACGAGAAGCGGATCGACGAGGCGGAGGCGGCCCTGGAGGCGCGGCGCACGTGGCTCGACCAGGTCCGTCGCACAGCCGACCGCAGCTGACGCTTCGGTGCCCTGCCGGTTCCCGCCCGCGGCGGCCCGTTCCGGTGCGGGGCCTCAGCGGTCGGGCGCGGGCGTGCGGGTGCTCTTGGAGCCGGTGACGCGGTAGGCGTCGAAGACGCCGTCGATCTTGCGCACGTTGCTCAGCACGTGACCGAGATGCGAGGGCTCGGCCATCTCGAACACGAACTTGCTGATCGCCACCCGGTCCCGGGACGTGCTCACCGACGCCGACAAGATGTTGACGTGGTTCTCCGAGAGCACGCGTGTCACGTCTGACAGCAGCGCGTTCCGGTCGAGCGCTTCGACCTGGATCTGCACCAGGAACAAGCTCTGCGCGCTCTTGGCCCAGCTGACGTCCACCATGCGCTCCTGCTGGCTGCGCAACCCCTCGAGATTGCCGCAGTCCGCGCGGTGCACCGACACCCCGGATCCCCGGGTGATGAAGCCGACGATCGGGTCGCCGGGCACGGGTGTGCAACATCGGGCGAGCTTGACCCAGATGTCGGTGTCCGCCATGCCCTCGACGACGATCGCGTTGTCCGAGGTCCGGGGCCGCTGGCGCACCTCGCCCGGCACGGTGGCCTCGGCAAGGGTCTCCTCCGCGCCCGACTCCCCGCCCATCGACTGCACCAGTCGGTTCACGACGTTGCCGGCCGAGACGTTGTTCTCACCGATGGCCGCGTACAGCGCCTCCACGTCGGTGTAGTGCATCTCCGTGGCCAGGGCCGAGAGCGAGTCGTGGCTCATCAGCCGCTGGAGCGGGAGGTTCTGTTTGCGCATCGCCTTGGTGAGCTGCCCCTTGCCCGCCTCGATGGCCTCCTCGCGCCGCTCCTTCGTGAACCACGCCTTGATCTTGTTCCGTGCGCGGGGGCTCTTGACGAAGGTCAACCAGTCCCGGCTGGGCCCCGCGCCCTCGGCACGTGAGGTGAAGACCTCGACCGTGTCGCCGTTCTCGAGCTCGGAGTCCAGCGGCACCAGCCGGCCGTTGACGCGTGCGCCGACGGTGCTGTGCCCCACCTCGGTGTGCACGGCGTAGGCGAAGTCGACCGGGGTGGCGCCTGAGGGTAGCGAGAGCACGTCGCCCTTGGGGGTGAAGACGTAGACCTGCGCGCCCGACATCTCGAAGCGCAGCGAGTCGAGGAACTCGCCGGGGTCCGCCGTCTCGCGCTGCCAGTCCACGAGCTGGCGCAGCCAGCCCATCTCCTCCGCGCCACCCGGCACGGAGGTCGCCGGCCCGCGGGCGCCCTTGGAGTTCGGGCTCTCCTTGTACTTCCAGTGCGCGGCGACGCCGTACTCGGCACGGCGGTGCATGTCGTGGGTGCGGATCTGGATCTCGACCGGCTTGCCGCTCGGGCCCACCACCGTGGTGTGCAGCGACTGGTACAGGTTGAACTTGGGCATCGCGATGTAGTCCTTGAACCGCCCCGGCAGGGGGGTCCAGCGGGCGTGCATCGCGCCGAGGGCGGCGTAGCAGTCGCGAACGTTGTCGACCAGGACGCGGATTCCGACGAGGTCGAAGATGTCGTCGAAGTCCCGGCCCCGGACGATCATCTTCTGGTAGATCGAGTAGTAGTGCTTGGGTCGGCCGGTGACGACGCCCTTGATCTTGGCGGTGCGCAGGTCGTCCTCGATCTGGCGCGCGACCGTCAAGAGGTACTCGTCACGGGCGGGAGCGCGCTCGGCCACAAGATGGACGATCTCGTCGTAGACCTTGGGGTAGAGGGTCGCGAAGGACAGGTCCTCCAGCTCCCACTTGATGGTGTTCATCCCGAGCCGGTGCGCCAGCGGCGCGTAGATCTCCAGCGTCTCGCGGGCCTTCTTCTGCGCCGAGCCGGCCGATACATAACGCCATGTGCGGGCGTTGTGGAGCCGATCGGCCAGCTTGATGACCAGGACACGGATGTCCTTGGCCATCGCGACGACCATCTTGCGGACGGTCTCCGCCTGGGCGGCGTCGCCGTACGTGACCTTGTCGAGCTTGGTGACGCCGTCGACGAGCAGCGCGATCTCCTCGCCGAACTCGGAACGCAGCGACGTCAGCGGATAGTCGGTGTCCTCGACCGTGTCGTGCAGCAGGGCCGCCGCCAGCGTCGGCGGCGTCATGCCGAGCTCGGCGAGGATGGTCGCCACCGCGACCGGGTGGGTGATATACGGGTCACCGCTCTTGCGCAGCTGGCCCTCGTGGGCTCGCTCGGCGATCTCGTACGCGCGCAGGATCAACTGGGTGTCGGCCTTCGGGTGGTTCGCGCGCACGGCTCGCAGGAGCGGCTCCACCGCGGGCGGGTTGGTGTGGCCACGTGAACCGAGCCAGACCAGGCGCGAACGCACCCTGGAGCTGGGCACCACCGTTTCGGTGCTGCCCTCTCGACCCGTGGGCACTCGTTCACCCGCCATTGGTCGATGGTACGGCTGTTCGGTCAGTAGACGAGTACCGAGTCGACCTGGCGGTCCTCGAGCTTGCTGCGACCACCCAGCTCCGACAGCTCCAGGAGCATGCTGAGACCGGCGACCTGGCCTCCGGCCTGCTCGACGAGCTCGACGGCGGCGGCAGCGGTTCCACCGGTGGCCAGGACATCGTCGACGATGAGGACCCGATGGCCCGGGTCGACGGTCTCCGGCCGCATCTCCATGCGTGCGGTGCCGTACTCGAGCTCGTAGTCGACGCCGATCACGGGACCCGGGAGCCGGCCGGCCTTGCGCACGGTGAGCATGCCGACGCCGAGAGTGACGGCGAGCGGTGCCGCGAGGATGAATCCGCGGGACTCCAGCCCGGCGACGGCGTCGACCTTCCCGCGGTAGACGTCCGCGAGGCCGCGAACGAGTTCCCCGAGCGCCGGTCCGTCCGCGAGCAGCGGCGTGATGTCGCGGAACAGGACGCCCGGCGCGGGGAAGTCGGGGATCTCACGGACGTGGGAACGGACCAGGTCGGTCAGCCCGGCAGGAAAGCCGGCCGCCGGCGGGTTCATCGTCGCCCCTTCTTCCTGCGAGGCTGGGCGGTGTGGCCCAGGTGGCGACCGGCCACGACGCTCATTCCGGTGAGGTCCCCGGTGCTGGCGGAGGGGTCGCCCTCGCCGCCCTCGACCGCTGCCCGACGGCGCTCACGCCGCTCCATCACCGTGCGGGTGTGCTTGGCGACGCTGTCCTTGCGCTCGCGCAGCGCCACCTCGATCGGCGCGGCGAGGAACACCGAGGACAGCGTGGACACCAGCATGCCGACGAACAGCGCCAGGGCGATGTCCCGCAGCGTCCCGGCGCCCAGCAGGTACGAACCCACGAACAGGATCGACCCGACCGGCAGCAGACCGGTGACCGAGGTGTTGATGGATCTCACCATGGTCTGGTTCACCGCGAGGTTCGCGCCTTCTGCGTAGCTCCGCCGGTCCTGGGTGAACAGGTGCGCGTTGTTCTCGCGGACCTTGTCGAAGACCACGACGGTGTCGTACAGCGAGTAACCCAGGATCGTCAGCAGCCCGATGACGGAGGCCGGGGTGACCTCGAACCCGACGGCGGCGTAGACGCCCGCCGTGACGATCACGTCGTGCAGCAACGCGCCGAGGGCGCCGACCGCCATGGTCCACGTCCGGAAGTAGACGATCAGAATGACGGAGATCAGCACGAGGAACACCCCGAGGCTGATGAGAGCCTGCACGGTGACGTCCTGCCCCCACGACGGGCCGATGAAGGACGCGGCGACGTCGGCGACGGGCACGTCGTACGCCTCGGCCAGCGCCGTGCGGATCTCCCGCGTCTGGGCGTCCGAGAGGTCCCCGGTCTGCACGCGGATGCCGTCGTCACCGACGGTCGAGACTCGCGGCGGCTCACCGCCCGCCTCAGCGATGACGTCGTAAGCGGGCTGCTCGTTCGTGGTCGCGGCGCCCGAGATCGTGAACTGCGAGCCCCCCTCGAACTCGATCCCGGCATTGATGCCCCGCGTCAGCAGCACGACGATGGACGCGACGATCAGGGCCGCCGCCACCGTGAACCACGTCTTGCGTCGCCCGACGACGTCGTAGGACCGGCGGCCCGTGTAGAGCTCGTTGCCCCAGCGGCGGAAGGAGAACATCACCGCTCACCGTCCTCGTCCGTCGTGCCGGATCTGTCGCTTCCGGCCTGGTCGTCACCCGGCTCGACCTTCTGGTCTGGCTCGGCCTTGTCGTCTGGCTCCGCATGCTCGGACGGGTCGGTCTGATCCGCCTGTCCCGGGCGCTCGGCCTGCCGGTCATGCTCGGCCTGCCGGCGACGCTGCAAGGCGCGTCGCTCGGCGATCGTCAGTCGCCGACCGTCCTCGTCCACGGGCGGCGGTAGCGGCTCGCGCTCGGGCGTCGACTCGGTGGGGGCGCCGTGGCCCGTCGCACGTTCGTCCGTCGCGGCCTCGGCATCCGTCGCAGCAGTCTCGTCCGCCGCAACAGTGTCATCCGGCTCCCGGGACCTCGGACCGGCCGAGGACGTGGCGGCGCCGGCCGACGCCCGGGCACCGACCAGCTCCGGTTCCTTCACGGGCGCGCCGGCCGGCTCTCGGATCGGCCTAGGCGTTCGGAACTGCCCACGTCCGCGGTACGTGGCCGACGTCGCACCGAGGCTCTCCGGTTCCAGGCCGGAGAGCTTGTGGCCCTCGCCGAAGAACTTGGTCTTCACCAGCAGCAGCAGCACCGGGTGGGTGAAGAGGAACACCACGACGATGTCGACGATGGTCACGAGGCCGAGCGTGAAGGCGAAGCCCTGGACGCCGCCGACGGCGAGCAGGTACAGCACGGCGGCCGCGGTGAAGTTCACGGCGTCCGACGCGAGGATGGTGCGGCGCGCCCGGGGCCACCCGTGCGCGATGGCGGCGGCCAGCGTCCGGCCCTCGCGCACCTCGTCACGAATGCGTTCGAAGTAGACGATGAACGAGTCTGCGGTGATGCCGACGGCGACGATGAGGCCGACGACGCCGGGCAGCGAGAGCCGGTAGCCGATCAACCAGGACATCAGTGCGATGGTGCCGTAGGTGATCGCGCCGGCGAGGACGAGGCTGGCGACGGACACCATGCCCAGGCCGCGGTACTGCCAGAGCATGTACAGCACGACCAGTCCCGCGCCGATGAGGCCGGCCAGGATGCCCTTCGACAGCTGCTCCGTGCCCAGCGTCGCCGAGATCTGCTCCTGGGACTGGATCTCGAAATCGATCGGCAGCGAGCCGAAGTTCAGCTGGTTCGCCAGCGTCGCGGCGCTCTCTGAGGTGAAGCTGCCGGTGATCTGGGCCTCGCCGTTGAAGATCGGCGCGTTCATCGACGCGTTGGAGATGACGAGCCCGTCGAGGACGATCGCGAACTGGTTCCGCGGCGGCTGGAGGTTGAAGAGCCGCTCGCTGAAGGTGCCGAAGATCTCGGTGCCCTCGTTGTTCAGTTCGAGGTTGACGGCCCACTGGCCGGTGCTGATCCCCTGGCTGTTGACCTGCATGCCCGAGCTTGCCGAGTCCAGGTGCGAGCCGGTCAGCGAGGTCGGCCCGAGGATGAACTTCGCGGTCCCGTCCTCGGAGCAGGTGACCAGCGGCTCCCCCGGCCGCGCCTGGATGGTGCCCCCGATGCGGTTCGCCGGATCGCTGCAATCGAGCGTGAAGTACTCGTAGGTGAGCTGTTCGGTGATCCAGGCGGGATCCGAGGAGTTCGCGGGCTCGGTGGCCGGCTGGTCCGAGAGCTCGCCGTTGCCGTCGGAATCGGCCGCTTGGCGGGCCGCCGCCTCGATCTCTTCCTGGGTGGGAGGCGGCCCCTGCGTCTCCTCCTCGGTGGGTTCCTCGGTCTGCTCCGCGTCGGGGTTCTCCTGGGCCTGCTGCTGCTCCTGGAGCGCCTCGGGGTCGATGGTGCCGGGACCGCCGACCGTGAGCACCGGCCGGAACCGCAGCTGGGCCGAACGCCCGACGAGCTCGATGGTCTCGTTGTCTGGCGTGCCGGGCAGGCCGACGACGATGTTCGCGCTGCCCTGACGGGTGATCTCGGCCTCCGCGACACCCGAGGCGTCGACGCGCTGCCGGATGATGGCGATGGCCTGGTTGATGTCCTCCGTCGTGATCTCGGAGCCGTCCGTCGTCTGCGGCGTGAGGACGAGCTGCGTGCCTCCCTCGAGGTCGAGGGCGAGCTCCGGTGTCAGGGAGGCGTCGTCCGTCAGCTGCGAGCCGGCGAACAGCGACCCGAACAGGGCGACGACGATGAGGCCCAGGAGGCCGAGCGTGCGGCCAGGGCGTTCTCGACGAGGGCGTGGCGCCACCAGTGTCTTCTCTTTCGTTCGGGCGTGCGTCGACTTCTCGCGGCCTCGGCCGCGGGGTGTGTCAGGCGCGCTTTTCGTCGTCGGTGAGCCGACCGTCCTCGTCCACGCCGGGGCCACCGGGCCGCAGCGTGGGGTCGGTCGCCGTCGTGCCGCCGATGGCCGGGTCGTCCGTGGTCGGTTCGACGTCCACCACCGGGGTGCTGACCTCGCCGGACTCGTCGGCGTCCGCAGACTCCTCGGTGTCCTCGTCGGCCTCGGCGAACGGTGGCTCCTTCGCCTCCTTGACCGCCCCCTTGAGCCAGATCGTCTCGTGGCCGGACGGGTCCTCGAGGGTGACGACGTCACCGTCGATCTCGACGACCTTGCCGAAGAACCCGCCGATCGTCACGACCCACGTGCCCGGGACCATGGCCTCGTTCAGTCGTTCGCGAGCCTGAGCCTGCTGCTTCTTGCCACGCCGGCTGACGAACCACATCAGGCCGATCATGACGGCCAGGAAGATGAGGATTGATGGATCCATGGGGGAGGTGCTCCGGTCGGTTCGGGGGCTAACCCGGCGAGTCTAGGCGCTCGACCCCCGCCCCGACGAACCGCCACCCCGACGTGTGGCTCAGCCGAACAGCGTGGCCTCCCCTGGCTGCGCGAGGCCGAGGTGCTCGTAGGCGGCCGTGGTCGCCGTGCGGCCGCGCGGCGTGCGGACCACGAGACCTTCACGGACGAGGAACGGCTCAGCCACCGTCTCGATGGTCTCCGGCTCCTCCCCGACGGTCATCGCGAGCGTCGACAGGCCCACGGGTCCGCCGCCGAACCGGCGGCACAGGGCGTGCAGGACGGCCCGGTCGAGCCGGTCGAGGCCGAGCCGGTCGACCTCGAAGACCTCCAGGGCGCCGTGGGCGGCAGCGAGATCGAGCTCGCCGTTGCCGCGCACCTGAGCGAAGTCCTGCACGCGTCGAAGCAGGCGGTTTGCGATGCGTGGTGTGCCCCGCGAGCGGGAGGCGAGCTCGCGGGCGGCGTCGTCGTGCAGCCTGGCGCTGAGCAGGTTCGCGCTGCGCCGCAGCACCTGCTCGAGCTCCGCCGGCTGGTAGAACTCGAGGTGGCCGGTGAAGCCGAACCTGTCCCGCAGGGGCGCCGGGAGCAGCCCGGACCGCGTCGTGGCGCCGACGACGGTGAAGGCCGGCAGGGTCAGCGGGATCGAGGTCGCACCGGGTCCCTTCCCGACGATGACGTCGACGCGGTAGTCCTCCATCGCCAGGTAGAGCATCTCCTCCACGGGGCGGGCGAGCCGATGGATCTCGTCGATGAAGAGGACGTCGTGCTCCTGCAGCGAGGACAGGATCGCCGCGAGATCGCCGGCGTGCTGGATCGCCGGTCCGGAGGTCAGCCGCAGCGCTCCCTCGACCTCGGCCGCGATGATCATCGCCAGTGTCGTCTTGCCCAGGCCGGGCGGACCGGACAGCAGCACGTGGTCCGGTGGCGTGCCACGGGCGCGAGCGGCGCCGAGCAGGAGGGAGAGCTGGTCTCGCACGGTCTCCTGGCCGACGAAGTCGTCGAGGCGCTTGGGCCGCAGCGCCGCCTCGGCGGCGCGCTCGACGTCGTCCGCGGCGGTGTCCATGACCGCCGGGTCGCCTTCGGCCTCAGACACGTGCGTTCCCCCCGAGGTGCTGCAGAGCCGCGCGCAGCACGGCGGAGACGTCGGTGCCCGTCCGCCCGTCGGTGCCGCTCTGCCCGCGACCGCTCAGCACCGCGGTGACGGCGTCGCCGGCGACCTTCTCGCTCCAGCCGAGCTGGACCAGGGCCTCGACCACCTCGGGCGACTCAGGCCCGGCGGCCACCTGATCGGCCGGCACGGGTACGTCACCCCCGGGAGGGCCGAGCTTCTCCCCGACCTCCAGCACCAGGCGCTGGGCACCCTTCTTGCCGATACCGGGCACCCGCTGCAGGGCGGCGAGGTCGGAGGCGGCGACGGCGCGGCGAAGCCCGTCCGGGTCGTGCACGGCGAGCATCGCGAGCGCGAGGCGTGGGCCGATGCCGGAGACGGTCTGGAGGATCTCGAAGACGCCGCGCTCGTCGTCGTCGGCGAAACCGAACAGCGTCAGGCTCTCCTCACGCACGACCAGCGAGGTGGACAGTCGGACCTCGCCGCCGACGCGAAGACCGGCCAGGGTCGTGGGGGTCGCGTGGACCAGCACACCGACGCCACCGACCGTGACGACGGCGTGGTCGAGACCCAGGGCCTCGACGACCCCGGTGACTGACGCGATCATCGACTTCCTTCCCTCCCGGCCGTCAGGCGGGCGAACGTGTGTACGACCATCCAACCTACCGTCCGGGTGCGACGGCGCCGGCCCGGCGCGCCGACCGCTCGGCCTGCGCCCACGCCCGCTGGGCGGGTGTCAGGCCGCCACCGGTGGATCGTGGCAGCGTGTCGGCGCCACCGTACTGGGCGCGTACGGCGCTGCCCGTCCCGCCGCCGCGCCAGGCGTGGCAGATCGCCAGCGCGAGCGCATCCGCGGCGTCCGCCGGGCGGGGTGCGGCGTCCAGGCGCAGGATCCGCCTGACCATCTCCTGGACCTGCGCCTTCTCGGCGCGTCCGTCGCCCGTCACCGCGGCCTTGACCTCGCTGGGCGTGTGCAACGCGAGCGGGAGGTGGGCCCGGGCGGCGGCGAGCATCGCGACGCCCGCGACCTGCGAGGTCCCGGTGACGCTGCGGACGTTGGCCTGGGCGAAGACCCGCTCGACGGCGACCACGTCGGGCTTCAGGCGGGTCAGCCAGTCGTCGAGGGCCTCCGCTACGGCGAGCAGCCTCAGGTGCGGCGAGAGATCGGCGGCGCTGCGGACCACACCGACCTCGATCAGCGTGACACGCCGGCCGCTGGCGGTGTCCACGACCCCGAGCCCGCACCGGGTCAGGCCGGGGTCGACTCCGAGGATGCGCACACGTCCACTCTCGCACCGCAGCCGGCGTCAGCGGCGGACCAGGCGCCGCGTGGCGGCACCGGCGGGCTCAGTCCTCGGCGTCGATGGCCGCCAGAACCTCGTCTGAGGCGTTGACGTTGGAGTAGACGTTCTGCACGTCGTCGCTGTCCTCGAGCGTGTCGACCAGCCGGAAGACCTTCTTGGCGCCCTCGACGTCGACGTCGACCTCCATCGAGGGCACGAACTGCGCCTCGGCGGAGTCGTAGTCGAGGCCGGCCTCCTGCAGGGCGGTGCGGACGTCGACGATGTCGGTGGCCGCGGACAGCACCTCGAAGGACTCGCCGAGGTCGTTGACCTCCTCCGCACCGGCGTCGAGCACCGCCGCGAGCACGTCGTCCTCGGCCAGGCCGTCACCCTTGGGCACGACGATCACGCCGCGGCGGGTGAACAGGTAGGCGACGGAACCGGGGTCGGCCAGGTTGCCGCCGTTGCGGGTGAAGGCGGTCCGCACGTCCGAGGCGGCGCGGTTCTTGTTGTCGGTCAGGCACTCGACGAGCACCGCGACACCGCCGGGGGCGTACCCCTCGTACATGATCGTCTCGTAGTCCGCACCGCCGGCCTCCACGCCGGAGCCCCGCTTGACCGCCCGGTCGATGTTGTCCGCGGGAACCGAGGCCTTCTTCGCCTTCTGGATGGCGTCGTAGAGCGTCGGGTTGCCGGCCGGGTCACCGCCGCCGGTGCGCGCGGCGACCTCGATGTTCTTGGTGAGCCGAGCGAAGAGCTTGCCGCGCTTGGCATCGATGGCGGCCTTCTTGTGCTTGGTGGTGGCCCACTTGGAGTGACCGGACATGGGTACTCGTGCTTCCTGTCGTCTGCTAGCTGTCTCGACGTTGCTGCGTCACGGCACCGGCGCGATCGCGAACCATCCGGACGAAGAACTGATGCACGCGCCCGTCTCCCCCGAGCTCGGGGTGGAACGCGGTCGCGAGCAGCGGGCCGTGGCGAACTGCGACGATCTTACCGGTGTGCTCGCCACCGGTGGTGGTGGCCAGCACCTGGACGCCCGGCCCCGTCTCCTCGACCCACGGCGCCCGGATGAAGACGGCGTGCAGCGGTCGGCCGTCCGCGCCGTCCGCGCCGTCCGCGACCGCACCGGCGGCCTCGAGCTCCGGGGCGTGCATCCCGACCTCGAAGGAGTCGACCTGGCGGCCGAAGGCGTTGCGGCGGACGGTCATGTCGAGGCCGCCGAGGGTGCGCTGGTCCGCGGGCGCGTCGACGATCCGGTCGGCGAGCAGGATCATGCCGGCGCACGAACCGAACACCGGCATGCCGGCGGCGATGCGGTCCTGGATCGGCCCGGCCAGCTCGAAGGCCCGCAGCAGCTTGTCCATCGTGGTCGACTCGCCGCCCGGGACGACGAGGCCGTCGACGGCCTCGACCTCAGCGGTGCGGCGGACCGGTACGCCGCGGGCACCGGCTGACTCGAGGGCGGCGAGGTGCTCACGGACGTCGCCCTGGAGGGCGAGGACGCCCACCGTGGGGCGGCTCATGCGCCGATCTCCTCGGGATCGGGGGGTTCGGGGCACCTGATGTCGCCGGCTCCTCGCACTCCGCTCGTTCCTCGCTCGTGCTCGTCGCCGTCGTCGTGCTCGGTGCCCAGGTGGCGCACGGTCCCGTCCCAGCCGTCAACGAGCGAGTCGACGACGTCGGCGAGGGCGGTGGGGAAGAACTCGAGCGGCTGCGCCCGCAGCTCGGCGGTCGAGAGCCAGCGCAGCTCGTCGAGCACGTTCCGCTCGATCTCGGTCCAGCCGGCGCGCGAGGGCTCGTGGCCGGCCGGTACGCGCGCGAGGAAGAACACCTCGTCCTGCCGGCACGTCTCGGCGACGAACTCGAAGATTCCCGCGCGGGTCACCACCGGACCGACGAGGTCGTCCGGGGCGAGCGCTATGCCCGCCTCCTCGCGCAGCTCGCGCAGCGCCGCGTCGACCTCGCTCTCCCCCGGGTCGATACCGCCGCCGACCGTGAACCACCAGGACCGCTCGGGCTGGTCGGAGTCGTGCCCCCGGACGAGCAGCACCCGGCCGACGTCGTCCAGGAGGATGACGCGTGCGGCACGGCGGTGACGGACACCGTCGGGTCCGACGCTCCAGTCGGGGCCGAGCGAGGTGGTGCCGGGGTCGCTGCCCGCGCCGTGCTCCTCGGTCACCAGCCGCGCTCGGCGAGCCGGTGCGGAACCGGCATGTCCTCGACGTTGAGACCGACCATCGCCTCGCCCAGGCCACGGGAGACGTCGGCCAGCACCTTGGGGTCGTCGTAGAACGTCGTGGCCCGGACGATGGCGGCCGCGCGGCCGACGGGGTCGTTGGACTTGAAGATGCCCGACCCGACGAAGACTCCCTCGGCGCCGAGCTGCATCATCATCGCCGCGTCCGCCGGGGTGGCGATCCCGCCGGCGGTGAAGAGCACGACGGGCAACCTGCCGGTCTCGGCGACCTCACGGACCACCTCGTAGGGGGCCTGCAGCTCCTTCGCGGCCAGGAAGAGCTCGTCCTCCGGCAGGTTCTGCAGCCGGCGGATCTGGTCGCGGATCTGACGCATGTGCGTGGTCGCGTTGGAGACGTCGCCGGTGCCGGCCTCGCCCTTGGACCGGATCATGGCGGCACCCTCGGTGATGCGCCGCAGCGCCTCGCCCAGGTTGGTGGCGCCACACACGAACGGGACGGTGAACTGCCACTTGTCGATGTGGTGGGAGTAGTCCGCCGGGCTCAGCACCTCCGACTCGTCGACGTAGTCGACGCCGAGCGCCTGGAGGATCTGCGCCTCGACGAAGTGGCCGATGCGCGCCTTGGCCATGACCGGGATCGAGACGGCGTCGATGATGCCGTCGATCATCTCTGGGTCGCTCATCCGGGAGATGCCGCCCTGGGCACGGATGTCAGCGGGCACACGCTCCAGGGCCATGACCGCCACGGCGCCGGCGTCCTCGGCGATCTTGGCCTGCTCGGCCGTGACGACGTCCATGATGACGCCGCCCTTGAGCATCTCGGCCATGCCGCGCTTGACGAGGGCGGTGCCCTGGTGCGGGCTGGAGGGGGTGCTGGCGGACTGGTTCTGGGACACGGTGACCTCTGGAGACGTCGGGGGGCGTGCACCCAGTCTAGGTCGCGGAGCGGCAGGTGAGGTGCCGCAGCGCTCAGCCCGGCGCACCCGTGAAGCCGGCCCGTGCCCGGGTGACCCGGGCCAGCAGGTCCTGCTCGTCCCGGCGCACGCCCATGTCGTAGCGGCCGCTGAGGGCGCGCTGGCGGGTGAAGGCCAGCAGGGTCGCGTACTTCTGGAAGTCCTTCATGGCGGCCTCGGGTCCGTCGCCGCGAGCGGCTGCCCACGCGCGGGCGACGCGACGCCCCTTGAACGAGGTGAGCATGTAGATCTCGTGCGGTGCGAACCATCCGGCCTGCGCGTACTCGGTCAGCCGGTTGCCGATCGTGGCCTTCTCGTCGTTGCGGAGCCAGACCACGAGCACGATCCCGGCGACGAACAGCGGCACCTGGAACAGGAAGTAGAGGATGAAGTAGTAGCCGCCGAGCGACGCGGACGCGTTCCACACGGCGTGCAGGAGAGCGGCACCCAGCAGGCCGACCGGGAACATCCACACCCACGCGAGCCGGTTCGTCGACCGTGAGGCGAAGCCGAGCGCGATCCCGGTGACGGCGGTGAAGACGATGTGCGCGAACGGCGACATGATGCCGCGCAGGACGAACGTCATCCCGAGCGCGCCCGCCTCGGCGCTCTGGGCGAAGTACAGGACGTTCTCGGTGAAGGCGAAACCGGCGGCGACGACGGCGGCGTAGACGATGCCATCGACCGGCCCGTCGAAGAACTTGCGGCGGAAGAGGAAGACGAGAAGCACGCCGAGGCCCTTGAGCCCCTCCTCCACCAGCGGCGCACTGATCACGGCGCTGAGCACGTCGGCCTGCAGCCGGTCGCCGCTCTGGCTGTACGCCCAGATCGCATAGGCGGTGTTGAGCTGCAGGGCGAGCACGGTCGAGACACCGGCTCCCCAGGCGAGGGCGGCGATCAGCAGCCACTTCGGCTCGGGCTCCCAGCGGTCCACCCACACGATGGCGAGCAGGACGCCGGCCAGCGGCAGCATCGCGACCAACCCGGAGGCGAAGGTGGCGCTCGCTCCCGCCTCGCTGAGGATGTAGGAGAGGAGATAGAGCACACCCGCGGTGCCGAGCGCGATGCCCACGATCTCCACGACCAGGGTCGGGAGACTGCGAGGCCTGGGCTGGGGCCACTGCGGTGCGGCCGGGAAGGCCTGCGGGGCGGGCGACGACATGCCGCACAGCGTAGAGGTTCGGCGCTACCGAGAGCCTGGGAGGTTCGGCGCTACCGAGGCGGCAGCGCGTCGTCCATGTCGAACGGCTCGGGAACCGGCGCCCGGCCCGCGAGGTGAAACACCCGCACGACGGCGTCCGAGCGCAGGCTCCGGACCTGCTCGACGTGGGAGTTGTGGAAGCGTCGGGCGAGCTGGAGCCGGTACCACGACTGGTGCAGCCGGGAGACGATGTCGGCGGCCCGGGGATCCGCTGCGAGCACGGCCTGCTCCTCGGGCTCGCCGAGCACCGCCCGGAGGGTCCGGCTGAGCTCGCTCTCGACCAGCCCTCGGTCGACCGGCTCGCCGGTCTCCTGCGCCGACGCGGGCCTCGGGCCGTCGCCGGTGAGCGCCGCCTCGTCGAGCGGGCCCGTCCCTTCCGGCCCGGCGAGGCCGTCCGGGACAAGCTCGGCGCCGGACGCGTCCGAGGCACGCAGCGCGACGTCGGTCACGAGCAGCGCCTCGGCCGGGTCGAGGGCACCGGATGCCGCGAGCTCGTACGCTGCCGAGGCGCGCCGGACGAGCTGGGCCTCGAGCGTGGCGCGCGAGCGCAGCACCGTGCGGTGCAGGACGTCGAGGCGGACCGCGCGGCGCCACAGCAGGACGACCGCCACCACGATCACGAGGACCGCCAGCAGCACCCACTCCGTCACGCCCACGGTCGCTCCGTGGCTGCTCGGAGACGCCCGTACATGGTCCGGGAGCGGGGGTCCTCCCGCACGGGTGCGTGCGCCGTCGACAGGACCATGTCGTACACGCCGAGGATCTGGTCGGTGACGCTGGACCAGTCGTAGCGCTGCACCGTCGTCCGGGCGCGCCGGCGCACCGACTCGGCCTCGCCGCGGTGGCTGAGGGCCTCGACGAGCGTGCGTGCGAGGCTGGCGGGGTCCCCGCGTCGGAACAGCCGGCCCGCGCTCCCGCTGTCCAGCACGGCCTGGAACGCCGGGATGTCCGACGCGACGACGAGGGCGCCGCCGGCCATGGCCTCGACGAGGACGATGCCGAAGCTCTCCCCGCCGGTCTGCGGGGCGACGTAGACGTCGGCCGACCGGAACAGCCGTGCCTTCTCCTCGTCGGTGATGCCCCCGAGGAAGGTGACCGAGTCTCCGTACCGGTCCAGCAGGGCGCGTTCCTCGGTGGCTTCGCCGCGTCCGGCGACCAGGAATCGGGCACCGGGGACGGTCGCCAGGACCTCGCCGACGGCGGCGGCCAGGATCGGCAGGCCCTTGCGCTGCTCGTCGAGGCGCCCGAGGAACGCCACGGTGGGCCGCTCCGGGGTGCCGGTCCACCGGGGGTCGCATCCGGCGTCGGCGAACTTGTCCACGTAGACGCCGTTGGGCACGACGACCGCGTCGCCGCCGAGGTGCTCGACGAGGGTACGGCGCGCCTCGGCGGAGACCGCGATGCGGCCGGTGATCTTCTCGAGCATCGGCACGACCACGGGGCTGATCGCCCGCAGCCCGCGGGATCGCTCCATGGCGGTGTGGAACGTCCCGACCACCGGGCCGTCCGCCGCCCACAGGGCCAGCATGCTCAGCGACGGGATGAAGGGTTCGTGGAGATGGACCAGGTCGAAGGCGCCCTGCTCGACCCACCGCCGCACCCGCGCCCCGACGACGGGCCCGAAGTTCAGCCTCGCGATCGAGCCGTTGTACGGGATGGGCACGCTGCGTCCGCTGGGTACGACGTAGTCCGGGACCGGCGTGGAGTCCTCTGCGGGGGCGAGGACGCTGACGTGGTGACCTCGGTGGAGGAGCTCCTCGGCCAGGTCACGCACGTGGAGCTGCACGCCGCCGTACGCGTCGAAGGAGTAGGGGCAGACGAGCCCGACCCGCATCAGGCCTCCCCGCCGCGGTCGGTTGCCTCACCGGCACCTCTGCGGTCCGGCTCGACCGCGCTGGCGACCGGCGTCAGGCGCCCAGGGTCCAGGTCGTCGAGGAACACCTTCTGGAGCATGTGCCAGTCCGCGGGATGCCGGCGGATGTGCGGCGCCAGAGCGTCGACCCAGCGCTGGGTCAGGGTGACCACGTCGACGTCGTTCTCGGCTCCCGGCTCGTGCACCGCCGGCAGGAACTCGACGACGATGCCCCACGGGGAGCCCGCGGCACGCCGCCGGGCGCCGGTGAGGCGTTCGTGGTGGATCATCACCGGGTGCAGCGGCACGCCGGCGCCGAGGGCCAGGGCCGCCGGACCGGCGGCGACCCGCGCGCGCTGCCCGAAGAGATCGACCTCGAGGCCGGTGCTGCTCAGGTCGCGATCGGCCAGCAGCGGCACGACGTGCGTGCCCGAACGGGTGGCGCGCAGCAGCTGCCGGAAGACGCCGCCGTCCTTCGCCAGCGGGATGATCGTCATGCCGAGGCCGGTGCGGTAGTCGAGGAAGTCTCGGAACAGCTCCTCGGGCTCGAGCACCTCGGCGACGGTGAGGACGTGGGCCAGCTCGCGGGTGGCGAACGCACCCGCGAGGTCCCAGTTGCCGCAGTGCCCGAGGACGGCCACCACGCTGCGTCCCTGCGCGAACGTCTCGCGCAGCGCCGCGTCACCGAGGAGCCGTACCCGCGCCTCGATCTTCCGCCGGCTCAGGCGCGGGAGCTGGAACATCTCGCAGTAGTACCGCAGGTACGCGCGCATGCCGGCTCGGGACAGTCGGCGCAGGCGCCGCCGGCTGAGACCCGGCCGTACCCGGCTGAGGTTCGTCTCCAGCTGGCGCACGCCGCCGGTGCCGAGCGCCCAGGCGACGTCCGCGACCGCGGCGAACACCGCACGCGCCACCGGGTCCGGGATCTTCTCGACGACGGCGCGTGCGAGCGTGAACACCTTGACGAGGTTGATCTTCACGCGCCGCCCACCTCGTCCCTGGACTGGCGGTACACGGCGCTCACGCGCTGCACCACGGTCCAGGCGCTGGCCACCGCGAGCAGCGCGAGGGCGCCGGTCAGGACCCAGGCGGACAGGCCGAGCCCGACGAGGAGCACCGCGACGAGGATGACGACGAGCCGGTCGGCACGCTCGGCCAGACCGCCGTCGGCCCGCATGCCCAGCGACGCCGCCCGTGCCTTCGCGTACGGCACGACGCCGCCCAGGACCAGGCAGACGACGGCGAGGCCGGCCGTGAGGTCGGCGAGCGTCCCGTCGAGGTGCCGAAGCGCCCACACGGCGACGGCGGAGAAGATCGCCGCGTCGGCGAAACGGTCCATCGTGGAGTCGAGGAAGGCTCCCCACGGCGACTCGCGGCCGGTCAGGCGGGCCATCTGGCCGTCGAGGTTGTCGAAGATCACGACGGCGGTGACGGCCAGGGCACCGGCGGTCAGGTGCCCCATCGGCAGCAGGGTGAGCGCGACGGCGGCGGTGAGCACGGTGCCGGTGACGGTGACGACGTCGGGACTGACGCCCGCCCGGACGAGGAGCCGGGCGAGCGGGCCGAAGAGGGCAGCGGCGAACCCGCGCCCGCTGGTGGAGAGCACTACGCGGCCTGCCCGGCCCATGCGCGGGCGAGGAGGTCGCGCGTTTCCCCCAGCACCTGCGGCAGCGCCTTCGTCCGGGCGACGACGGGCAGGAAGTTCGCGTCGCCGCTCCACCGTGGCACCACGTGCTGGTGCAGGTGTGCGGCGATGCCGGCGCCCGCGACGGCTCCCTGGTTCATCCCTAGATTGAATCCGTGCGGCGCCGAGACGGCGCGGACGACACGCATGGCGGCCGCACTCATGGCGCCGATCTCGTCGCGCTCGGCGTCGGTGAGGTCCGTCAGGTCGGCGACGTGGCGGTAGGGGCAGACGAGCAGGTGACCGGGGTTGTACGGGTAGAGGTTGAGCACCGCGTACCCGGTCTCGCCCCGGTGGACGACGAGCCCTTCCTCGTCGTCGCCGGCCGGGGTCCGGCAGAACGGGCACCCGGACTCGCCGTCGTCGGCCGGCTTGTCCTGGCCGCCGACGTAGACCATGCGGTGCGGGGTCCACAGTCGCTCGAGGGCGTCCGGCACCCCGGGGTGCTGCTCGGGCGGTTCGGACGTGGTCATCGCTCCCGGTCCGCGATCGCTCGGACGATGTCCTCGACCGCCTCGGCGACGGGGACCTGGTTGCGCTGCGTGCCGTCGCGGTACCGGAACGAGACCGCGCCCGCGTCGGCGTCCTCCCCGCCGGCGATGAGCACGAACGGGACCTTCTCCTTGGCGGCGTTGCGGATCTTCTTGCCGAACCGGTCGTCGCTGTCGTCCAGCTCGACGCGCACGCCGCGGGAGCGGAGCTGGTCGAGCACCTCGCGCAGGTAGTGGTCGAAGGCGTCGGCGACGGGGACACCGATCACCTGGACGGGTGCGAGCCAGGCCGGGAATGCGCCCGCGTAGTGCTCGAGGAGCACTCCGAAGAAGCGCTCGATGGAGCCGAACAGGGCGCGGTGGATCATGACCGGGCGCTGCCGGGACCCGTCTGCCGCGGTGTACTCCAGCTCGAAGAGCTCGGGCTCGAAGAAGTCCAGCTGGATGGTGGAGAGCTGCCAGGTCCGGCCGATGGCGTCCCGCGCCTGGACGGAGATCTTGGGGCCGTAGAAGGCGGCGCCGCCCGGGTCGGGCACCAGCTCGAGACCCGACTCCGTCCCGACCTCCTCCAGGGTCCGCGTCGCCTCTTCCCAGGTGCTCTCGTCGCCGACCGACTTCTCGGGGTCACGGGTGGAGAGCTCGAGGTAGAAGTCGTCCATGCCGTAGTCACGGAGCAGGTCGAGGACGAAGGTGAGCAGGGAGCCGAGCTCTTCCTTCATCTGCTCGCGGGTGCAGTAGATGTGCGCATCGTCCTGGGTGAACCCGCGTGCCCGGGTCAGGCCGTGGACGACGCCCGACTTCTCGTAGCGGTAGACGCTGCCGAACTCGAAGAGCCGCAGCGGCAGCTCGCGGTAGGAACGGCCGCGCGACGAGAAGACGAGATTGTGCATGGGGCAGTTCATCGGCTTGAGGTAGTAGTCCTGCCCCTGCTTCGTGACGTTGCCCTCGGTGTCACGCACCTCGTCGAGGTGCATCGGCGGGTACATGCCGTCGGCGTACCACTCGAGGTGCTTGGACGTCTCGAAGAGCTTTGCCTTGGTGATGTGCGGGGTGGTGACGAAGGAGTAGCCGGCCTCGATGTGGCGGCGGCGCGAGTAGTCCTCCATCTCCATGCGCACCATGGCGCCCTTGGGGTGGAACACCGGCAGGCCGGAGCCGATCTCGTCCGGGAACGAGAAGAGGTCCAGCTCGGCGCCCAGGCGGCGGTGGTCTCGCCGCTCGGCCTCCGCGAGGCGCTCCAGGTAGGCCTTGAGCTCGTCCTTGGTGGGCCAGGCGGTCCCGTAGATCCGCTGCAGCTGCGGGTTCTTCTCGCTGCCGCGCCAGTAGGCCCCGGCCGCGCGCATGAGCGAGAAGCCGTTACCGATGAGCCGGGTGGAGGGCAGGTGCGGGCCGCGGCACAGGTCCTTCCAGGCGACCTCTCCCCCGCGGCGGACGTTGTCGTAGATGGTCAGCTCGTCGCCGCCGACCTCGACCGAGGCGCCCTCGTCGCTCTGCTCGTCGAGCTGCTGGTCGCCCTTCTCTTCGGGGTCGGCGGCGCCCTTGAGCCCGACGAGCTCGAGCTTGTACGGCTCGCCCGCGAGCTCGGCGCGGGCCTCGTCCTCGGTGACGACGCGACGGCGGAAGGTCTGCCCCTCCTTGACGATCCGCGTCATGGTCTTCTCGAGGGACTTGAGGTCCTCTGGGGTGAAGGGCGTGTCGACGTCGAAGTCGTAGTAGAACCCGTCGGTGACCGGCGGGCCGATGCCCAGCTTGGCCTCGGGACGGACCTGCTGGACGGCCTGGGCGAGCACGTGGGCCGCCGAGTGCCGCAGGATCGCCAGCCCCTCGGGGCTGTCGATCGTCACCGGGACGACCTGGGCCCCGGCGGGCAGGTCGGCAAGGTCGGTGTCCAGGTCGCGGAGCACGCCGTCGATCCGCAGCGCGACGACGTCCCTGCGTCCGGTGAACATCTCGGTGCCCGTCGTGCCACCTTCGACCCGTTGCTCGACGCCGTCGATGGACAGGAAGTGGTCGATGGTCACCGGTGCTCCTCGCGTGTGGATCAGGACCTGTCGATCGTACCGACGCGCACCGACCCGCCGGTGCCCGCCGGCGCGGTGTGCGGGTGGCCGGTAGCACGAAGGCCCCGGACCATCCGGTCCGGGGCCTTGGTGCTCAGCACCACCGTGCTCGGCCGACGCTGCGCTGGTGGGCGATACTGGGATCGAACCAGTGACCTCCTCGGTGTGAACGAGGCGCTCTACCGCTGAGCCAATCGCCCGGTGCGCGACGCTCGGTCACGCGAGAAGCGATGCTACTAGGCCTCGGCCGCGATCGTGAAACCGTCCGGCGCCGTGGCGGGTGAGAGAGCGGACACAGTGGCCGACCGGTACGCCGCCGGGTCAGGGGTCCGGGATCTCCAGGTGCCGCCGGATGTAGGCCACGGCCACTGCCTCGGTCAGCGGGCCGGGGGCGAGCTCACGGCCGTCGACCCCGACGATGGGTACCACGCCCCGCGTCGATGAGGTCAGCGCCGCGTGCCGCGCCTCCTTCAGGGCGTCGATCGGCAGCCGCTGCTCCCGGACATCGATACCCTCCTCCGTCGCCCACTCCATGACGACGGCCCGGGTCACGCCGGCCAGGCAGCCGGAGTCCAGCGGCGGGGTGAGCAGCATGCCGTCGGACTCGATGAAGACGTTCGTGCCCGTGCCCTCGCAGAGGTCGCCGCGGGTGTTGGGGAAGATCGCCTCGTCACCACCGTGGGAGCGCGCCCAGGCGAGGGCGCGGACGTTCTCGGCGTACGACGTCGTCTTCAGGCCGGCGACGGCGGAGCGTTCGTTGCGCGTGAACGGGACGATCGACACGTGGACCGGTCGCGGCTCCCCGACGGCGCTCGCGGCGACGACCAGCGTGCCGGGGCCCCACGCCTGGTCGGACCCGAGAGGCCCGGGCCCGGCGGTCCACAGGATCCGCACGCGTCCCAGGTCTGGGCCCCACGCCTCGGCCACCTCGAGGACGGCCCGGCGGGTCTCCTCGCGGTCCGGCGCGGGCAGACCCAGGCCGGCAGCGGAGCGCTCGAGGCGATCGAGGTGGCGGGTGAGGGCGAACGGACGGCCCTCGAGCAGCTCGCACGCCTCGAAGACGCCGTCCCCCACGGTCAGGCCGTGGTCGTCGGCCCGCACGAGGGCTTCGGTGTGATCCCGGAGGTGGCCTCCGAACCAGAGCACGACGCGATCGGGGTCAGCCATGTTCGAACTGTGTCATCCATCACCGCCGGAGGCCAGGCTGACGTTTGGACTCTGCCCTCGTGGTGGTTTAGAGTTCTGGACGTCCCAGGGGCCGTTTCGCGGCCCTCGAGACGATGCGGATGTGGCTCAGTTGGTAGAGCATCACCTTGCCAAGGTGAGGGTCGCGGGTTCGAGTCCCGTCATCCGCTCGGAGGCATCCCACCACCCGGTGGGCAACCCCTAGGGTGGCGTGGCCGAGAGGCGAGGCAGCGGCCTGCAAAGCCGTATACACGGGTTCGAATCCCGTCGCCACCTCTCCAAGAAGGACCCGGGCGATTGGCGCAGCGGTAGCGCGCTTCCCTGACACGGAAGAGGTCACTGGTTCGATCCCAGTATCGCCCACCACACGACGAGAGGCCGCCCGCTCGGGCGGCCTCTCGTCGTTCCAGCACCCTGACGCAGTGACCGACGCCCCAGCGCACTCGCCCGTAGCGGGGGGCGACCGTGGCGCGGACGTGCGAACCTGTCCCCCATGCAGATCTGGCCTGGTCACCCCTACCCGTTGGGCGCCACCTTCGACGGTTCCGGCACCAACTTCGCCCTCTACTCCTCGGTCGCCGAACGCGTCCAGCTGTGCCTCCTGGACGGCGACGGCACCGAGGAGTGCGTCGACCTCACCGAGGTCGACGCCTTCGTCTGGCACGGGTACCTGCCCGGCGCCCGGCCCGGGCAGCGGTACGGCTACCGCGTCCACGGCCCGTACGACCCCGCGTCGGGTCATCGCTGCGACCCGTCCAAGCTCCTGCTCGACCCCTACGCCAAGGCGATCGACGGCCACATCGACGCCGACCCGTCCCTGTACTCCTACCGCTTCGACGACCCGTCGAAGCGCAACACCGACGACTCGGCCGCGCACACGATGGTCTCGGTCGTCGTCAACCCGTTCTTCGACTGGGGCTACGACCGCCCCCCGGGGCACGACTACCACGACTCCGTCATCTACGAGGCGCACGTCAAGGGCCTGACCCAGCAGGCCCCGGACCTGCCGGACGAGGTACGCGGCACGTACGCCGGAGTCGGCCACCCCAGCGTGGTCCAGCACCTCGTCGACCTCGGCATCACGGCGCTGGAGCTCATGCCGGTCCACCAGTTCGTCAACGACCCGCACCTGCAGGAGCGTGGCCTGAGCAACTACTGGGGTTACAACTCGATCGGCTTCTTCGCGCCGCAGAACAGCTATGCGGCGTACGACACCCGCGGCGGTCAGGTCGACGAGTTCAAGACCATGGTCAAGTCGCTCCACGAGGCGGACATCGAGGTGATCCTCGACGTCGTCTACAACCACACCGCCGAGGGGAACCATCTCGGGCCCACCCTGTCATTCCGCGGCATCGACAACGCGTCCTACTACCGCCTCGTCGACGGCGACGAGGAGCACTACTTCGACACCACCGGCACCGGCAACTCCCTCAACATGCGTTCGCCGCACAGCCTGCAGATGATCATGGACTCCCTGCGGTACTGGATCGAGGAGATGCACGTCGACGGGTTCCGCTTCGACCTCGCCTCCACCCTCGCCCGTGAGCTGCACGAGGTGGACCGCCTCTCGGCGTTCTTCGACATCATCCAGCAGGACCCCGTCATCAACCGCGTCAAGCTGATCGCCGAACCGTGGGACGTCGGCCCCGGCGGCTACCAGGTGGGCGGGTTCCCGCCGCAGTGGACCGAGTGGAACGGTCAGTACCGCGACACGGTCCGTGACTTCTGGCGTGGCGAGCCGTCCACGCTGGGTGAGTTCGCGAGCCGCATCACCGGCTCGGCCGACCTCTACGAGCACACCGGTCGCCGGCCGTTCGCGTCGATCAACTTCGTCACCGCCCACGACGGATTCACCCTGCGGGACCTCGTCTCCTACAACGAGAAGCACAACGAGGCCAACGGCGAGGACGGCTCGGACGGCGAGTCGCACAACCGGTCCTGGAACTGCGGCGTCGAGGGTCCCACGGATGATCCGGAGGTCAACGAGCTGCGCGCCCGCCAGCAGCGCAACTTCCTCGCCACGCTGCTGCTCAGCCAGGGCGTGCCGATGATTTGTCACGGCGACGAGATCGGCCGCACCCAGCAGGGCAACAACAACACGTACTGCCAGGACAACGAGCTGTCGTGGGTGGACTGGGACCTCGACGACGACGAGGAGGCGCTGTTGGAGTTCACCCGGCGTCTGATCGCGCTGCGCAAGGAGCAGCCAGTGCTGCGGCGGCGCAGGTTCTTCGCCGGTGCCCCGAAGCAGGGCGGCCAGTCCGAGATCGGCGACATCGAGTGGTTTACCCCGGCGGCCGAGCACATGGCGGACGAGGACTGGGACACCTGGTTCGCGAAGTCGGTGATGCTCTTCCTCAACGGCCAGGCCATCCCCGAACCCGGCGACCGTGGTGAGCGGATCGTGGGTGACTCCGTGCTGGCGCTGCTCAACGCCGACGCCGAGCCCATCGAGTTCACCCTGCCCGGGTCGGACTACGGCGAGTCGTGGACGGTCACCCTGGACACCTCCGTCACCGACGACCCGGAGACGGAGCTCGAGCCGGGGGCGAGCGTGACCGTCGAGGGACGCTCCGTCGTCGTCCTGCTCGCCTCGGAGCCGGCATGACCGGCCCGCACGGGGCCGGCGGCGGCACGGGGGCGGCGACGGCGCACCTTCCCGGCCCCGGTCGTCGGCTGCCGGTCAGCACCTACCGGCTCCAGCTCGGCCCGGACCTGACCTTCGCCGACGCCGAGGCGCAGCTGCCGTACCTCGAGACGCTCGGCGTCACCGACCTCTACCTCTCCCCCGTCCTGCAGGCGGCGCCGGGCTCGACGCACGGTTACGACGTCGTCGACCACTCGAGGATCAGCGACGTGCTGGGCGGCCGAGCCTCCCTGGAGTCCCTCGCCGCGGCGGCCCACGCCCGCGGCATGGGTGTCGTGGTCGACGTCGTCCCGAACCACATGGCCGTGCCCACCCCGGTGTGGCACAACCGCGCCCTGTGGTCCCTCCTCAAGGAGGGCCCCGACTCCCCGTACGCCAGGTGGTTCGACGCGGACCTCGACGGCGCGGACGACGGCCTGCTGATGCCCGTCCTCGGCTCCCGCATCGGTGACGTGCTGGCCTCCGGCGAGCTCACCGTGGACCACGCGGTGGTCCCGGGCGAGGAGGAGGCGGGCGAGCAGCCCCTGCTGCGCTACTACGAGCACGTCCTGCCCGTGCGCCGGGGCACCGAAGACCTGCCGCTGGCCGAGCTCGTGGAGCGGCAGTTCTACCGGCTGGCGTACTGGCGCGTGGCGGACGAGGAGCTGAACTACCGGCGGTTCTTCGACGTCGACACGCTCGCCGCGGTGCGCGTGGAGGACCCGGAGGTCTTCGACGCCACCCACGCCCTGCTGCTGGAGCTGTTCGACGCCGGCGTCATCGACGCCTTCCGCATCGACCATCCGGACGGTCTGGCCGACCCGCACGGTTACCTCCGCCGCCTCCACGACGTGACGGGCGGTGCCTGGGTAGCCGTCGAGAAGATCCTCGAGGGTTCGGAGGAGCTGCCGGACGACTGGCCGGTCGCCGGCACCACCGGTTACGACGCGGCGTGGCGGCTGCACGCCCTGCACGTGGACCCGGGCGGCGCCGTCCCGCTGGCCGGCCTCATGCAGGAGCTCACGGGCGACACCACCGATCTGCACCGTGTCGTCGAGGAGTCCAAGCGGCAGATCGTCTCCACGTCGCTGTACGCGGAGATCCACCGCCTCGCCAACCTGCTGGCCGACATCTGTCACGCCGACATCCGGCTGCGCGACCACACCCTCCGCTCGCTGGAGGACTGCGTGGTCGAGCTCGTCGTCGCCTTCCCGCGCTACCGCGCGTACGTGGTCCCCGGCGAGGACCCGCCGCCGACGGCGGAGCGGGTTCTCCGCGATGCCGCGGAGCTGGCCCGCGCCCATCTGGAGCCGGACCGGCACGACACCCTCGACGTCGTTCTCGAGCTGCTGCTGGGCCGGGAGGTCGGCAGCGCGGGCCGCACCGGTGAGTCGGCACGCTCCGATCTGGTGGTGCGTTTCCAGCAGGTGTGCGGCGCGGTGATGGCCAAGGGCGTCGAGGACACCGCCTACTACCGGTGGACGCACCTGGTGAGCCTGTGCGAGGTCGGCGGCGATCCCACCCGGTTCGGCATCGACCCGGACGAGCTGCACACCTGGGCCGCGCACGTGCAGAGCGACTGGCCCGCCACCATGACCGCCGGCTCCACCCACGACACCAAGCGTGGCGAGGACGTCCGGTCCCGCATCGGTGTGCTGGCGACCTGCTCGCAGGAGTGGGTGGCCCTGGTCCACCGCCTGCGCGCCGAGACCGCCGACCTGCGGCCCGGAGACCTCGACGGCCGCACCGAGAACCTGCTGTGGCAGACGCTGGCGGGCACCTGGACGCAGGACGGGCCGATCCCGGCCGAGCGGCTGACGGCGTACCTCCTCAAGGCCGTCCGCGAGCAGAAGACCTGGACCACCTGGACGGCGCAGGACGAGACCGGCGAGGCCGCCATGACCGAGTACGCGACGGCGCTGCTCACCCATCCCGACGTGGTGGCCGAGCTCACCGCCTGGGTGGACCGCACCGAGGCCGCCGTCCGGCGCGCCGTGCTCGGCACGAAGCTGCTGCAGCTGACGGTGCCCGGCGTGGCCGACGTCTACCAGGGCACCGAGATCACGCGGACGTCGCTCGTCGACCCCGACAACCGCCGCCCGGTGGACTTCGGAGCCCTCGCCGAGACCCTGTCCGAGCTCGACGGCGGGCACGCACCGGCGGGTCTCGACGAGGAAAAGCTGTGGCTCACCGCCTCAGCCCTGCGGCTGCGCCGTGCCCACCGGGACGCGTTCGTGGGCGCCGGCGCCGGCTACCAGCCGCTGCCGACGACCAGCGGGCACGCCGTCGCCCTGGCACGCACCGACACCACCGGGCCGCGGGTGATCGCGGTGGCCACCCGGCTCGTCGACACCGGCGACCTCCGGGCCCTGCTCGACGCCACCGTGGTGCTGCCCGAGGGCCGCTGGCGCGACGTCCTGTCCGACGCCGAGCACGACGGCGGGCCCTGCCGCCTGGGCGACCTTCTCGGCGACTCACCGGTGGCGCTGCTGGAGCGGCGATGACGGAGCACGTGCGCGTGTGGGCTCCGGCCGCCTCCGCCGTCGACCTCGTCGACGGCGGCCCGCAACCGGAGCCGATGGTGGCGCAGGGCGGCGGCTGGTGGCGTTCGCCGGAGCCGGTGCCGGCCGGGACGGACTACGCGTTCTCGCTCGACGGCGGCCCGCCGCGTCCCGATCCGCGCAGCCCGTGGCAGCCGCACGGCGTGCACGAGGCGTCGCGGACGTTCGACGCCGGCGCGCACCGGTGGCGCGACGGCGACTGGCGCGGCCGGTCCGTGCTGGGCGCCGTCGTCTACGAGCTGCACGTCGGGACCTTCACGCCTGAGGGGACGCTGGATGCGGCGATCGGGCGGCTCGACCACCTGGTCGAGCTCGGTGTCGGTGTCGTCGAGCTCATGCCGGTCGCCGCCTTCCCCGGCGACCATGGCTGGGGCTACGACGGCGTCGCGCTCTACGCCGTCCACGACCCCTACGGCGGCCCCGCCGCCCTGCAGCGCTTCGTCGACGCCGCGCACGGCCGCGGCCTGGCGGTCTGCCTCGACGTCGTCTACAACCACCTCGGCCCGGACGGGAACTACCTCGCGGAGTTCGGCCCCTACTTCACCGAGCGGCACCACACGCCGTGGGGCGCGGCGGTCAACCTCGATGGCGGAGCGGGCACGGCCGGCGACGGAAGCGACGACGCCACCGAGGTCCGCGCCTTCGTCGTCGACAACGCGCTGCGGTGGCTGCGCGACTTCCACGTCGACGCCCTGCGGCTCGACGCCGTGCACGCCCTCATCGACGACTCCCCCCGGCACCTGCTCGCCGAGCTCTCGGACGCCGTCGCCGGTCTCGAGCGCGAGGTCGGAAGGCCGCTGTCGCTGATCGCCGAGTCCGACCTCAACGACGCCGCTATGGTCACGCCGACCGGCGAGCACGGATACGGGATGACGGCCCAGTGGGACGACGACCTCCACCACGCGCTGCACGCACTCGTCACGGGTGAGCGGCACGGCTACTACGTGGACTTCGGGAGCCCGGAGACGATCGCCAAGGCGCTCACCGAGGTCTTCGTCCACGACGGCACCTGGTCGACCTTTCGGGCCCAGGAATGGGGCGCGCCGGTCCCCGACGACATCGATGGGCGCCGCTTCGTGGTCTTCTCGCAGAACCACGACCAGGTCGGCAATCGGGCTCTCGGAGACCGGCCGAGCCGGGTGCTGGGCCCGGGGATGCAGGCCCTCAGCGCCGCTGTCGTCATCCTCGGTCCGGGTACGCCGATGCTCTTCATGGGCGAGGAGTGGGGCGCGACGACGCCGTTCCAGTACTTCACCGATCACAACGACGAGCTCGGCGAGCTCGTCCGCGAGGGTCGGCGCAAGGAGTTCGGCACGCACGGCTGGGCCGAGCTGTACGGCGACGAGGATCTCGACGTGCCGGACCCGCAGGCCCCGGCCACGTTCGAGGCCTCGCGGCTGAGCTGGAACGAGCGGGAGCGCCCCGAGCACGCGCGGCTCCTCCGGTTCTACCGGGACCTGGTCGAGCTGCGCCGGGTCGAGCCGGACATCGCCTCCGGCGACCGGTCCGCCACGAGCCTGGGCAGGGGCGAGGGATGGCTGGTCATGAGCCGCGGCACGATCGACGTGGTGCTGGCCCTGGAAGCGGGCGCCGTCCCGGTGGCCGGCTCCCCCGAGCCGATCCTGTCGTGGGACCCGGTGGAGGTCGGCGACGGCCTGGTCAGCCTCCCGGGACCCGGCGTCGCCGTGCTGCGGCAGTCGGCCGGTCGCCTCACGTAGCCCGGGGGCGCTGCTTCGGGTGGTACCGGGCGAACTTGCGGACCTGGTTGAGCTGGGCGGCGGCGACGGCCGCCCAGCGGCGCGGGTCGCGCTCGGCCAGGTAGAGCAGCGGGTTCGTCGCCCGGCCCGAGCGCACGAGCCGGCGCACGAGGGCCGCGTCGGCGTCGTCGACGTACCGCCGCACCAGGGGCAGCGGCAGCACGTGGAAGAGGTGCTCGTTCGTGCCCACCACCCCGTCGCCGGTACCTGCGCCGGCCACCTGGGCGGACCCGCCGGTCTGCGTGACGAAGCCATCGACATACATCCGTGAGATGTCGTAGCCCGACGCGGTGACCGCGTAGCCGGACCGGCCCACCCGCGGGTTCACCTCGAGGAAGCGGTGGACGCCGTCGCGGGGGTCCCGCTTGAGGTCGACGTTCGCGAACCCCCGCCAGCCGACGTGCTCGAGCAGCCGGCGCGCCTGATCGACCACCCCCCGGTGCACCCCGGTCACCTGTGCGACGGAGTTGCCCAGCGCGCCGGGCGTGTGCTCCTCGAGCAGCACCCGGCCGTACTGGGCGAACCGCCAGGTGCCGTCGGCGTCGAAGAACAGGTTGACCGCGGCCATCTCGGAGTCCGGGCCCGGGATCTCCTCCTGCACGAGCAGGTCACCGTCGAAGCCGGCGCCCGCGATCCGTGCGAGCACCGTGGCGAGCGCGGTCGGGTCGGTGGCCCGGTCGACCTTCTGCTGCCCGGGGAAGGACACCGCGTGGTACGCCGTCGTCGAGGACGCCTTGACCACGACCGGGAACCGCAGGCCGGCCGCCGCGGCGGGACCGTCCGGAGCCCGTACCACCACGGTCTCCGGCACCGGCAGACCGAGCTCGCGGCACAGGGCGGTGAACGAGCCCTTGTCACCGATCCGGTCCAGGGCCTCTGCGCCGGCGTAGGGCACGACCACGCGGCCCGGCATGGCCTCGAGCTCCGCACGATGGGCGACCAGCGCGTCCACGTACCAGTCGGCGCTGGCGAGGAGCAGATGCGTCACCTCGGGGCGCTCCGCGACCACCTCGCGCAACGTCGCGACCAGTCGGTCCGGCCGGGACAGCGAGGGCACCACCCGATGGTCGACGGCCACGGAACGGGCCACCTGCCAGGTCGAGACCCCGGCCAGCACGACCGAGCGGACGCCGTAGGCCTCGTGGAACGTCCGGGCCGTCGCGTAGGCGCCGATGTCGCCGCCCAGGATGACCGGCCGGACGGTGGGGGCGGGCGCTGCGGCCACAGATGATCTCCTCGGGTGGGGTGCCTGCGCGAGCATAACGGCGCACGCCCGGCGTGGCCCGTCCCCGCAGGGGTCGCCGCGTGCCTAACCTGAGCGGGTGAACCCTGACGAGGCGGTGGCACCGCCGGACTTCCAGGCCGCGCTGACGAGCCTGCGGGGACATCGCCTGCGCCCGGAGCTCAAGCTCGAGGAAGTCCCGCCGCCGACCCGGATCGCGCCCTACGCCCTCGCACTGACCGGCGAGGTCAATGCGGAGCCGCGGACCATGGACCCCGACTCGCTGCTGGGCCACGGGCGGTTCGTCGTCCTGCACGACCCGGACGGCCAGGACGCCTGGCACGGGACCTTCCGGGTGATCGTGCTCGCCCGGGCGGACCTGGAGGACGAGGTCGGCCAGGACCCGCTGCTCGGCGAGGTCGGCTGGTCGTGGCTGACCGAGTCGCTCGGGAACGCCGGTGCCGGCTACCACCACCTGTCCGGCACGGTCACGCGTGTGCTGTCGGAGACCTTCGGCGGGCTGGAGCTGCGCTCCGGCGAGGTCGAGATCGAGATCCGCGCCTCCTGGACGCCGACCACCACGGACCTCGGCCCCCACCTGCTGGCCTGGGCGCAGCTGACGTGCACGGCCGCCGGGCTCGAGCCGCTTCCGGAGAACGTCACCTCGTTCCGCCGCCGGTAGGGCGACGGGCCGATGCGGAGCACACGGAGGCCGACGTCGTTTAACGTGGCCTGCGTGCCTGCGACGACCAGCGAGGAGACCACGACCCCGGACGAGGTCGTCGACGAGCCTGTCCCACTGACCGAGCCGGCCGGCGGCGTGCCACCGGTCACCGAGACGCCCGAGGCCCTACGAGAGGCGATAGCGAGCCTCGACGCCGCGACCGGGCCGGTCGCCATCGACGCCGAGCGCGCCTCCGGGTTCCGGTACGGCCAGCGGGCCTACCTGGTCCAGCTGCGCCGCGACGCTTCCGGGACCGTCCTGCTCGACCCCACGACGCTCCCGGACCTCGGCGGCCTGGCCGCGGTCGTCAACACCCAGGAGTGGGTGCTGCACGCCGCCGACCAGGACCTCCCGTGCCTGCGCGAGGTCGGCCTGGCGCCCGCGCGGCTGTTCGACACCGAGCTCGCGTCCCGACTGCTGGGCAGGGCCAAGGTCGGGCTCGCCGCCGTCGTCGCCGAGAACCTGGGCTTCGCGCTCGCCAAGGAGCACTCGGCCGCCGACTGGTCCACCAGGCCACTGCCGCAGTCGTGGCTGCGGTACGCCGCGCTAGACGTCGAGCTCCTGGTCGAGCTGCGCAAGGTGCTCATTCGTGACCTCGAGGTGGCCGGCAAGCTCGCCTGGGCGCTCGAGGAGTTCGAGCACGTGCGCACCGCGGCCCCGCCCCCGCCGCGGACCGAGCCCTGGCGGCGGACGTCGGGCCTGCAGGCCGTCAAGGACCCCCGAGGTCTCGCCGTCGCCCGCGAGGTGTGGGAGGCCCGCGAGGAGCTGGCGCGCAAGCAGGACCGGGCACCCGGCAGGGTGCTGCCGGCGCCGGCGATCGTGGCCGCCGCGACCGCCAAGCCGAGGTCCCTCGGCGAGCTGGCGCGCATGAAGGAGTTCTCCGGCCGGCGGACGCGTCGCGAGTACTGGCACGCCGCCGTCGCCCGCGCGCTCGCCCTGCCGGAGGCCGAGCTGCCTGCCCGCCGCACACCGCACCAGCCCGGGCAGCTCCCGGCCCCGCGGTCCTGGCCCGAGAAGAACCCGGGGGCCGCGACGCGCCTGGACAAGGTCCGCACCTGCGTGCGGGGACTGGCCGAACAGCTGGAGCTGCCGCAGGAGAACCTGCTCTCCCCCGCCACCCAGCGGCGGCTCGCCTGGGACGTCGGCGACCGCCCCACCACCGCCGCGGTCGGCGACCACCTGACCGCTCTCGGCGCCCGCCGATGGCAGATCGGTCTCGTGGCAGAACCGCTCACGGAGGCGCTGGCATGACCGGTTACACCGAGCGCGTCACCATCGTCGTGCCCAGCGACATCACCGTCCCGAGCCTCGGGACCGTCCTGGTGCTCACGCTCGCGCCCGAGGAGGGTCTGTCGGCGTCCCCGCGCCCGTGCACCCTCGGTGCGGCCGGCCTTGCGAACGTCGAGCGTGCCGTCACGGACGCCGCCGCCCGTGCCGCCACCGGCGAGATCGACGCCGTCGTGCTCACCGGGACGGGACCGACCTTCCTCGCCGGTGCCGACCTACGCCTCATCCGCACGAGCGGTGACCGCGCCGCCGTCCAGGAGACCGCCGAGGCCGGGCACCGGGTGGTCGCGGCGATCGCGGACCTGCCCGTGCCGACCCTGGCGTACCTGAACGGCGCCGCGCTGGGCGGCGGCCTCGAGCTCGCCCTCGCCTGCGACCACCGCGTGGCCGACCCGGGCGTGCGCGCCATCGGCCTGCCGGAGGCGTACCTCGGCCTGCTCCCCGGGTGGGGAGGCTGCACCACCCTCCCCCGGCTCGTCGGCCCGGACGCCGCGCTCCGGGTGATCATCGACAACCCCGCGCGCAGCAACAGGACCCTGACCGCGTCCCGGGCGCTGGAGGCAGGCGTGGTCGACGCCGTGCTGCCGCCCGCGGCCGACGACGACCCGGGCGGCCCGCTCGCGCCGGCCCTGTCGTGGCTGGAGCACGTCCTCACCGGCGACACGCCGGCACCGGACAGGCCCGCGCCGTCGGAGCAGGACTGGCAGGAGGCGCTCGATGCCCGCCGTTCCCTCGTGCGTACCCGTGAGGTCGGTGGCGCGCCAGCCATGGCGCGCGCCCTGGCGACCGTGGAGTCCGCCCGGTCGCTGTCGCGTGAGGCGGCGTTCGCCGTCGAGGACGACGCGCTGGTCGAGCTGATCATGTCCGACCAGCTCCGCGCCGGGCTGTACGCGTTCGACCTGCTCACCCGCCGCAGCAAGAACCCCGTCGGGCGCCCCGCGGACGTCACCGGCCGCGAGATCGAGTCCGTCGGCGTCGCCGGCGCCGGTCTCATGGCCGGCCAGCTGGCGCTGCTGCTCGCCCGTTCCCTGCGGGTGCCGGTGACGATGCGGGAGATCGACGAGGATCGCGCCGCGAAGGGCCTCGCCGCCGTGCAGGCGGAGATCGAGCGCGCCACGGCTCGCGGCCAGCTCGGCGCGAACGAGGCCGAGCAGCTCGGTTCGCTGCTGTCCGTGACCACCGATGTGAGCGACCTCGCCGGCGCGGATCTGGTGATCGAGGCGGTCTTCGAGGAGCTGGACGTCAAGCGGACGGTGTTCGCCGAGCTCGAGCAGGTCGTCCGGCCGGACACGATCCTCGCCACGAACACCTCCTCGCTCTCGGTGACCGCGATGGCACGCGACCTGCAGTTCCCGGAACGGGTGGTCGGGCTGCACTTCTTCAACCCCGTCGCGGTCATGCCGCTGGTGGAGGTCGTCCGTGCCGAGCGCACCGACGACGTCGCCTACGCCACGGCCTTCGCCATCGCCGAGTCGTGCCGGAAGACGGCCGTCGCGGTCGCGGACGCACCCGGCTTCGTCGTCAACCGGTTGCTGCTGCGCCTGCTCGGTGAGGTGCTCGGCGCGCTCGAGGAAGGCATGCCGGTGTCCGTGGCCGACGAGGCGCTGGCGCCCATGGGCCTGCCCATGGGGCCGTTCCAGCTGCTGGAGCTCGTGGGCCCCGCCGTGGCCGAGCACGTGCTCGTCACGCTGCGGCAGGAGCTCGGCGAGCGCTACCCCGACTCCCCCGGCCTCGCCGAGGTCGTCCGCACGGGCCGTAGCTTCGTGCGCGGAGAGGGCCGGCCGACCGCCTCCTCGCCGGTCGACGAGGGCGTCGGTGAGCTGTTCGGTTCCCGACCCGTCGCGGCACCCCCGGATGCCGGCGGCCTGCTCGAGCGGGTCCGCGTGGCGCTGGCGGAGGAGGTCTCGCTGCTGCTGGCGGACGGGGTGGTCGCCGACGCTGCGGACGTGGACCTTGCGATGATCCTCGGCGCGGCCTGGCCGCTGCACCTGGGGGGCATCACGCCGTACCTGGATCGCACGGGAGCCGCCGAGGCGGCGGCGGGCGGGCGGTTCCACCCGCCCGGAGAGGCCGACCTGCCACACTGAGATCAGCTGGGCCAGGACGGCCGGTAGTTGGCGCAGGACGGCCGGTGCGACGAAGCGGTACCGGTCAGCCGGCCTGGTGCTCCGTCGTCGTGATGTCCGCCAGCGTGGCGACGGCCGATGCCGTCTCCCGGGCGATGTCCTGACCTCGCAGGGCGAACGCCTCGACCAGCTGGGCCCGGCTGGCGTGCTCCAGGAAGGCGTGCGGGATGCCGTGGCAGCGCACCGGGACGTCCCTGCCCGTCTGGGCGAGGGCGTCGCGCACGGCCGACCCGACGCCGTTCGTGGCCAGGCCGTCCTCGACCGTGACCACGAGGTCGTGCTGCTCGGCCAGCCCGAGCAGATCGGCGCTCACCGGAAGGATCCAACGCGGGTCGGCGACGGTCGAGCCGATGCCCTGGGCGTCGAGAGCCTTGGCCACCTCGACGGCCGTGTGCGCCATCGGCCCGACGCCGACGACGAGGACGCGCGGGACGCCGCCGTGGCGAGCCAGGACGTCGACGCTGCCCTGCCGGGCGACGGCGGGCAGCGGCTCGGGCAGCGTGCCCTTGGGATAGCGCAGGACCGTCGGGGCGTCCTCGACCGCGACGGCCTCGCTCAGCGCAGCGCGCAGCGTCTGCTCGTCGCGCGGTGCGGCCAGCCGCAACCCGGGGACGGTGCGCAGCAGGGCGATGTCCCACATGCCGTTGTGGGAGGCGCCGTCGTCACCGGTGAGGCCGGCGCGGTCGAGGACGAACGTCACGCCCGCCCGGTGCAGGGCGACGTCCATGAGGACCTGGTCGAAAGCCCGGTTGAGGAACGTGGAGTACAGGGCGACGACGGGATGCAGCCCGGCGAAGGCCATGCCGGCGGCCGAGGTGGTGGCGTGCTGCTCGGCGATGCCGACGTCGACCACCCGCTCCGGGAACTCCTCGGCGAACGGGGCGAGCCCCACGGGCGCCAGCATCGCGGCCGTGAGCGCGACGACGTCGCTGCGCCGCCGGCCGATCTCGACGATCTCCTCGGCGAACACGGCGGTCCACCCGAATCCCGACTGCGCCACGGGCAGGCCCGTCTCCGGGTGGATGACACCGACGGCGTGGAACCGGTCGACGACGTCGGTCTCGGCCGGCGTGTATCCGCGGCCCTTCTCGGTGATGGCGTGAACGATGACCGGACCGCCGAAGCCCTTGGCCCGGGCCAGCGCCGTCTCGACCGCATCGACATCGTGCCCGTCGACGGGTCCGACGTACTTGATGCCGAGTCCCTCGAAGATTCCCTGCGGCGCCACCACGTCCTTGATGCCCTTCTTCATGCCGTGCAGCGCCTCGAAGGCCAGCCGTCCCGGCGGGCCGGAGCCCTGCAGCGTGCGCTTGCCCCAGTCGAGGACCTTCTCGTAGCTGCGCATCGTGCGCAGGGCGTCAAGGTTGCGGGCCAGGCCGCCGATCGTCGGGGCGTACGAGCGGCCGTTGTCGTTGACGACGATGACGAGGGACCGGTCCTGGCCCTCGGCGATGTTGTTCAGCGCCTCCCAGGCCATGCCACCGGTCAGGGCACCGTCACCGACCACGGCGACGACGGATCGGTCCAGGCCACGCAGCTGGTTGGCGCGGGCGATGCCGTCGGCCCAGCTCAGCGCGGTGGACGCGTGGGAGTTCTCGACGACGTCGTGGTCCGACTCGACCCGCGAGGGGTAGCCGGACATGCCGCCCCGCTTGCGCAGGTGGGAGAAGTCCTGGCGCCCGGTGAGCAGCTTGTGCACGTAGGACTGGTGCCCGGTGTCGAAGACGATGTGCTCGGACGGCGAGTCGAACACGCGGTGCAGCGCGATGGTGAGCTCGACGACGCCGAGGTTGGGGCCCAGGTGGCCGCCGGTGCGCGAGATCGACGTGACGAGAAACTCGCGGATCTCCTTGGCCAGCACCTCGAGCTCCCCCGCGCCCATCCGGCGCAGGTCGGCCGGGCGGCGGACTCGCTCGAGGTACGACATCGGCTCCCTCTTGTCGCGGTTGCGCAGCACGGTGTCGCCTGCGCCAGCCTCCCAGGATACGCGGCCACGGTCGAGACGCCCTGGTGGATCGGGTCTCCTGGAGTGCGGTTCGCCACGCCATAGGGTGGGCGTGTGGACACGGACGGCACCGGAGCACGCACGGCACGGCCCTACGGGACATGGCCCTCGCCGGTCACACCGGAGTCGCTGACCGCCCGCTCGGTCCGCCTCGGCGAGGTGGCCGTCGACGGCGATGACACCTGGTGGGTGGAGTCCCGGCCGGAGGAGGCCGGGCGCAGCGTGCTGGTCCGTCGCACCGCGGACGGAGCCACGACGCAGGTCCCGGCGGCGATGCCCGACGGGTCGGCGCCGAACGTGCGCTCCCGGGTCCACGAGTACGGCAGCACGCCGTTCACGGTGGCCGACGGCACCGTGGTCTTCTCCCACGTCGCGGACGGCCGGCTGTACCGGGCGGAGGTCGGCAGCCTGGGAGCCGACGGCGTCCCCGTGCCGCTGACCCCGGCCGCCGAGCTGCGCTTCGCCGACCCGGTGATCGACGCTGTCCGCTCCCTGGTCTACGCCGTCCAGGAGGACCACACGGGCGGCGGAGAACCGGTGAACTCGCTCGTCGCCGTGCCGCTCGACGGCTCCGCGGCCGTGCGGACCGTGTTCGCGGGGACCGACTTCGTCCTCTCCCCCGCGCTGAGTCCGGACGGCACCCGCGTCGCGTGGCTGGCGTGGGACCACCCGGACATGTCGTGGACCGCAGCCACCCTGCACGTCGGCACCCTCGCCGACGACGGCACCTTGACCGACAGCTCGGTCGTGGCCGGCGGTACCGGCGTGAGCGTGGCGCAGCCGGTGTGGACCACCGCCGGCGATCTCGTGCACGTCGACGACCGGACCGGTTGGTGGAACCTCTACCGGACGGAGGCGCCGGGCACGCCGGATGCCCGCACCCGCGCGCTGCACCCGGCCGAGGCGGAGTTCACCCCGCCCGCGTGGCAGTCCCCCCGCACGGTGGACGTGCTCGACGAGGACCACCTCGTGTGCGCCTGGACGGAGGCGGGTAGCTGGCACCTGGGCAGCGTCCGCCTGACGAACGGCGAGCTTGAGGTGTGGCCGCTCGACCGGCAACCCGCGGGCGCGATCGCCGCTGGGCGCGGACGCGTCGTCCTGGTGGCTGCCTCACCGACCCGGCCCCCCGCCGTCGTCCAGGTTGATCTCGCTGCTCACGAGCTCGAGGTGCTGCGCTCCTCCACCGACGTCCGGCTCGACGACGGCGACACCTCCCGGGCCGAGCCGGTCTCGTGGACCTCGCAGGACGGTGCGACGGCGCACGGCTTCTTCTACCCACCCAGCTCGTCGACCGTCACCGGCCCGGCCGACGAGCTCCCGCCGCTCGTCGTGATGACCCACGGCGGCCCGACGGCGGCGACGACCTCGACCTTCCGCCTCGGCATCCAGTTCTGGACCACCCGCGGCTTCGCCGTCCTGGACGTGAACTACGGCGGCTCCACCGGGTACGGACGCGCGTACCGCGAGCGGCTGGACGGCGCCTGGGGCGTGGTCGACGTCGCCGACTGTGCGACGGGTGCCCTGCACCTCGCCGAGAGCGGCAGGGTCGACGGGCGGCGCATGGCGATCCGCGGCGGCAGCGCCGGCGGCTACACCACGCTGGCCGCGCTGACCTTCACCGAGGTCTTCAGCGCGGGCGCCAGCCACTACGGGATCGGCGACCTCGAAGCGCTGGCCCGCGACACCCACAAGTTCGAGTCGCGCTACCTCGACGGGCTCGTCGGCCCCTACCCCGCGGCCGCCCAGACCTACCGGGACCGCTCACCGATCCACCACACCGAGCAGCTCACCGCGCCTTTGGTTCTGCTGCAGGGCACCGAGGACAAGGTGGTCCCGCCCAACCAGGCCGAGACGATGGCCGAGGCGGTGCGGGCCAAGGGCCTGCCCGTGGCGCTGGTGATGTTCGACGGTGAGCCGCACGGCTTCCGCCGCGCCGAGAACATCCAGGCGGCGGCCCTCGCCGAGCTGGCGTTCTACGGACAGGTCTGGGGCTTCGAGCCGGCGGGCGAGCTGCCGGTGCTCGACCTCGGTTAGCTCTTTCCGCGGGCTCGGCCGGGCTATCCCCGCGGGTCGTTGATGGCGCCGAGGAAGAGCGGCAGGCCGGTCTCGACGTGCACGATGCGCAGCGCGAAGGGCCGGTCGACGCTCATCTCCGCCTCGACCAGCGGCGCGGAGATGACCATGGGGATCTCGGTCACCGCCGCGGCGACGGTGCCCGCCTCGTCGACGCTCACGGTTGCCTGGTGGGCGACCCCGGAGACGGCCACGCCCGGCGCGATGCCGCTGAGGTCGGCGCCGGGCCGGAAGACCGGTCCCAGTCCGAGCTCCGAGAGGGGCTCCCTCAGCTCGGCCTCGGTCTTCAGGTCGAGGGTGGGCAGGCGGAGCCGGACCTGCGTGGTGGCCGGTCCGGCGAGGACCTCGTCGACGGCGGCCCAGTCCTCGGCCGCCACGGTCGCCGGGTCGGTCCCTTCGGCCGGCAGGACGACGTCCATGGCGAACGCCTCGGTGTACGGCAGCCGGACGGCCGTCATCTCACCAGCCTGCGTCCCACCGACCTCGCCGTAAGCGGCCTCCAGGGTCTGCGACATCGTCTCGACCTCGACCCGCTCACCGGTCGCGGTGGTGAACGGCGCGTCGGACGTGGCTCCTTCGGCGAAGGGCGACGCCCACCGTGCCGCGAGCAGGACGGCGTTCTGCAGCACGAGAACGAGGTCGGGTGAGGGTTCGATGGCCGAGGACTCGATGAGGCCGCCGGTGTGCTCCTTCACCCACGTGTCGAGCACCTCCTTGCCCGAGGCGTCGGAGAGCTCGGCCACCCGGGCCCCGGCGTCGAAGCCGCGCGCGATGGCGTCGAGGTAGTCGGGCTCGACCGGAAAGCCCTGGTGGATGACGATGCCGTTGGCGAGGTGCGCGAGCGGCCGCTCCGGAAGCTCGTCCTCGCCGGCGACCGCGGGGTCGCCGTCGTGCTCGAGGACGGCGGCCTGCAGCGCGTTGTAGGCGTCGGTGCGGTCCTGGCCGGCTCCGCCGAGCACCTCGTCCAGCGCCTCGGCCGCCTCACCGCGTGCTCCTTCGGCGAGCATCGCCAGCGCGATCGTGATCGACGCCGGCGAGATCACCTGGTTCTCACCCGGCTTCCCGGCGGCGAGGAGACCGGCGCCGAGCTCGGTGGTGGCCGCGACGGCGTCGGGCACCGCGCCGGCGTCGTCGACCGCGAGGGCCTCGTGCTCGGCGTCGGAGCGCAGCTCGGTGCCCTGCGCACCGGAGCAGGCGGCAAGCACCGAGATCGCGGTCACGCCGGCGACGGTGGCGACGGCGGGACGCAGGGCACGACGACGGGGCCGGTTCATGCCCTCCAGCGTAGAGAGCGTGAACCGGCCCCGTGCGGGTTCGTGCCTGAGCGTGCCAGGCGCGTGCCGCTGGGTCAGGCCTTGGCGAGCGAGCGCAGCACGAACTGCAGGATGCCGCCGTTGCGGAAGTAGTCGGCCTCGCCGGGCGTGTCGATGCGCACGTCCGCGTCGATCTCCACGGTCGTGCCGTCCTCCTTGGTGGCGGTCACCTGCACGGTCTCCGGGACCGGCCCGTCGGTGATGGCCGAGATGCCGGCGACGTCGAAGGTCTCGGTCCCGTCGAGGCCGAGCGACTCGGCGCTCTCGCCCTGCGGGTACTGCAGGGGCAGGACACCCATGCCGATGAGGTTGGAGCGGTGGATGCGCTCGAAGCTCTCGGTGATGACTGCGCGGACGCCCAGCAGCCCGGTGCCCTTGGCCGCCCAGTCGCGGGACGAGCCGGAGCCGTACTCCTTGCCACCGAGGACGACCAGCGGGATGCCGGCCTCCTGATAGGCCATGGCGGCGTCGAAGATCGTGTCCTGCTCGCCGGTGAGGAAGTTCTTGGTGAAGCCGCCCTCGACACCGTCGAGGAGCTTGTTGCGTAGCCGGATGTTCGCGAACGTGCCGCGGATCATGACCTCGTGGTTCCCGCGGCGAGAACCGTAGGAGTTGAAGTCCTTGCGGGCCACGCCGTGCTCGGCGAGGTACTTCCCGGCCGGGCTGTCCGGCTTGATGGAGCCCGCCGGAGAGATGTGGTCGGTGGTGACCGAGTCGCCCAGCTTGGCCAGGACACGGGCCCCCGAGATGTCCTCGACCGGCGCGGGGTCCGCCTGCATGCCGTCGAAGTACGGGGGCTTGCGGACGTAGGTGGAGTCGTCCTGCCAGTCGAAGATCTCGCCCTCGGGGGTCTCCAGCGCCCGCCACCGGTCGTCACCGGCGAAGACGTCGGAGTAGTCGTCCGTGAACATCGACGGGTCGATCGAGCTGGCGATCGTCTTGTCGACCTCCGCCGGGGAGGGCCAGATGTCCCTGAGGAAGATGTCCTGGCCGTCCTTGCCCTGACCGAGCGGCTCGGACTCGAAGTCGAAGTCCATCGTGCCCGCGAGGCCGTAGGCGATGACCAGCGGCGGGGACGCGAGGTAGTTCATCTTCACGTCCGGGTTGATCCGGCCCTCGAAGTTCCGGTTGCCGGACAGCACGGACGCCACGGCGAGGTCGTTCTCGTTGACTGCCTGGGAGACCTCTTCCGGCAGCGGGCCGGAGTTACCGATGCAGGTGGTGCATCCGTAGCCGACCAGGTGGTAGCCGAGCTCCTGGAGATACGGCCACAGCCCGGCCTTCTCGTAGTAGTCGGAGACGACCTTGGAGCCGGGCGCCATGGAGGTCTTCACCCACGGCTTGACGTCGATGCCCGCCTCGACGGCGTTCTTCGCGAGCAGACCGGCGGCGAGCATCACCGAGGGGTTGGAGGTGTTCGTGCAGGAGGTGATGGAGGAGATCACGACGGCGCCGTGGTCGAGCTCGAACTCCTGACCGTCGTACGTAACCGGGACCTTGCGATTGATCCGCTGCGACTCCCCGTCGCCCCGCTTGCTGTGGTGCGGGGCGTCGGCCGCCAGGTCCTCCGGGGTCTGGTGCGGCTCCGACATGTAGGAGGGGACGTCGCTGGCGGGGAACGAGTCCATGCTCGCCTCGTCCACGATCGTGTGCGACGCCTCGATGTGGGAGTCCTCGGCGTAGTCGGTCAGCACCTCGCGGAAGGCCTGCTTCGCCTCGGACACCGCGACGCGGTCCTGCGGCCGCTTCGGTCCGGCGATCGAGGGCACGACGGTGGACAGGTCGAGCTCGAGGTACTCGGAGAAGGCGGGCTCGACGTACCCCTCGGCGGAGGGGTCGTGCCACATGCCCTGCTCCTTGGCGTAGGCCTCGACCAGCTCGACCTGCTCCTGGGGGCGGCCGGTGAACCGGAGGTAGTCGATCGTCACCTTGTCGATCGGGAAGATCGCGGCGGTGGAGCCGAACTCGGGACTCATGTTGCCGATGGTGGCGCGGTTGGCCAGCGGGACCTCGGCCACGCCGTCGCCGTAGAACTCGACGAACTTGCCGACCACGCCGTGCTCGCGGAGCATCTCGGTGATCGTGAGGACCACGTCGGTCGCGGTCGCGCCGGGGGGGATCGAGCCCGAGAGCTTGAACCCGACCACGCGCGGGATGAGCATCGAGACCGGCTGGCCGAGCATGGCGGCCTCGGCCTCGATGCCGCCGACGCCCCAGCCGAGGACGCCGAGGCCGTTGACCATCGTCGTGTGCGAGTCGGTGCCGACGCAGGTGTCCGGGTAGGCGCGCGTCACGCCCTCTGCGTCGATGTCGCGGGTCATGACGCCCCGGGCGAGGTACTCGAGGTTGACCTGGTGGACGATGCCGGTGCCCGGGGGGACGACCTTGAAGTCGTCGAAGGCGGTCTGGCCCCAGCGCAGGAACTGGTAGCGCTCCCGGTTGCGTCCGTACTCGAACTCGACGTTCCGCTCGAAGGCGTCGTGGCTGCCGAAGACGTCGATGACCACCGAGTGGTCGATCACGAGCTCGGCCGGCGAGAGCGGGTTGACCTTCTTGGGGTCGCCGCCGAGCTCCGCGACCGCCTCGCGCATGGTGGCGAGGTCGACGACGCACGGCACGCCGGTGAAGTCCTGCATGACGACGCGGGCGGGCGTGAACTGGATCTCCGTGCTCGGCTCCGCCTTGGCGTCCCAGTCGGCGAGCGCCTGCACGTGCTCGGCGGTGACGTTCTTCCCGTCCTCGGTGCGCAGGAGGTTCTCGGCGAGAACCTTCAGGCTGTACGGCAGGCGGTCGAGACCCTCGACGGCGTCCAGCCGGAAGATCTCGTAGCTCTTGTCGCCGACGTCTAGCGTTCCCTTGGACTTGAAGCTGTCGCTACTCACATGCACTCCTCGGCTCGTGGTGACATTCGCCTCTGCCGACCCTTGCGACACCTGGCGCAGCCGCTCGTTTTCAGCATCCGACGACCATCGTCCCACGCCCGGGCTCGACCAGCAGGCTCGAAACTCTCATTTATCTCGACATCAAGATACTTGGCGACGTGCGGGCATGTCCACCGGGACGGGCGTGTCGGGCCGGGGGCCAGGCACCGGAGCTCGTGTCGTCAGCGCCGGGTGAGCGTGGCCACGATCTCGAAGTGGTGGGTGTGCGGGAAGAGGTCGAACGGGGCGAGCGCGGTGACCCGGTACCCGTTGCGGCGTGCGGCCTCGAGGTCACGCGCCAGGGCGGCGGGGTCGCACGCGACCAGCACCACCCGCTCGGGCGCGAGCTCCGCCACGGCCGTCACCACGTTGGTGCCGGCCCCCGCGCGTGGCGGATCGAGCACCACGACGTCGGCACCGCCCACGCCGGCCGCGAGCTCGTCGAACGCGGCGGCCTCCCGCACGGACGCGGCGTCCACCCGGGCCTTGCCGAGCACCGTGTTCGGGTACGCGTGCAGGTTCCGGCGCGCGTCCCGGACGGCGTCCTCGGAGCCGTCGATGCTGACGACGGCGCCGTCCTCCCCGACCGATCGCGCGAGCGGCAGGGTGAGCAGGCCCGCGCCGGAGTACAGCTCCAGCACCCGCTTGCCGCCCAGCTCGCCGGCGGCGGACAGCACGGCCGAGACCAGGGTCTCCGGCGCGTGCCGGTGCACCTGCCAGAACCCCGCACCGGCCACGCGGTACGCCAGCTCGCCGACGGCGGAGGGCACGACCTCTCGGACCGAGCGCCGGGGCGGGCCGCTGCGGCGGCCCTTCCGCGGGGAGGCGGCCTCGCCGTCGACCAGCACCAGCGGAGGCCCGCTGCTCGGGGCGATCGCCTCGACACGGGCGCCGGGACGCCAGGTCCGGCGCCACGGCGAGTCGGCACCCAGCAGGGCGAGTTCGGCGATGGCCTCGTGCGCGAGGGGCATGTGCTGGAGCGCGAGCACCTTGTGCGAGCGGAACCGGAACATGCCGGCCCGGCCCTCGGCGTCGACCGTCAGCTCGACCCTGGTGCGGGTGTGCAGCCCGTCGGTGGCGTCGTCGTCGCCCAGGACCGCCACGGGAGGGACGGCCGCGCCGGCGGACTCCTCGAGCGCGGCGACGTCGGCGGCGACCTCCTCGCCGCCGATGCGGCGCAGCGTGTCTGCGAGTACCTGCCGCTTCCAGTCCCGCTGGGCGGGCAGCGCGACGTGGGCGAGCTCCGCTCCCCCCACGCCGCCGGGGCCGGCCTCGGGCCAGATCGAGGGCACGCGGTCGGCGGAGGCGTCCAGGATCTCGACGGCGTCGGCCCGCCAGAACCGTGAGCGGCGGTCGGTGATCTCGAGCCGGACCCGTTCGCCCGGCAGCGCGTGGCGCACGAAGACGACCCGGCCGTCGAGCCGCGCCACGCAGTGGCCGCCGTGCGCCGGTGGACCGACGTCCACGACGGGCCGGTCCGGCTCCGCTGCCGCGCTCACGGCTGCCCCGCCGGCGGCTGCTCGAGGTCGTCCACGTTGTCCAGCTGGTACGGCACGGAGGCCATGACCACCCCCGGGGTGAAGAGAAGGCGGCCCTTGAGCCGCAGGGCACTCTGGTTGTGCAGGAGCTGCTCCCACCACCGGCTGACGACGTACTCCGGCACGAAGACGACGACGAGGTCGCGCGGTGAGGCATGACGGATGGAGCGCACGTAGTCCACGACCGGCCGGGTCACCTCCCGGAACGGGGAGTCCAGCACGGTGAGCGGGACGGGAATCTCGGCCTCGTCCCAGGCCTCGCGGAGCCGCGCGGTGTCGTCGGCGTCGACGTTGACGGTGACCGCTTCGAGCGAGGAGGGCCGGGTGGCCCGGGCGTAGGCCAGCGCCCGCATCGACGGCTGGTGCAGGCGAGAGATCAGCACGATGCCGTGCACGCGGGCCGGGAGGGCCTTCGCGGCGTTGATGTCCGGCACGGCGAGCTTGCGCGCGACCCCGTTGTAGTGGCGGCGGACCCCGTTCATGATCACGTAGAGCACGGCGAGCAGCACCAGGGTGAGCCAGGCGCCGTGGGTGAACTTCGTGATGAGGACGACGATGAGCACGGACGCCGTCATGCCGCAGCCGAACGCGTTGACGAGCCGGGAACGGCGCATCCGGGACCGGGCACCAGGCTGCGCCTCGACCCGCAGCTTCCGCGTCCAGTGCTTGACCATGCCGAGCTGGCTGAGGGTGAAGGAGGTGAAGACGCCGACGATGTACAGCTGGATCAGGAGCGTCACCTCGGCGTCGAACGCGAAGACGAGCACGCCGGCGGCCACGGCGAGAGCCAGGATGCCGTTGGAGAACGCGAGCCGGTCACCGCGGGTGTGGAGCTGGCGCGGGAGGAAGCCGTCGCGGGCGAGGACGGAACCGAGGCTCGGGAAGCCGTTGAACGCCGTGTTCGCCGCGAGCACCAGGACCAGGCCGGTCGCCACGGTGACGAGGATGTACAGCGCCGGCACGCCGTCGAAGACGCTGGCCGCGATCTGCCCGACGACGGGGTCCTGCCGGTAGTCCTCACCCACCGGCTCGCCGTTGCGGAGCAGCTGCGTGGCGGGATCCTCGACGAACCGCACGCCGGTGGCGCGGGCGAGGTGCAGCATCGACATGAGCATCGCGGCGCCGATGATCCCGAGCAGCGCCAGCGTGGTGGCGGCGTTGCGGGCCCGCGGCTTCTTGAAGGCCGGCACGCCGTTGTTGATGGCCTCGACACCGGTCAGGGCCGCGGCGCCGGAGGAGAACGCGCGCAGCACGAGGAAGACCCCGGCGACGCCGACGAGCCCTTCGTCGAAGGAGGCGGCCGGCGCGACCTCCAGCGAGGCGGAGGCGGCGGGCTCCAGCGTCCCGGTCAGCTCGCGGACGAACCCGGCGCAGGCCAGCAGGCCGATGGCGCCCATGAAGAGATAACCGGGTATGGCGACGGCCCGGCCCGACTCACGGATGCCGCGCAGGTTCAGGACGGCGAGCAGGGCGATGGTGCCGACGGCGATGACCGTGCGATGCTCCTCCGTCGCCGGGACGGTGGCGGCCAGGTACTGCGAGGCGGACGAGATCGACACGGCGACCGTGAGGGCGTAGTCGACCAGGAGCGCGCTGGCCACGGTGACGCCGGCGCGCGGACCGAGGTTCACGGTCGCCACCTCGTAGTCACCGCCCCCGGACGGGTAGGCCCGGACGGTCTGCCGGTAGGAGAAGACCACCGTCATCATGACGACGACGACCGCGAGACCCACCCACGGGGACAGCGTCAGCGCGGCGAGACCGGCCAGCGAGAGGGTCAGGAGGATCTCGTCCGGCGCGTACGCCACGGACGACCACGCGTCCGAGGAGAACACCGGCAGCGCCAGACGCTTGGGGAGCGTCGCGGTGGCGAGCCGGTCGGTCCGAACGGGCCGACCGACCAAGACCCGCTTGAACGCTCCGGCGATACCTGGCACGAGGCACCATCGTAGGACCTGTCCGCGATGCTGCCTGGCGGCCGCTCCCAAACGCGGTAGCGTCGCCGTCGTGCACTTCGTGATCATGGGCTGCGGCCGGGTGGGTGCCACACTCGCCGGGCAGCTGGAGGACAGCGGGCACTCGGTCTCCGTCGTGGACCAGAACCCGGACGCGTTTCGCCGTCTTCCCGCGGAGTTCGAGGGTCGGCGGGTGACCGGGCTCGGCTTCGACCGTGGGGCGCTGGCCCAGGCCGGCATCGAGGAGGCGCACGCCTACGCCGCGGTCTCCAGCGGTGACAACTCCAACATCATCGGCGCCCGCGTGGCGCGTGAGGTGTTCGGCGTCAGCAACGTCGTCGCGCGGATCTACGACCCCCGCCGCGCCGAGGTCTACTCACGGCTCGGCATCCCCACCGTCGCGACGGTGCCGTGGACGGCGGACCAGGTGCTGCGCCGGATGATGCCCATGGGGCCGTTCAGCGAGTACCAGGATCCCTCGTCCCACGTCTCGCTGGTGCGCAACGACATCCATCCCGGCTGGGTCGGACGGGAGATCGACCTGGTCGAGCTGCGCACGGGCGCCCGGGTCGCCTACCTGACCAGGCTCGGCACGGGCCTCGTGCCGGAGCCGCGCGCCGTGCTGCAGGAGAACGACGTGGTCCATCTCATGGTGGACACGGACCGCATCGCCGCGGCCCAGCGGGTGCTCTCGCGGCCGCCGCGGACCGGAGAGGAGGACTGATGCGGGTCGTCATCGCCGGTGCCGGCTCGGTGGGCCGGTCCATCGCCCGCGAGCTCCTTGTCCACGGTCACCAGGTCACCCTCGTCGACCGCAACCCCGCCGCCATGCGCGTCGCGTCGGTGGCCGAGGCGGAGTGGCTGCTCGCCGACGCCTGCGAGCCGAGCACGCTGGCGGAGGTCGGGACCCAGGACTGTGACGTCGTCGTCGCGGCGACGGGCGACGACAAGGTCAACCTCGTCGTCTCGCTGCTGGCGAAGACCGAGTTCGGGGTGCCGCGGACCGTCGCCCGCGTCAACAACCCGAAGAACGAGTGGATGTTCGACGACGCCTGGGGCGTCGACGTACCCGTCTCGACCCCGCGGATCATGACGGCGCTGGTGGAGGAGGCCGTCTCGATCGGTGACCTAGTCCGGATCTTCCGGTTCCACCAGTCGCGGGCGAGCATGCACGAGGTCACGCTCCCGGCCGACGCACCGGTGGTCGGCAAGCGGGTCGGAGAGCTGGTCTGGCCGCCGGACGTGGTGCTCGCCGCCATCATCCGGGAGGACCGGCCGATCGCCCCCAGCTCGGACGACACCCTGGAGGGTGGCGACGAGCTGCTCCTCGTGGTCTCCGCGGCGGCGGAGGACGAGCTCACCGGGCTTCAGCGGATGCTCGCTCCCGAACAAGCGCCCACGTCAGCCACAGGGTCAGACCCCACAGCGGAAGCCCCATGAGGAGATGGGCCGTGCCCAGCCAGGTGTTGTCGGCGGGCGTCTCGGCCTGGAGGAACAGCGGCAGCTTCACCGCCAGGCGCAGCACGAACAGACCGACCCACAACCAGGTCGCGAGCACGTAGCGAGAGCGCCTGGAGCGCTGCTCGGGATCGGTGCGCCACGAGAAGTCCTGCCCCTTGAGGAGCGAGACGACCAGGCCGACGACCGGCCAGCGCGCCAGGACGGAGATCGTCAGGGCGACCGCGTAGATCGCGTTGGTCCACAGGCCCAGGGCGAAGAAGTTCTTGACCTCACCGCTCTGCCACGCCCACACGACGCCGATGACGACGCCGACCACGCCCCCGAGCGCCTGCGTCACCGGGGTCCGTGCGATCAGCCGGGAGACGACGGCCAGCACGGCGACGGCGAGCGACGCCACGAGCGGTGGCGTGATCTCGCGGGTGAGGATGTACACGACCACGAAGACCAGGCCGGGGGCAACCGACTCGATCAGGCCTCGGACGCCACCGACGGCGCCGAGCACGGAGAAGTCCTCGCCGGCGAGCTGACGGAACGCCGAGCTCTGCGCGGCGCCGGCGGCGGCCTGCCGGAGGTCCGGCTGATCGCGCTGCTGGCCGCCGGTGCCCTCCTCGTCGGCCTGCGGCTCGTCGGCGTGCGGGCCGCTCATGCGCTCGCGCGTTCGGTCGAACGCGGCAGCAACCGGTAGGCCGGGTTGAACATGGCGGCGCGGTCTCCGTCGGGGGCGCAGACCATGCCCTCGGCGACCAGCCGTCGCCCCGGGTCGATGCCGGGCACGTCGCGACGGCCCAGGAAGACCAGATCGACGGTGCCGGTCCCGTCCGAGACTCGTGCGGTCATCGCCGGCGTCTGGTCCTTGGGCCGGTACGTCAGTGCGGTCACGGTCCCCGCCACGGTGGCGCGGTGGCGAGGAACCAGATCGGCCGCGTGCGTGCAGCCGGGGAGCTCGCAGTCCCGGCGCGCCTCGTCCGCCTCGAGCTCCTCGCGGGAGGCGGTGAGACGGTGCAGGTGCTCGGTCAGCTTCATCGGACCTCCGTGATCTCCGGCCCGCGACGAGGAAGGCCGAGGCCGTCGTCCTTCCCGTCCTTCTCGTCGTCGGCGGAGGCGTGCTGGGTCCCCTTCCCGGGCGCCTGCAGGACGAGGATGTCGCGGGGGGCGTGGGGCGCGGCGCCGCGGACCACCACGACGTCGGTCAGCAGCTCCTCGAGCTCGGCGGCCGCCTCCGACTCGACAGCCGCCTTCCCGGTCAGGACGGCGCGCAGGAACCAGCGGGGTCCGTCGATGCCGACGAACCGGGCGGGACGGTGCCCGGACCCGCCCTCGGGGGTCTTCACCGGCAGCCGTGCCAGCAGCTCGGTGCCGAAGCGTCCGGTGAGCTCCTCGGTGGTGCCGCCCTGCTTGCCGATGGAGTCCGCGATCTCCGTGCGGAGGTCGTCCCAGAGACCGGTGGAGCGCGGGGCCGCGAAGACCTGCAGCTGCATGGCGGAGCCCGCCTTGGCCACGGTCACCGCCACCGCGTTGCGGGTCTTCTTCTCGACCTCCAGGCGTACCTGCGTGCCGGCGCTGCCCGGGACCCGCAGGGCACCGAGGTCGATGCGGGAACCGAGATCGGGGACGTCGGCCACGTCGTGGGGTCCCGGCCCCACGGGTGCGGCCTCCTCCTCGGCGGGCGCCTCGACCTCGACGTCGCGGTCGCGCCGGCGGCGCGAGAACCAGCTCATGAAACCTCGGATCTCCTCACTCGATCGGCTCACCTGGCCGGCGGCCGTGTCGACTGTACCCGCGTGCGCGATGGCAGAGTGTCCGCGTGACCACCGGTTCGAGCTCCTTCCACGAGCGTCTCTCGCCACCGCCCGTCGTGCATCTGCTTTCCGTGGTCGCCGGCGGCAGCGCGGCGCTCGCGTGCTCCGTGTGGGGACCGGCGGCTGCCGCCACGGGCGGCATCGTCGCCGCCGTGGTCGTCTCGGTGCTGCTCGTCGTCACGGCTCCGGTGGTGGAGGTCACCCACCGCGGCGACCCGGCGGACGGCGGAGCACCCGATGCCCCCCGCCTGCGGGCGGGTGGCGCAGTCATCCCGGTCGACGCCCTCGCCGGCGCCGAGGTCCTCGACGCGGACGGGCTCCGACGGCTGCTGGGCGTGGACGCCGACGCCAGGGCGTACGTGTGCCACCGGTCCTGGGTCCGCACCGCGGTCCGTCTCGAGGTGGCGGACCCGCGCGACGGCACTCCCTACTGGCTCATATGCACGCGCCGGCCCGCGCAGCTCATCGCTGCGACGGGCCGGCGCTGAGACCGAAGAAGAACGCTGGATCGGGACGGAACGATGGAGCTGGGCCGTCAGGAGCTCAGCCGGCACACCGTCTGCTCAGGCGGCGCACTCCGAGCAGACGAGCTGCCCGCCGTCCTCGTAGGCCAGCTGGCTGCGGTGGTGCACCAGGAAGCACTTGGCACACGTGAACTCGTCGGCCTGGCGGGGCAGGACACGGACGGACAGCTCCTCGCCGGACAGGTCCGCACCAGGCAGCTCGAAGCCCTCGGCGGCCTCTGCCTCGTCCTCGTCTACGGTCGCCGAACTCTTCTCTGACCTGCGGGCCTTCAGCTCCTCGATCGAGTCCTCTGAGAGGTCCTCTTCGTTCTTGCGCGGTGCGTCGTAGTCGGTCGCCATCTCGGCGTCACGCTCCGGTTCTTCTTGTCGTGGTGATGGGGAAGATCGCTGCTCGTGCAGTCAACCCAGGAAACGTCCGGGAGCCCTTTTTGTTCCCGCGGACACCGGATTGTGCACCACCCGCGCCGTCTGAGCGAGCGCGTTCTCGCCACAACCACCGTGTGGTGATCGACCTCACACGCCCGCCGCGCCGGCGTCCCGGAGCACCCGCGTGAGATCCCCCACCACGGCGGCCGGTCCGACCAGCGTCATGGCCCGCGTCGCGGGTCCCCCGTCGAGGTCCGTGGCGACGCCACCGGCCTCGGTGACGACGAGGGTACCGGCGGCCATGTCCCACGGATTGAGGCCGCTCTCGTAGTAGGCGTCGAGGCGGCCGTCGGCCACCAGGCACAGGTCGATCGCGGCCGAGCCGATCCTGCGGATGTCCCTGACGTGCGGCAGAACCTGAGCGACGACCCGTCCCTGCCGGCCGCGCTTGTCCGCGGTGTAGCTGAACCCGGTCCCGACGAGCGACTCGCCGAGCGGCGGCACGGGGCGCGGTCCGAGCCGCTCACCGTCACGCCAGGCACCGTGGCCGCGTGCCGCCGTCCAGGTGGTGCCGCCCGCCACGGCGTGGACGCACCCGGCGATCTGCGTCCACGTGGCCGGGTCCGGCTCGCCGGAGACGACGGCGACCGAGATGGCGTACGACGGGATGCCGTAGAGGAAGTTCACCGTGCCGTCGATAGGATCGATCACCCACGTCAGGCCGGAGGTCCCGGACGAGGCGCCCTCCTCCTCGCCGAGGATCGCGTCGTCGGGGCGCGCACGCGCGATCGCCTTGCGCAGGAGGGCCTCCGACTCGGTGTCGACGGCGGTCACCACGTCGACGGCCGAGGACTTCGTCCGGGCGACGCCGCCGTGGTCCGCCGTCCGGGCGCGCACGTGATCGGCCGCGCTCCGCGCGAGCTCCTCGCACAGCGCCAGCAGCGCCAGCCTCTCGTCGGCGTCGGGCTGGTTCAGCGGCGGGGCGGTGGACACGATGAGCCTCCTGGCGGCGTCAGCTGGGGCGCCGGTGCGGCGCCGTGCGTCACTGTGGAGAACTGGCCGGCGTTTGTCGAGTCGTGGCGCCAAGAGCGTGCGGAACACACCGCGGTCAATACCGCGGCACGGGGCCGTGAGGTGGCAGGCTCGGAGTCGACCCTTCGAGGAGGTTTCATGGTTGAGCTCGAACTGCTCGGGCTGCACGGTGACGGTGAGCACGTGACGCTCACCGACCAGGAGGGTCGCCGCTACCGGCTGGCGATCGATGACGCCCTGCGTGCTGCCGTACGGCGTGAACGACCACGGCTGGAGTCCATGCCGATCGAAGGCGACGCCACCCTGCGGCCGAAGGAGATCCAGGCCTTCTTCCGGGCGGGGGCGAGCGTCGAGGAGGTCGCGGAGCGCTCCGGCCTCCCCGAGGACCACGTGCGGCGCTACTTCGGCCCGGTGGTCGCGGAGCGGAACTGGGTGGTCCAGCAGGCCCAGGGTCAGCGCGTGGGTCGGGAGATCGACGCCCCGCGCCTCGGCGACCTCGTCCTCGACCGGCTCGCGGCTCGCGGCGTCGAGGTCACCACCTTGGACTGGACGGCGGTGCGCCGGCCCGGCAAGCCGTGGGAGGTCGTGGCCACCTTCGTGGCCGGCGACAAGGAGCGGGAGGCGCGCTGGTCCGTCGACCTCGCCGCCAAGACCCTGCACGCCATCGACGACGAGGCTCGCTGGCTCTCCGAGACCGAGCTCGGCACCGCGCCGCAGCCACGGCGTCACCTCAGCTCGGTGGTACCCGGCGGGGACGCCGCCGCAGCCCGCTCCGCCGCCCCCGTGGCCTCGAGCCGCTCGGCGGCGTCCGCACCCACGGCCGGGCCTGCCCCCGACCTCCACGCCGACGCCGGAGCGCAGACGCCACCGGCCGGGACCGCCCCGTCCGCGGCCTCGGCGAGCACGTCCGCGTCCTCCGCGGGCACGACGGAGCACGAGGGTGACGAGACCGAGTCGCTGCTCGCCGAGCTCGCCGCCAACCGCGGCACGCGGATGGACCTCCAGCCGGAGCTCGAGCCGCACGACGACGACGGCGAGAACATGTGGGGCGCGCACCCGCCGGCATCGCGGCCCGAGGAGGCACGCGACGCGCACGTGCTCTCCCTCCCCCGACGCGAGCGGCGGACCCGGCAGCAGGCCCAGCCGGAGGAGTCACCGCCGGCCGCGCCGGCCGAGGACGCTCCAGCGGTCGAGGCCCCGAAGCCTCGCCCGCAGAACGGCCGCCGCGCGCGCCGCAACAACCGTCGGAGCGTGCCCAGCTGGGACGAGATCGTCTTCGGCGCGCGGCCGGAGTAGGGCCTGCCCGGACTCCGCTGCCAGCCCTGCGCTAATCCTCGTCCAGCGGGAGCGTCTGCGGGCTGAGGCTTGCGGGACGGGCGACCGCCGCGGTCAGGCGGCGCAGATGATGCCTGCGGCACAGGACCTCGTACCCCACCTGGCCCGTCGGTGCTTCGGCCGCACCGACGTCGTCGGCGCCGCCGGTCTCGGAGACGTTCCCGACCACGACCTGCTCGCCCTCGGTGACCATGACGCCGCCCACGGTGCGCGCGTTGTGCGTGGCGCGTACGCCGCACCAGCACAGGGCCTCGACCTGCAGCGGCTCCACCCGGTCGGCGAGCTCCAGCATCCGGGCGGAGCCGGGGAAGAGCTTGGTGCGGAAATCCGTGCTGATCCCGAACCCGAAGACGTTGATCGCGATCTCGTCGACGAGCCGGGCGAGCTGCTCGATCTGGACCGGGCTGTAGAACTGCACCTCGTCGCAGATGAGGTAGTCGACGCGATTGCCGCGGGTTCGGCGCCGCACCACCTCGGCCCAGAAGTCGGTGGCGTCCGTGACCTCGACGGCCGGGACGGACAGCCCGAGCCGGGAAGACAGGACGTTGTGCCCGGCGCGGTCGTTGCGGGAGAAGATGAGCCCGGCGAGGCCGCGTGCCGCGTGGTTGTGGTCCGTCTGGAGCGCCAGCGTGGACTTCCCGGAGTCCATCGTCCCGGAGAAGAAGACGAGCTCGGCCATCTAGACCACCGTCCGGATCAGCGGGACGTCCATCTCGTCGTCCGTGAGGCCGCCGTGCACGCCGATCAGCTCCACCATCCCCGGCGGCTGCGTCCGCGAGTCGACGACGACGTCTCGGCCCGCCATCACCGCCATGACGTCACCCGCCGCGTCGGCCCGGTCGGTCACCGCCCCGAACAGGCCGGACTCGACCACCTCGTGGCGCTGCGCGACCCAGGCCCGCTCCCCCAGGACCTCGCGCCACCGGGCGGCCACCGCGGGGGCGGTCCCGTCGGCGGTGTACACGTGAGCCGCACGGCCCTCACCGGCGACCAAGGTCACGTCCTGGGACAGCGCGGGCACGGTGGCCACGTCGATCCGGTCGGCGACGTCGAGCATCCCGTGGTCGGCGGTGATGAGCAGCAGCGTGCCCGCCGGCAGCCGACGGGCCAGCCCGGCCAGCTCGCCGTCGGTGGCGTTGACCTCCTCGCCCCACTGCCACGAGCCCCACCCGTGCTTGTGTCCCAGGTGGTCCACCTCGCCCCAGTAGAGGTAGACCGCCGCGACGTCGGGACGGCGCAGCTCGGCCGCGGTGACGGCCACCCGGTCGGCGAGGGACTCCGCGGACACGTTGCGCATGCCACGCAGCGCGCACTCGGTCAGACCGGAGCCGACGAACCGCGCCGGCCCGACGCTGACGATCCGCGGCAGGTCCGGGGCGTCGTCGCGGCGGAGCAGCTGCTCGGGCAGGGTGTCGGCGCGCTGCCACTCCCGGGGTCGCAGCCGGGTGTCCTCCCAGCCGATGAGGTTGAGGGTGCCGCCGTGGAGCGGATCGCGCACGCTGTAGCCGAGCATGCCGGTGACACCCGGCAGCTCGCCCGTGCCCACGGCGGTGATCGCGGTCGCCGTCGTCGAGGGAAAGGTGCTGCGCAGCGTGAGAGCGTCGCCGAGCCGTGAGCGCAGGAACGGCGCGTGCCCGCCGCGCTCGGTGAGCATCCGCATACCGAGGCCGTCGACGAGGACGACGCAGACCTTGGACGCCTCGGGAAGGCCGAGGTCCGCGCGGTCCTGCGCCGAGGTGCGGCCGGCGGACGTCGTGGGCAGTCCGACGGCGTCGAGCGCGGCGGAGAGGACGGCACGCACCGGTGGCGCGTCGCCCGACGTCACGCGGACTGGCCTCGGCTCGTGGCGGTCGACAGGACATGGGCGAACTCGAGCGCCCCGTGCAGGGCGCCGCTGCCCTCGGCTTGGGCGCTGACCCGCAGCTCGACCCCCTCGGGCACCAGCGTGCCGGTGTAGCCGTGGTCGGCCTCGCAGTCGGGGTCGCCGCAGCTCGCGGGTTGAAGATCCACGGACTGGGCGGTTCCCCAGCTGATGGCGAGGGTGAGCTCCTGGGTCTGCATCCCGCTGCCGCGCGTCGGCTCGCTCACGCCGTGCGTGAGGGTGACGCTGCGGACCTGGCCGAGCGCCACCGAGTCGGTGGTCGCCAGCGCGGCCTGCCGGTCGTCGGCGCCCGGGGCGTCGTCGACGTGGGCGACCACCAGCCGGGTCGGGCTGAGCACGAGGGCCGTGAGATGGCGGAACACCTCGGTCTCGTCGAACGTCGTCTCGGGGTGGACCAGGAACGACGTGACCGGTTCGTCTCCCAGGGCGATGTTGATGACGCCCTCGACGACGTCCGGGTAGTAGCCCGCGTGGTCCAGGTCCGCCCGAAGCTTCTTGGCGAGGTCTGTCGGCACCCGGCTCATTCTTCCATGTCGGCGGCGTCGGTGTGCCGGCCGCGTCCCGGCTGTGGAGCGGGCAGCGCCCGGCGGCCGGCGTCCTGGCGGACGGGGCGGGCCACGCGGACGGTGTAGCCGGCGATCCGCGCGCCCTCCTCGCCCACGATGACGGGGTTGAGGCTGATCCCGGCGACCTCGGGAAGGTCGTCGGTGAGCATCGAGACGCGGGCCACGACGTCCTCGAGCGCCGCGACGTCTACGGGCGGAAGCCCTCGGTGGCCGAGCAGCCGCGGTGCGGCCCGCACGGAACGGACCATGTCCGACACGTCCCTGGCGGTGAGCGGTGGGATCCGGTACGAGATGTCGCCGAGCAGCTCGGTCGCGTCCCCGCCGAGGCCGAAGGAGACGACCGGCCCGTAGAGCTCGTCCTCGGCGGCCTGGACGACGCAGGCGACGCCGGGCGGTGCCATGGGCTGGACCTCGAGCGGGACGTCCCTGCCGAGGATCCGACGGGTGCGCTCACCGAGCCGGGCGACGGCCTCGCGCACGTCGTCGGCGTCGGAGAGGTCCATGCTCACCCCGCCCAGGTCTGCGCGGTGGCGCAGCACCTCGCTGGAGGTCTTTAGCGCCACCGGGTAGCCGAATCGCTCGGCCGCGGCGACCGCCTTGTCCGCGTCGGTGACCGTCGCCGCCGGGAGGACCTCGATGCCGTACCGGGCCAGCAGCTCGGCACCCGTGGCCGGATCCAGCGTCGTGCGACCACCGGCCGGGAGCTGTTCGAGCGGCTCCGACAGGACGCGCCGGGCACCGGCGGGATCGATGCCGGGCAGGTCGACGAACGGCTCGCCGGCGCTGGCCCGCCAGGTGGCGTGCCGGACGGCACCGGCCAGGGCGCCGACCGCCTCCTCGACCGTCGTCATGGACGGCACGCACTCGCCGTCGGCGGTCAGCTCCGGCGTCAGGCCGTGCAGGCCGTTCGCGCTGGCCACCCACGTGCGGGGGTCCGCGGCGGCGGCACGCGCGATCGCGGCGCCGACGGCCGGGTCGGTCCCGCCGACGGGCGGCGCGTGCGCGACGACGACGGCGTCCCAGTCGTCCCTCGCCGTCAGCGCGGTCAGCGCCTCGGTGTACTCCGCGGCGCCCGCGAACGGGCTGAGGGTGACCGGCCGTCCGGTGATCGTCAGTCCCGACGCGGCGCCGACGTCGGCGACGAGCGCCGCCAGCGCCGCCGACGAGGAGACGACGGCGGTGCGTGGCCCGCCAGGGAGCGGCTGGGCGAGCAGGAGGCCGGCGGCGTCGACCATCTCCGCGAGGCTGTGCGCGCGGACGACGCCGGCCTGTCGCAGCATCTCGGTGAGCACCCGCTGTGGCTGGGCGGAGGTGCGTACCGCGTGCCCGGGCGGCGACACCTGGCCCGTCTGCCCGGACACGACGGCGACCAGCGGCTTGGAGGTGGACAGCCGGCGAGCGATCCGCGAGAACTTGCGCGGGTTGCCCATGGACTCGAGGTAGATGGCGCCGACGGCCGTGGGCTCGTGCACGGACCAGAACTGCATCGTGTCGTTGCCGGAGACGTCCGCGCGCAGCCCGGCGGACAGGAAGCTCGCGACCGGCAGCCCGCGCCGGTCCGCCGAGAAGCGGAGCGCGCGGCCGCCGGGGCCGGATTGGCAGAAGAGTCCGACGCCGGCCGGTAGGTCTGCGGGGGTGTCGTCGTCGAAGAGGGTGACGTCGTACCGGCCGGCCTCGCCCTCGCCGACCACGCCGTAGCTCGCCGGCCCGACGAGCCGCACGCCCGCCTCGCGGGTGCGGCGCAGCAGATGCCGCTGCCGGGTCATGCCGTCCGGGCCCTCCTCGCCGAAGCCGTGGGACAGGACGACGACGGACCGCACGCCGAGCCGGGCGAGGTCGTCGACCGCGTCGATCACGTCGTCGCCCGGCCCGGCGACGACGGCGAGCTCGACCGGTTCCGTGACGTCACCGAGGGCGCCGTACCGCCGCACGTCCGGGCCGACGAGACCCTCGAGGCCGACGAGACCCTCGAGCCCGACGAGGTGGACCGGACCGGCGAAGGTGCTCGTCAGGACCGAGCGGGCGGCTGCCCGAGCCAGGATGTCGCCCTCGCCGCCGTCCGGCCCGAGGCGGACGAGCAGCAGCGAGGTCGCCGCGAGAACCGTGCGCATGCTCAGCGCCTCGGCGTGGCGTTCCCGCTCGGCCATCACCCGCCAGGAGCGCTCCGTCTCCTCGATGGAGAACCGCACCGTCAGGATGCCGTCGTCGTACTCCTGGGTGACGTCGTAGCCCGCGTCGGTGAAGATCCGGACCATGCGCGCGTTGGCGGGCAGCACGTCGGCGAGGAAGGTGTGGACACCCTGCTCGCGCCCGGCCGCGGCGAGGTGCTCGAGCAGGACGGAGCCCAGGCCGCGGCCGTGCTCGGTGTCGGCGACGTAGAACGCCACCTCGGCCACGCCCTGCGAGACGACGTCGAACCGGCCGACGGCACGGATCTCCGGGCCTTCGGTGAGCACGAGCGCGACGCGGCTGTGGTGGTCGACGTGGGTGAAACGGTGGATGTCCTTGTCGCTGAGGCGGCCGATCGGGGCGAAGAACCGGAAATAGACCGACTGCTCCGACTGACCCAGGTGGAGGCGCTGCAGCGCGTCGCCGTCGTCGGGACGGATCGGGCGGATGTGCATGGGCGTGCCGTCCCGCAGGACGACGTCCGCCTCCCACTGGGTCGGGTAGGCCATACCTCAGAGCCTAGGCAATGGGGCCGGCGGCGATTTCGCACCCTGCTACCCCGAAAGGCCGTGGCGGTCCCCGCACAGGCGCAACTGTCGGGGACAATCGGCGCATGTCCCGCAAGACCACCCCACCTCCTCCTGCCGCCGAGTCCATCGTCGACATCGACGTCTCCGCGGAGATGCAGGGCTCGTTCCTCGAGTACGCCTACTCGGTCATCTACTCGCGTGCGTTGCCCGACGCCCGCGACGGCCTCAAGCCGGTGCAGCGGCGGATCCTCTACCAGATGGACCAGATGGGTCTGCGCCCCGACCGCGGCCATGTGAAGTCCGCGCGCGTCGTCGGCGAGGTGATGGGCCGGCTGCACCCGCACGGGGACGGCGCCATCTACGACGCCATGGTGCGGATGGCCCAGTCGTTCGCCCTGCGCCTGCCGATGGTGGACGGTCACGGCAACTTCGGCTCCCCCGACGACGGCCCGGCCGCCTCCCGGTACACCGAGGCCCGGCTCACCGCCGCGGCGCTGGCGATGACGGCGGACCTCGGCGAGGACGTCGTCGACCTCGTCCCGAACTACGACAACCAGCTCACCCAGCCCGCGGTGCTGCCCTCGGCCATCCCGAACCTGTTGGTCAACGGCGCCTCCGGGATCGCCGTCGGCATGGCGACGAACATGCCGCCGCACAACCTCGTCGAGGTCGTGGCGGCCGCCCGGCACCTCGTGGCGCACCCGGACGCCACGCTCGAGGAGCTCATGCGCTTCGTGCCCGGCCCCGACCTGCCGGACGGCGGCAAGATCGTCGGGCTGGACGGGGTTCGCGAGGCGTACGCCACGGGACGCGGCAGCTACCGGACGCGGGCCACGGCGCGGATCGAGAACGTCACCCCGCGCAAGAAGGGCGTCGTCGTCACCGAGCTGCCGTACATGATCGGCCCCGAGCGGGTGATGGAGAAGATCTCCGAGCTGGCCAAGTCGGGCAAGCTCCAGGGTGTCTCGAACATCGTCAACCTGACGGACCGGCACCACGGGCTCCGACTGGTCATCGAGATCAAGAACGCGTTCAATCCGGAGGCGGTCCTCGAGCAGCTCTACAAGCTCACCCCGATGGAGGAGTCCTTCGGGATCAACAACGTCGCGCTGGTGGACGGGCAGCCGCGCACGCTCGGTCTGCGCGAGCTGCTGGAGGTCTACGTCGGGCACCGCCTCACGGTGGTGCGGCGCCGGACCGCGCACCGGTTGGCGCGGGCCACGGAACGGGCGCACCTTGTCGAGGGCCTCCTGATCGCCATCGCGGACATCGACGAGGTCATCGCGGTCATCCGGTCCTCGGACGACGCCGAGGCGGCTCGGGTGCGCCTGATGGCGGTCTTCGACCTCGACGAGCCGCAGGCCGAGTACATCCTGGCGCTACGTCTGCGGCGCCTGACGAAGTTCTCGCGCATCGATCTCGAGCAAGAGCGCGACGAGCTGGCGCGCACGATCCAGGAGCTCCAGGAGATCCTCGACTCCGACGCCCGGCTGCGCGAGGTGGTCTCCGACGAGCTGGCCGAGGTCGCGCGGCAGCACGGCACGCCGCGGCGGACCGTGCTGCTCGAGCACGCCGGCGCGGCGGCCACGAGCGGCAACGGCACGGTCCAGGGGAAGGGATCGGCGGCCGCCGTTCCGCTCGAGGTGCCCGACGACCCGTGCTGGGTCCTGCTGTCCGGGACCGGGCTAGTCGCGCGGACCGCCGACGGCGACGCACCTTCGCGGTCCGGTCCGCGCGCGTCGCACGACGCCCTCGCGCAGGCCGTCCCCGCGACCGCGCGGGGTCAGGTCGCGCTCGTGACCTCGGCGGGCCGGCTGGTGCGCCTGGAGGTCCTGGACGTGCCCGGGCTCCCACCCACCAGTACGGCGCCGGGCCTGTCGGGCGGTGTGCCGGTCACCGAGCTGGTGCCCCTCGAGCGTGGCGAGGAGGCGGTCGGTCTGGCGCGTCTCGACGACGACGCCGCACCGCTGGTGCTCGCCACGGCGCACGGCGTGGTCAAGCGCGTGACGGCCGACCGGCCCGCCAACAAGGAGAGCTGGGACGTGATCGCCCTGCGCGAGGGCGACGCCGTGGTCGGTTGCGGGCATGCCGCGGACGGCGACAACCTCGTGCTGGTCGCGTCCGACGCCCAGCTCCTCCGCATCGACGCCTCCACCGTTCGCGCACAGGGTCGTTCGGGCCAGGGCGTGGCGGGGATCCGGCTGAGCGGCGGTGCCCGGGTCATCCATCTCGGGGTGATCGCGGCGCAGGACGTCTCCGCCTCGGTGGTCGTGACCGTCGCGGGTTCGTCGGACGCGCTGCCGGGCACGGTGGCGGGCTCGGCGAAGGTGACCCCGTTGGACCGCTACCCGGGCAAGGGACGCGCGACCGGCGGGGTACGGGCACACCGGCTGCTACGAGGCGAGGACTGCCTGCAACTCGCCTGGGTGGGCACGCAGCCGCCGCGGGCGGTCGGTTCCGGCGGGCAGTCCGTCGAGCTGCCCCCGGTGGACGAGCGCCGGGACGGATCGGGCCAGGCCCTGCCGACGCCGGTGGCGGCGATCGGCTGATCGGGAAGGTCCGCCGTCGTGGCGTTCGTGGCGCCTTAGCGCCGTCGGAACCTCAGATCTCGAGCATGTAGACCGCCGAGCTGCGGACCTGCTCGTAGTCCAGGCGGCCGAAGACACCGATCGCACCGGTCGGGTTGTCGGCGTCGACGTCGAGGCCGGCGTACTGCATCCCGTCGGCCGCGTACGCACGCATCGCGTGCGTGAGCAGCGCGCCGGCGACGTGCCGACCTCGCCACGCCGGCAGCACGCCGAGGATCTCGGTGTAGCCCTCGGTCCATCCGAGCGCCGGCCAGTCGTGCTCGTACCGGCCGGACATGAGGTAGCCGGCCACCTGGGCGCGGTCGCTCGAGCGGTCGAGCGCGACGAAGCTCCACGACGGGACGTTGTGGCTGCGCTCGCGTTGCCACTCCTGCGGAGTGAGCGGCTCCGATCCCCACACGTCGTTGAAGGCGGTGTTGTGAGCGCGTCGGACGGCATCGTCGATGGACGGTGTCCACGGCTCGACGTAGAGGGGCCGATCGACCGTCAGCTCGGGGATCGGCACGGTCAGGTCACGGCGCAGCTGGCTGTAGTAGCGGCGGGGCGCGAAACCGCGCGAGGCGAGCAGGTGCGCGAGGGCACCTGTGTCGTCGTCGACATCGACCACGATGAGCGCCGTGACGTCCGATTCTTGCGCGTACTCCGAGGAGGCGAGGATCTGGCGCGCCCGAGCGAGCTGCCAGTCCAGGATCGCCCTACCGACGCCCCGGTCCCGGAGCGAGGCCTCGATGCCGCCCGAGAGGAACACCCGCCGGACCTGGGCCTCACCGTGCCGCAGGCGGACGAACCCGAAGGCGCGGAGCTTGCCCTCGCCGTCGAATCCACCGATCCCGGCGTAGTCCTGGCCGGGGTCGAAGTAGTCACGGACCTCGTCGGTCGTGGTGCGGTACGGCGGGTTGTCGGTGGCCTCGATGTGGCCGATGAGCGCCGTCAGCGCGTCGACGTCCGCGGGAACGAGGGAGCGCCATGCGAGCGGGTCGGGCAGCTCCGGAAGTTCGGCCGGTGCCTGCGCGCGTTCCGCCAGCGTGGCGCGCGAGCTCGCGCGCACGGCGGCGTCGTCGGGTTCTCTCGTTGGGCCGGGCACGTCGCGACCCTACGTCGTGACACCGGCGGCGGGCATGGCTGACAGACCGGTGTGGCTCAGATCTCGATGGTGTAAAGGGTACGGGCGCCCTCACGCTCGTAGCCCAGGCGCTCGTAGAAGTGGTGCGCCCCCGAGGGGTTGACGGTGTCGACGTCCAGGCCGGCGGAGTCGATGCCGTCCTCGGCCAACGTGCGGATCACGGCGACCAGCAGGGCACGGGCGATGCCGTGGCCACGGTAGGCGCGCCGCACGCCGACCAGCTCGGTGTAGCCCTCGCTGAAGCCGAGCTGAACCCAGGAGTGCTGGTGCCTGGAGGTCATCGCGTAGCCGGCGACCTCCTCGGTGCCGTCCGAGGTCCGTGCCAGCGCCACCTTCGACCAGCGCGGCTCCACCTCGCGGTTGACGCGCCGCCACGACTCGAGGCTCATCGGCTGGGAGCCCCAGTGGTCGGCGAACGCCTCGTTGTGCGCGTGCCGCACCTCGTCGTCGAGCTCCCGCGTCCAGTTCACGATCCGGATACCGGCGGACACCGGCGCCTCCGGCAACGGGGCGGAGACCGGCCGGCGCATCTCCTGGAAGACGCGCTTCGCGCGGAAACCTGCATCCGTCAGGAGCTGGCGACGCTCCGTCATCTGCTCGTCGACGTAGGTCGCGATCCGCGCGGGCAGGTCGCGGTCGTCGGCGGCCAGGAGCTGGCGGGCTCGGCCCACCTGCCACCGCAGCAGCGCGCTGCCGATGCCGCGGCCACGCCAGGCGGGCGCCACCGTACCGGTGAGGAACACACGGACGATGTCGGTGTCCCCGGAGGGCATGTAGACGACGCCGACCGCCTGCAGGGCGGCTTCGTCGTCGTCCCCGCCGTCGGCGAAGCCGCCCAGGCTGTCCATCACCATCGTGCGCGCGGGGTCCAGGGCGTCGGTGACCTGCGCCGGGCTGGGCGCCGACATCGGCCGGTCGGCGGCGGTCGAGCGGGCGACGAGATCGAGGATGGCGTCGGCGTCGTCCGCACCGAGCGGCCGCCACCGGAGCCCGAGCTGGTCGTCCGGCGCCTCGACGGCCTCGGGCGCTCGGACCCGTTCGGCCAACGAGAGCCGGGACCCCGCGGACGTAGCCATGAGTCGATCGTACCCGTGGCGTCCGGAGGGGCACGGGCTGGTGAGCCGCGCCGATCTGCCGCCGTCACCGGCACGGCCGGCCGTCAGGCGTCGATCCGGCCCCGGTCGATCTGCTGGGCACCGGCGATGATGAAGTCCTTGCGCGGTGAGACGTCGTTGCCCATGAGGAGCTCGAAGACCCGCTCGGCCTCCAGCAGTGCTTCCTCGTCCGCCATGGAGATGCGGCGAAGCGTGCGTCGACCCGGGTCCATGGTGGTCTCGGCGAGCTGGTGCGCGTCCATCTCGCCCAGGCCCTTGTACCGCTGGATGGGCTCCTTGTAGCGCCTGCCCGAGCGCTCCAGCTTCTTGAGCAGCGCGTTCAGCTCCGCCTCGGAGTACGTGTAGACCAGATCGCCCTTCTTGCCGCCCGAACCCATGACCTCGACCCGGTGCAGCGGCGGTACAGCGGCGAAGACACGGCCGGACTCGACGAGCGGCCTCATGTGGCGGAAGAAGAGGGTCAGCAGCAGGGTCCGGATGTGGGCGCCGTCGACGTCGGCGTCCGTCATCAGCACGATCTTGCCGTAGCGGACCTGGTCCAGGTCGAACGTGCGCCCGGAACCGGCACCGATGACCTGGATGATCGAGGCGACCTCGGCGTTCTTCAGGATCTCGCCCGGCGGCGCCTTCTGGACGTTCAGGATCTTGCCTCGGATCGGCAGCAGCGCCTGGAAATCACTCGACCGGGCCAGCTTGGCCGTTCCGAGGGCGCTGTCCCCCTCGACGATGAACAGCTCGGAACGTTCGACGTCGTCGCTGCGGCAGTCGGCCAGCTTGGCCGGCAGCGTGGACGACTCGAGCGCGTTCTTGCGGCGGGAGATCTCCTTGCTCAGCCGGGCCGAGACGCGGGCACGCATCTCACCGACGACCTTCTCCAGGAGCAGGCCGGCCTGGGCCTTCTCCTGCCGCTTGGTCGACGTCAGGAGCCGCGTCAGCTCGGACTCGACGACCTTGGCGACGATGCCGCGCACGGGTGCGGTACCGAGCACCTCCTTGGTCTGTCCCTCGAACTGCGGCTCCGGGAATCGAACGGTGAGGACGGCGGTCAGGCCGGCCAGCACATCGTCCTTCTCGATCTTGGGGTCCTTGGCGGTGACCTTGAGCCGACGGGCGTTGGCCTCGATCTGCTTGCGGACCGTCTTGAGGAGGCCCTGCTCGAAGCCGGTGTGGTGGGTACCGCCCTTCGGCGTGGCGATGATGTTGGCGAACGACTTGACCGTGGTGTCGTACCCGGAGCCCCACCGGAGTGCGATCTCCACGCGGCACACCCGCTCGACCTCCTTGGGCGAGAGGTGCCCGCGGGCGTCGAGGTGCTGGACCGTCTCGGTGAAGGTGCCTTCGCCGGCGAGCCGCCACACGTCCGTGACTGCGGCGTCGGTGGCGAGGTGCTCGGTGAAGTCGACCACTCCGCCGTCGTGCCGGAACACCTCCTCGACGGGCCCGTTCTCGCCGGGGGTCCCGGGCAGGCCTCGCTCGTCACGCACCTTCAGGGTCAGGCCGGGGACGAGGAAGCTGGTCTGGCGGGTCCGCTCGATGAGCTCGTCGTACGCGAACTGCGCCGATTTCGGGAAGACCTGGCGGTCCGCCCAGTAGCGGACCCGGGTGCCCGTGCGCTTGCGCGGCACCTTGCCGCTGACGCCTAGCTCTGAGGACGAGGTGAAGGGTTCGAACGGGTTCTCGGGCGAGATGCCGCCACGGTCGTCGAAGAGGCCGGGCTCGCCACGGTGGAAGGTCATCCGGTACGTCTTGCCGCCACGGTCGACCTCGACGTCGAGACGCTCGGACAGAGCGTTCACGACGGATGCCCCGACACCGTGCAGCCCGCCCGAGGCGGCGTACGACCCGCCGCCGAACTTGCCGCCGGCGTGCAGCTTGGTGAAGACGACCTCGACGCCGCTCAGGCCGACGGACTCGACCGTGTCGACGGGGATTCCGCGCCCGTCGTCGCGCACCTCCACGGAACCGTCCGGGTGGAGAACGACGAGGACCTCGCTGGCGTGGCCGTCGAGAGCCTCGTCGACGGCGTTGTCGATGACCTCCCAGAGGCAGTGCATGAGGCCGCGGGAGTCGGTCGAGCCGATGTACATGCCCGGGCGTTTGCGCACGGCCTCGAGCCCTTCGAGGACCGAGAGATGGCGTGCGGTGTAGCTGGCTGGGGAAGCAACGGCGGTGGACACTCGTCGATCGTATGTGGCCGAGGCACGCTACGCCGGGAGCGAACCGCCGGGCAACCAGGGAGTACCGAGGCCTTCGGGATGGTTGTATGCGTACGTGAGCACCACGACTGATATGCCAGCAATGACCGCCCAGGACCGCTGTGACGCCTGCGGCGCGCAGGCGTACGTGAAGGTGCAGATGGAAGCCGGAGAGCTGCTGTTCTGTGCCCACCACGCGCGCCGGCACCAGGAGGCGCTCCGCAAGGTCGCGACCGAGATCCACGACGAGACCGACAGGCTCCACGCCGAGGAGCGAGCAACCGAGTGAGGCCGCGACGTCCGCTCGAGCGATCGATGAGGTCGAGCGGGCACCTCCAGCTTTCGGCCTGATCGCCGGCCGGCAATGGCCGCCACCTTCACGGTGGCGGCCTTTGTCGTCTGTGCAGATGGTTGTCGCGCGCCATGACCAGGGCCTCGTGTCCACCGGTGCCAGCTCTCCGGGGACACGTTGGACCCGCGGCCGCGCTCCACCGCTCGCTGCGGTTCTGGGCGGGCCGGCGTGGCACTTGGCCAGGCAACGATCCGTCCGTGCGGGTCCATGTCAGCACCCCGGTCTAGCCTGATACACATGTTCGAACCCGAGGCGACGACGCAGGCTGGTGGGCCGCACCCGCGACCCGCTCCCGAGGTGTCCGGCCGCGTCGGCACCGGCGTGCCGGTCTCGGTGCTCGAGGGCGGCCTGATGGTCGCCGTGAGCAACGCGGGTGGACGGTGCCGCAGGGCTGCGACGCCCTCGCGGACGTACCCGCGGCTGTGCAGCCACGTCCGTGTCGCTGTGGCCACTGATTGGTGTGAGACAACGTTTCGGGGCGAACAGCCGGGCACGTCGGACTCCCCCGTCGACGTCGACTCCCCCGACAGCGTCGACTCCGCCGACGCTGGTGAGGTGGAATCATCGGCCGATGCCCGTGCTGGTACCGGTGCCCGTGCTGGTACCGGTGCCCGTGCTGGTACCGGTGCCCGTGCTGGCGGTGGTGGTCGTCGGTGGGTCGCTTTGGTGGATCAGGCGCGGGCTGCCCAGCTGGAGTCGCTGCCTGGTGGTACCCGGTTGTCCGCGGCCCTGGATGAGGTGTCCCCGGCTCAGGCCAGTGAGGCCGTACTGGTCGAGGTCATCGCCGCGACCGAACGCCTGGCCTCCTGGGCTACCGCCGTGCAGGCGCGCTACATCCAAGAGCTGACCACCCGCCGGGCGCAGCAGCTCGCAGTCCTGGTCGGGGGCGCCTCCTCCAGCGGCCGGGACGCCGCCGAAGCCGAGATCGGCGCACGCCTGGGCACCACCCCGCGGGCCGCGGGGACCAAGGTCGCCCTCGCCGATGCGCTGGACCACCAGCCGAAGGTCGCCGATGCCCTCGCCAACGGTCGTGTCGATCCGCGCAAGGCCGCCGTGCTGACCACCAGCCAGCCCGGCCTCAGCGAGGAACAGAACAAGGCCCTGGCCACCGAGCTGCTACCCGAGGCCGATCGGCTCACCGCACCGGCGATCAAGCAACGGATGAAGAAGAACGCCTTGCGCACGGCGCCCGAGGTCGCCCAGGCGCGCCGTGAGCGTGCCTACGCCGAGCGCCACGTCAGCGTCGAGCCAGCCGAGGACTCCATGTCCTGGCTCACCGCCTACATCGCGGCCGAGGATGCCGAACGAGTCCGCTACAGCCTCAACACGCTGACCGACGCCGCCCGCGCCACGCGCGATGGCGATGGCGATGGCGATGGGCGCACGATCGACCAGGTCCGCGCCGATGTCTTCACCGACCTTTTCACCAACCTCCACACCGGCGGACTCACCATCGGCACACCCGCTCGCGGCGCCGGAACGGGCACGGGCCGCATCACGGCGAGCGACGCCCACAGTCAGCGCCCCCGACGCCGCCCGGACGTTGCCGTACAGGTCACCGTCGGTGCCGGGACCCTCCTCGGCCTGGATAACGAACCCGCCGTCCTGGCCGGCCACGGCCCCATCACCGCCGACCTGGCCCGTCAGCTCGCCGGCGACGCGACCTGGCGCGCCCTGTTCACCGACGCGAACGGTGAGTTCACCGCCATCTCGACCAAGACCTATCGGCCCGGGATTGTCTTGGCCCGCGCCGTCACGGCCCGCGAGACCACCTGCACCTTCCCCGGGTGTCGCCGTCGCGCCGAGTACGCCGACCTGGACCACATCACCAGCTACGACCCCCGCCTGGCCGACAAGCTCGCGCAGACCTCGGAGACGAACCTGCACCCCCTGTGCCGCAAGCACCACAATCTCAAGACGACCCGACGATGGAACGTCACGCGCAACGCCGACGGTTCCCTCACCTGGACCGCCACCACCACCGGACACACCTACACCCACCACGCCGAACCCCCGGCGGGCGCACCACCGCCGCGAACATGCGCGACCGACACGGCGCGCTACGCGCCGCCGCCGAGAACACCTGCGACACCTTCACCGCGCACAGGTAACGGCGACGACGACCAGGACCGCAGCGACCCTGCTGAACCCGGCGGCAGCAGCGACGGCGGCCGACCGCCCGTGCCGGAGGCCGACGATGAGGAGCCGCCGTTCTGACACTGCGTCGTAGCTCGAGCGCCCGGCGCGGAGCTGAGGACCGGGTGCGCGATTGTGCAACCGGGATCGCCTGAACGATCCTCCTTGGCAGTCCTTGGCAGTCCTTGGCAGTCCTTGGCAGTCCTTGGCAGTCTGCGGCCCGCGCAACGCAGAACGACGAAGCTCCCGGACCCCTCAGGGTCCGGGAGCTTCGTGGCCTCACGCCGCTGCTGCTTCCAGGTCGCGCATCATTCCACGGGAAGCTGCGAACGGCCTGGTTCGCTCAGTCCAGGTAGTCGCGTAGAACCTGCGAACGGCTCGGGTGGCGCAGCTTCGACATGGTCTTGGACTCTATCTGGCGAATTCGCTCCCGAGTGACCCCGTAGACCTTGCCGATCTCGTCCAGGGTCTTCGGCTGGCCGTCGGTGAGACCGAACCGCATGGAGACCACGCCGGCCTCCCGCTCGGACAGCGTGTCGAGGACCGCGTGCAGCTGCTCCTGCAGCAACGTGAAGCTCACCGCATCGGCCGGGACGACAGCCTCCGAGTCCTCGATCAGGTCGCCGAACTCACTGTCCCCGTCCTCGCCCAGCGGCGTGTGCAGGGAAATCGGCTCGCGTCCGTACTTCTGGACCTCGACGACCTTCTCGGGCGTCATGTCCAGCTCCTTGGCGAGCTCCTCCGGCAAGGGCTCACGCCCCAGGTCCTGGAGCATCTGCCGCTGCACGCGGGCCAGCTTGTTGATGACCTCCACCATGTGCACCGGGATGCGGATGGTGCGGGCCTGGTCCGCCATGGCGCGGGTGATCGCCTGCCGGATCCACCAGGTGGCGTACGTGGAGAACTTGTAGCCCTTGGTGTAGTCGAACTTCTCGACCGCGCGGATGAGACCGAGGTTGCCCTCCTGGATCAGGTCCAGGAACAGCATCCCGCGGCCCGTGTAACGCTTCGCGAGCGAGACGACCAGGCGCAGGTTGGCCTCGAGGAGGTGGTTCTTGGCGAGTCGACCGTCGTTGGCGATCCACTGCAGCTCGCGCCGCAGCTTCGACGCCACGCCCTCCTCGTTGGCGAGCTTCTCCTCGGCGAACAGGCCGGCCTCGATCCGCTTCGCAAGCTCGACCTCCTGCTCGGCGTTCAGCAGCGCGACCTTACCGATCTGCTTGAGGTAATCCTTCACCGGGTCGGCGGTCGCGCCGGCGGTGACGACCTGCTGGATCGGCGCGTCGTCGTCGTCCGCGTCGGACACGACGAAGCCCGTCTCACCGCGCCGGGGAGCCGGCCCGCCGACCACCGTCGTCGTAGGTGCGGCCGCGGCCGTCGTCGTGTCGTCCGCCTCCTCCTCGGCGGCCTCGGGCACCTCCGGGCTCTCGGCGGTGTCCGGGACAGCCTTGAGGGCGCCGTTGCGGGACGGGCTCTCGACGACCTCGTCGTCCGCGACGGCCTCGACGTCGCTCGTGGTGGTGGATGCGGTGCTCTTGGTGTTGCTCTTCTTCACTGCCGCCTTCTTGGCCGGAGTCTTGGTCCCGGCCGTCTTGCTGGTGGTCTGCTTGCTGGTCGACCCGGCCGCCGACTTGGCGGTCCCCGACTTCGATGTCGCGGGCTTGGACGTTGCGGGCTTGTCGGTCGACGACTTCTTGGCCGACGAGGTGCTCGAGCTCTTCTCAGGGGTGGCCGGAGCGGGCGCTGTGGTCTGCCGGGCAGCCGACTTCGAGCGGGTGGACTGCTTAGCGGCGGTCTTCGACGTACCCGACTCCTTCGCGGCGTTGTTCTCGGGCTTGGTGTACGCGCGCTCGTCCGCGCGGCCTGCGCGGCTGGTCTTGGAGGCAGAGGAGGGCGTCACGATAACCTTTCGGCGGGGTGCGGGAGACCCACGATCGATCCGGTGAGACCGTCGCAGGCCTATAATTATAGCGTGGGCAGGGCCGAGATGCGCGATCTCGGCCACGAGATGCGGGATCTCGGCGAGATGGAGCCCTGCGGCCGTCAGACACAGTGGTCCGCACGGCGCCGCACCCGTTGTCAACGCTAGGTGGTCGCGTCGAAATTCCCGACGGGCGGGCAGGCGCAGAGGAGGTTTCTGTCGCCGTACGCGCTGTCGACCCGGCGAACCGGTGGCCAGTACTTCCCGTCCACGAGCCCTGGCACCGGAAAGACGGCCTCCGTGCGGGTGTACGGGCGCCCCCACTCCCCCGTCAGGGCGAGCGCCGTGTGGGGCGAGTTCACGAGCGGGTTGTCGTCCTTCGGCCAGTCCCCCTGCCGGACCTGCTCGGCTTCGGCGCGAATGGCGATCATCGCCTCGCAGAACCGGTCGAGCTCGGCCAGGTCCTCGCTCTCCGTCGGCTCCACCATCAGCGTGCCGGCAACCGGGAAGCTCATGGTCGGCGCGTGGAACCCGTAGTCGACCAGCCGTTTGGCGACGTCGTCCACGGTCACGCCGGAGGCGGCCTTGAGCGGGCGCAGGTCGAGGATGCACTCGTGGGCGACGTGCCCGGACGCGTCGCGGTAGAGGACCGGGTAGTGGTCCTGGAGCCGAGCGGCCACGTAGTTGGCCGCCAGCACGGCCGCCTCCGTGGCGCGTCGCAGGCCGTCGGCTCCCATCAGCGCCACGTATGCCCAGCTGATCGGGAGGATCGAGGGCGATCCGTACGCGGCCGAGCTGACCGCACCTGTGCGCCGTCCGCCCTCCTGGGCGAGCGGGTGGCCGGGCAGGAACGGCGCCAGGTGCTCGCGCGCGGCGACCGGCCCCACGCCGGGGCCCCCACCGCCGTGCGGGATGCAGAAGGTCTTGTGCAGGTTGAGGTGGGAGACGTCACCACCGAACGCTCCCGGCCGTGCGTGCCCCAGCAGTGCGTTGAGGTTCGCGCCGTCGATGTAGACCTGACCGCCCGCCTCGTGCACGACGGCGCAGACCTCGCGCACGTCCTCCTCGTACACGCCGTGCGTCGACGGGTACGTGATCATCATTCCGGCGATCCGGTCGCCGTGCTCCGTCACCTTTTCCCGCAGGTCGGCGAGGTCGACGTTGCCGTCGTCGTCGGTCCCGACGACCACGACCCGCAGGCCCGCGAGGATCGCCGACGCGGCGTTGGTGCCGTGCGCCGACGCCGGGATGAGGCACACGTCTCGAGCGGGCTCGCCCCGGGAGTCGTGATAGCCCTTGATGGCCAGCAGGCCGGACAGCTCGCCCTGGCTGCCCGCATTGGGCTGGAGACTGACCGTGTCGTAACCCGTGGCGGTCGCCAGCCACGCCTCGAGGTCGTGGATGAGCGTCAGGTACCCCGCCACGTCCTCGGCGGGAGCGAACGGGTGGATGCGTGCGAACTCGGGCCAGGTCACCGCCGCCATCTCGGCAGCTGCGTTGAGCTTCATGGTGCAGGAGCCGAGCGGGATCATGCCACGGTCGAGTGCGTAGTCCTTGTCCGCCAGACGGCGCAGGTAGCGCATCATCGCGGTCTCGGTGCGGTACCTGGAGAACACCTCGTGCGTGAGGTAGTCGCTGGTGCGGGCCATGTCGGGCGGCAAGGCGGTGCGCTCCAGGGCGGTACCGGGCTCTGCGCCGTGCTCGAACACGGCCGCGGCGTGCTCCACGGCGGTACCGGCGGCGACATCCGGGCTGGTGGCGCCGAGGCCGCGAGCGGCCGCGCCGACCAGATCGGTCACGTCCTTGTCCGTCGTCGTCTCGTCGACGCTGATGCGGACCCGGTCGGCGTCCTCGACCCAGACGGTGATGTTCTCCTCGAGGGCTGCGCGACGGATGTCTTCGGCGCGACCGGCCGCGACCACCTCCAGCGTGTCGAAGAAGTGCTCGTGGCTCAGCTCCGCGCCCGCCGCACGCAGGCCGGCCGCCACGCCGCAGGCCTTGGCGTGCACGGTCTCCGCGATCGACCGGATCCCGTCCGCTCCGTGGTAGACGGCATACATCGAGGCCATGACTGCGAGCAGGACCTGCGCGGTGCAGATGTTCGAGGTGGCCTTCTCGCGTCGGATGTGCTGCTCCCGGGTCTGCAGGGCGAGCCGCAGGGCCGTTGCGCCGTCGGCGTCCCTAGAGACGCCGACGAGGCGGCCGGGCAGCTGCCGCTCGAGACCCCGGTGGACGCTGAGGTATCCCGCGTGCGGACCGCCGAAGCCCATCGGTACGCCGAAACGCTGCGTCGTGCCGGCCGCCACGTCCGCACCCAGGTCACCCGGCGAGGCGATCAGCGCGCTGGCCAGCAGGTCGGCTGCGACGACGACGAGGGCGCCGGCGTCGTGCGCCTGGTCGACGATGCGTTCGAGGACCTCGCGGGGTGGGACCCGTCCAGACGCGCCCGGGACCTGCACGAGCACCCCGAAAACGCCGTCGAGGGCGACGTCGCCGAGGCCGTCCGTCAGGTCGACAGGGACCAGCTCGACGCCGACGCCGGCCGCTCGCGTCTCGAGGACGGCGCGCGTCTGCGTGAAGGAGTCGGCGTCGACGACGAACCGCCCGCCCCTGCCCTTCGTCGCGCGCCGTGCCAGCAGCATCGCCTCGGCGACGGCGGTCCCCTCGTCGAGCATGGAGGCGCCCGCGATCTCGAGGCCTGTCAGGTCGATCACCATCGTCTGGAAGTTCAGGAGCGCCTTGAGGCGGCCCTGGGAGATCTCCGGCTGGTACGGGGTGTAGGCGGTGTACCAGGCCGGGTTCTCCAGCACGTTTCGCTGGATGACGGGCGGTGTGTGAGTGTCGTAGTAGCCCTGCCCGATCATCGAGGTGCGCACGGTGTTCTGCTCCGCGAGCTCGTGCAGCCGCTCGAGCACGTCCTGCTCGGACGCCGGCTCCGGCAGGCCCGCGGGCGCCGCCTCGTCCTGGATGGAGTCCGGCACGGCCGCTGCGACGAGCGCGCGCACGCTCGTCGCCCCGACGGCCTGGAGCATGCGCTCCTGGTCCTGCGTGTCGGTCCCGATGTGCCGGGTGGAGAAGTCCTTCACGCGTCCGCCCCGTCGACGAACTCGGCGTAGGCGTCGGCATCCATGAGGTCGTCCGGAAGTTCTGCCACCCGGAGCGTATAGAGCCAGCCTTCCTCGTACGGGTCCGAGTTGACCGTCTCGGGCGAGTCGATCGCGGCGTCGTTGAGCGAGAGCACCTCGCCGTCGGCCGGCGCCACCAGATCGGAGACGGACTTCGTCGACTCGATCTCGCCGCAGGTCTCGCCCGCGACCACCGCGGTGCCCAGCTCGGGCAGGTCGAGGTACACGACGTCGCCGAGCGCCTCGGCGGCATAGACCGTGATGCCGACACGGGCGGTGTCGCCGTCGACGGCGATCCACTCGTGGTCCGCGGTGTACTGGCGGTCGTCGGGATAGCTGCTCATGTCTTGCTCCTAGCGGGACGGCGGGCTGGTTTGGCAGCAGGTGCTCAGCGGGATCGTCGGTAGAACGGCGGGTCGGTGACCGTCATCGACTGGCGGCGGCCGCGCACGTCGACCTCGAGCGACGTGCCGACCGGGGCGCGCGCCCGCTGTACGCGTGCGAGCGCGATCGGATGGCCGAGCGTGGGCGAGAGAACGCCGGAGGTGACGGTACCGATCTCGCCCTCCGCGTCGTGGACGGTGCTGCCGGCGCGGGCTGCGCGGCGCCCCTCGCCGACGAGCCCCACCAGGGTCGTGCCCGTGGGCTCGGCGCTCCGGGCGGCGAGGGCGGCTCGACCGACGAAGTCGTGATCCAGGTCGACCACGCGCTCCTGGCCGGTCTCGTACGGGGTGACGTCCCGGGTGAGCTCGTGGCCGTAGAGCGGCATCCCGGCCTCCAGGCGAAGCGTGTCGCGGCACGCCAGTCCGCAAGCCTGGATCCCGGCGACTGAACCCGCCTCGGACAGGGCCGCCCAGAGGTCACCGGCGGACGGGGCGGGCACGGAGATCTCGAACCCGTTCTCCCCGGTGTAGCCGGTGCGCGCGAGGAGCACCGGGAGACCCGCGACGATCGCGGGCGCCGCGGCGTAGTAGCGCAGCGAGGCGAGGTCAGCACCGTCGCCGCGTCGAGTGAGCGGCTCGAGCACCTCGTGGGACGCCGGCCCCTGCAGGGCGATCAGGGCACGGGACGAGGTCCGGTCGGAGACGTGCACACGCGTTTCGGAGCGCACCGTCAGCTCATCGAGGACGACGGTGCGGTTCGCGGCGTTGGCCACCACCAGGTACTCCGTCTCGGCGAGGCGGTAGACGATGAGGTCGTCGAGGATGCCGCCGTCGTCCGCGACGATCATCGAGTAGCGGGCCCGGCCGACGGCCATGACACCGGGGCGGGTGACGAGCGCGTGGTCGAGGGCGCGCGCCGCGTCCGGTCCGGAGACCTCGATCTGCGCCATGTGGGAGAGGTCGAAGAGCCCTGCACGCTCGCGCACCGCGGCGTGCTCCGCGAGGTCGGAGCTGTAGCGCAGCGGCATGTCCCATCCGGCGAACGGCGTCATCACCGCACCGGCCGCCCGGTGCACGGCGTGCAACGGGGTACGCAGGAGGTTCTCGTCGAGCATACGGGGCTCCGTGGGTCGTCGGGCCGGTGCGCAGTCGCACGCGGCGGGTGCCAGCGGTTCCCCCTCTGTGCGTTCCAGAGTGGCCTGATCGACACGGTGCGGGGACCTGAGAGTTTGCCGGGGCGGTTGCTCCTACGGTGCGTCGCTGAGCGACGGCTCTCCCGTGCCGACTGGTGACGGCCCGATGTGAAGTTGTGACGCGTACAACAGTTTGAACGCTACCACCGCACGTCCGGGCGCACGGTCATGTCGGGGCGGGCACCGGCTTGACCGCGAGGACGGGGCAGGGAGCGTCGAGCAGGATGCGTTGCGCGTTGCTGCCGAGGATGAGCTTGCCGACGGGCGAGCGGCGGCGCAGCCCGATGACGATCAGCTCGGCCTCCACCTCCTCGGCGGTGGCGATGAGCGCGTCCGCGACGTCGTCCGCGCGCCGCAGCTGACGGATGTCGTAGGCGATGTCCGCCTCGTCGAGCACGTCGCGGACGCCGTCCGCCTCGGCGTCGGTGGCCGCGGGGTCGTCCTTGCCGGGCTTGCGCGCGAGAACCACGACGAGGCGGGTGGACCGACGCCTCGCCTCTTCGACGGCGGCTTCCAGCGCGGCTTCGCCCTCGTTCGTGATCACGTAACCCACGACGACTGCCATGCGGCTCCATCCTGCCGATCTGGTCTGGACCGTGTCGCGGACGTTACCCGATGCCGGCCGGTTCGGGCTCCTTATGTCGCTCGCAGTCGGACCCAGGACGGCGGGACGGCGTGCTCGATCGCGTCGATCACGAGGGCGGCGAGCCGGTGACCGGGCTCCTCGGCCAAGGCCTGCCGGGCGACGACGTCCGCCCGGGCTCCGTGGTTCGACCACCACGCCAGGTAGGCGAGCAGCCCGAGGGCCGGTCCCGCCTGGTCCGTCGGTGCGTGCGCGGCAACCTGCTGTGCCAGCGTCATGGCGCGGTCGGCGACCTCCGGGTCGGGTGGCATCCCGACGTCGAACGCGCCGGCGACGACGTCGGCGTCCAGGTAGGAGGCCGTGCAACCCTCGGCCGACTCCATGGCCGCGGCGACGACGGCGTCTCGGAGCTGCCGGTCCGCCAGTGCGGCGAGGAGCCGGCCGAGGAGCTCGGGGTCCGCACCGCCCTTGACGGCGCCGTCCCACAGGTGCGCCATCTTGGTGCGCCACGGCTCGGGTGAGCTGCAGCTTCGTCGGACGGCTTCGGCCTGGGCGGCGCGATTCGCCTGCTGGCGTGCCACGTCGCTGGCGGACCTGGTGACGGCGAGATCCTCGCGCGACGAGGCGACGACGTGGCCCGTGACCACCATGCCGGCCGCCGCCGGCGAGTAGTCGAGCTCCTCGAGGCAGTGGCCGTACCGCGGGCAGCACTCGCACGCGACGAGGTGGCCCCACCCATCGTCGCCGACCACCCAGACGTCCTCCTCGGCAATGGCCGGCACGTCCGTCGGCATCGCTTCGTCGAGGGTGGCGACCGAGTGGTACAGGCCGGGGTCGATGCGCGCATCCTCGTACTGCTCCTCGACGAACAGAACGAGGATCAGTCCTTCGGTCCCCTGCCTGGTGATCTGCGTAGCGACCGTGGGCGTCAGGCCGGCGCACCGCGCAGGATCGTCCAGGTCGGCGAGATCCATCCGCACCGTGAGCCCGAGGTACCGGCGGTCGGCGTCCGACACCTCGGTGAGGAGCACGGCCGAGTCCTCCGGTCGAAAGCCGAGCTGGTACGGGATCAGGGCGATGAGGTCTCGTTCGCCCCGGACGGTGATGACGTCGGTGGTGTCGGCTGCGTCGTTGCTGTCGTAGGTGGTCATGGATCCATGACGCCCCAGCTCCCCAGCCGCGCGCCGACGGGCTGTGCACCGCCGTCGACCGGTGAAGCGTCGTGTGGAGGCCGGGACACCGGACGTACACGTGTGCACGCCCGGCACCCGGTTCGCGGGCGTGTGCTCGAGCGACGATCGAGCTCGCGCTGTGGACAACGCGGCGCCGGCGAGGTCCCCGGCAGACCGTAGGGTCGAGCCATGGCCGCCCCGCTCACCGCCCTGGCCGACGCCGTGTCGGCACGGGTCCTTGCCGCTCTGGACGAGCGGACCAACCGGTTCTCCGACGTCGGTGAGGCCCTGCCGGATCTCCTCGAACCGGCAAGGTCGCTGCTCGGCGGCGGCAAGCGGCTGCGCGCTCAGCTCTGCGGCGCCGGCTGGGCCGCCGCAGGAAAGACCTTGTCCGTTGACGACCCGGTCGTCCTCGCGGGCAGCGCCCTCGAGCTGTTCCAGGGCGCCGCACTGGTGCACGACGATGTCATGGACGATTCGTCGACGCGCCGCGGGAAGCCGGCAGCCCACCGGCACTTCGCCGCCGCCCATCGCGAACGAGGTTGGCTGGGCGGCCCGGGAGAGCACGGACAGGCGGCCGCCATCGTCCTCGGGGACCTGCTGCTCGCACTCTCCGCCATGGAGCTGGACGCGGCCACCTCGCTGACGCCACCCTCCGCGGGCGGGCGCGGCCGGCACATCTATGACGAGATGATCGCCGAGGTCGCGCTCGGCCAGTACCTCGACGTGCGTTCCCAAGCTCTGCCGTGGGGAGCTCGCACGCCGGGCGGCCGGAATGCGGTGGACCTGGCGCTGCAGGTCGTCTGCCACAAGTCGGCGCGGTACTCCGTGGAGCACCCGCTCGTCCTCGGCGCCGCCCTGGCCGGCGCGGAGGACGGTCTCCTCGATGCCCTGCGCGCGGTCGGCCTACCGCTCGGCGAGGCGTTCCAGCTCCGCGACGACGAGCTCGGCGTGTTCGGAGACCCCTCGGTGACCGGCAAGCCGGCGGGTGACGACCTTCGCGAGGGCAAGCGGACCGTGTTGCTCGCCATGACGGTCGAGCGAGCGGACGCCTCCGGACGCGAGCTGGTACGCGAGCTGGTCGGCGCACCGGACCTCGATGCCGAGGGTGTCGCCGCGCTGCAGCAGCTCATGCGTTCGACCGGGGCGCTCGCCGAGCACGAGGTGTTCATCGACGACCGCTACGCCGCGGGACTGAGCGCGCTGGAGTCCGCCGACGTGCCGCGGCACGCCCAGGATCTCGTGCGGGGGCTCGCCGCAGCGCTGGTCAGGCGCACCGCCTGAGCACGGCCGGGCGCCTCAGGGCCTGACCGGAGCCCCGGGCCTCAGAAGGCGAGCGTCTGGGCGATGCGGCGCACGGCGTGGGTGCGGTGGGCCCGCAGCGCCGCCATCGGCGTCTCTCCGAGCTCCTCGTTCGGTGTGAAGAGCCACCGGAAGGACGCCTCGTCGTCGTAGCGGGCGTCGGCAAGGACCATGAGCGTGCCGCGCAGGTTGGGCAGCGGACCCGGACCTTCGGGATGGTCGACGTCGAGCAGAAAATCGGCGGGCACGGACTTCGCGGCGTTGGGCCCGTGCGGCACGGCGAGCAGGCGATGCTCGCGAATCATGCCCCGCACATCGCGGTCTCGTACGCCCAGCAGCTCTGCGACCTCGGGCACCGAGTACCAATCAGCAGGTTCGACGGGGACAGCAATCACGCGAAAAGCCTAGGCCAGATTCGCCGTCACAGGTTGTCGACACGCCACATCAGTCGCTACTGTCACACACGTTCCATCAGTCACATTTGCATCACAGTTCACACAGGCACGTCCCGCACGTCGATGGAGGATCGATGACGAAGGTCGAGAACAACTCTCAGACCGCAGCCCGAGGCGCCGGGGCCGGTGTCGGCCTTGCGCTGGTGGCCACCGCCGTCGGCGTGGGCGTCCCCGCAGCGCACGCCGAGGCGTCACCGACAGCGCAGCCGCGTGCGGGGCTGCAGGTCCCGACGCTGGGCGCGACGGCGCTGGCACCCGAGCACCGCGTGTCCACGGCCACCCCGACGATGACCTACCGGGTCGTGGCCGGCGACACGGTCTCGGAGATCGCCGCTCGGACGGGCAGCTCGGTCCGGGCGATCGTCCGGGAGAACAACCTGAACGACGACGCGCTGATCCGGACCGGTCAGATGCTGCGCATCCCGTCCGCCGCGGGGACGAGCTCGGGCGGATCGTCGAGCTCCTCGAGCTCAAACGCGTCAAGCCCGACCACGCACACGGTCAAGTCCGGGGAGACGCTCTCCGAGCTCGCCGCGCGGTACGACACCTCGGTCAGCCGTCTCGTCAGCCTCAACGACCTCGCGTCGGCCGACCTGATCTACGTCGGCCAGCGCCTGCGGGTATCCGGCGACTCCTCTGCGGCGCCGTCCACCCCGTCCGCCCCCGGTTCGACCTCCGTGCCGGCTTCTCCCAGCTCTTCGTCGTCGCGGCAGACGCACACGGTCGTGTCGGGCGACACGGTCTCCCATCTCGCCGCTCGGTACGGCACCAGCGTGCAGGCGATCATCCGCGCGAACGACCTCGGGTCGAACGCCCTGATCTACGTCGGGCAGAAGCTGACGATCGGGGACTCGTCGAGCTCGAGCAAGAGCTCCTCGTCCGGCTCCTCCAGCTCATCGAGCTCCTCGAACACGTCCTCGAGCTCCTCGAGCTCGTCGTCGGGCTCGTCCTCCGTCAACTACACCGTCGCCTCCGGAGACACCGTCTCTGGGCTGGCTGCTCGCTTCGGCGTGTCGGCCCAGACGATCGTGTCTGCGAACCGCCTCGGTTCGAACGCCATGATCTACGTCGGGCAGAAGCTGACGGTCCCGACGTCGACCAACCTCGTCGGCGACAGCTTCCTGGGCCGTACCTACCCGGAGGCGACCGTCGCCTCGGCCAACGCCAACAAGGCGGCGCTCCTCGCGGTGGGCGTGCCGTCTCGCGCGCAGATGCAGTCCATGGTCGTCGAGGTCGCGCAGCAGATGGGCGTCGACCCGGCGCTGGCCCAGGCGCACGCGTACCAGGAGTCGGGCTTCAACCACGCCTCGGTCTCCCCTGCCAACGCCATCGGCACGATGCAGGTCATCCCGTCGTCCGGCGAGTGGGCCTCGGGCCTCGTGGGACGCGAGCTGAACCTCCTCGACCCGCACGACAACGTCGTCGCCGGCGTCGCGATCATCAGGGCGCTCCAGGGCGCCACGGACAACCTGGAAGACGGCATCGCCGGCTACTACCAGGGTCTGGGCGCGGTGCGCGAGCACGGCTTCTACGACGACACCAAGCACTACGTGGCCGCGATCAAGGCCCACATGAACCGGTTCTGACTACTCGTTCGGCCGTGCCGCCCACCTCTCGGCGGACCGGCCGACACAGCTCGCGCGCACGGACTTCGGGCGGCGAGGGCGTGGATCGCGAAGGGCGACACGGCACGCCGCGCACCGAGATCGCGCTCGCCGCCGATACGCTCGCACGGTGGACACGACTACCCTCGACCCGATGATCGGCCGCCTGGTCGACGAGCGGTACGAGGTCACCTCGCGCATCGCGCGCGGCGGCATGGCGACCGTCTACCGTGCCACGGACCGGCGGCTGGAACGCACGGTCGCCGTCAAGGTCATGCACCCCCACCTCGCGGAGAGCCCCGACTTCGTCGCCCGGTTCCGCCGCGAGGCCCGCGCCGCGGCGCGGCTCACGCACCCCGGCGTCGTCGCCGTCCACGACCAGGGCACCGCGGGCGACGCCAGCTACCTGACGATGGAGCTCGTCGACGGGCCCAACCTGCGTGCCATCCTCCGCCGTCGTGGCTCCCTGCCCCTCGGCGAGGCCCTGCAGACCACCGAGCAGGTTCTCGACGCCCTGGCCAGCGCCCACCGAGCGGGCCTGGTCCACCGCGACATCAAGCCCGAGAACGTCCTGCTCACCACGGAGGGACGTGCGAAGGTCGCCGACTTCGGGCTGGCGCGCGCCGTGACGGAGGCGACGGCGGCCACCACCGGCACGGTCCTGGGCACCGTCGCCTATCTCGCCCCGGAGATCGTCACCGAGGGTAGTGCCGATCCGCGCTCCGACGTCTACGCCGTGGGCGTGCTGCTGTACGAGCTCGTCACCGGACACCAGCCGTTCACCGGCGAGGCCCCGATCCAGGTCGCGTTCCAGCATGTCAACGGCCGCATCCCCTCGCCGTCGGGCCGGGTGCCCTGGCTGCCCGCCGAGGTCGACGAGCTGGTGGGTGCCCTCACCGCCCGCGAGATCGAGGAACGCCCGGCCGACGCCGCAGCCGCCCTGGCGCTCGTGCGCCGCTGCCTGGCCACGCTCGACGCCGACACGCTCGCCCGGCGGGCCGACGTCCCCCCGGCCGCTCCCGCGCCGAGCGCCGACGGCGCGCACGGCCCCGACGAGGACGACGGCGACCGTACCGGCGCGCTGAGCCCCCACCGGACCGCCGCGGTCGAGGCCGTGCCCTCGCACGGGACCGTCGCCCTGCCGATCGGCGCGATCACCAACGAGCAGCAGGCGGCAGCAGCAGCCGCTCGCCCGCCTCGCCGCCGGGCCTGGCCACGCGTGCTCGCCCTGCTGCTGGTGCTCCTGGTCGCCGCGGGCGCCGCGGCGGTGTGGTGGTTCCAGGTCGGACCGGGCGCGACCGTGCCCGCACCGGACGTGGTGGGCCTGGAGCAGGACGCCGCCATCGACCAGGTCGAGGCGGCGGGACTGAGCGCACGGGTCGAGCGTGACCACCACGACGAGGTCCCGGCCGGCGTCGTCATCTCCACCGATCCCGCGCCCGGCGTCGCCGTGCACCAGGACGGCTCCGTGCGGGTCCTCGTCTCCCAGGGCGTCCTCATGATCGACGTCCCGGACGTGGCCGGCGATCCGGCCGACGAGGCGACCGCGGCGATCGAGGAGAGCGGCCTGGCCGTGGGCGAGACCACCGAGGAGTTCCACGACACCGTCCCCGAGGGCGCGGTGGTGAGCACCTCCCCCGGCGCCGGCGAGTCCGTCCGTCACGACTCCTCGGTCGACCTCGTGACATCCAAGGGCCGCGAACCGGTCGACGTACCCGACGTCACCGGCGAGCCGCGTGCGGAGGCCATCGGTCTGCTCGAGCAGGCCGGCCTGACCGTCGGTGACCAGACCGAGCAGCACCACGAGAACGTGCCCGAGGGATCGGTCATCGCGCTGAGCCCCGCCCCGGGTGAGCAGCTGTACCGCGGGGACGCCGTCGATGTCGTCGTCTCGCTCGGCCCCGAGCTCCACGAGGTGCCGAGCGTCGTCGGCCAGCAGGTCGGCGCCGCCCGGTCCACGCTGGAGGACGCCGGGTTCGACGTCGAGGTCGACGAGGTCCTCGGTGGCTACTTCGGCACCGTCCGCTCGCAGGACCCGAGCGGCGGGGAGATGCGGCCGCGAGGCACCGTCATCACGCTGACGGTCGTCTGACGCCGACGCCGACGCCGACGTTGGCGCTGGCGTTGGCGCTGGCGTTGGCGCTGGCGCTGGCGCTGATCCTGACGATGTAGCGCTCTCACTCCTGGTAGGAGTACCGCTCCGCGCGCCAGGCGTCGCCCCGCAGGTGGTAGCCGCGGTCCTCCCAGAAACCCCGACGGGCCTCGGTGAGGTAGTCCCAGCCGCGCACCCACTTCGGCCCCTTCCACGTGTACAGGTGCGGGAGGACGAGACGCATCGGGCCACCCCGCTCGTCGCTGAGCGGCTCCCCGTCGTGGTGCGTGGCGAGCACCGCCCGCGGAGAGGCGAGGTCCTCCAGGCGCACCGTCGCCGCGTAGCCGTACTCGGCGACCACCAGGACGTGCTCGACGTCCGGGCGCGGCGGCACGAGCTCGACCACGTCGCGCGCCGCCACCCCGGACCAGCGTTCGTCCACCGACGTCCAGCCGGTGGCGCAGTGCATGTCCGCGACGACGTCGAGCGGTGTCAGGGCGAGCACCTCGTCCATCGTCAGGTCGCGGTGCGTCCCGTCCGCCGTCGTCCCGCCGACCGTGAGGCGCCACCGGTCCGGACGACGGCGGGGCACCGGTCCGTAGTGCATGACCGGCGCCCGGTCCACGAGCCGCTGGCCGGGCGGGATGAACCGGTCCGCGGGCAGGCGGTGCGGGACGTCGAGCCCCGCACCCATCGCGCGGGGCTCGTCGTCGGGCGGGTTCGCCGGCACGTCCTCGGGCACGTCGTCAGCCGACCGCCGTCAGTGGTCCCGCAGCATCTCGGCGACGTCGAACGCCATCTCGAGCGACTGCTGGTGGTTCAGGCGAGGGTCGACGAGCGTCTCGTAGCGCCGGGCCAGGCCCGCGTCGTCGACCTTCTCGCTGCCGCCGAGGACCTCGGTGACGTCGTCGCCCGTCAGCTCGACGTGCAATCCACCGGGCACCGTGCCGAGGGCGTGGTGGACCTCGAAGAAGCCGTGCACCTCGTCGATGACGGTCGCGAACTCGCGTGTCTTGTACCCCGACGGGGAGGTGATGGTGTTGCCGTGCATCGGGTCGCACACCCAGGTCACCGTGCGTCCCTCGGCGGTGAACCGCTCGACGAGACCGGGCAGCACCTCCCGCACCCGACCGGCCCCCATCCGGGTGATGAAGGTGAGTCTGCCGGGTTCGTTGTCCGGGTTCAGCCGGTCCGCCAGCGCCAGGGCGTCGTCCGCCGTCGAGCTCGGGCCCAGCTTGACCCCGAGCGGGTTGCGCACCCGGGAGAGGAGGTCGACGTGCGGGCCATCGAGCTGGCGGGTGCGCTCCCCGATCCACAGGAAGTGGGCGGAGGTGTTGTACGGCAGGCCGGAGCGCGAGTCGATCCGGGTCATCGCCGACTCGTAGTCCAGCAGCAGCGCCTCGTGCGACGAGAACAGGTCCACGGTGCGCAACGCGTCGAAGTCTGCTCCCGCGGCCCGCATGAACCGCATCGCGCGGTCGATCTCGTTGGCCAGCACCTCGTAGCGGGCGTAGGCCGGGTTGGCCATGAAGCCGCGGTTCCACTGGTGCACCTCGCGCAGGTCGGCGAAGCCTCCGTAGGTGAAGGCTCGCACGAGGTTCAGGGTCGTGGCCGAGCGGTGGTACGCCTGCTGCAGGCGCCACGGGTCGGGCGTGCGGGACTCGGGTGTGAAGTCGTGGGCGTTGACCGCGTCGCCGCGGTAGACGGGCAGGGTGACGCCGTCGCGGGTCTCCATGTCGGCGCTGCGGGGCTTGGCGTACTGCCCGGCGATGCGGCCCATCTTCACGACGGGCAGCGAGGCCCCGTAGGTCAGGACGGCCGCCATCTGCAAGATGGTGCGGATCTTGTTGCGGATCCGGTCCGCCGTCGACTCGGCGAAGGTCTCGGCGCAGTCCCCGCCCTGGAGGACGAACGCCTCCCCCGCGGCGGCCTGCGCCAGGTTGTGCCGCAGCTTGTCCGCCTCGCCGGCGAAGACCAGCGGCGGGTAGCCGGCCAGCTCCGCGGTCACCCGGGTGACCTCGTCGGGGTCGGGCCAGGCGGGCTGCTGACGGGGTGGGAGGGAACGCCAGTGCTGCAGGCCCTCCAGGACCTCCGGGGATGCCTCGATACTCACCGGCTCAGGATAGGTGTCAGTGAGCGGGCGGTGCGGCGGCGCCCACGGGCTGGCCGATGTCCGCCATGAGCGCGGTGAACCACTCCTGGGTGGTGTCGAACGCCTTGCCGCCGGCGATGCGCGGGAACGGGACGGCCTTGAGCCGGTCGTCGTCCTCCTCGTCGTGCCCGATGATGCCGGAGGTGCCCTCCAGGGCGCACTGGACGGCCAGGTCGACCATGGACTTGATGAGGTGCAGGTCCTCCGCGTTGGCGCTCGACGAGCGGGAGAAGTAGCCGCTCTTCTGCACCAGGACCTTCTCGGCGCCCAGAAGCTCGGCGAACTGCTTGGCGAACCAGGCGCCGGGATTGATCGTGTCCAGCTTCACGTGGCCGAACGGGTCCCGCTGGACCTCCTCGCCCTTGGCCTCCAGCTCGGCGACGATCTCCGGCACCCCCGCACCCTCGGAGAGGAAGATGTTGACGTTGCCGATCTCGTCCATGACGCCGCGCAGCCGCTGCGCCTCGCCCTCGATGTCGAGCTGTGCCTCGGGCACGAAGACGGCGTGCACGTCCCAGCGGTCGCGGCGCAGGCCGATGCTCGGCACCCACTCCTGGGTGTCGAGCCAGGCGCGGTAGCTCTTGGCGGCGGCCGCGGTCAGCCAGCCACAGTTGCGGCCCATGACCTCGTGGACGATGAGCATCCGCGGGCTGACGCGGTGCTCGCCGATGATGTTCTGCGCGAACTCGCCGGCCTCCTCGGCCGCCGTCCACGCCCCCAGGGACTGGCGGATCGGGACGATGTCGTTGTCGATGGTCTTCGGCAGGCCGACGACCGTCAGGTGGTAGCCGTTCTCCTCGAGGTATGCCGCGAGGTCGGCGGCGGTGGTGCTCGTGTCGTCGCCGCCGATGGTGTGGAGGACGTCGATGCCGTCGGCCTTCAGCTGCTCGGCCGCCACGGCGAGGGGGTTGTCGCCCTCTCTCACCAGGCCGCGCTTGACGAGGTCGGCGGCGTTGGTCAGCTTGACGCGGGAGTTGCCGATCGGGCTGCCACCGAACCGGTGGAGGACGCCGGCGTGGCGCCGGGCCTCGTCGTCGACGGTGATCTTCGTGCCGCTCAGCAGGCCGTGGTAGCCGTGCTCGTAGGCGATGATCTCCACCTCGGGCGCGATCTCCGTGTAGCGCTCGATCAGTCCACCGACGGCGGAGGACAGGCAGGGAGCGAAACCGCCCGCGGTGAGCAGGGCGACGCGACGGACCGACATCGGCGACCTTCCGTTGTGACTTCTGCGGATATGCGCCGCCGGCCGGCCGCGCACGAATATCCTAGGCGGGCCGCGCGCCGACCGTGACCGGCCGTAGAGTGAGGGCATGGCCGGACCCTCCCGCGACGGCGCCAACGACCCGGGACCGCTCGACGACGCGACCGTCGCCGAACGGTGGGCCGAGCTCACGGCCGAGCTCGGAGACCTCGAGGTGCCCGAGGACCCGAGAAGGGACGACCGCTCCCCGCGTGACCGTGCCGCTCCGGACGGGGCCGCACCGGACGGGGCCGCACCGGGCGGGGGCGCCACGCCGGACGACGGTGATCAGGCGCCGGCCCCGCGAGCACGGCCGCTGGGCCCCCGGGACTACATCGAGATCGAGGATCCCGACGAGCAGCGGTTCGTGCCGCCCGAACCCGGACCGCTGGAGCACACCGACCCGGTGCTGACCCTGGGCTGGGTCGCCACCATCGGCTCGCTCCTGCTCGGCCTGGTCCTGTTCGTCCTCGCCTCGCCGGGCGGCTGGGTCATGCTCGCCCTCGGCGCCGCCCTGCTGTGCGGCGTCGCACTGCTGCTGTGGCGGATGCCCGCCAACCGTGACGACGACGATCACAGCGACGGCGCCGTCGTCTGAAGGACCGAGTCAGGTGCGGGCGAGATCCGCCGCGCCGATCATGCCGGCCTCGTTCCCCATCTCGGCCGGCTCGATCCGCAGCTCGCCACGGAACCCCCGGGCAGTCAGATGGCGCCGGAACGCGTCGCGGGCAGGGTCCAGCAACAGGTCTCCCGCGGCGACCACTCCCCCGCCCACCACGGCGAGCTGAGGGTCGACCACCGCGGCCAGGTCCGAGATCCCTTTGCCGAGCCAGCGGCCGAGCTCGTCCAGGAGCTCGGTCGCCAACGGGTCGCCGACCTCCGCCGCCGCGGTGACGTGCGTGCCCTTGACCTTCTTGTCCGGTCCGCCGGCCGCTTGGACGATGCCCTCCGACCGGTCCGGCTGCGCGACGACGGCGGCGCGAGCCGCCCGCGTCAGGGCGCGCCCGGAGGCGTACATCTCCCAGCAGCCCTCCTGCCCGCAGCCGCAGAAGTGGCCGTGGGGCACCATCTCCATGTGGCCGAACTCGCCCGCCGCGCCGAAGGCCCCGCGCAGCAGCGTGCCGTCGAAGATGACGGCGCCGCCCAGGCCGGTGCCCACGGTCAGCATGACCATGTGGTCGACGTCCCGGCCGGCCCCGAAGCGGAACTCGGCCCAGCCGGCCGCGTTGGCATCGTTCTCGATGACGATCGGCAGGTCGATCCCGCCGACGAGCCTGTCCCGCAACGGGTAGTCGCGCCAGGCGATGTTGGGTGCGAACACCATGCCGTCGCGCTGAGGGCTGACGTATCCGGCCGCCGCCACCCCGACGGCCGTGACGTCGTAGGACTCGCGCAGCTCGGACACGGCCGAGACGACGGCGGCCTCGATCTCCGCGGGATCCGTCGGGTCGGTGGGGTGCTTCGTGCTCGCCAGGAGCTCACCGTCCGGGTCGACGACCCCCGCCCCGATCTTCGTCCCACCGATATCGACCCCGACCGTCAGCATGTTCCGACCACCACTGGTTCCTCCCGCTTCTGCGTGCTTCTGACCGCACAGCCACACGGGCATTGTGCCAACCCGGCACGACGACGGAGCGCCGAGTGCCCGATGAGGTCCCGTTGTGACCGATACTGTGTCTGAGCACCGGATCAGCCGGACAGCACGAACACCCTCCCCGCACTGCCGACGGAGCCAGCATGGACGAGTTCACCACTCCACGTGGGGTCGAGGTCGACCCCGGACGCAGCATCACCGATTACCTGGTCGACCAGGCACGGGAGCACCCGGACCGCGTGCTCTACGAGGAGAAGGTGGGCGAGCAGTGGGTGCCGCACACCGCGGCGTGGACCCTCGAGCGGGTCACCGCGATCGCGAAGGGCCTCATCGCGGCGGGCGTCGCCCCGGGCGACCCGGTCGCGATCATGTGCCGGACCCGGCTGGAGTGGACCCTGGTCGACCTCGCCGCCTGGCACGCCGGCGCCGTCCCGGTACCGGTCTACGAGACCTCCTCGCCGGAGCAGTCCCAGTGGATCCTCTCGGACTCGCGCTGCAAGTTCGCCGTCGTCGAGAACGCGGACAACGCCGCCACGGTGGATGAGGCCCGCAGCATCGACGACGGCCTGCCGGAGCTCGGCGAGGTCTGGCAGATCGACGGCGGCGGCCTCGAGACGCTCGAGGCCCTGGGCGCGGACGTGCCCGACGACGAGCTCGAGCGGCGCCGCGCGGACCTGGGCCTGGACTCCCTCGCCACCATCATCTACACGTCGGGCACCACCGGCCGGCCCAAGGGGGCGGAGCTCACCCACGGCAACTTCGTGCTCCTGTGCGTCGAGGCCGTCGACAACATCTCCACCGTCTTCCAGCAGCCGGGGGCGCGGTCCCTGCTCTTCCTGCCGCTGGCCCACGTCTTCGCCCGGTTCGTCGAGGTTCTCGTGCTGGTCGCCGGCAAGCCGCTCGGCCACACACCGAGCGTGAAGGAGGCGGTACCCGACCTTGCCACGTTCCGGCCGACCTTCATCCTCTCCGTGCCCCGCGTCTGGGAGAAGGTCTACAACGGCGTCGAGCAGCGCACCGGCGGCGGGCTGAAGACCAAGATCTTCCACTGGGCCGCGAACGTCTCGATCCAGTACTCGAAGGCGCTCGACACCGCCTCCGGCCCGTCGGCGCCGCTCAAGGCGAAGCTGAAGGTCGCCGACAAGCTCGTGCTGTCGAAGATCCGTGCCGCGCTGGGCGGCCAGGCACGTTTCGCCGTCTCCGGCGGCGCGCCGCTCGGCGAGCGCCTCGGGCACTTCTACCGCGGCATCGGCCTGATCGTGCTCGAGGGCTACGGCCTCACGGAGACGACCGCGCCGACGAACGTCAACCGCCCAGGCAAGATCAAGATCGGTACCGTCGGTCCGCCGCTGCCCGGCACCTCGGTCGCCATCGCCGAGGACGGCGAGATCCTCGTCAGGGGCATCCCCGTCTTCCGCGGCTACCACAACAACCCCGAGGCCACGGCCGAGTCGATGGCGGACGGCTGGTACCACACGGGCGACCTCGGCTCGATGGACGGCGACGGGTACCTGCGGATCACGGGACGCAAGAAGGAGATCATCGTGACCGCCGGCGGGAAGAACGTCGCGCCGGCACCGCTCGAGGACAACATCCGCGCGCACCCGCTCGTCTCGCAGTGCGTCGTGGTCGGTGACGACCGCCCGTTCATCGGGGCGCTCATCACGCTCGACATGGAGATGCTGCCCGGATGGCTGGCCAACCACGACCGCGAGCCGATGACGATCGAGCAGGCTGCCAAGGACCCGTTCGTGCGCGAGCACCTGCAGACGGCGATCGACCGGGCCAACGCGACGGTCTCCCGGGCGGAGCAGATCCGGGCCTTCGAGGTGCTCGACTTCGACCTGAGCGTCGACAACGGCTACCTGACCCCCAAGCTGAGCGTGAAGCGCAACCTCTTCCTCAAGGACTTCGCCGGCACGGTCGACGAGTTCTACGCGAGCGCGGCGGCCGAGCGGGCGAAGGGCACGCCGGCCTAGCGCTCGTGCTGCTCGGGTGCCCGGGCACCGGGCTCCTCGGCTACCCGGGCGCTCTGCCGCCCCGATGGTCTCGGTCGCGGCTCGCCGCCGTGTCGGTGCCGGGGCGTGTGGGAGGTCGGGCCTAGCGTCGCCGTCATGACCCCGACGCTGCTCGACACCGCGCCGGGCGGCCGGCTCGTCCTGGACGACGCCACCCGGTCCGCCGACGGATCCGGCAGGCCCGTCCAGCTGGGGCTGGACGAGATCGGGACACCGCTGAGCGAGGTGACGTTCGTCGTCGTCGACCTCGAGACCACCGGCGGCGGTCCGGGCAGCTCCGTGATCACCGAGATCGGCGCCGTGAAGGTCCGCGGCGGCGAGGTCGTGGGCGAGTTCCAGACGTTGGTGAATCCGGCGACGGCGATCCCGCCGATGGTGACCGTGCTGACCGGGATCACCAACGCCATGGTGGTGACGGCACCGCCGATCACCGAGGTGATCCCGTCCTTCCTCGAGTTCGCCGGACTCACGGCGGGCGGGTGGAGCACCACCGGTCAGGGCGCGGCGGCAACCGTCCTGGTCGCCCACAACGCCGGCTTCGACGTCGGCTTCCTCAAGCACGCCACCGAACGCATGGACCTGGTCTGGCCGTCCCCGGCGGTGCTCGACACGGTCGCGCTGGCACGGCGCCTGATCACCCGGGACGAGGCCCCGAACCACAAGCTGGCCACCCTCGCCGGGCTCTTCCAGACCTCCGTCGCCCCCGACCACCGCGCCCTGACGGACGCGCGCGCCACCGTCGACGTCCTGCACGGGCTGCTCGCTCGCGCCGCACCGCTCGGCGTCACGCACCTGGAGGACCTGCGCACCGCCACGGACCCGGTCCCGCCGCGGCGCCGCCGCAAGGCCACCATGGCGGACGGCCTGCCCGAGGGCCCGGGCGTCTACCAGTTCCTCGGGCCCTCCCAGGAGGTGCTGTACGTCGGGACGGCGGTCGACCTGCGCCGCCGCGTGCGCCAGTACTTCACGGCCGCCGAGAAGCGCCGCCGGATCGGCGAGATGCTCGACATCGCCGTCACCGTACGTCCGGTGCCGTGCGCGACGACGCTCGAGGCGCAGGTGCGGGAGCTGCGGCTCATCGCCGAACTGGACCCGCCGTACAACCGCCGCTCGCGGCGTCCGCAGCGCCGGCCCTGGCTCCGGCTGACCGACGAGCCGTTCCCGCGGCTCAGTGTGGTGCGTCGCCTCCCGGCGGCCGACATGGGCGAGGCGATCGGTCCGTTCAGCAGCCGCAGCGCGGCCACGGCCGCCATGGAGGCGCTCCACGAGATCTCGCCGGTGCGGCGCTGCTCGCCCCGGCTGCCGGTCGTGCCACGTGCCGGGGCCTCGGCGTGCGCGCTGGCCGAGATGCAGCGCTGCGGTGCGCCGTGCATCGGCGGTCAGGATCGCGCCGCCTACGCCGAGTCTGTCTCCGTCACACGGCGGGCGCTGCGCGCCCAGGTCGATCACGCGGTCGAGGCTCTGCGTCACAAGATCGGTGAGCTGGCCGCCGAGCAGCGCTACGAGGAGGCGGCCACGCAGCGGGACCGCCTGGTCGCCCTGCTGCAGGGCGCTCGCCGGACGGAGCGGCTGCGTCCGATCCTCACGACGACGGAGCTGGTCGCGGCACGTCGGCACGACTCGGGCGGCTGGGAGATCGTGCTCGTGCGCCACGGTCGGCTCGCCGGTACGGCCGTCGCCGCCCGTGGGGAGGACCCGATGGCGGTCGTGCAGGCGGTGCTCGCGTCCGGGGAGGTCGTCCCGGCGCCCGAGACCGCGTGCGGGGCCGCCCCCGTCGAGGAGACGGAGCTGGTCGCCACGTGGCTCGAGCAGCCGGGTGTGCGGCTGGTCAGCCTCGCCGAGGGGCCGGTGCCCCTCGCGTGCCCGGTGCGCGGTGCAGCCCGCCACCGCGTGCCCACCACACGGTGAGCCCTCGGTAGGGAATGATGGCGGCCATGTTGACAGCCATCGTCCTCATCGACGCCGACGTCGCCCGCATCCCTGAGGTCGCCCAGGAGGTCGCCGATCTCGACGGCATCAGCGAGGTCTACTCCGTCACCGGTGACATCGACCTCGTGGCGCTCGCCCGCGTCAAGCAGCACGAGGACCTCGCCACCGTCGTCTCCGACAAGCTCGGCAAGGTCGCGGGCGTGCTGCGTACCCAGACCTACATCGCGTTCCAGGCGTACTCCCGGCACGACCTCGAGCAGGCCTTCGACATCGGCCTGGAGGACTGACGAGCGCGAGCGGCGGCGGCCCGAGGATCAGCGGGTCAGCGCGACCCAGCGGTCCAGCACCCCGGCGGCCGCACCCGAGTCGACCGAACGCGCGGCGTGCGCCAGCCCGGCCTGCAGCCGTTCCACGAGCGTCCCGCCGTCGGGCCCGGTGCCCGGCAGGCTGCCCTGCGCGACGAACGCCGCAGCGGCGTTGAGCTGGACCGCCTCGCGGGCGGGACCGCTCTCGCCCGCCAGCACCCGACGCGCGACGTCGGCGTTGTAGCCGGCGTCCTGGCCGCGCAGCTCGGACACGCTCACAGCGGTCAGGCCGAGCTCGTCCACGGCGTCCACCGTGTGCTCGACGACCTCGCCGTCACGGACCTCCCAGACGTCGTTCACCGCGGTCGCGGAGAGCTCGTCGAGACCGTTGCGGCCGCGGAAGACCAGGGCGCTGACGCCGCGGACCGCCAGCACGCCGGCCACCAGCGGTGCCGCCCTGGCGTTGGCGACGCCGATCGCGCCCGCGCCCGGACGGGCGGGGTTGGTCAGCGGGCCGAGGATGTTGAACACCGTGCCGACGGCCAGCTCGCGGCGGGTCGGTCCGGCGAACCGGAACGAGGGGTGGAACACCGTCGCGAAGCAGAACGTGATGCCCGCGTCGCGGTACACCTGCGCCACCCGCTCCACGGACAGGTTGAGGTCCACCCCGAGGGCCTCGAGCACGTCGGCGCTGCCCGAGGACGAGCTGGCGGCCCGGTTGCCGTGCTTGACGACGCCCACCCCGGCCCCGGCCACCACGAGGGAGGCCATGGTGGAGATGTTCACCGTGTGCATGCGGTCGCCGCCCGTGCCGACCACGTCGACGACGCCACCGCCGTCGACGTCGATCGGCTCAGCATGGGCGAGCATCGCGTCCGCGAGGCCGCGGACCTCCTCGACCGTCTCGCCCTTGGTGGCAAGGCCGACGAGGAAGCCGGCGAGGACCCCGGGCGTCGTCTGGTCCGTCATCACCTGGTCCATGGCCCAGGCGGTCTGCTCCGCCGTCAGGTCGTCACCCGCGATGACGTGCGAGAGGAGCTCCGGCCAGGTCGGGGCCAGCCGGTCCCCTGTCGAACCGACGGTCACCGCTCCCGCCCGCCGGGGGCCTGGGCCGCCCTCAGCATGGCGGCCACGGTCTCCTGCAGGGCGATCGGGTCGTAGGGGGCGGAGACGATCGCGTCGGCGTTCGCCCAGGTGGCGAGCCAGCGGTCCTCCGCGCGGGCGGTGAGGATGAGGACCGGCGGGCACTCGTAGATCTCGTTCTTGAGCTGACGTGCCAGCGCCATCCCGCCGACCTTCGCGGACTCGCCGTCGAGCACCAGCAGCGCGAAGCTGCCCTGCTCCACCTTGCTCACCGCTCCGGCGTGGGTCGCCGCCTCGGTCCAGCGCACGAGCGGCAGGCCCTTGCCGGGACGCCGGCCCACCGACCGGATGACGGCCCGCCGCGTGTCGACGTCATCGCTGTAGATCAGCAGGTCGACGGTCTCGGTGCTGCCGGCGCCCGCGCCCGCGGGGCCGGCGTGGCCGATCTGGCGAGCGTCAATGGTCATCCTGGTCCTCCTGCGCGGGTCTGCGTCGTGCGGGCCTTCACGGACCGGCCCGGGCTCATGGTAGTGCGCCGCCGGCCCCAATCCTCCCACCGCCGCGATCCTCCCACCGCCCGCGCCGAGGCACCGGCCCGCCGCCCGGGACACGCCGTCCGGTCCGTGGTCAGGCTCACACATGGGGCGTGCGCGCGGCGCCGGGCCGACGACCTGAGCCGCACGACGCCGGTAAACCCCCGCGCTCCGGGCCGGCGACCACGACGCGCACCCGGATCGAACTGGCCAGAACGGCCCCGACCTGGGCCATAATGGCTGGGTGTCGTCAACAACCGCCGCCGCCGCCGCTGGGCCGGTCCATGTCACGCGACCGAACACGCTCTCGGTCGGTGTGATCATCTGGCTCTCCAGCGAGCTGATGTTCTTCGCCGGCCTCTTCGCGATGTACTTCACGCACCGGTCGGTCGCCGGTCCCGAAGCCTGGGCGGAGGCCTCGAGCGTTCTCAACTTCCCGTTCGCTCTGGGCAACACCACGATCCTGGTGCTGAGCTCGGTGACCTGCCAGATGGGCGTCTTCGCCGCCGAGCGGTTCCAGGCCACCCGGGTCGGGTCGCTCTTCAACCCGTTCCGGTGGGGCATGCTCGAGTGGTACACCCTCACCTTCGTCATGGGCGGGATCTTCGTCGCCGGGCAGGTGACGGAGTACACCGAGCTCATCCAGCACGGCTTGAAGATCTCGACCTCGAGCTACGGCTCGGTCTTCTACATCACCACCGGCTTCCACGCCCTGCACGTCATCGGCGGGCTGATCGCGTTCCTGTACGTGCTGGGCAGCACGTTCGCCGCCAAGCGGTTCGGCCACCTCGAGGCCGGCCGCGCCGTCGTCACGTCGTACTACTGGCACTTCGTCGACGTGGTGTGGATCGGCCTCTTCTTCGTCATCTACGTGCTCGACTACGCACTCGTGCAGTAGCCGCTCCCGCTCCCCGACCGCCACCCGACCCCACCGAGGACGTCACATCGTGAAGGCACTCGCCGCAGGCAGGAGAAGCCGGTTCGCACCGGCGGTCCTCGTGCTGCTCGCCCTGATCCTGACCGGCGCGCTCTACGCCGCGTTCGCGCCCGAGCCCGCGTCGGCGGCCGGGGGCGACTCCGCGGAGGACGTCGAGGCCGGGGAGGCTCTGTTCGAGGCGAACTGCGCCACCTGCCACGGCGTGAACGCCGAGGGCACCGACATCGGCCCGTCGCTGATCGGTGTCGGCGCCGCCTCCGTGCACTTCCAGATGGCCACCGGGCGCATGCCGATGGCCAACAACTCCACCCAGGCGGAGGAGCGGACACCGCAGTTCAACCCGGAGCAGATCGCCCAGGTCGCCGCCTACGTGCACAGCCTCGCGCCCGGACCGGCCATCCCGAGCGCGGAGACGGTCGACCCGGCCGGCGGTGACCCCGCGAACGGTCTCGCCCTGTTCCGGACCAACTGCGCCATGTGCCACAACGCCGTCGGCGCCGGCGGCGCGCTCAGCGAGGGCAAGTACGCACCCGGGCTCTTCGACTCGACCCCGACGGAGATCTACGAGGCGATGCTGACCGGTCCGCAGTCCATGCCGGTGTTCAACGAGGCCAACCTGACCCCCGAGGACAAGCAGGACGTCATCGCGTACCTCATGGAGCAGCGGGAGACCTCGCCGGGCGGCATCACCCTGGGTTCGCTCGGCCCCGTCGTCGAAGGCATGTGGGCCTGGATCGTCGGGATCGGCGGACTGATCATCGCCGCCGTCTGGATCGGAGCGAAGTCCTCGTGAGCACCGAGCAGCAGCACGTCGCCCCGCCCGAAGCACAGAGCCCCGAGCTCTTCGAGAACCCCGGCATCGAGGAGCACCGTGAGCGCCTGGCGGACACCGACCCGCGGGAGGCCAAGCGGGTCGAGCGCCTCATCGTGCTCATCCTGACCATCAGCGCGCTGGCCTCCATCGGCGCCATCGTCGCCTACGCGGTCATCCCGCTGGACTCCACGCTCGGCAACCTGCGCTACAGCACCCTGTTCCTCGGACTGGGTCTCGGCATCGGGATGCTCGGCATCGGGATCGCGGCCATCCACTGGGCCAAGACGCTGATGTCGAACGTCGAGTACGTCGAGGAGCGCCACCTCCAGCGCAGCGACGACGAGACCCGCACGGTCGCGGCGGACATGATGAAGCACGGCGTCGAGGACTCGGGGATCGGGCGCCGCCCGGTGCTCAAGGGTGCAGTCGTCGGCGCCGCGGCCCTCGCCCCGCTGCCGATCCTCGTCCCGCTGATCGGCAACCTCGGCGGCAGCTGGGACATCAGCGCCTTCCGCCACACCGTCTGGGGCGAGACGCCGGAGGAATTCTCCGGGAACATTCCGGGCGGGGGCACCGGGCGCCGCCTCGCCCTGGACCCCTCCGACGAACCGATCATGGCCAGCGACGTCACCATCGGGTCCGTCTTCCACGTCATCCCGCACGGCCTGACCGAGCACGAGCACTACTTCGAGGAGAAGGCGAAGGCCGTGGTGATCCTGGTCCGGCTCGACCCGGACGAGCTCCAGGAGCCGCAGGAGAAGGCCGACTGGTCCTACGAGGGCATCGTCGCCTACTCGAAGATCTGCACCCACGTCGGCTGCCCGGTGGCCCTGTACGAGCAGCAGACGCACCATCTCCTCTGCCCGTGCCACCAGTCGACCTTCGACATCGCGGACCAGGCTCGCGTCGTGTTCGGCCCCGCCGACCGACCCTTGCCGCAGCTGCCGATCACGGTGGACCAGGAGGGGTATCTCGTGGCCCGCTCGGACTTCCACGAACCGATCGGACCGAGCTACTGGGAGCGTGAGAAGTGAGCATCTCGTCATCGGCACCCACGGCCCGCCCGTCGGGCGAGTACCGCCCGTCCTCGCCGATCTCGTCCACGGCCGACGTCCTCGACTCACGCATGGGCGTCGCGAAGGCCGTCAAGTTCATCGGCCGGAAGATCTTCCCCGAGCACTGGTCGTTCCTGCTCGGTGAGATCGCCCTGTGGAGCTTCGTCGTCCTCGTCCTCACCGGCATCTTCCTGACCATGTTCTTCGAGCCCTCCATGGCTCACACCACCTACCCCGAGGACGCCCTGCCGGTCAGCCACCAGGGCATGGAGATGTCGGCCGCCTACGCGTCCACGGTCTACATGTCGTTCGAGGTCAAGGGTGGCCTCCTGATGCGGCAGATGCACCACTGGTCCGCGCTGGTGTTCATGGCCGCGATCGTCGTGCACATGTTCCGGATCTTCTTCACCGGCGCGTTCCGCAAGCCGCGCGAGATCAACTGGCTCGTGGGCTTCACGTTGATGATCCTCGGGCTGGCCGCCGGCTTCTCCGGTTACTCCCTGCCGGACGACGTGCTCTCCGGCAACGGCCTGCGCATCGCCGACGGCGTGGCGAAGTCCCTGCCGATCATCGGCTCGTACCTCAGCTACGGGCTCTTCGGCGGTGAGTTCCCGGGCACGGTCATCATTCCGCGCCTCTTCACGGTGCACATCCTGCTGATCCCTGCGCTGATCGTCGCGCTCGTGACCGTGCACCTGATCCTGATGGTGGTGCACAAGCACACCCAGTACCCGGGTGTGGGCCGCACGGACAACAACGTCGTCGGTTACCCCGCCTTCCCGGTCTACGCGGCCAAGATGGCCGGCTTCTTCTTCATCGTCTTCGGCTTCCTCGCCCTGATGGGCGCCACGATGTCGATCAACCCGGTGTGGAACTACGGGCCGTACGACCCGTCCCCCGTCTCCGCGGGAGCACAACCGGACTGGTACATGCTCTTCCTCGAGGGTGCGCTGCGCCTGATGCCGGGCTGGGAAGTGGTCATCGGCGGGTACACGCTCTCGCTCAACGTCCTCATCCCCGGCGTCGTCATCCCGGGGCTGCTGTTCACGTTCCTGGCCGTGTACCCGTTCTTGGAGGCCGCCGCCACGAAGGACCGGCGCGAGCACCACGTGCTCGACCGCCCACGGAACGTCCCGGTCCGCACGGCGATCGGCGTCTCCTACCTCGGCGCGTTCATGGTGCTGCTGCTCGCGGGTGCGAACGACCTCATCGCGACGCACTTCCAGCTGTCGATCAACGACATCACCTGGTTCTTCCGGTTCGCGTTCTTCCTCGCACCCGTGGCCCTGTTCATCATGACGAAGCGGATCTGTCTCGGGCTGCAGCGGCGTGACCGTGAGCTCGCCCTGCACGGCCACGAGACCGGCCGGGTCGTCCAGATGCCGAACGGCGCGTTCATGGAGGTCCACAAGCCGTTGAGCGACGACGAGCGCTGGCTCCTCGTGGCCCACGAGCCACGCCGTCCGATCGAGGTCGGTCCCGCGACCGACCGTCACGGGGTGGACCGGCCCGGTCATCGAATGGACACCATCCGGCACAAGCTGTCGAAGTTCTTCTACGAGGATCGGGTCGAGCCGGCCACGCCGGCCGAGCTCGCCGCAGCGGGTCACCACGGCCCCGAGATCGAGGACGGCGAGGACTCCGGCATCCACGGCGTGCACGGTGGCTCCCTGGAGATCACGCACGAGGCGCCGTACGCGGACGGTCACGGCGACGAGGAGAAGCCCCGCGCCCACGCGGGCGGATCCGTCGCCACGCTGGCGCGGCACGAGAAGGACTGAACCGGGGCACGTCCGCCTGCTGGACGGGCGGGAACACCGCGGAACCGAATAGGTTGGACCACGTGAGTGGTCCCACCACGGACCGATCGACGCGGCGCTGCACGGCGCCGCCCGACGACAGGAGGACAGATGGCCGTCTACACGTTGCCCGACCTTCCCTACGACTACAGCGCGCTCGAGCCGCACATCAGCGGCAAGATCATGGAGCTGCACCACGACAAGCACCACAAGACCTATGTCGACGGTGCGAACACGGCGCTGGAGAAGATGGCGGCGGCACGCGAGTCCGGCGACCTGGCCGCGGTGAACCTCCTCGAGAAGAACCTGGCGTTCAACCTCGGCGGACACATCAACCACACCATCTTCTGGAACAACCTCTCCCCCGACGGCGGAGGCGAGCCCGAGGGTGAGGTCGCCGAGGCCATCAAGGACTCGTTCGGGTCCTTCGACGGCTTCAAGAACCACTTCACCACCAACGCCACCTCCATCCAGGGGTCCGGCTGGTCCGTGCTCGCCTACGACTCGGTGTCGCGCCGGCTCGTCATCTTCCAGATGTTCGACCAGCAGAACAACGTGCCGGTGGGCACCATCCCGCTGCTGCAGCTGGACATGTGGGAGCACGCCTTCTACCTGGACTACCTCAACGTCAAGGCGGACTACGTCAAGGCGTTCTGGAACATCGTCAACTGGCAGGACGTCGCTGCCCGGCTGACCAAGGCCACGACGCAGTCCAGCGGGCTCATCGTCCCCGCCTGACCCGCTCAGCCAAGGTCCCGGCCCGACGCCGGAGCGACGAGGGGCCCCGAGTCATCGCGACTCGGGGCCCTCGTGCGTCACAGCGGCCGCAGCGCCACCACGAACGAGTGGGCGGCAGGCCACAGCTGGTCCCGCGGCCGCACGTCGGGCCCGCACGAGCGGCTGCCCAGGCCGTGCTGGGCGGCGTCGAGATAGAGGTGGACATGCTCGCTGGGCGCAAGCTCGTGCGGGTGCGTCGCCGTCGTGAGCTCCTGCGCCGTGTGCCGAGACACGGTGAAGCCGGGCCGGCCGGCGTGGACGGCAGCGCCACCGCCACCGAGGCCTGCGGAGAAGGACCGCAGCTCCAACCCGGCGTCGGACCCGGTGAGCCGCAGCCGGCGCACCTCGGGACGGTGCCCCGTCTCCTGCGGCATGGCGTAGCCCGTGGACAGCTCGTCCACCGACCGGTCGTGGCGGCCGACGAGTGCGGCGTCGCGCGAGTCCGGGTAAGCCTCGCCGGGGCCGGGCCCGAGCCAGTCGGCGTGCGCGAGGGCGGACGGGAGCGAGAGGCGCACACCCACGCGTGGCCAGGTGCCCTCCCACGGCCCGACCGGGACGACGTCCACCCGCAGCACGAGGTCGCCGGCGTCGTCGACGAGGTAGGTCAGGGTCGTCTCGATCGCTGCCGCCGCGGCGGCGGCGCCGCTGCGCAGGCGCGTGACGACCCGGTCGTCGCCGACCTGCACTCCGACCACCCGGTGCTCGAGCCGGTCGAGGCCTCGGGCCGCCCACCGATCCGCCGACGAGGGTCCCGGGGCACCGCGTCCGCCGGTCTCCTCCGGGGACGCGTCCTCGTAGCTCCCGTGCCCGGAGCCCCGGTCGTTGTCCGTCGGCGCCCGCCACAGCTCCGGCGTGGGTCCATCGATCGCCAGGCCGCCGAGCGCAGTGAGACGGCCGGTGCGCGAGTCGATGCGGGCCCGCCCCATCGTGATCGTCCCGTCCGTCGCGGTGGGCGGGCGTGTCCCGGCCGTCGGTGGCGCCGCGTCGTTCCTCGGGCGGCCGCCGGTGATGGGCGACGTCGTCAGGTCGACCTGCCGTGCCGAGAGCACGTGCCCCGCCGGTGCCCAGGAGGTCTGCTCGGCGAGCTCGACGACGAGCCAGAGCCAGACCTCCCCACCGGGCGACGTCTGACGCGCCCGTTCGAGGACGGACCCCGTCGCCTCGGGGAGCGGGATCTCCGCCGTCGTGCCGGCAGGCACCGGCGCGGTCTCGAGCGTGCCCGAGCCGGCCTCCTCGCCGTCCACCTCGACGCGCCACCGCATGACCAGGTCGGCGGTGTCCGCGGTGTGCCGCTCGTTGGTGATTCGTACGACGGCGGCCTGGTCCTCGGTACCTCGTGCGTCGGCCTCGCCGTACTGCGCGCCACCGCTCTCCTCGAGAGAGAGGTGGACGGGTGCCACCACGGCCGCGTACTCGGTGAGCCCGGGGCTGGGCGTGCCGTCGGAGAGCACCATCCCGTCGACGACGAAGTTGCCGTCGTGCACGGTCTCGCCGAAGTCCCCGCCGTACGCGTAGTAGGGCTCGCCGTCGGGCGTCGTGGTCAGCAGCCCGTGGTCCCGCCACTCCCACACGAACCCGCCGTGCACGCGCGGGTGCGCGCGGATGCGGTCGTCGTAGTCGGCGATCCCGCCGGGGCCGTTGCCCATCGCGTGGATGTACTCGCACATGAGGAAGGGTTTGCGCCGCTGGCGCTGCGCCTGGGCCGGGCTGCAGTACGCGATCGGGCCCGAGTCGCCGCCGATGGCGTCGATCTCCTCGAGGCTCGGGTACATCCGCGAGTACACGTCGGTGTACTCCCCGGTGTAGTCGCCCTCGTAGTGCACGGGCCGCTCGGCGTCGCGGTGGTGCACCCACGCCGACATCGCGGCGAGGTTACGACCCGTTCCCGACTCGTTGCCCAGAGACCACATGACGACGCTCGGATGGTTCTTGTCCCGCTCCACGGTGCGCGCGATGCGGTCGAGGTAGGCGTCACGCCAGCGAGGGTCGTCGCTCGGGGCGTCGGCCGGGCTGTCGCGCCACCCGCGGAGGTAGAACCCGTGGGTCTCCAGGTCGCACTCGTCGACGACCCAGAACCCGAGCTCGTCGGCCAGGTCCAGGACGCCCGGGTGCGGCGGGTAGTGGCTGGTGCGGATCGCGTTGACGTTGTGCCGCTTCATCAGCTCGAGATCGCCGCGGGCGTGGTCGGCGTCGAAGACGCGTCCGCGGGTGGCCTCGATCTCGTGCCGGTTGACGCCACGGAAGATCACCTGCCGGCCGTTGACCTCGAACCGGTCACCGGCGACACGCACCGTGCGGAAGCCGACGTGCAGCCGCACCCGCTCGCCGCGTGAGATCACGACGGCCTCGTATCGCCGGGGCACCTCCGCGCTCCACGGCTCCACCTGGCCGGCGGGCACGGGGGCGACATCCTCGGCCCGCTCCCAGCGTGCGCTCACCCCCAGCTCGGGCACCTCGAGGCTGACGGGGTACGCGTCCGGCCCGGCACGCAGCTCGACACCGACCGTGCCCTCGGCCGTGCGGTGGTCGTATGCGGTCCGGAGCCACACGTCCTCGACGCCGCCGGACGGACGAGCGAGCAGCGTCACCTCACGAAAGATGCCGGGCAGCCACCACTGGTCCTGGTCCTCGAGGTAGGACGCGTCGGACCACTGGTGGACGCGGACGGCGAGGACGTTCTCGCCCGCCTCGAGGTGGTCCGTGATGTCGAACTCGTGGACGAGGCGGCTCCCCTTGCCGACACCGACCACCACGCCGTTGAGCCATACCTGGTAGGTCGACTCGACGCCGTCGAACCGGAGCAGGACACGCTCCGCGCCGGACCACCCGGCCTCGTCCGGCAGCGCGAAGGTGCGCCGGTGGTCGCCCGTGGGATTCTCGTCCGGCACGTGCGGCGGGTCCACCGGGAACGGGTAGCGCACGTTGGTGTAGACGGGGCGGCCGTGCCGGCCGTCGGCTGCCAGCACCCAGTGGGACGGCACGACAATGCTCTCCCAGGGCGCGGCGTCGCTGTCCTGCCACGGGGCGACGTCGGGGTCCGCCACCGGGTGCAGGCGGAAGTCCCAGGTCCCGGTGAGGTCGAGCGTCGGGGCGTCGCTGACGAGACGGGAACGGGGTGGCAGGGCGCCGTGGCCGGGGCTGTGATCGCTCAGGTAGGCAGGGGACGTCACGAGCTCAGTGGGCGTGCTGGCCGCGGGAGAACTCGAACAGCATCCCGACGAGGCCGATCAGGGCCATCAGGATACCGAGGCCCACCATCCACCAGCCGATGGCCAGTCCCAGGAACCCGAGCGTGGCGGCGACGCCCAGGACCAGGGGCCACCAGCTGTGCGGGGAGAACACCCCGACCTCACCGGCGCGGTCCGAGATGTCCGCGGTGGGGTCGTCCTCCGGACGGGGGTCGATGCGCCGCCCCGTGATCCACAGGTAGCCGCCGGCCAGCCCGGACAGCGCCCCGAGGAGGAAGAGGCCGGTGGTCCCGACGGGCTCCCACTGGGCGGCGAAGCCGTAGATGACCGCGAGGGGGATGAAGGCGAAGACGCCGGCGAGGAAGAGCCATGCCTCGATGCGCAGCGGCTTGCCCGCCTTGGGTCCGCTGTGACCGCCGGAGTCGTGACGCTCGTGGACGTCCTGCCGTTCGCCGGTCATCGCTGGGTCCCTTCGCCGTCGCTGCCTTCGGATCGTTCGCCCACGACCTGTGCCCGTCCCTCGACCTCGCTGCTCGCGTAGGCCGAGTCGAGCACGTCGCGGTTGGGCTCGGCCTGGTCCATCGCGGCGACCTCCGGGTGGTGCAGGTCGAAGGCGGGACGCTCCGAGCGGATCCGGGGAAGCGAGGTGAAGTTGTGCCGCGGCACCGGGGACCCCGTGGCCCACTCGAGGGAGTTGCCGAAGCCCCACGGGTCGTCGACGAACACGGTGCGCGGGCCGCGCGCGGCCTTGTAGACGTTCCACAGGAACGGAAGCGTGGAGACCGCGATGAGCACGGCGCCGACCGTGGAGATCTGGTTGTACAGCGTGTAGCCGTCCTCCGGCATGTAGTCCGCGTAGCGGCGTGGCATGCCCTGGGCGCCCAGCCAGTGCTGCACCAGGAAGGTGGTGTGGAAGCCGATGAACAGGATCCAGAACTGGATCTTGCCGAGCCGCTCGTCGAGCATGCGTCCGGTCAGCTTCGGCCACCAGAAGAAGAACCCGGCATACATCGCGAACACCACGGTGCCGAACACCACGTAGTGGAAGTGCGCCACCACGAAATAGCTGTCGTGGACGGCGAAGTCCATCGCGGGGCTGGACAGGATGATGCCCGTCAGGCCGCCGAACAGGAATGTCACCAGGAAGCCGAGCGAGTACAGCATCGGGGTCTCGAAGGTGAGCTTGCCCCGCCACATCGTGCCGATCCAGTTGAAGAACTTCACGCCGGTGGGCACCGCGATGAGCATGGTCATCAGCGAGAAGAACTCGAGCATGACGCCGCCGGTGGTGAACATGTGGTGCGCCCAGACCGTCACCGACAGCGCGGCGATCGCGATGGTCGCGAAGACGAGGCTCTTGTACCCGAAGATCGGCTTGCGCGAGAAGACGGGGATGATCTCGGAGATGATGCCGAAGAAGGGCAGGGCGATGATGTAGACCTCGGGGTGGCCGAAGAACCAGAACAGGTGCTGCCACAGCAGGGCGCCGCCGGCCTCCGGGTTGAAGATCTCCCCACCCATCAGGCGGTCGACCGCCAGGCCGAACAGGGCGGCCGCGAGCACCGGGAACGCCATCAGGGCCAGTACCGAGGTGATGAGGATGTTCCAGGTGAAGATCGGCATCCGGAACATGGTCATGCCCGGCGCGCGCATCGTGATGATGGTGGTCGCGAAGTTCACCGAGCCGAAGATCGTCGCGAAGCCGGTCATGGTGAGTCCCAGCACCCATAGGTCTCCCCCGAGTCCTGGTGAGAACATCGCGTTCGACAAGGGGGTGTAGGCCGTCCACCCGAAGCTCGCCGCCCCCTTGGGGGTGAGGAACCCGGCGATCACCATCAGGCCACCGAAGAAGAACAGCCAGTACGAGAGCATGTTGAGCCGCGGGAACGCGACGTCGGGTGCACCGATCTGCAGCGGTACGAACGCGTTCGCGAAGGCTGAGAACAGCGGCGTCGCGAACAGCAGCATCATGATCGTGCCGTGCATGGTGAAGAACTGGTTGTACTGCTCCTTCGACTGGAGCAGCATCCCCGGCTCGAACAGCTCGGCACGCATGAGCAGCGCCAGGACGCCGCCGATCATGAAGAACAGGAACGAGGAGACCAGGTAGAGGTTGCCGATGACCTTGTGGTCCGTCGACGTCATCCAGCTGATGATCGACTTGCCCAGGTTCTGCCGCTCAGGCGTCAGGCCCGGCGTCACCTCGGGTCGCGCGGCGGTGGTCGTGGCCATCAGTGCTCGTCCTCCTGAGTCACCAGGTACTGGCGGTTGTACTCATCGCCGCGGCGGCCGGTCTGGCCCGCGTCGCGGAGCTCCTGCATGTGGGCGTCGTACGTGGCGCGGTCGACGACCTCCACGTTGAACAGCATCTCCGAGTGGAACTCGCCGCACAGCTCGGCGCACTTCCCGGAGTAGGTGCCCTCCACCTCCGGGGTCACCTGGAAGGCGTTCACCCGCCCGGGAATGACGTCGATCTTGTACAGGAACGCGGGGATCCAGAACGAGTGCGCGACGTCGCGCGAGTGCACGGTGAAGGTCACCGTCTCGTCCACCGGCAGGTACAGCGTCGGCAGACTCTCCTCCGCCCCGGGCTCACCAGTGAGCTCGACGCGCTCCCCCGTCGAGTAGACGTCGTCGCTCAGGTAGTTGAAGTCCCAGCTCCACTGCTTGCCGTAGACCTCGATCTCCAGGTCGGCGGGCTGCTCGGTCTCGGTCGTGACCCCCGCGGCCTGGGTGTCACGCGCGATGTTCTGCACGTCGTTGGTCACGCCGGTGGAGAAGTAGAACAGCACGCCGACCATGAGCAGGGGGACGAGCGTGTAGAGCAGCTCGAGCGGCACGTGGTACCGCAGCTGGACCGGCAGCTGCCGGTCGGTCTTGCGCTTCCGGTACGCGACGATGCACCAGATCGTCAGGCCCCACACGATGACGCCGACCACCAGCGCGGCGATCCAGGAACCGTTCCACAGGTCGATGATGCCCTCGGTGCGGTCGGTCAGCCCGGGCACGCTGGGAAGGAACCCGACGTCGACACCCGTGCCCGGCTCACTGGGGAACTGGTCTGCGGGCGCGCAGGCTGCCGTGCCGAGCGCCACCAGGCCCGCGAGGGCTAGGGAACGCACGACCGGACGCCTGGAGCGGCGAGTGGCTGGCACGGATCTGACCTTCCGACGCGGTGGTGGTGCGCGACCTACCTTAGTCGGGACGGCGCCTGCTCGGCCCCACCGAGTGCGGTGTGGCCTGCGAAGTTCGTCCCGCCGATGTGTGCGTGCTCAGCGCGCCGCGATGGTGCCGACCACGTCGACCACGGCCGCGACGGCGGGCTGTCCGGGCGTCTGCCCGCTGCCCTGCGACGGCGGTGCCTGGATGACCACGCGTGACCCGACCGGCACGTCGGCGAGCAGATCGAAGACCGTGCCGGCACCGACCGTGACCGATCTCACGCCGCCGGACTCCCAGGTGGACTGCTGCGTGCTGTTGTCCCAGGAGGTGATCCCGTACTGGACGAGGACGCCGCCCTGCGCGACCGGTTCGCCCGAACCCTCCGCGATGACGGTCGCCTCCGGCTCGGTCGGCGTCGGTGCGCCGTCGTCGACCGTGATGGTGGCCGGGGCGCCGAGGTCGCCCTCGACGCTCACCGGCAGGTCGGGCGCCGGCTCGACCGGGGTGGAGTCCGCCTGTGCGTTGGTGTCGGGGGCGTACCGCTCGACGACGTCGACGACGAAGACGAGGGTCGACCCGGGCGGGATGGACTCGCCCTGTGCCTGCTCGCCGTAGCCGAGCTCGGGCGGGATGGACAGCAGCACCCGGTCCCCCACGTGCGTGCCGGCCAGCCCCTCCTTCCAGCCCGGGATGACCCCGTCGAGGCTGAAGCCGGACGGCTCGTCGTGCTGGAACGAGCTGTCGAAGACCTGGTCCTGGCCCCACACCTGCCCGTGGTAGTCCGCGACGACGAAATCGGTCGCCGCGACCTCGGTGCCGTCGCCCTCCTTCAGCACCTCGACCTTGAGCTCGGCAGGTGCCTGCGAGTCCGGGAACGTGATCGTCGGCTCCTCGCCGTAGCCGCCCTCGACGGTCGGCAGCCCACCGTCGGGTGCGGCCTCGGACGTCTGACCGGTGGGCTCACCGGTCGGCTCCTCGCCCGCGTCGTTGCAGGCTCCGAGGGTGAGGGCCGCGCCCAGCGCGAGGACGGTCAGGACGGCGGGACGGCGGGATCGCACGAAGAACTCCTGGTCGGGTGGATGAGGGCGGGCCCGGGCAGCGCTACGGCCCCGGCCGGAGTGGTCCGGCGCGGGGCCGCGGGCGCGTGGGTTGAGACGGGCTCAGGTCGAACGGGTGCTCAGTGGAACGAGTCACCGCAGGCGCAAGATCCGCCCGCGTTGGGGTTGTCGATCGTGAAGCCCTGCTTCTCGATGGTGTCCGCGAAGTCGATGGTCGCGCCCTCGACGTACGGCACGCTCATCCGGTCGACGACGACCTCGACGCCGTCGAAGTCGCGCACCGCGTCACCGTCGAGCACGCGCTCGTCGAAGTACAGCTGGTAGATGAGGCCCGAGCAGCCCCCGGGCTGGACGGCGACGCGCAGGCGCAGATCGTCACGGCCCTCCTGCTCCAGCAGCGTGCGGACCTTGCCCGCTGCGACGTCGGTGAGGACCACACCATGGGTGGCGACCTTCTCGGTGGTCTCGCTCATCTGACTCTCCAACTTCTCCTCGGCGCCGGGACGGCCTTGCGTCAACGGGAACGGCACCCGCCGACCCGTTGTTCCCGATTTCCCAGCCTACGTGTTCTGTGCTCGTTCTGCGCTCAGGCTGTCGACCAGGTGCGGGCGAGCCGTGCGGCCCGGGCGCGTACGGCGTCCGGCAGATCCGAAGCGCCGTGGCGCCGGCGCGCCCCGTGCAGGCGGGAGCGCTCCCAGATCTCGTAGGTGCCCGAGATCCCGAGCGGGGCCACCTCCCGCCGACTGGTGCGGATCTCTTCCGCGACGACGACGACGGGCAGCGCGCGGTCCAGCGCCGCCCGCGCCACCGTGGCCACGACCGAGGTGGTCAGGGACGCGGAGTCGACGACGGCAGAGCCCGTGATGACGAGGTCCGCCTGCTCGACCGCGTCGGCCAGGCCGACCGCATCCGCGGCGACGTCGGCTCCGGGGATGCTGCGGCCCCCGAGCAGCCGGAGTGCGAAGGCCGCCCCTCCGCCGGCACCGGTGCCCTCTTGACGCGCCACACGAACCTGATCCCTGCCGGTCGAGAGGAGCAGCCCACGCGGCTGGTCCTCGATCTGCCGCTCCATCTCGGCCGTCGTCTCGCCGATGTTGCGCTCGAGCTCCTGGGCGAGCACCGGGCCGACGTCCGGGTCCTGGCCGAGGAGCGCTCCGGCGCCGAGCAGACCGAGGAGCGGGACGCCGTCGGCCGCGGCGATCACGACGTCCCGGCCGGCCAGCCGCTCTCGCGCCGCCGCGACGTCCGGCAGGTCGCCGACGGTCTCGCCGCCGGCCAGCACCTGGAGCAAGCCCCTTCCGCCGTCGTGCACCACCGCGGGCGTCGGAAGCCCGACGACGATTCGGCTCGCGCCGGTGCTCAGGGCGGACAGGATGAGGGCGCCCAGTCCCGCCGACGACCCCGCTCGCGCCGCATGAGCACGTGCCTCCGGCGGGACGAGGTCCGTGCCGATGACCTGGTCCGCCTCGACGTACGCCGTACCGCCCGCGTCTCCGGGCACGTGCAGCACCGCAGCCGCCGTCACCGAACCGAGCGGCCCGGCGGCTTGCACGGGCACCAGGGTCCCGCCACGGGCGGCTGCGACGACGTCGAGCATGCCGGCGGAGCCGTCCGAGAGCGGCAGCGCCGTCACGGTGGTCGACGGCGCCGCCTCGGCCCAGCCGTCGGCGAGGCTGCGCGCGGCCAGCACGGCGTTGAGCGGGCCGGAGAACCGGTCGGGGGCGATGAGGACGTGCACGCCGTCATCCTCCCCGACCCGCGGACCTGTGGCACCATCTGGCGATGCGGACAACCAGGTTGAGGACGCCGGCCGGGGCAGCCGCCTGTCTTGTCGCGGTGGCGGCCCTGCTGGGCTGCAGCCAGGAACGCTCGGTGGAGCCGGTCGCGCCCGACGCGCTCGAGGTGAAGATCGCCGATGCGCTCGAGGCGGAGTTCGGAGTCCGTCCCGTCATCTCGTGCAGCGAGGAGCTCCCGGCCGAGGCCGGCGCCGAGACGACGTGCGAGCTGACCACGGAGGACGACCCCGACACGGTCTTCCCGGTCACGGCCACGGTCACGGCCGTCGACTCGGGGAGCGGTGAGGTGGAGTTCGACGTCGAGGTCGCCGAGGTGCCGCAGGACAGCGAGGCACCCCAGGAGCAGGACTCTCCCACCGAGGAGCCGGACTCTCCCACCGAGGAATCGACGGACTGAACCGCGCCCGACCTGGACAGTCAGACCTGGCCGCCCAGCCGCGCGAGCAGCAGTGCCTCCGCCAGGACGACCTTCTCCAGCTCGCCCAGGTGCACGGACTCGTTCTCGCTGTGCGCGCGAGAGTCGGGGTCCTCCACGCCGGTGACGAGGATCTCCGCGCCGGGAAAGACCTGCTTGAGCTCGGAGATGAACGGGATCGACCCGCCCACCCCGATGTCCACCGGTTCGCGACCCCATGCCTGGCTGAACGCCCAGCGGGCCGTGCGCATGTGCTCCGTGTCCCCGGCCGCGTCGAAGGCGTGACCCCGCTCGCCCGGCGTCACCCGCACCTGGGCGCCGAACGGCGCGTGGGCGAGCAGGTGGTCGACCAGCAGCCGCTCGGCGTCGGCGGGGTCCTGCCCGGGTGCGATGCGCACGGAGAGCTTCGCGCGGCACACCGGGGCGATGGTGTTGGACGCGGCCGCCACGGTGGTCGCGTCGAGACCGACGACAGAGATCGCCGGCTTGCGCCACAGCCGCGCCGCGAGCGGGCCCGTGCCGGCGAGCCGGTACCCGTCGACGACGGAGGCGTCCGCCCGCAGGTCCTCCTCGGGGTAGTCGACGGCGGCCTCGTCGCTCCCGGTGAGCCCGGCGACGGCGACGTCGCCGTTCTGGTCGTGCAGCGTGGCGACGAGCCGCGCCATGAGCGTGACGGCGTCGAGGACCGGTCCGCCGAACATGCCCGAGTGCACGGCGTGCTCGAGCACCCGCACCTCGACCTCGCAGTCGACGAGCCCGCGCAGCGAGGTCGTCAGGGCGGGGACGCCGACCTTCCAGTTGCCGGAGTCGGCGACGACGATGACGTCGGCGCGGAGCCGATCCGCGTGCGTGCGCAGGAAGTCGGTGAACGTGGGAGAGCCGATCTCCTCCTCGCCCTCGGCGAAGACGGTGACGCCGACGCCGAGGCTCTCGCCGAGCACCCGCAGCGCCCCGACGTGCGCCATGATCCCGGCCTTGTCGTCGGCCGCGCCCCGGCCGTAGAGGCGCTCGCCGCGCCTTGTGGGCTCGAAGGGGTCGGTGTCCCAGGACTCGTCGGCGCCCGGTGGCTGGACGTCGTGGTGCGCATACAGCAGCACCGTCAGGGCGCCGACGGGGCCGGGGCGATGAGCGACGACCGCGGGGCGGCTGGTCGCGCCGTCCGCCGTCTCGGCGGTCAGCACCTCCACCTGCGGCATGCCGGCGTCGCGCAGCAGTGCCGCGACGGCGTCGGCGCTGGCGGCCACCTGCGCCTGGTCGAAGGCCGGTGACGACACGCTCGGGATGCGGACGAGGTCCTCGAGGTCGGAACGGATGGCGGGGAAGTGCTCGCGGGTGCGGCGGGCGAGATCGTCGGCTGTGGTCACGGCGGGAGCGTAACGCGCCCCGCTCGACTAACCTGCTGAGGTGATCGGACGTAAGAGCACCCCCGTGGACGAGCCCGAACCCACCGTGGAGACGGCGGGCCGCAAGGGCCGCCCCACGCCCAAGCGGCGTGAGCAGGAGGCGAAGAACAGGCGTCCGCTGGTTCAGGACGACCGCAAGGAAGCGAAGCGCATCCAGCGTGAGCGCCGCAACGAGGCGTGGCAGAGGCAGCGCCGGGCCATGGCCACCGGCGAGGAGCGCTACCTGCCCGTGCGCGACAAGGGCAGGGCCCGCCGATACGCGCGCGACTACGTCGACGCGCGCTGGTGCATCGCCGAGCTGTTCATGCCGGTCGCGATGCTGATGATCATCGCGATGCTCTTCGTGGGGCTGTACCCGCAGATGGCCAACGTCATCGTGTTCGGCACCTACGCACTGCTCCTCGTCGCCATCATCGACACCCTGATCCTGGTGACGATGCTCCAGCGCCGGCTGAAGAAGAAGTTCGGCGAGGACGAGATTCCCCGGTTCACCGGCCTGTACGCGTTCACCCGCGCCTTCTACCTGCGCCGGATGCGCCAGCCCAAGCCCCAGGTCAAGCGCGGCCAGTTCCCCTCCTGACGAGGTAGGTCACTGCTCGCGCGGTGTGGCTCTGTCGGACCTGCGCCGTACGATCGACGCCATGGTCAATCATGTCTACCTCGGCCGCTCCGGCCTGAAGATCTCCGACATCGTCTACGGCAACTGGCTCACGCACGGCTCGCAGGTGGACCAGGACACGGCGAGCGCCTGCGTGCGCGCCGCCCTCGATGCCGGCATCACCACCTTCGACACCGCGGACGTCTATGCGAACGGCAAGGCGGAGAAGGTGCTCGGCAAGGCTCTCAGGGGTGAGCGGCGCGAGTCGCTGGAGATCCTCACGAAGGTCTACTTCCCGACCGGCCGCGCCGGGCACAACGACTCCGGCCTGTCACGCAAGCACATCATGGAGTCGATCGACGCCTCCCTGAAGCGCCTCCGGACCGACTACGTCGACGTCTACCAGGCGCACCGCTTCGACGTGGAGACGCCGATCGAGGAGACGATGCAGGCGTTCGCCGACGTCGTCCGGCAGGGCAAGGCGCTCTACATCGGCGTGAGCGAGTGGACGGCGGAGCAGCTGCGGTTCGCGCACGATCACGCGAAGGAGCTCGGCTTCCAGGTCATCTCCAACCAGCCGCAGTACTCGATGCTCTACCGGGTCATCGAGGGCGAGGTCGTGCCGACCTCGTCCGAGCTCGGCATCTCGCAGATCGTCTTCTCCCCCGTCGCCCAGGGCGCACTGACCGGCAAGTACCTCCCCGGCCAGCAGCCGCCTGAGGGCTCGCGCGCCACGGACGCCAAGGGCGGCGCCAACATGATCAAGCGATGGATGGATGACGACGTCCTCGCCCGCGTGCAGGAGCTGCGCCCCGTAGCCCGAGAGCTCGACCTGACCATGGCGCAGCTCGCCGTGGGATGGGTGCTGCAGAACGCCAACGTGGCCGCCGCGATCATCGGCGCCTCCCGGCCGGAGCAGGTGGCCGAGAACGTCAAGGCGTCGGGTTTGACCATCCCGGAGGACGCCATGGCGCGTATCGACGAGGCGCTCGGTGACGCCGTGACGACCGACGCCGCCATGACCTGGCAGAACGCCCCGCACGGCCGGCCGAGCTAGCCCGGCGCGCCCTCGCGCCCTAGGGGGCGAGGGCCCGGTTCATCCGGCCGGGCCACGCCGGACCCTCGTAGATGAACGCCGAGTAGGCCTGCAGCAGGTTCGCGCCGGCCGCGACCATGGCCCGTGCGTCGTCGGGCGTCGTGATCCCGCCGACCCCGATGATGGTCGTGCCCGGCCCGAGCCGGGACCGCAGCCGGGAGACGACCGCGACGGCGCGGCCGCGCAGCGGGTCCCCGGAGAGCCCGCCGGGGCCGAGGTCGTGGGAGATCGTGGTGTTCGTGGCCACGACGCCGGTCAGGCCCAGCTCGAGCACCAGGTCGGCGACCCGGTCCAGGTCGTCGTCGGCGAGGTCGGGAGCGATCTTGACGAAGAGCGGGACGGCGCGTCCGGCCGTCTCGTCGGCCGCGCCGGCGACGGCCCGCAGGATCGGCCGCAGGGACTCCACGGCCTGCAGGTCCCGCAGGCCTGGGGTGTTGGGCGAGGAGACGTTGACCACGAGGTAGTCGGCCCAGCGGGCCACCTCTCGGGCAGAGGTCTCGTAGTCCGCGACGGCCTCGGACAGCGGGGTCACCTTGGACTTGCCGATGTTCGCGCCGACGACGACGCTGCGGCCGCGGCGGGTGCGGCGCAGGGCGCGGAGCCGCCGGCCGGTGGCGGCCGCGCCGTCGTTGTTGAAGCCCATGCGGTTGCGCAGACCGCGCAGTTGCGGCTCGCGCCACAGGCGTGGGCGGTCGTTGCCCGGCTGAGCGTGGGCGGTGACGGTGCCGACCTCCACGAACCCGAAACCGAGCATGTCCATCCCCAGGACCGCGGAGGCATCCTTGTCCATGCCGGCCGCGAGGCCCAGGACGCCGGGGACCGGACGCCGCAGCCCGGGCACGTGCACCGGCCGGTCGGGTCGACGGCCGAGGGTGGCGCGCACGGCGTCGGAGAGCACGGGGACGGCGGCGACCCCGCGGATGAGTCTCATCGCGAGCAGGTGCGCCCGTTCGGCGTCCAGCCGGACGGCGACGCCCGAGTAGAGGAGGCGATAGAGGCTCATCGCTCTCCTCGGGCGGCGATCCGTGCCGGCGCGCTGTGCCAGAGCCAGGCCAGCCCGAGCACCGGGAGCACGGCGGGGACGTACCCGTAGCCGCTGCCGTAGCGACTCCACACCGTGGCGTCCGGGAACAGCTCGGGGACGACGAGGCTGAGGGTGCCGACAGTGATCACGCCGGCGAGCTCGAAGCCGACGGCGGTCCAGCCGACGCGTCGCATGCGCCGACCGTTGTGGGCGAGAGCGATCGTCGCGAGGACGTACACCACTGCCGCCGCCGCGGACAGCGAGTACGCCAGCGGGGCCTCGCTCGCCCGGGTGAGGAGCTGAACCGCTGCCCGTGCGCTCGCCGCGAGTGCGAAGATGCCGTAGACGAGGATCAGGACCCGGCCGAGGCCGTACGCGGGGCGCCGGGTGTCCTCGGCCGAGTGGGTCGGCACCGGTTCGTCGGTCATGCTGTCCAGACCTGCCAGATTCGTGCCTGCATCGCGATGATCGCCACGCAGACGACCAGCATGGCGAGCGAGCTCGTGCGGGTGCGGTCCGCCATCGCCCAGACGGCGGCGACGGGCAGGAGGAACAACGCGGTGACGAGGTATCCCCAGAAGGTCCACGGTTCGCTCGGCCGCTCTCCCGCCGCCGTCGCCACCAGCGCGAGGACCAGCTGGACGGCCAGCGCGAGCTCGACGACGGCGGCGCCGACCAGCTGTTTGAACAGCACCGGCCGCCCGCGCAGCGCGTACCACGCGGCCCACAGGCCGAGCAGGCCGCTCAGCACGGCTGCGGTCATGACGCTGGCTAGCACCCCGGGAGACTACCGCCGACTGCTGGCGGGTTCTTGCGAAGGGATAGCATCGCGTTCCGTGACGGACATCGAGCTCATTGCCAAGGACCCCGCCAAGATCACTGCCGACGTTCTCGTGGTGGCCGTGGGGAAGGACGAGGGTGGCGCCCGGATCCTTCCCGGGCCGTCCGGGAAGTCGCTCACAGGGCTGTCCCGCCTGCTGCCGGCGCTCGGCGTCACCGGCAAGGCGGACGAGGTGGTCCGGGTCCCGGGCGGCGACGGTGTCGCAGCCGACGTCGTCCTCCTCACGGGCGTCGGGAACCTCGGCGACGGCGGTCCCGGCCTCGAGGCGTTGCGGCGGGCCGCCGGTGCGGCCGCCCGCAACCTGGCGGGCACCGGGTCCGCGGTGTTGGCGTTGCCCGCCGAGGACGCCGCCGCGGTGGGTGCCGTGGCGGAAGGCGCCCTCATGGGTGCGTACCGCCTCGGTCAGTACCGCGCGTCCGACCCGGCGCCGGTCGAGCGGCTCCAGCTGTCCACGCCGGCCGCCCGGCAGAAGGACTGCAAGGCCGCCCTCGTGCGCGCCCGGGCCGTCGGCGACGGGGTCCGCGAGGTCCGCGACCTCGTGAACGCCTCCCCCAAGCACCTGTTCCCCGGCTCCTTCGTGGACGCCGCGAAGAGTGCCTCGAAGGGTACCCGGGTCAAGGTCACCGTCCTCGACGAGAAGCAGCTCGCCGCCGGCGGCTACGGCGGCATCCTCGGCGTCGGGCAGGGCAGCACGCGCCCGCCGCGCCTGGTCCGGATCGAGCACTCCCCGTCCCGGCCGCGTGCACACTACGCGCTCGTCGGCAAGGGCATCACCTTCGACTCCGGCGGCCTGTCCCTCAAGCCGGCCAAAGGCATGGAGAACATGAAGGACGACATGGCCGGCGCCGCCACCGTCCTGCACACCGTGCTGGCGGCGACCGCCCTCGACCTGCCCGTCAGGGTGACCGGGTGGCTCGCGCTGGCGGAGAACATGCCCGGCAGCAACGCCCAGCGCCCCTCCGACGTCGTGACCATGCGTGACGGGACGACCGTCGAGATCCTCAACACCGACGCGGAGGGCAGGCTCGTCATGGCCGACGCGCTCGTCGCGGCGCTCGAGGAGCGTCCGGACGCCGTCCTCGACATCGCCACCCTGACCGGTGCGCAGATGGTCGCCCTCGGAGGACGCGTGGGCGGGGTCATGGGTACCGACGACGTGCGGGGCGCCGTCGTCTCCGCGGCCGAGGACGTCGGTGAGCAGTTCTGGCCCATGCCGCTGCCGGCCGAGCTGCGGCCCTCGCTCGACTCCGCCGTCGCCGACCTGGCCAACGTCGGTGGGCGTGAGGGCGGGATGCTCACCGCGGGGCTGTTCCTGAAGGAGTTCGTCGGCGAGACGCCCTGGGCGCACCTCGACGTGGCCGGGCCCGCCTTCAACGAGTCCGGCCCGTACGGCTACACCCCCAAGGGTGGGACCGGTATGGGACTGCGCACGCTGCTCGGCGTGCTGGAGTCGGCCGGGAGGCGCTGACGCACTCAGGTGCGGTGGCGGTGCCGGTTCGCCGAGTTCCAGCGCCGCATCTGCGGCGGGTAGCCGGTCTTCAAGACGTCGTACACCGGGATCTGCAGCTCGCGCCCCAGCGCCCGCGCCGCCCGGGCGTCCGGGACGCGGCGCCGGGTCCACTCGCCCGACCGGGCGATCAGCACGAGGGTGACCGGGTCGTTCGCCGTGGCCGGCTCGATGTAGCCCTCGACGGCGGGTCGGGTCGCCACGAACTGGCGGAAGTGCGCCAGGGTCTGCTGTCGCGCCTCCCGGCGGTCGGGCGCGACCGTCGGGTCCGCGCTTTCCCGGCGCCGCAGCCGCCGGAGGAGTCCACGGGAGATCAGTGCCATCCCTCAACGGTACTGACCACCCGCACTCCGTGCCCGCGTCTCGGCCCGTGCCCCCGGGTCCGCCTGTGAGATACGGCACTGCCCGCGCGGGGCCGGATGCGACTCCGAGCCGCTCGGGTGGAACAATGAGCGCGACACAGGCACCAAGCTGACCCCGTAGTGTTGACAGCGCGCGCTCAAGGAGAGGTACGTGGCAGATTCGCAGGAGTACGACATCGTCATCCTGGGTGCCGGGAGCGGAGGCTATGCGGCGGCGCTGCGTGCCGCCGAACTCGGCATGACAGTGGCGCTCATCGAGGCGGACAAGCTCGGCGGCACCTGCCTGCACCGTGGCTGCATCCCCACCAAGGCGCTGCTGCACTCCGCCGAGGTGGCCGACACCATCCGCGAGAGCGCCGGGGTCGGCATCAAGGGCACGCTAGACGGCATCGACATGGCCGGTGTGAACAGCTTCAAGGACGGCGTCGTCACCCGACTGTTCAAGGGCCTGCAGGGGCTGGTCTCCTCCCGCAAAGTCGAGCTCGTCCAGGGGTGGGGCAAGCTCGTCGCCCCGAACGCCGTCGAGGTCGACGGGAAGCGGTACACCGGCAAGAACGTGGTTCTTGCGTCCGGCTCGTACTCCAAGACCCTGCCCGGCCTGGAGCTCGGGGGCCGCGTGCTCACCTCCGAGCAAGCCCTGGAGCTCGACCACGTGCCCTCGAGCGCCATCGTGCTGGGCGGCGGCGTCATCGGTGTCGAGTTCGCGTCGTTGTGGAGCTCGTTCGGTGCCGAGGTCACCATCATCGAGGGTCTGCCGAACCTGGTGCCGGCCGAGGACGTCGCCCTCTCCAAGGGCCTGGAGCGGGCCTTCCGCAAGCGGAAGATCGGTTTCCACACCAAGACGATGTTCTCCGGGGTCGAGCAGGACGAGAACGGCGTCAAGGTCACGACCGAGGACGGCAAGACGTTCGAGGCCGAGGTGCTGCTCGTCGCGGTCGGCCGCGGCCCCGCCACCGAGGGTCTCGGCTACGAGGAGCAGGGCGTCCCGATGGAGCGGGGGTTCGTCCGCACGGACGAGCGGCTCCGCACCGGCGTCGGGAACGTGTACGCGGTCGGTGACATCGTCCCCGGCCTGCAGCTGGCGCACCGCGGCTTCCAGCAGGGCATCTTCGTCGCCGAGGAGATCGCCGGCCTGAACCCGGCGCCGATCATCGAGTCCGGCATCCCGCGCGTGACGTACTCCGAACCGAACGTCGCGTCGGTCGGGCTCACGGAGTCCCAGGCCAGGGAGACGCTCGGCGAGGACAACGTCCTGACGCTCGACTACAACCTGGGTGGCAACGGCAAGAGCCAGATCCTGCAGACCGCCGGCTTCGTCAAGCTGGTCCGCGAGAAGGACGGACCGATCGTGGGCGTCCACATGCTCGGAGCCCGACTGGGCGAGCTCGTCGGTGAGGGGCAGCTCATCGTCAACTGGGAGGCCTACCCGGAAGACGTCGCTGCCCTGGTCCACGCCCACCCGACGCAGGACGAGGCGCTCGGCGAGGCTGCCCTCGCGCTCGCCGGCAAGCCGCTGCACTCCCACAACTGACCCGATCGAAGGAGATTCCAGGACATGTCTGAGTCCGTGAAGATGCCCGCGCTGGGCGAGTCCGTCACCGAGGGCACGGTCACCCGGTGGCTCAAGGCGGTCGGGGACACGGTCGAGGTCGACGAGCCCCTGCTCGAGGTCTCCACCGACAAGGTCGACACCGAGGTGCCCTCGCCCGTCGCGGGCACGATCGAGAAGATCCTGGTCGAGGAGGACGACACCGTGGAGGTGGGCGGCGACCTCGTCGTCATCGGCGACGGCTCCGGAGGCGGCGAGGCGCCCGCGCAGGATGAAGCCTCCGGGGAGGAGGCGCCCGCGCAGGACGAGGCCCCCGCCGAGGAGGCCCCCGCCCAGGACGAGGCCCCCGCCGAGGACACCGGGGACACGCTGGCGGAGGAGCGACCCTCCTCCGAGCCTGCTGCCGAGGACGTCGAGGCCGCGCAGCCCGCCTCCGAGGGTGCCAAGCCGGCGGACGAGGCCCAGGACGAGGCCACCGAGTCCGCGCCGCCGGCCCGTGGTGGCGGTGACGGCGGCGAGCCGGTGACCATGCCCGCGCTCGGTGAGTCCGTCACCGAGGGCACCATCACGCGCTGGCTCAAGGCCGAGGGCGACACCGTGGAGGTCGACGAGCCGCTGCTCGAGGTCTCCACCGACAAGGTCGACACGGAGGTGCCCTCGCCCGTCGCGGGCACCGTGCTCAAGCTCCTGGTCGGCGAGGACGAGACGGTCGAGGTCGGCGCCGAGCTGGCCCTCGTCGGTTCCGGGGAGGCGCCGGCCTCGGAGCCGGAACAGAAGCGGGAGCAGCCGGAGCAGGGCGAGCAGGAGCAGGCCGAGCAGCCGGAGCCGGAGGAGAAGCAGCAGCCGGCACAACCCCCCGCCGAGACGGAGGCGGCACCGGCCACGACACCCGAGCCGGTGGCCACGACGCCGGAGCGCGCCGAGGAGTCGGTCTCGGAGAAGGCCGAGCCGGAGGCCGAGGAGGAGCCCGCGCAGCCCGCCGAGAAGACGGAGACGCAGGAGCAGGCCGGCGCGCCCGCCGCGCAGCCACCGGCCAGCGAGCCGGCGGAGCCGGTCAGGGAGCGCCCTGCCGCTGCTGCCGGCACCGCGTATGTCACTCCGCTGGTGCGCAAGCTGGCCGCCGAGAAGGGTGTCGACCTGTCGAGCCTGACCGGGACCGGTGTGGGCGGCCGTATCCGCAAGCAGGACGTGGAGGAGGCCGCGGCGAAGGCCGCCGAGCCGGCCAAGGAGGAAGCGCCGGCAGCCGCGCCCAAGGCACCCGCACCGGTGGAGGTCTCCCCCCTGCGTGGCACCACGGAGAAGATGTCTCGGTTGCGCAAGGTGATCTCCAAGCGGATGCGCGAGTCCCTGGACACCTCGGCCCAGCTGACGTCGGTGGCCGAGGTCGACCTGACGCGCGTGGCCGCGCTGCGCGCTCGGGCGAAGGACGGCTTTGCCTCCCGCGAGGGCACGAAGCTGACGTTCCTGCCGTTCTTCGTCAAGGCGGTCACCGAGGCGCTGAAGGCGCACCCGAAGCTGAACGCCACCATCGACGGCGACCAGGTGATCTACCACGGTGCCGAGCACGTGGGTATCGCGGTCGACACGCCCCGCGGCCTGCTCGTGCCGGTCGTCAAGGACGCAGGCGACCTCACGCTGGGCGGAGCCGCGAAGAAGATCAGCGACCTCGCCGCCCGCGCCCGGGACAGCAAGGTCACGCCGGACGAGCTCGCCGGGTCGACGTTCACGATCACGAACACCGGCTCGGCCGGGCTGCTGATCGACACGCCGATCATCAACCAGCCGGAGGTGGCGATCCTCGGCACGGGCACCATCGTCAAGCGCCCGATGGTGGTCAAGGACGCCGACGGCAACGAGACGATCGGCATCCGGTCGATGATCTACCTGTCGCTGACCTACGACCACCGACTGGTCGACGGTGCCGACGCCGGCCGGTTCCTCATGGCGGTGAAGTCCCGGCTGGAGGAGGGCGCCTTCGAGGCCGACCTCGGTCTCTGAGGCATCCGCACGTGCGAAGGCTCCGCAGCCGAGGTATCGGCGCGGGGCCTTCGTGCTGCGCGCCGCCGGGCGGGTGCCGCCACTGCGGTTCTCAGCCGCAAGGTGCGACGCCCGCGATCCGCCACGGAGCCGGACCGGCGACCTCCAGCACCGTGCAGCTGGGCTCCTGCGCCGGGACGACCGTGCCGCTCCTGGGACCCGAGCCGGCGAGTGTGTACTCGCCCTGACGCGTGACCACCTCGACGCGCCATCCGCCGTCGGCGCCGGTACGAGCGTCGATGAGCCGCACGTCCGCGACCTCGGTGTGCAGCCCGGACGGCCGGACGCCCGCGTCCCCCAGATCGGCCAGGAGCGCTGCGTCTCGCTCGGCAGCAGCCGTGCCCGGGACGGTGAGCCGGGCAAGCGCCTGCGCGTCACCGTCCGCGATCGCTTCGTCGCGGGCGGCCACGAGCCGGTCGACCACCTGCTCGGCCGTGGCCGCGTCCACCTCTTGCGTGCCGGAGCCCCAGCGGACCGCGACACCGGTGACTCCGCCGAGCACCGCGGCGCAGGCCGCCACCACGACCAGCGCCTTCCTGGTGGCACGACGACGCCGGTGCCGGCCGCGCGGTCGGCGTGGTCGCGCGGGCTGGGTGCTGGCCTCACCCGAGCGCAGGCGTGCCTGGGCGAGGTCCGCCTCGGACGGGACCTCCAGCTTCCGCGGCGTGCCCAGCGCGGCGGCTTCGGCGGCCAGCTCGCGCGCCCGGGGCCGGTCGCGCGGATCAGGCGACAGGGCCCGCGCGAGCGCTCTGTCGACGTCGGGATGACCACCGGTGGCCCACCGCACCACCTGCGCCAGCGCCCACACGTCGGCGGACGCACTGGCCGGGTCACCGACGCGCCGCTCGGGTGCGACGAAGCCCGGTGTGCCCCTCTCGTGCGTGACCTCGCCGGCGAGGTCGAGGAGCACCGGGACACCGCCGGCGGTGAGGACGATGTTCGACGGCGCCACGTCACCGTGCACGATGCCCATCTCGTGCAGCCGGCCGAGCGCAGAGGCGAGTGCGCCGAGCAGCGTCAGCGCTCCCCCGGGCGTGAGATCGCCCTGTGCGATCCGGACGGTCACCAGGTTCGGGCCGGGCACCTCCTCCGCGACGAGGGCACATCGCCCCTCCCCGAGTCCGACGACATCGATGACGCGCAGCAGGTGCGGGTCCGCCGTCGACCGGAGCGCCTCCAGCCGCCGCAGGAGCGCGGTGCCCCGCTCCCCCTCCGGGAGCTGGACGAACGAGACGACGACCGGCCGTCCGAGGCGGCTGCGCGCGGACCAGGCGGCGCCGCCGGCGCCGAATCCCACGGGCGAGACGATCTCGTACCCGGGGACCGTGGGCCGGCTCGTTGGACCCGGCCGACGCTGCAGGATCTGCATGGCTCGAGCCAACCACGCCCGCCCCGGTGCCCACCGGAGTTATCCACAGGTTCGGTAGGGGTTGGCGCGACCGTGGAGGGGCCGTCGTCGGGACTGGTGGCGGTCAGTCGGCCGGCACTGAGCGCTGCCGCGGCCACCAAGCGGTCCGTCCGAGGTCGTGGACGACACCCGGTACGAGCAGGCTCCGCACGACGAACGTGTCGATGAGCACGCCGGCGGCCACGATGAAGGCGATCTGCACGAGGAAGAGCAGCGGAATCACCGACAATGCGCTGAACGTGGCGGCAAGGACGAGGCCGGCCGAGGTGATGACGCCACCCGTCACCGCCAAACCACGCCGGGTGCCCTCCCGGGTGCCGTGGGTCAGCGACTCCTCGCGCACCCGAGTCATGAGAAAGATCGAGTAGTCGATGCCGAGCGCCACGAGGAACACGAACCCGTACAGCGGAACGGTCGCGTCCGCGCCCGGGAAGTCGAGGACGTGGTTGAACACCACGGCGCTCAGGCCCATGGTGGCCGCGAAGGAGAGCACGTTGGCGCCCAGCAGGACGAGCGGCGCGACGATCGAGCGCAGCAGCAGCACGAGCATGACGAAGATCGCCGTCAGCACCACGGGGATGATCGTGCGCAGGTCCTGTGCAGAGGTCCGCTGGGTGTCCAGGCGTTCTGCCGCGGCGCCGCCCACGAGGGCGTCCGGATCGGCACGCTGGACCGCGTCACGGAGCGCGGCGACGGTGGACGCCGCCTCCTGCGTCTCGGCCGCGGCCTCGGTGACGACCTCGACCCGGACGCGCCCGTCGACGACCACCGGCTCGCCGCCCGGACCGGCAAGGATCTCTGCGCCCCGCACGCCGTCGACCTCTTCGGCGGCGTTGCGGACCTCCTCGCCGGTCTCCTGCGACGTGATGACGAGTGCCGGCTGGACCGTGCCTTCCGCGAAGTGCTCGGCGAGCACCTCCTCCCCGGCCACCGACTCCACGTCGCTGAGGAAGACGTCCGACTGGCCGGTGCCCTCCGCCCGCAGCGTGGGGACGAACGCCGCACCCGCGAGCAGCACGATGGCGGTGACCGCCCACACGCCCCGGTCGTGCCGGCTGACGCCGTCGGCCACCCGCGACCAGAGCCGGCGGTCCCGACCGGCCTCGCCGTACTGCGGGGCGCTCGGCCAGAACACGAACCGTGAGCGACGACCGGCCACGAGGAGCAGCGCCGGAAGCAGCGTCAGCGCGGCGACGAAGGCCGCGGCTATCCCGATCGCGGCCACCGGCCCGAGGCTGGCGTTGGACCGCAGGTCGGACAGCAGCAGACACAGGAGGCCGACGATGACCGTGCCGGCGCTGGCCGCGACCGGTTCGAGGGAGGCCCGCCACGCCGCCCACATCGCCGTCGAGGGCCGCTCGTGGCGGGTCAGCTCTTCGCGGTACCGCGCCACCAGCAGGAGCGAGTAGTCGGTCGCGGCGCCGATGACCAGGATCGAGAGAATGCCCTGGCCCTGCCCGTTCAGCAGCAGCACGCCGTTCCCGGCCAACGGTTTGACCACCAACGCCGCCGCGCACAGCGCGAACACGGCCGTGAGCAGCACGGCGAAGGGGAGGATCGGCGAGCGGTACACGACGACGAGGATGACCAGGACGACGGCCAGGGCCACCCCGAGGAGGATGCCGTCGATCCCGGCGAACGCCGAGCCGAGGTCGGTCACGAAACCCGCCGGACCGGTGACCCACGCCTGGAGCCCGCTCCCGGCGAGCTCGTCGTCGACGAACTCCCGCAGGTTGCCGACGACGACGGCTGCGAGGCTCTCCTGCTCCGCGCCCACGAGCTCGTCCGCGGCCTCGCCGTCGAGCGGGACGGGAACCAGCAGTGCCTCGCCGTCCTCGGACGGTACGAGGGCGATCCGACCGTCCACCACGTCAGCCAGCACCCGGTCGCCCGGCAGGTCGAGCTCCGCCGCCGCGTCGGCGAGAGATCGGCCCACCTCGACCTGATCCGGTGTCAGCTTTCCGCCCTCGGTGGGACGAAGGACGATGAGCGCCGGGAGTGTCGTGCCGTCGGAGAACTCGCGCGCCAGCTCACCGGCGCGTGTCGACTCGGCGTTCTCCGGAAGGAAGGTCGCCTCGTCGTTCTCCTGCACCTCGGAGAGCGACCCTTGCGCCATGCCGCCGAACCCGCCGACGGCGAGCCAGCCGACGAGGACCCCGAGAATGGCTGGGCGCACCAGGCGACGGCGGTTCACGGTCTTCGAGGGCCTCTCCGGGTAGGACCGCCCGCCCGGACGGCGGACTCGCTCATGCTGAAGTCGGCCGGGCGCGCCTGCAAGCCGGGGCGCGCCCGCGAGCCGGCCGCGGCCGCGGGGGCCCGCCCCGCTCGGCCTCGCCCCCGCCCGGCCGCGCGCCGAGGGATACGATCCAGACGTGGAGCTGCAGCGGGTGGACCTCGGTTCGGAGCTCGTCGACTACCGGTGGGCGTGGGACCTTCAACGCGAGGTGCATGCCGCCGTCGTCGCCGGCGATGGCCCGGACACGGTGCTGCTCCTGGAGCACGCGGACGTCTACACCGCCGGCAAGCGCACCTCGAGAGCCGAACGGCCCACCGACGGCACCGAGGTCATCGACGTCGACCGTGGTGGCCGCATCACCTGGCACGGTCCCGGCCAACTGGTGGCCTACCCGATCGTGCGCCTGGCCGAACCGGTGGACGTCGTCGCCCACGTCCGGGCGCTCGAGCAGGCGGTCATCGAAGTCGCGGCCCGACACGGGGTGACGACGGTACGGGTGGAGGGCCGCTCCGGCGTCTGGGTGCCGGCGGACGCCCGCGGCCGTGACCGCAAGCTTTGTGCCATCGGCGTACGGGTGGCGCGCGGCGTGACCATGCACGGGCTCGCGCTGAACGCCTGCCCCGACCTGGCTGCGTTCGACCGGATCGTCCCGTGCGGCATCGACGACGCCGACGTCACCTCGCTCACCGCGGAGACCGGGCGGCGGGTCACTCCGCTCGAGCTCGCGGACGACCTCGGGGACGCGCTCGTGACCGCCCTCACACCCATCGTGGCCGCTGGTGTCCCCACGGCTGCCGGGACGTAGTATCGAGATCGTGACCGTCGAACCCGAAGGCCGCCGCATGCTCCGCGTCGAGGCTCGCAACGCCGAGACGCCCATCGAGCGCAAGCCCGAGTGGATCAAGACCAAGGCCGTGATGGGCCCCGAGTACCGCGAGCTGAAACAGCTCGTGCACGGGCAGGGCCTGCACACGGTGTGCGAGGAGGCGGGCTGTCCCAACATCTTCGAGTGTTGGGAGGACCGCGAGGCCACGTTCCTCATCGGCGGGTCCCAATGCACCCGTCGCTGCGACTTCTGCCAGATCGACACCGGCAAGCCCTCCGCGCTGGACCGGATGGAGCCGATCAAGGTCGCCAACTCCGTCAAGGAGATGGGCCTGAAGTACTCGACCGTCACGGGCGTCGCGCGTGACGACCTGGAGGACGGCGGAGCCTGGCTCTACGCCGAGACCGTGCGGCAGATCCACGAGCGCAACCCCGGCACCGGCGTCGAGCTGCTCATCCCGGACTTCGACGCGAAGCCGGACCAGCTCGCCGAGGTCTTCTCCTCCCGGCCGGAGGTGCTCGCCCACAACGTCGAGACGGTCCCGCGGATCTTCCGCCGGATCCGGCCGGGGTTCCGTTACGACCGTTCGCTGCGGGTCCTGACGATGGCGGCCGAGGACGGCTTCGTCACCAAGTCGAACCTCATGCTCGGCATGGGCGAGTCGTTCGACGAGGTCGTCGACGCCATGCAGCAGCTCCGCGACGCCCGCTGCGACCTGCTGACCATCAACCAGTACATGCGTCCGACGCTGCGTCACCATCCGGTCGAGCGCTGGGTGAAGCCCCACGAGTTCGTCGAGCTGTCGGAGATCGCCGAGGAGATCGGCTTCCTGGGCGTCATGGCGGGCCCGATGGTCCGTTCGAGCTACCGGGCCGGCCGGCTCTGGGCCCGCGCGATGGTGAAGAAGGGCCGCGAGGTCCCGGCGGCACTGTCGCACCTGACGGAGGAGACCACGTCCCGCCAGGAGGCGAGCTCCGTCGTCGCCCGCCTGAGCGCCACGGTCGGCGCCTGACCCCGTACCCTTGACGATCATGGCCCGCAAGAAATCTGACGGCGCGACAGACGCCGCACCTGTGCCCGAACCAGAGAAGAAGCAGCGCTGGTACCACAACGTCCGGGACGCGTACCAGATGACCCGTCGGGTCAATCCCGCGATCACCTGGATCCTCATCGGCGTCTTCGTGCTCACCATGGGACTGGCGCTGGCGATCGGCTTCGCCTGGGGCCACCCGATCTACATGGCGTTCTTCGGGCTGCTGCTCTCGCTGACCCTGCTGATGGCCGTGCTCGCCTGGCAGACGCGGAAGTCGAGCTACAAGCAGATCGACGGGCGGCCCGGCGCCGTCGGCGCCGTGCTCGGTCAGATCCGCCGCGGCTGGAACCTCGAGCAGGAGCCGGTGGCGGTCAACCCCCGCACCCAGGACATGGTGTTCCGGATGATCGGCAAGGCTGGCATCGTCCTCGTCTCCGAGGGCCCGAGCCACCGCGCCGGGCGACTGCTCAACGAGGAGAAGCGCAAGGTCTCGCGCGTGGCCCCGAACGTGCCGGTGCACACCGTGCAGTACGGCAACGAGGAGGGTCAGGTCCCGATCTCGAAGCTGACCCGCACCGTCCAGAAGCTCGACAAGAAGCTCACCAGCGCCGAGGTCGCGCAGGTCAGCAAGCGGATGCAGGCGCTCGGCAGCGCGAAGCCGCCGGTGCCCAAGGGCGTCGACCCGATGAAGGCGCGCCCGGACCGCAAGGCGATGAAGGGCCGCTGACGAGCACGTAGCGGAGGCTGGGGCGAGGAACGAGACCCGGCCGAAGCGAAGAGCGAGGAAGCGACTTAGTCGAAAGGGCCGCTGACGAGCACGTAGCGGAGCTGGCCCAACCGTTGGAGCAACTTCCGAAGGCTGTGCCTGCCGGAGTCGAGCCCTTGACCTCGTAGGCCTCGTATGCGCTGTGCGAGAGCCGAGTCAGCGGATCTTGGTGATCGTGGTGCCGGCGGCGACGTCGTGGAGGCCGCGGCCGTCGCCCGTCCACACCACGGCCGGGATCACCAGGCAGAGCAGCACCGTCCGGACGAGCGCACGCAACGGCCCGGCGGGCCCGCGGCCCGGTGTCCGGACGGCGATCCCGACAACGACGTGGCCGATCGTCGCGCTGAGCGTGCCCACCATGGCGACGGTCATGACCGCGAAGACCGCGAGCGTGGCCATGGGGTCGTAGTCGAAGAAGCCCGCGCTGATCGCAGACGCGACGGCCCAGTCGATGACGAGGCCCAGAAGGCGGCGGCCGAGGCCGGCCGGGGGCGGGAAGTCCGGATCGTGCACCGCCCGAGCCTATCGATCCGGCGACGGCGTAACGTGCCCGACACATTTGGGTGACACAAGTGAAATGGCCGCAGAATAGCGTCGGCGCGGTTGACCGGATCGGCCCGTACCCCACCCCACCCCACCCCCAAGGAGCCCACGGATGTTCTCAACCCCCGAGGAGGCGATCGCCTTCACCAAGGAGCAGGACGTCAAGTTCGTCGACGTCCGCTTCTGCGACTTGCCGGGCATCATGCAGCACTTCAACATCCCCGTCGAGGCGTTCACCCCGGACGCCTTCACCGACGGCCTGATGTTCGACGGGTCCTCCATCCGAGGGTTCCAGGCGATCCACGAGTCGGACATGAAGCTGGTGCCGGACGTCACGAGCGCGTTCGTCGACCCGTTCCGCAAGCACAAGACCCTGGTGGTCAACTTCTCCATCGTCGACCCGTTCACCGGTGAGGCCTACTCCCGCGACCCGCGCAACATCGCGGCCAAGGCCGAGGCGTACCTGAAGACCACCGGCATCGCGGACACCGTCTTCTTCGGTGCCGAGGCGGAGTTCTACGTCTTCGACGACGTCCGGTTCGCGACGGACCAGCACTCCAGCTTCTACTACCTCGACTCCAAGGAGGCCGCGTGGAACACCGGCCGTGAGGAGGAGGGTGGCAACCAGGGGTACAAGACCCGGTACAAGGGTGGCTACTTCCCCGTCTCCCCCTCGGACCAGTTCGCGGACATCCGTGACGACATGGTCACGACGCTGCAGCAGGTCGGCCTCGAGGTCGAGCGCGCGCACCACGAGGTGGGCACCGCCGGCCAGCAGGAGATCAACTACCGCTTCGACACGCTCCGTCACGCGGCCGACGACGTGCTCAAGTTCAAATACGTCATCAAGAACACCGCCTGGGAGGCCGGCAAGACCGCGACCTTCATGCCGAAGCCGCTGTTCGGCGACAACGGCTCCGGCATGCACTCGCACCAGTCGCTGTGGAAGGACGGCGAGCCGCTGTTCTTCGACGAGCGCGGCTACGGCGGCCTGTCCGACCTCGCCCGCTGGTACATCGGTGGCCTGCTCCGCCACGCCCCGTCCCTGCTGGCGTTCACCAACCCGACGGTGAACTCTTACCACCGGCTCGTGCCCGGCTTCGAGGCCCCGGTCAACCTGGTGTACTCGGCCCGCAACCGCTCCGCATGCATCCGCATCCCGATCACCGGCTCCTCGCCGAAGGCCAAGCGCATCGAGTTCCGCGTGCCCGACCCGTCGTCGAACCCGTACCTGGCGTTCTCCGCCATGCTGATGGCCGGTCTCGACGGCATCCAGAACCGGATCGAGCCGCCGGAGCCGGTCGACAAGGACCTCTACGAGCTCCCGCCCGAGGAGCACTCCCAGATCGCCCAGGTCCCGGACTCGCTGCCCGGGGTCCTCGACGCCCTCGAGGCGGACCACGACTACCTGACGCAGGGTGATGTCTTCACCGAGGACCTCATCGAGACCTGGATCGAGTACAAGCGCGAGAACGAGATCGACCCGCTGCGGCACCGTCCGCACCCGCACGAGTTCGAGCTCTACTTCGACATCTGATCGGTAGACCGAAGAGCCCCCGGAGATTGAGGGTCTCCGGGGGATTCTCGCGTCCCGCAGGCCTGCCCTCACCCGTCGCTGGTGGAGAGTGCCGCCTGTAGCCGACCCGAAGGCGGCCCACCCGAAGGGCCCGCCCCGGGTGGGGGACGAGGGGGCAAGCCCCGGCCCTAGGCGTCGTACTCAGCCGTCGGCGTCACCAGTACGGGTGGTGCCTGGAGCTTCAAGCTCTGGGCGATCGCCGGGATCTCCGGATCTCCAAGGAACTCCTTATAGTCTTCCTCGTCCCAGTCGAAGACCGACCACACCCGGTGAGGATCGTCGGGATCGAGGAACACCAGGGAGCCTCGGCATCCGTGCTCCCGCCGCTTGTCCGCGCCGGTCGTCGCGAAGACTTCCAAGAACCGATCGAGATCGGTGACCTTAGCGATGGTCGTGATCATGAATCCCTCCCTTCCTGCCCATCGTGCGAAGTCCGAGCATCCAGGTTGAGGCCTCAAGTGGACGTGAGGTCCAGGCCTCACGTCGTCCAATTGCCCTCTCCGAGGTGCACAAAAAACTGTGCGGGTCAGCTCCTCGTCGTCACTACGTGGCAGGCAAGAACTCCGGAACAAGAACTACGGGGTATATGGACAAGGTTGTAGCCACGGGCACGACGGCATTAGGCCCGCCGGGGACGAGCTGCCGCACACCGCAGTGAGCGGTGCTCGTCTCGGCGAGACGCGACACGACGTGGAGACGCTCGCCCACTCGTACGCCGCGAATCCGGCGATCTGTCCGACGTGCCGTGCTCGCCGGACCTGTCGCGTAGGTCAGTCCTCCCCCGCAACCGTGAGGACCCGGAGCCGGTTCCCGGCGTACCAGGTCGCAGCGGCGAACACGGCGATGATCAGCACGACGGCGAGCGCGGCGCCGACGTCCGCGGTGAACAGCCCCGACGGTGCGATCGACTCGGTCACGGACAGCGCCCACTGCTGCACGCTGAGGTTGCGCGCGCCCGGCACGAAACTGCCGACGAGGCTCTCCCAGATCAGCGCGTAGACGAGGCCGATGATGACCGCGTGCCGGGTGATGATCGCCAGGAGCATGAAGATCACGCCGTAGACGGCTCCGGCGGCCAGCGCACCCGCGCCGAACGCGAGCACGATGCTCGCACCCATGCCCAGGATGGCCGCGGCCAGCATGGTGGGGATCACCGCGAAGCCGATCGTCGCCCCGACCGCCACCGCCAGCTTGCTCTGCACGATGGTGTGGCGCGAGAGGGGCTTGGAGAGGATGTGGATGACCGAGCCGTCGTCGATCTCGGGTGCGATCACCCCGGTGCCGACGATGAGCCCGAACAGGGGCAGGAACGTCGCCAGCGACACGCTCTGCAGCAGGGTGGCGGCCTGGGCGTCGGACACCGAGACCAGCAGCCGCGTCAGTACCGCGATGCCGACCAGGAGCAGGGCCAACGCGCCGAGCAGCCACGCGCGTCGTCCGCCGAGCATCCCGCGGGCGGTCAGTCGAATGATGGTGCCGTTCACGTTGATCTCCTAGTTCTCGACCAGATAGGAGAAGACGCTCTCCAACGACTCGTCGGTCGGTGACACCTCGTACAGCCGCACTCCCGCGTCGCGGGCGACGCGAGGCAACAGCTCGGAAAACCGCAAGAACTCGCTTGCATGCACCCGCAAGGTCCCTCCTTCGAGGTTGACACCGGCCGTCGAACCGTCGGCCACCAGGGCGGACGCGAGCACGCGGTCATCGCTCGACGCGATGGTGTACTGGTGGGGCCGGTCGATCATCAGCCGGCGGATCTCGCGATAGTCGCCGGAGGCGGCGTAGCGGCCGGCGATCACCACCTCGATCCGGTTCGCGACCTGCTCCACCTCCTCGAGGATGTGGGAGCTGAACAGCACGGTCCGGCCCTCGGCGCCCATCGTGCGTAGCAGCCCGATCAGGTGCAGGCGCTGGCGCGGGTCCATGCCGTTGAACGGCTCGTCCAGCAGCAGCACGTCGGGATCGTGCACCAGGGCGGACGCCATCTTGACCCGCTGCTTCATGCCCTTCGAGTACTCGCCCACCTTCCGGTTCTGGGCGTCCTGCATGCCGACCGTCCCGAGCGCGCGCTGTGCGGCCGCACCGGGCTCTGGCACGCCGTGCAGCTCCGCGTTGGCCAGGACGAACTGCCGGCCGGTGAGGAAGTCGTAGGTCGCCTCGCGCTCGGGGACGATCCCCATCACCCGGTAGACGTCCTGGTGCTTCCAGATGGTCGAGCCGTCGAGCGTCACGGTTCCGGTCGACGGCGGCAGGAAACCCGCGAGCATATGAATCAGGGTGGACTTGCCGGCCCCGTTCGGTCCGAGCAGCCCGGTGATGCCGGGACCGATCGACATGGTGATGTCATTGACCGCCACGACGTTGCCGAACCAGCGCGAGCAGGCGTCGATCTCAAGTGTCGCCATCAGAGCTTCACCCTCCGGTATCGCAGGGACAGAGCCCAGTAGGTCAGGGCCACGGCGGCCAGGGTCACGACGAAGAACACCAGTCCGGCCGCGTCGGTCGTCGGCCCGGCCGGCGCCGACGGCTCCACGCCGAACGCCCACACCTGCACGCCGTCGACGAGCGTCATCGGTGAGAACAGACCGATCCAGCCGGCCATGCTCGGGTTGTCGGCGTCGAAGGCCACCAGGGCCTGGAGTCCGGTGACGACGGCGTAGCTGAGCGCCAGGACGGTGACGATCGCGGCGATGCCGAACCCGCGGCGGGCGGTGAGCGACGCGATCAGCATCCCGACGCCCGCCAGGACCACCGCGAACAGGGCCGCGCCGACCAGGGCCTGCGCGACCTCGACGGTCTGGGTTCCCGCGTCGAACTCCGCGGCCAGCGAACCCACGTACATGATCAGCAGCGGGACGGCGATCAGGATGAACACCGCTGTCGTGAGCGCCGCGTACTTGGCGCGGACGTAGTCGACCCGCTCCAGCGGCCTCGAGAGGTAGAGCGGCAGGGTGTGGAACCGCAGGTCCAGCGAGACCGCCTGGGGCGCCGCGACGGCCACGAAGATGGCGATGGCGGCCTGAGTCACCATCGCGAAGCGGGTGTAGGCCAGCACCGGCTCCGTCAGCTGCCCCTGCCCGCTGCCGACCACCGTGATCACCGCGAGCACGACGGCGGGCAGGATCATCACGACGACCATGCCCATCGGGACGACCTTCGACTTGGCGGATCGCCCCAGCCCGAAGATGCCGCGGAGCGTGTGCGTGTAGAGCCCGTAGGTGATCGCTCCGCGGCTCAGCCGCTCGCCGTCGTACCCGCGATAGCCGATGTTGTGGATGACGCCTGTCGGTGACGCCTCAGACTGCGACATCGGCCGCCTCCTCGTCGAAGACCTCGGATATGTGGTGACGCCGTGCTTCGAGCCGGACCAGGCCGAACGCCCCGTCGGCGATCACGTCCCGCACCAGGTCGTACGTCTCGTCCCCGTCGACACCTACGACCAGCAGCTGACCGTCCCGCGCGACGCGCAAACCGGCTGAGGTCATCGCCTGCGCCGCAGCGTCGGCGTCCTTGGCCACCTCGACGGCGAGCTGGGCGCTCGACCGGGTGAAGTCGGCGACTGACGACGATCGCAGCAGCACACCGGCGTCGATGATCACGACGTGGTCGCAGATCCGCTCGAGCTCGCCGAGCAGGTGGGAGGTGACGAGGACGGAGATGCCGAAGTCGTCGTAGATGCGGCGGACCAGTGCGAGCATCTCGTCCCGGCCGACCGGGTCGAGCCCGTTGGTGGGCTCGTCGAGAAAGACCACGTCGGGGTCGTGGACGAGCGCCTGCGCGAGCTTCACGCGCTGCTTCATGCCGGTCGAGTAGCCACCGATCGGCCGGTAACGCTCCTCGTACAGCCCGACGTGCCGCAGGGTGTCGGCGGCACGCTCGCGCGCGGCGTCGGACGGCAGACCGGACATCCGCGCGAGGTGGACGACGAGCTCCGTCGCGGAGACGTCGCCCGGCAGACAGTCATGCTCCGGCATGTAGCCGACGCGGCTACGCAGCGCAGCCCCGTCGTCCTGGATGTCGCGACCCAGGATGCGTGCGCTGCCCGACGTCGCGTCGGTCAGGCCCAGCAGGATCTTGATCAAGGTCGACTTGCCGGCGCCGTTGGCTCCGACCAGGCCGGTGACTCCGTCGCCGACGTCGACGGTCAGCCCGTCGAGCGCCGTGACGCCGGGATATCTCTTGGTGAGGTGTTCTGTCGCTATGACCACGCCTTGAAGGTATGCCTGGGCGTCGGCCGGGAGAACCCTGAGATCGGCATTCAAGGGCAACGTCAGGGTGGGCATCAGGGTGATCACCCAGCAGGGGGTCGGGCGGGGTCAGGGGCTCGCCATGGCGAGGGAGTCGCGACCTACTCGTAGAACAGGTCCTCGGCCACCGCACGCGCCCGGCGGGCCGTGCGCAGCCACTGCTCCTCCAGGTCCAGCCGGTGACCGGGCTCGTAGCCGAGGAGCCGGGAGACCACCTCGAGGTCGGCGGGCTCGTGCGGCAGCACGTCGGCCCGTCGCCCGGTCGCCCGGCCGGACCCCAGGACGATCGCGTCGCGGATCCGCGAGGCCAGCAGCCAGGCCTCGCTCAGCTGGTGGGCGTCGTCGACGGGGACGATGCCCGCCTCGTGCAGCGCATCCAGCGCATCCAGCGTCCCGGTCGTGCGTAGCTCCGGGACCTCGCCGGCGTGCCGCAGCTGCAGCAGCTGCACCGTCCACTCCACGTCACTGAGACCGCCGGGCCCGAGCTTGACGTGCCGGTTGGGCGCCACGCCCCGGGGCATCCGCTCGGTCTCCACCCGCGCCTTGATCCGGCGCAGGTCGCGGACCGTGCTCCCCGGCAGCCCGTCAGCGGGGTAGCGCAACGGATCGATGATCGCCCGGAACTCGTCCGCCAGAGCGGCGTCGCCCGCCACCGGCCGCGCCCGCAGCAGCGCCTGCCGCTCCCACGGCTCGACCCAGCGGTCGTAGTACTCGGCGTACGACGCGAGGGTCCGTGTCATCGGCCCGTTGCGGCCCTCCGGCCGCAGGTCGGCGTCGACCTCCAGCGGCGGCTCCGTGGCCGCCCGCCCGAGGAGCGAGCGAACCAGCGACGCCACCTCGGTCGCGACACGGGTGGCGGTCTCCTCGTCCGCGCCGGGAAGCGGGTCGTGCACGAAGAGGACGTCGGCGTCGGAGGCGTAGCCCATCTCCTCTCCCCCGAGCCGCCCCATCGCGACAACGAGGTAGCGGGATGGCGGTTGGTCCAGCCCGTAACGCTCCGTGGCTTCCGTGACCGCCACTGCGAGTGCGCCCTGCAGGGCGCAGTCCGCGCCCCGGGTGATGATCGTGGCCGACCGCGTCGGACCACCGAGGCCGAGCACCTCTCCGATGGCCGCTCTCAGCAGTCCCCGACGGCGCAGGTACCGGCCTGCGAGAGCCTTCTCGAAGGGCTCGGTCCGCCGGGCCTGCAGGGCCGCCAGCTCGCTCGCGAGCCCCTCCGCGGTCCGGGGCGCCAGCTCCTCCTCGTCGTCCAGCCACGCCACCGCCTCGGGCAGCCTGCCGAGCGCGTCGGCCACGTACCTGGAGGTCGAGAGCAGCCGGGCGAGGCGGTGCGCCGTCTCGCCCGAGTCCCGCAGCAGCTTGAGGTACCACGGCGTGCCGCCGATGTCCTCGGAGAGCTTGCGGAAGGCGAGGAGTCCCGCATCGGGTACCGGACCCTGCGCGAACCAGCCGAGCATGACGGGCAGCAGCTGCCGCTGGATGTTCGAGGCGCGGGAGATCCCCTCGGTCAGCGCCGCGATGTGGTTCAGCGCCCCAGAGGGGTCGTGGTAGCCGATGGCGGCGAGTCGCGCCCGCGCGGCCTCCGGCGCGAGGGAGACGTCGTCGGTGCTGAGCCGGGCGGTCAGCGGCAGCAGCGGCCGGTAGAAGATCTCCTCGTGCAGGTGCCGGACCTCCCGGCGCACCTGCCGCAGCCGTTCGGTCAGCGACGACGCGCCCGAGACGCCCTCGACGCCGACGGAGCGGGCGAGCCGGCGCAGGTCGTCCTGACCGGTCGGCACGAGATGGGTGCGGCGCATCCGGTGGAGCTGGATGCGGTGCTCGAGGACCCGCAGGAACCGGTAGTGGTGATCGAGCAGCGCGGCGTCGTCGCGGCCGACGTATCCCCCGGCGGCGAGCTGCGCGAGACCTTCCAGAGTGGTCCGGGACCGGATGCTCGGGTCCGCACGGCCGTGGACGAGCTGCAGGAGCTGGACCGTGAACTCGACGTCGCGCAGCCCGCCGGCACCGAGCTTGAGCTGCCGGTCGGCCTCAGCGAGTGGGATGTGCGCCTCGACCCGGCGCCGCATCGCCTGGCTGTCCTCGACGAACCGTTCCTTCTCGACAGCGTGGAAGATCATCGGGGCGATGGCCTCGCCGTACGCCCGGCCGAGGGCGCGGTCCCCGGCCACGGGCCGGGCCTTGAGCAGCGCCTGGAACTCCCAGCCCTTGGCCCACCGTTCGTAGTACGCCAGGTGCGAGGCCAAGGTGCGCACGAGCGGGCCGTCCTTACCCTCCGGTCGCAGGTTTGCGTCCAGCGGCCACAGGGCGGGCTCCGGGCCGACGTCGGAGACGTGCCTCGCGAGGGCGGCGGCCAGCGCCGTGCCGGTCCGCATGGCCTCGTCCTCGTCGGCGCCCTCGGCCGGTTCGGCGACGTAGACGACGTCGACGTCGGAGATGTAGTTGAGCTCGTGGCCGCCGGTCTTGCCCATGCCGACGACGGCGAGCCGCACCTCGCGTCCACCGCCGGGAAGGCTCGCCCGGGCGACGGCCAGGGCGGCGTCGAGCGCGGCGGCGACGGCGTCCGCGATGGCCGCTGCGACGCGCGGGAAGTCACCCAACGGGTCGGCGCTGGTCAGGTCGGCGGCGGCGATCTGCAAGAGCCGCCGTCGGTAGGACCGGCGCAGCGCGGCCACGCCGTCGCCGCCGCCGCCGTCGCCGTCGGCCACCGGCACGTCGGCGCCCGGGTCGGCGCCGACCGCGCGCAGGGCCTCGGTGCGGACCTCGTCGGCGGGCCGGTCCAGCACCGAACCGGTGCCGTTCTCGTCCAGGAGGTCGGCCACGCCCTCGGGCCGGGCGACCAGGTCGTTCCCCAGCGCGGTCGACAGGCCGAGCACCGCGAGCAGCCGGCGACGCGGCTCCTTCTCGGCCAGCACCCGGCTCAGCAACGCCCCGTCGCCCGAGCCGGACCCGCCGGCGGCCTCGGCCAGGCGCAGCAGGGTCAACAGCGCCAGGTCGGGGTCCGCCGTCCTACCGAGGGCCTCGTCCAACGGTGCGCCGGCCGCTGCGGCCCGGGCCGCGTACGGCGCGAGGGCGTCGTCGTCCAGCCTGTCGGCGGCGAGGCCGGCGTCGGTGAAGCCCAGCCGCCGCAGCGCCGTCGTGCGTGAGACCTGCCGGGTCACAGCGCGGGGATGAACCGCTGCAGCTCGTAGGCGGTCACCTGGTTGCGGTACTCCTCGAACTCGGTCTGCTTGTTCCGCAGGAAGTACTCGAAGGTGTCCTCGCCGAGCGTCTCGGCCAGCAGCTCCGAGGACTCCATGATCTCCAGCGCCTCACGCAGCGACGCCGGCAACGACTTGATGCCCAGCGCGCGCCGCTCGGGCCGGCTCATCGCGGCCACGTCCTCGCTGGCGCCCTCGGGCAGCTCGTACCCCTCCTGGACGCCCTTGAGGCCGGCGTTGAGCAGCACCGCGAACGCGAGGTACGGGTTCGCGGCGGAGTCGAGGGCGCGGTACTCCACGCGCGCCGAGCCGGGTTTGTCCGGCTTGTACATCGGCACCCGCACGAGGGCGGACCGGTTGTTGTGGCCCCAGGAGACGTAGCTGGGCGCCTCGCCGCCGCCCCACAGGCGCTTGTAGGAGTTCACGTGCTGGTTGCACACCGCCGTGATCTCCTTGGCGTGCCGCAGCAGCCCCGCGATGAACTTGCGGGCGGTGTCGGAGAGATGGAACTCGCCGGACGGGTCGTGGAAGGCGTTCTGGTCGCCCTCGAACAGCGACATGTGCACGTGCATGCCCGAGCCCGGAGCGTCCACCAGCGGCTTCGGCATGAAGGTGGCGAGCACGTCCTGGCGCAGGCCCACCTCCTTGATGACCGTACGGAAGGTCTGGATGTTGTCCGCCATGGACAGCGCGTCGGCGTAGCGCAGGTCGATCTCGTTCTGGCCCGGCCCAGCCTCGTGGTGGGAGAACTCGACCGAGATGCCCATCGACTCCAGGGCGGTGATCGCGTCTCGCCGGAAGTCGTGCGCCGTGCCGCGCGCGACGTGGTCGAAATAGCCACCGGTGTCGATCGGAACCAGCGGCTCGGCCGGGGAGGCGACGTTGTTGAAGAGGTAGAACTCGATCTCGGGGTGGGTGTAGAACGTGAACCCGGCCTCGGCGGCCTTGTTCAGGGCCCGCTTGAGCACGCTGCGCGGGTCCGAGCGAGCGGGCTCGCCGGTCGGCGTCAGCACGTCGCAGAACATGCGGGCGACGCCGTTCTCGTCACCGCGCCAGGGCAGCACCTGGAACGTCGACGGGTCCGGCTTGGCCAGCATGTCGGACTCGTAGACGCGGGAGAGGCCCTCGATGGAGGAGCCGTCGAAGCCGATGCCCTCGGCGAAGGCGCCCTCGAGCTCGGCGGGGGCGATGGCGACGGACTTCAGCACGCCCAGGACGTCGGTGAACCAGAGCCGGATGAAACGCACGTCGCGTTCCTCGATCGCTCGGAGCACGTACTCCTGCTGCTTGTCCATCGACGACTCCCTGCCTCGCATCGGCTGCTGCACGCGGCCACGTCCGGTCCGCACCGTCCCATCATGGCGCACACGGCCGCCATTAGGCTGGGCACATCCACGAGCCTGTCAGGAGGAACCATGACGGACCCTGTGTCCGGTTCGGCGTCCGGCCGCGTCCCGAGCACGGAGGGGTCGAGCGCCGAGGGCGCGGCAGCCCCCCGCCGCTTCCGGGTGCACCATCTCCGTCAGGCCAAGGAGCGTGGCAAGCCCCTGACCATGCTGACGGCCTACGACGCCGTCACCGCGCCGATCTTCGACGAGGCCGGGATCGACATGCTGCTGGTCGGCGACTCGATCGGCAACACCATGCACGGCCATCCGACGACGATCCCGGTGACCGTCGACGAGATGATCCCGGCGGTGCGTGCCGTCGCCCGCAGCACGCGCCGAGCGATGGTGATCGCGGACCTGCCGTTCGGGTCCTACGAGGCCGGTCCCGACCAGTGCCTGGCGACGGCGGTGCGGATGTTGAAGGAGGCCGGCGCGCACGCCGTGAAGTTCGAGGGCGGCGCGCACCTGACCGAGCACGTCGCCCTGCTGACCCGGTCCGGCATCCCGGTGGTCGCGCACCTCGGCTTCACCCCCCAGTCCGAGAACCTTCTCGGCGGCAAGCGGGTCCAGGGACGCGGGCAGGATGCCGCCGAGAAGCTCGTGGGCGACGCGCTCGAGCTGGCGAACGCGGGCGCCGTCGCCGTCGTGCTGGAGATGGTGCCCGGCGCGGTCGCCGCGCGCGTCACCGAGGTGATCGACGTGCCCACCATCGGCATCGGCGCGGGCGCCGACGTCGACGGTCAGGTCCTGGTGTGGACCGACATGGCCGGCATGACGTCGTGGTCCCCCCGGTTCTCGCGCCGCTTCGGCGACGTGGGCGCCGAGCTGCACAATGCGGCACGGTCCTACGCCGAGGCGGTTCGCGAGAAGTCCTTCCCGACGTCGGAGCACACCTTCGAGTCCTGAGCGCGCGCCGCTCCTGAGCGCACGTCGCCGGGCTCATGACCGGCCGGCGCGCGACTCACCGACGCGATCCCGCCGCCGGCCACGTCTCACTGCTCGGTGTCGCCGCTGTTCCAGGCCTTCTCCTCCTCGGTCCACTCCTCGTTGCGCTCGTCCGCATGCTTCATCGCCTGCGCGGCCTCCTCCGCGCTCGCGTACGGGCCCATCCGGTTCGTGGCGCCACGCACCTTGCCCTGCACGACCTGCTTGGTACCGAGGTCGTAGTACCACTGCTCCGCTGCTGACTCACTCACCGCTGCTGCTCCTGACTGTGCTGGGTATCCGTACACTCGCCACCATGCTCGCCGACCGTGCGCCCCGGGGCACCCTCATCCCGGGCACCGTCTCACCAGTACGCACCGTCCCGGCCGCGATCCCCCGCCCCGAGTATGTCGGGCGCACCGGTCCCGAACGGATCACGGCCTCGGACGTGAAGAATCCGGAGACGGTGGACAGGATCCGCCGGGCCTCGCGTCTGGCCGCCGAGGCCCTGGCCGAGGTGGGCCGGAACGTACGACCCGGCGTGACGACGAACGAGCTCGACGCCGTCGGCCACGAGTTCCTGGTCGACCACGGCGCCTACCCGTCCACGCTCAGCTACAAAGGCTTCCCGAAGTCGCTGTGCACGTCCGTCAACGAGGTGATCTGCCACGGCATCCCGGACAGCACGGTGCTGGCCGAGGGCGACATCGTCAACGTCGACATCACCGCCTATCTCGACGGCGTGCACGGCGACACGAACGCCACCTTCGCCGTCGGGGAGATCGACGAGGAGTCCCGCCTGCTGATCGAGCGCACCAGGACGGCCATGGAGCGTGGCATCAAGGCGATCCGCCCCGGCCGTCGGGTCAATGTCATCGGCCGGGTCATCGAGTCCTACGCGCGCCGGTTCGACTACGGCGTGGTCCGCGAGTTCACCGGGCACGGCGTCGGCGAGGCGTTCCACTCCGGCCTCGTCGTGCCGCACTACGACAGCGCGCCCCAGCACGACGAGGTCATGGAGCCCGGCATGGTCTTCACGGTCGAACCGATGCTCACCCTCGGCGGGGCCGACTGGGAGCAGTGGGACGACGGCTGGACCGTGGTCACGAAGGACCGGTCCCGCACCGCCCAGTGGGAGCACACGCTGGTCGTGACGGACGACGGCGCAGAGATCCTGACCGTCAGCCAGGGAGCGTCATGAGCAGGTCCGCCGGCCCCGCGCTGGCCTTCGGCATCGACATCGGCGGCTCCGGGATCAAGGGCGCGCCGGTCGACCTTGCCACCGGCGAGTTCGCCGCGGACCGGATCCGCATCCCGACACCCGATCCGTCGAAGCCGGCGGCCGTCGCGGCGACCGTCGCCGAGCTGGTGGCGTCCTTCGACCTGCCGCCGGAGACGCCCGTCGGGCTGACGTTCCCCGCGCCGATCAAGCACGGCGTGGTGCCGTTCATCGCGAACCTGCACCAGTCGTGGACGGGCGTCGACGTGCCGGCGCTGATGAGCGAGGCCACCGGCCGCAGTGTCATCGCCGTCAACGACGCCGACGCCGCCGGGGTGGCCGAGGGCATCTACGGTGCCGCCAAGGACGTGTCCGGCGTCGTGATCGTCACGACGCTCGGCACCGGGATCGGCTCCGGCATGCTCCTCGACGGCAAGCTGGTGCCCAACACCGAGATGGGGCACCTGGAGATCGACGGGCACGACGCCGAGTCGCGGGCGGCCTCGTCCGCGCGCGAGCGGGAGGACCTGAGCTGGGAGAAGTGGGCCAAGCGGCTTCAGCGGTTCTACGAGACCGTCGAGATGCTGTTCTCCCCGGACCTGCTCGTGGTCGGCGGCGGCGTGAGCAAGCGGCACAAGAAGTTCCTGCCGCTGCTCAAGACGAACGCGCCCATCGTGCCGGCCGAGCTGCGCAACACCGCCGGCATCGTCGGTGCGGCGCACCTGGCGGCCATCGGCCACCGCTGACGCCGGCTCTGGCCCGGCACGCGCGGCCATGGCACTGCGGCCCACCTCGCCGGCGAGCACTACGAAGGCCATGCCTGCGGGAGTCGTGCCGATGTGGCGCGCCAGCTCAGGGTCGCCGACGGCGCGGTCAGGGGCGCGGTCAGGGGCCTTCCCGGATGTGGCGACCGCGCGGTCGGGGCATCGTGGTCACGTACCCGAAGAGAGGAATCCTGACATGGCCGACATCCGCCGGTCGATGAGCCGTTCCGGACTGGTCCGTCCCCGCCGCGACCGCATCATCGCCGGAGTCTGCGCGGGACTCGCCCGCCGCTTCGGCATGAGTCCGTGGACGGCGAGACTGCTGTTCCTGCTGATCCTGTTCATCCCCGGGATGCAGATCATCGCCTACTTCATCCTCTGGATCCTCATGCCGAACGAGGACTGACCTCACAGCTACGCACCCGGCGGTTGGAGGGCCCGCCGGGTGCGTCGCGGCCACCGGCGCGGCAATGCTGCGAGGGCGGATGAGCCGGCCGGTACGCCGGGTTCTGTAGCCGCGGCCCGGGGGGCGCGGTGGCGGCCATCCATCTACGACGTACGTTGCCGCACGCCTCCAGCGACCTACCCACAGGCTCGGGCGGGCAGCCCTCGAACGCCTGCTGTCTGGTCTTGCTCCGGGTGGGGTTTACCGAGCCGCGACGGTCACCCGCCGCGCTGGTGGTCTCTTACACCACCGTTTCACCCTTACCGCCGGGCGAGCCCGGCGGCGGTCTGTTTTCTGTGGCACTTTCCCGCGGGTCACCCCGGGTGGGCGTTACCCACCACCCCGCCCTGCGGAGCCCGGACGTTCCTCGGCACACCTGGAGGGTGTGACGCGACCGCCTGGCCGACTCATCCGTACACCCATGCTACCGGCCCAGCACCCGGGACGCGGCCGGCGTCAGCCACGTCCCCGCCGTCGGGCTAGCATCGCGTGGTGCTCGTGCTCCTCCCGCCCTCCGAGGGCAAGACGGCGCCCGCCCGCGGCGCCCCCGTCGACCTCACGAAACTCTCCTCGGCCGCGCTCACGGGCGCTCGCGAACGTGTCCTCGACCGGCTCGTCGAGGTCTCGGCGCGTGACGACGCGCCCGACCTGCTCGGTGTCGGTGCCGGAGTCGCCGACGAGGTCCGGCACAACACCGGGCTGCGCACCGCGCCTGCCGCACCCGCGGCCCGCGTCTACTCCGGGGTCCTGTTCGCCGCCGCGGGCCTGCCCGAGCTGACCGGTACGGCGCGGCGGCGTGCCGCCCAGTGCGTACGGATCTTCTCGGGCCTGTGGGGCGTGCTCGAGCCGTCGGACCGCGTGCCGGCCTATCGGCTCTCCATGGGGGCCGCGCTGCCCGGCCTGCCCGGTGGGAAGCCGTCGGCGTTCTGGCGTGCCCACCTCGCCGGTGTCCTCGACGAGCGGGCCAGCGGCGACGTCGTCGTCGACTGTCGCTCGGCGGCCTACGCGGCCGCATGGAAGCCGCCGCGGGACTGCGACCACGTGACCGTGCAGGTGGTGCGCGAGGACGTCACGGGCCAGCGTCAGGTGGTCTCCCACAACGCCAAGCACGCGCGCGGTCTGCTGACCCACCACCTGCTGACGCGCACGAGCCGGCCGCCGCGGACGGCGGAGCGTCTGGCCGAGGCAGCCCAGGAGATGGTCGACGGCGGATCGATCCACGCCGTCGAGCTCGGGACCGCGGTCCGCGGGCGCCGCACCCTCACGCTCGTCGAGCGCGGCTAGTCCCGGCGGCAGAAGGCCCGGACTCCGACGCCTGCCGGGACCGGGACCGCGTCGGTCATGCCCGGCCGGAGGTCTCGCCGTCGTCCAGGCGGACGAGGACGTAGCCGTGCTCCTCGGAGACGAGCACCTCGTCCTCGGCGGCGGTGTCGATCGCGGAGAGCTCGCTCAGGCTGAAGTCGATGCTCACGCCCTCGGTGCGGTGGCCGTGCAGCGCGACGACTCCGAGGCCACCGGTGCGCGAGCGTGCGTACTCGTAGAGATCGAGGAGCTCGGCGTCGACCTCGCCGGCGAGCTCCGCACGCTGAGCATTGAGCTTTTCAGCCTCGGCGTCGATCTCGGCAAACGCGGCGTCGCGGTCGGCGATGTGCTGCTCGCGGTCCCCCGCGATGGCCTTCTCCTGGGCCTCGAGCTCGGCGACCTGCTTCTCGGCCGTCTCGAGGCGCTCCATGATCTCGAGCTCGATCTCCTCCAGGACACTCTGCCGCTCCCCCAGCTGGGCGAGCTCGTTCTGCAGGGCGAGGAGCTCGCGGGAGACGCCCTGCCCGGCGTCGAGCGTGGCCTGGTGCCGGGCGGCACGGCTGCGGACCTGCTCGACGTCGGCCTCCGAGCGGGCGAGCTCACGCCGGGTGTCCGCGGCGACCGTGCGGGCCTCCACCTGAGCGCGGTGGACGTCCTCGCCGCGGCCCTCGAGCTCCTGCAGGGCGGCGAGCACGGGCAGCGTGCGCCGCTGGTGCGCGAGCTTCGCGAGCCGCGTGTCGAGCGCTTGGAGGTCGAGCAGCTTGCGTTGGGCGTCCTTGGGGGCGGTGGTCACAGGTGGGCTCCTTCCAGCACGAGGTCCCACGGGTCGGTGACCAGCGTGGAGACGTGCAGGTCCAACGTACTGCCGCGAGCCTCGGCGGCCGAACGCAGCACGGCCGCCGCGCGGGGCAGCCAGGGCCACTCGCTGGCCCAGTGGGTCGCGTCGACGAGGTAGGGCGGTCCGCCGGCGATGTGCTCCGACGCCGGGTGGTGCCGCAGGTCCGCCGTGACGTACACGTCCGCGCCGACGGACCGGACATGTCCGAGCAGGGAGTCGCCGGCGCCGCCGCAGACAGCGACGGTGTAGACCTCGGCGTCCAGGTCGCCGGCCACCCGGATGCCCTGCGGCGTGGCCGGCAGTGCGGTGGCGACCAGGTCCGCGAAGGTCAGGAGCGTGGTCGGTAGCGGCAGGTGCCCGATGCGGCCGGTCCCGGTGGCGGCCCCCGGGTCCGCCTGGGCGACGAGGGTGTAGGCAGGCTCCTCGTAGGGATGGGCGTCCCGCAGCGCGGCAAGGGCTGCGGCGCGCCGGGATCGGTGCAGGACCATCTCCACCCGGTCCTCGGCCACCTCCTCGGTCGCACCTACCGAGCCGACGGCGGGCCGAGCGCCCGGGAGCGGCCGGAAGGTGCCGGTGCCGGCCGAGACGAATGCCGCACGCTCGTAGTCCCCGAGGCGTCCCGCGCCGGCCTCGGCGAGGGCGTCGACGACGGCGCTCGTGTGCTCCCGGGGCACGAAGGTGACGAGCGTGTCGAGACCGTCGGTAGCGAGGGGCACGATCGGACGCGTGTCGACGAGACCGAGGACGTCCGCCAGCGCCTGGGCCACGCCCTCCGTCGCGGCGTCCGCGTTGGTGTGCGCCGTGTAGAGCGCGCAGCCGCCGGCGATGAGCGAGTGGACCGCCCGACCCTTCGGTGTGGTGGCGGCGACGCTGGAGGTTCCGCGCAGGTAGAGCGGGTGGTGCGTCAGCAGCAGGTCCGCACCGACGTCGAGGGCCTCGGCCACCACCTCCGGAGTCGGGTCGACCGCGAGCAGCACCGTCCGTACCGGCGCCCCCGGGTCGCCGGCGACGAGCCCGACGGCGTCCCAGTCCTCGGCCGTGCCGGGAGGGTAGTGCTCCTCGAGGACGGACATCACGTCTGCCAGGGTGAGGTCCGGCCCGGCCGAGCGGGCCGTGGAGAGTGCGTCGGTCATGAGTTCCGAGCCTAACGGCCGTACGTGGTGCCTTTCACAGTGCCGATGGGTGCAGCGCACGCCTGGCCTCGTTGCCGAGCATGGTCGCGGTCCGCGGGTCCGCATGCTCCCACGGCTGACGTCGAGCACGTCGCCTCGATGCCGTCCGGCGACTTGGGCGAGCGCCTTCGTTGCCGCTACGCATCGGTCGAAGGCGGTGATCGCGCTGCGTGCACTGCACGCCGCCTCCGCCTCCGCCTCCGCCTCCGCCTCCGAGAAGCGTCATCTCTCGGCCCGTGATCGGGATGGCGTGCGATCAGGAGTGCGTTTGCGGCTGCTCGAGAAGGTGGAGGAGTGCTTGGGCGGCGTGGCTCGGCCGACGTTTCCAGACGATGCCGAGCTGAGAGCGCGCGCGCTCGTCGGCGATCCGGAGCGCCACGACGTCCTCCCAGTCGCGAGCCGTGGTCGCGCTCACGATGCCCACACCGAGTCCGCGGCTGGTCAGCATCTGCACGTAGGCAGGTGAGGACACCTCCCAGCGGGGCTCGGCGGACGTTCCGGCGCGCACGAGGAGCGCGTCGAGGGCTGCCCGCGCGCCAGTGCCGCGAACAAGTGAGATGAGGTCGGTGCGGGCGAGCTCGGCGGGGCGGATGCGGTCGCGTGTGGCCCAGGGGTGCCCCGGCGCAACAACGGCGACGAGAGGATCGTCGAACACCACCGAGGTCTGCACAGCCTCGGGCGTCGCACCCACCCACGCGGCGAGTGCGACGTCGGCAGTGCCGTCGCGGATCTGGGCGATCAGGTCGCCGGACGGGCCTTCGTGCAGGCGGAGGTCGATGCCGGGGTGCCGGGTATGGATGGTCGCGAGCGCGTCGAACAGGGGTTGCCAAACCATCCCGGTGACGGTCGCGACCCGCAGCATCCCGGTCACCAGGCCACGGATGTCGTTCGCTGCCCCGGCCACGTCGTCGACCGCGGCGATCGCCGCCCGCGCGTGCGGCACCAGTCGCTCCCCCGCCGGAGTGAGCACGACCCGGCGCGCCGACCGGTCGATGAGTGCGAGCCCCAACTCCCGTTCCAACTTCTGCAACTGGGTGCTCACGCCCGACTGGCTGATTCGGACCGCCTCAGCTGCGGCCGTGAACGTCCCTGCGTCGACGACGGCAAGGAAGTATCGCAACTGATGAAGTTCCATATTCACCGATGATAGGTGCGATACGAACCTGATGTTGGACAGATGGCTCGAACGAGACGAACGTGGAGGGAAAGCGCGAACGAGGAGAAGTCACCATGACCAGCACATCCACCGAGACCGTCGGCGTCCTGACCCGGCTCGACATCGACACCACCGCCCCCGCGTTCTCTCGGGGGCTGGCCGCGTTGGACGCGGCAGCCACTCGCGAGCTCGACGAGGCCGGCGTGGAGCCGGGCCTGCGAGAACTGGTGCGACTGCGGGCATCGCAGATCAACGGATGCGCCTACTGCGTTGCCGAGCACACGCGCGACGCTCTCTCAGCCGGTGAACCGATCGGTCGCCTCGCCGCCGTCGCGGTGTGGCGCGAGTCGCCCTTCTTCACCACGCGGGAACGGGCGGCCCTCGCCCTCACCGACACGATGACCCGCGTCGCCGACACGCACGTCCCGGACGCCGACTGGCGCGAAGCGTCCGCCCATCTGAACCCGGCCGAGCTCGGCGCACTCGTCTCGCTCATCGTCGTCATCAACGCCTGGAACACCGTCGGCGTCACGACCCGCGCATGGACCCCGACCATCTGACCTTTCACCCCACCGGAAGGACGCTCTGATGAATCAGAACGAGATCACCCGCGCCGCCGCAACGACCTACTTCGACGCGTGGCGAAACCGCGATTTCGACCGCCTCCGGACGGTCCTGGCACCCGACGTCGAGTTTGTCGGCACCATGGGAACGGCCAGCGGCATCGACGAGTGCATCGCCGGCCTCAAAGGGATGGCGGAGTCGATCATGACCGACCTGACCCTGCGCGCCCGCGTCGTGGAAGGACCCGATGCCATGACTTGGTTCGACCTGCACACCGCCGCCACCGCCCCGATCCCCACCGTCAACTGGAGTCATCTCGAGGACTGCCTCATCACCCGCATCCGCGTCACCTTCGACCCGCGACCGATCCTCGAGGCATGAGCGTCGGTCGCCCGAACACGCTCACGCGATGCGAGTCCACTTCCTCGCCTCGGCGGGGCAAGAGCGTGCGCGGCTCAGGCTGGACCTCGCGGCTGAACTACCCGCGAGGTGGGCCCGGCCGGTCTCGAACCGACGACCTCCGCGGTGTAAGCGCGGCGCTCTGACCAACTGAGCTACAGGCCCCTGCGCCGAAGGGCGCCCCGACAGCGTAGTCCAGGTGGCATCGCCGCGGTGGTCGTCGAACCTTGCTAGCGTCCGTGCGTGACCTCGCCGGAATCCACCGCACGCGTGGCGTTTCGCACCGCCGGCCGCGACGACCTCGAGCGGATGGTCGAGCTCATCGCCGACGACTCGGTCGCATCACGGCGGACCGGCTCGTTCGGGCCGGCCCACGTCGCCGGCTTCGAGGCGATCGACTCCAGCCCGAACGACGAGCTCGTGGTGGCCGAGCTCGACGGCGAGGTGGTCGGTGTCATGCAGCTGACGTACATCCCGGGCATCGCGCGGAACGGGGCCACCCGCCTCCACATCGAGGCGGTCCGGGTTGATGCCCGGCTCCGGGGACTGGGCATCGGCCGGCTGATGATGGAGCACGCGCATGCGCGCGGGCGGGAACGTGGTTGCGCCCTCGCCCAGCTGACGTCGGACAAGCAGCGGCCAGACGCGCACCGGTTCTACCGGGACCTCGGGTACGTGCAGTCGCACGAAGGCTTCAAGAGGTCGCTCTGACGCCACCCGCCGACGAGGTGACGGCGCGGCCGCGCAATCGAGTCAACGTTCGGGGGTCGGAGCGCACCTCTGCGGCGACTCGGACAGCAGAACTCGACTCGAACGCGGGCTGAACGGTACACGCGCAGACCCGAGAGCGATCGGCGCCGCGGACCCGGGCGGAGCGGCTCAGGTCTCGAGAGTCGCCAGCGCGTCGCGGTACTCCGCCAGCTCGCGCGCCCGGCCCTTCGGCTTCACGACCGACCACCGCACCGTTCCGTCGGCGTCGACGAGGAAGCTGCCGCGAACGGCGTGCCCGCTCCGCTCGTCGAACACCCCGTAGCGGCGCGAGACCTCGCCGTGCGGCCAGAAGTCGGAGAGCAGGTCGAAGCCGAAGCCCTCTGCCTCCGCCCAGGCACGCTGGGCGAACATCGCGTCGGTGGAGACAGCGAGCAGCCGCACACCACGCGCCGTGAAGTCGGCGAGGTTGTCCCGCAGCTCACGCAGCTCGACCGTGCAGATCCCGGAGAACACGAACGGGAAGAACACGACCACGACCGGCGACCCGCGCAGGGCCGAGAGCCGCACCGGAGTGCCGTGCGTGTCCGGGAGCACGAAGTCTGGGGCCGCGGTACCGGCGGACCGCACAGACCCTGGAGCCGCGGCACCGGGAGCCGGCACCGATGTCCCGGCCCGGCCGCTCACCGCCGGGAGCGGCTGCGCGACGCGATCCGGATGCCGTTCCAGGCCGGCCCGACGGAGATGGCCGAGGTGGCGAGCATCCCCGCGGTCCGGGCGGCCTCCTCCACGTCCGCCGGAACCACATGCCCGTCACGTCCGGGCTTCGGGGTGAGCACCCAGATCAGACCGCCGTCGTCGAGGTTGGCCTGGGCGTCGACCAGCATGTCGGTCAACTCCTCCTGACCACCGTCGTCGTCACGCCACCAGATGATGGTGCCGTCGGACACGTCGCCGTATTCCTCGTCGACCAGCTCGGTTCCGGTGGCCTCCTCGACGCCCTGTCGAACTGCGGAGTCGACGTCGTCGTCGTAGAGGAACTCCTGGATCACCTGCCCGGTAGTGAAGCCCAAGCTTCCCGCTCCGGCTCCCGCGCTGACTGCCACGTGCGTCCTTCCCTCTGGGGCCCATCGACCCGTCGTGTCCGTCCAGGCACGACCATCATGTCCGCACCCGGGTCCGAGCCCGTGCTCGAGTTGCTCAACCCCACCGTAGTGGCGACCAGCTGCGCAAGCTCGCAGATCACCGCCTGGCGAACCCGCGGAACGCCCACCCCGTTCTGGCTCGGAGGCGTCCGTTACCCCGATAGCGTGGCCGGCGGGTCGCCGACGCGGCCGACCTGGCCGAACGTGGGGAGACCGATGACTGAGCTGGCGATCGACACGACGGCCCTGCGCCGGACCTACCGGGCGCGTGGCGGCCGACGAGTCGGCGTGGAGGGACTGGACCTTCGCGTGCCCGTCGGTGGCGTCCACGGTTTCCTCGGCCCGAACGGCTCCGGCAAGACCACCACCATCCGGATGCTCCTCGGCCTGGTGCGCGCGGAGTCCGGCAGCATGCGCATCTTCGGCCACGAGGTGCCCGACGAGCTTCCGGACGTTATCGGCCGGGTCGGCGCGATCGTCGAGTCGCCGAAGTTCTTCCCGACCTTCACGGGCTGGAGGAACCTGGAGCTGCTCGCGGCGGGCATCGGGACGCCCAAGGCCCGCGTCGGCGAGGTCCTCGACGCCACCGGACTGGGCGATCGCGGCAAGGACCGGTACAAGGGTTACTCGCTCGGCATGAAGCAGCGCCTCGCCATCGCCGCCACCCTGCTGAAGTCGCCGGACCTCCTGATCTTCGACGAGCCGACCAACGGCCTCGACCCGGCCGGGATCCACGAGATCCGCCAGACCATGCGCCGCCTCGCCGACGAGGGCCGCACCGTGCTGGTGTCCAGCCACATCCTGGCCGAGGTCGAGCAGATCGCCGACACGGTCTCCATCATCGGCGCGGGACGCCTGCTGGCCGAGGGGCCCGTCACCGACGTCATCGGCGACTCCGGCATCACCGCCGTGCGCGTCGGCGTCCCCGACCCCGAGTCCGCCGCTGCCGTGCTGAGCGGTGACGGCCTGCGCGTGCGGCCGGACGGGCCCTACCTGAGGGTCCGCGGTGTCGACGACCCGGCACGCATCACCGAGCTCCTCGCCCACCGGGGCATCTACGTCCACGAGCTGGTCCCCGAGCGTGCGGACCTGGAGTCGGTGTTCCTCGAGCTGACCTCCGCGACCTCTCTCGCGCAACCGCCACGCGGCCGACGCGGACGCCACGCACCGGCCGAACCCGTTGAACCGGCCGCGGAGGTGTCCTGATGCGGCTGCTGAAGGTCGAGCTACGGCGACTGTTCTCCCGGCGTCTGGTCATCGCCGCCATGCTCGCCGGCCTGGTCGGTGCCGGCCTCGTGCTGTTCGGGTTCTTCCAGACCTCGCAGCCCATGTCCGAGACGGAACGCGAGCAGGCGGAGCAGTACTGGCAGCAGGCCCGGGCGGACTGGGAGCAGCACGGCGAGGAGAACATCGCTCAGTGCCTCGAGCAGGAGGAGGCAGAGAGCGAACGCGCCGGTGAGGACCTGGACTTCGGCTGCGACCAGATGGCGCCCCAGCGCGAGCACTTCTTCTTCGAGTCGCCGCCGCTCGAGGAGACCCTCCCGCGGCTGCTCTCCAGCAGCGCACCGATCTATCTCCTGGTCGGCTTCTTCGTCGGCGGAACCTTCACGGCGGCAGCGGCGAGTACGGGCGCGCTCGGCACCTGGCTGACGTTCGAGCCGCGCCGAACCCGCGTCTACGCCTCCAAGGTGCTCGCCGCCGGCCTCGGCATCCTGCCGGCCGCCGCCGTCCTGCTGGGCGTGGTGGTCGGTGGCGCCTGGCTCATCGGCACCGGGTTCGACACGGCCGGCGGCATGACCGCCGAACATTGGGAGAGCGTGGCGTGGACCGCGCTGCGTCTGCTCGCGCTGACCGGTGTGACCGCCGCCCTCGGTGCGGTGCTCGGGTTGCTGCTCCGGCACACCGCGGCGGTTCTCGGCGCCGTAGCCGGTTGGGGCGTGGCCGTCGAGGCCATCCTGGGGCAGCAGGTGGACCGGCTCGCGCCCTGGATACTGAGCACGAACATCATCGGGTGGATCAACCACGGCACGACCTACGACGTGCGCTCGTGCACCACGGACGCCCAGGGAATGATGTGCGAGTACGAGATGGTGGACCTGGCGTTCGCACACTCCGCCGTCTATCTCGGCGTGGTTGCGGTCGGCCTCACCGTGCTCGGCCTGCTGGTGTTCCGGCGCCGCGACCTCTAGCCGCGGTCTCCGGGCGGTGGGATCGTTCGACCGTGAACGAGGAAGCAGTCGCCGTCACCGGGCCGCGCCGCTGGTGGGCGGGCCCGCTCGACGTCGAGGGCCTGGCTCTCGACGCCGTCACGCGGTGCGCCGCGGCTGCTGCGGCCCTCGGCCGAGTGCGCGGACGTCCCGTCCGGGTCGGCGTCGACACGGCCGACGTCGCGGCCGCCTACGACTCGTTCCGTCACCTCCGTGCGGACGGCCGGGCCGTGGCCGGCTTCGCCCCGTTGTCGACGTTCGTCGAGGCCCACGACGGTTGGGTGCGCTTCCATGCGAACTACCCGCACCACCGGGCCGCGCTGCTGTCCGCGCTGGCGATCGGTCCGCACCTCGACGACGAGCAGGCCGCGGCCCGTGTGGGTGCCGTGGTCCGAGGGTTGACGGCCACCGACACCGAGGCGCTGGTGCGGTCCGCGGGCGGCGTGGCCGCGGCGATGCGCCGCCCTGAACAGTGGCTGTCCCACGATCAGGGACGTGCCGTGGCCGCCACGCCCCTCATCGAGACTCGCCGGCACACCGGCGCCGGCGCCGGGCTGCCGGCCACGGGCCGCCTGCCGATGACCGGCCTGCGCGTCCTCGATCTCACGCGAGTCATCGCCGGACCGACGGCCACCCGCATGCTCGGCGCGCTCGGCGCGGACGTCCTGCGCGTCGACCCGCCCACGATGCCGGAGATTCTCGACCAGCACCTGGACACCGGCTTCGGGAAACGCTCGGCGGAGGCCGACCTGGCCGATCCGGCCGCCCGGGAACGCCTCGAACGGGTGCTCGCCGGAGCCGACGTCCTGATCACCGGCTACCGGCCGGGGGCGCTCGCCGGGTTCGGTCTCGCGGCCGGCGACGTCCTCGCGCGTCGCCCGCACCCGGTCGTCGCCGAGCTGTCCGCCTGGGGATCGGGCGGCCCGTGGGCGGGCGAGCGGGGTTTCGACTCGATCGTCCAGGTCGCCACCGGCATCGCGCACCGGTACGCCACCGGCTCCCGGCCGGGTGCCCTGCCGGTCCAGGCCCTCGACCACACGGCCGGCTACCTCCTGGCGGCCGCGGTCATGGAGGCCCTCGCCCACCGGGACGACGGCGGAGCAGCCGTCCGTGTCAGCCTCGCCCGCGTCGCGCACGAGCTGCAGACCCGCCCGCCCGGGCCGGTCGCCGAGCCCGGGTCTGCGGACGAGCGCCGCGCCGCGGGCCTGCTACCGGTGCGCACCGAGACGGTCACCTCGGCCTACGGGACGCTGGTCCACGTACCGCCGCCGCTGCGCGTCGACGGCGAACGCCTGCGTTTCCCCGCCCCGCCCCGGCCGTACGGCCGCGACGAGCTCGCCTGGGCGGGCTGAGCAGAGCTGGCGAACCCCGGACGACTCCGGTGCTAGTCCGCCGCCTCGGCGGGCGCCCTCCGGCGCCCGACGGTCGGCTCGTCGGACATCTCCTCCAGCTCCATGCCCTTGGTCTCCGGCACCTTGCGCAGGACGAAGAAGAACGACACCACGGCGAACGTCGCGTAGAAGCCGTACGCGAACGGCAGGCCGATGTTGGCGAACATCGGGAAGGTGGTGGAGATGAAGAAGTTGGCCGCCCACTGCGCCGCTGCCGCCACGGCCAGCGCACCGGCCCGGATGGAGTTCGGGAACATCTCGCCGAGCAGCACCCACACCAGTGGTCCCCAGCTGGCTCCGAAGGAGACCACGAAGACGTTCGCGCAGATGAGGGCCACGAGCGACCACGGCGCCGCGAGGTCCGCGGTCTGCGTGCCGTCGGGCAACGTCTCCATGGTCGCGAACGAGAACGAAAGAGCCATCAGCGCCAGCGAGACCGCCATCCCGACGGAGCCGGCGAGGAGCATCGGCCGGCGTCCCACCTTGTCGACGAGCAGGATCGCCACGATCGTGACGACGATGTTCGTGACCGACGTGATGACCGAGATGGTCAACGCGTCGGACTCCGCGAACCCGACCGAGCGCCACAGCGTGGTCGAGTAGTAGAAGATCACGTTGATGCCCACGAACTGCTGGAACACGGAGAGCAGGATCCCGGTCCACACGATCGGCTTGAGTCCGAGCGTCCGGCCCCGCAGGTCGGCGAGCGACTCGCGCTTCTCCGCGTTGAGCGTCCTACGGATCTCTTCGATCTTCAGGTTCACGTTGACGACGCCGGTGAAGTCGTAGAGGACCTGCGAGGCCTTGTCGATCTGACCGCGCGCCACCAGGAAGCGGGGCGACTCGGGCAGCCGCAGCGCGAACAGCCCGTAGACGGCGGCAGGCACGGCCTCGGCGATGAACATCCATCGCCACGCCTCGCGGCCCAGCCACAGCGTCTCGGCGGCACCACCCGCGAACCCGGCCAGCACGGCGTCGGACATCAGCGCGGTGAAGATGCCGGTCACGATGGCGAGCTGCTGCAGCGAGCCCAGCCTGCCGCGCACCCGCGACGGCGAGACCTCGGCGATGTATGCCGGCGCGATGACCGACGCCGCACCGACACCGAGCCCGCCGAGCACCCGCCACAAGATCAGGTCCACGACGCCGGTCGCGAAGCCGGAACCGATCGCGGACGCGAAGAACAGGGCCGCCGAGATCATCATGGTGGGGACCCGACCGAGCCGGCTCGCGACCGGCCCGGCGAACCAGGCGCCGACCGCACAGCCGATCAGCGCCGAGGAGACGGCGAACCCCTTCAGGGCGGTGCCGAGCCCGAACGATCCCGCCAGCGCGTCGACGGCTCCGTTGATGACCGCGGTGTCGAAGCCGAACAGGAACCCGCCGAGCGCGGCTGCGATGCAGATGCCGATGACACGACCGCTGAGGCGGCTGGGTGGAGAGTCCGTCATGGCGGTCACTCTCCCCGCCACCGCCACGGCTCGCACGCCGAGGTGATCGCCGGTGGGCAGGCCGAGGTGATCGCCGGTGGGCAGGCCGAGGTGGTCGCCGCGGTGCGCGCACCGAGGTGATCGGCACGGCATGGGTGTTCGGAGTCACACGGCACCAGGCGCCCGCGGTTCGACCCCGGGCGTTCCGAGCATGACAATGTTGCTTACGCTGAGGTGTCGCACGCCGTGTCGCCACCGCCGACGCCAAGACCGAAAGAAGGAACGCGTGAGCTCACGAGACGAGTCCTCGCCCCTGATCAACGGACTGCTCAGTCAGGTCAAGGACATCGACGCGGAAGAGACCGACGAGTGGCTCGAGTCGCTCGACGGCCTCATCGAGGAGCGCGGCGGACCCCGCGCCCGGTACATCCTGCTGAATCTGCTCCGGCGTGCCCGTGAGCGCTCCGTGGCGATCCCGAACCCGATCACGACGCCGTACGTCAACACCATCCCCGTCCACGAGGAGGGTTACTTCCCGGGCGACGAGGCGGTCGAGCGCAAGTACCGCGGCTGGATCCGCTGGAACGCCGCCGTCATGGTGACCCGGGCACAGCGGCCCGGGGTCGGCGTCGGGGGGCACATCTCCTCCTACGCGTCGCTCGCGACCCTCTACGAGGTGGGCCTCAACCACTTCTTCCGTGGCAAGCAGCACCCGGGCGGAGGCGACCACGTCTTCTTCCAGGGTCACGCCTCCCCCGGCAACTACGCCCGCGCCTACCTCGAGGGCCGTCTCACCGAGGCCGACCTGGACGGCTTCCGGCAGGAGTACTCCCACCCGGAGGAGGGCCGCGGCCTGCCCTCCTACCCGCACCCGCGGCGGATGCCCGACTTCTGGGAGTTCCCCACGGTCTCCATGGGACTCGGCCCGGCGCAGGCGATCCAGCAGGCGTGGGTCAACAAGTACCTGCACGAGCGGGGCATCAAGGACACCTCCCAGCAGCACACCTGGGCGTTCCTCGGCGACGGCGAGATGGACGAGCCGGAGTCGCGCGGCATGCTCCAGCAGGCCTCCTGGCAGAACCTCGACAACCTGACGTTCGTCGTCAACTGCAACCTCCAGCGGCTCGACGGCCCGGTGCGCGGCAACGGCAAGATCATCCAGGAGCTGGAGGCACAGTTCCGTGGCGCCGGCTGGAACGTCATCAAGGTCATCTGGGGCCGCGAGTGGGACGCGCTGCTCAACGCCGACAAGGACCGCGCGCTCGTCAACCTCATGAACACCGTCCCCGACGGCGACTTCCAGACGTACAAGGCGAACGACGGCGCCTACGTCCGCGAGCACTTCTTCGGCCGCGACCCGCGGACCAAGGAGCTCGTCAAGAACATGACCGACGACCAGATCTGGGCGCTCAAGCGCGGCGGGCACGACTACCGCAAGATCTACGCCGCCTACAAGGCCGCCCTGGAGCACACCGGTCAGCCGACCGTCATCCTGGCCCACACGGTCAAGGGCTACGGCCTGGGTCCGTCGTTCGCGGGACGCAACGCGACCCACCAGATGAAGAAGATGAAGACCACGGACCTGAAGATGCTCCGTGACGCGATGCGGATCCCGATCTCGGACGAGCAGCTCGAGGACCCGTACAACGCGCCGTACTACCGGCCGGACGAGTCGGACGAGGCGCTGCAGTACATGCTCGAGCGGCGCAAGGCGCTCGGTGGCTTCATCCCCGAGCGGATCACCACGTTCGACCCCCTCCCGCTGCCGGACGAGAAGCCGTACGAGGTTCTCGCGAAGGGCTCCGGCCAGCAGGAGGTCGCCACCACCATGGCGTTCGTACGCCTGCTCCGAGAGCTGATGAAGGACAAGGAGATCGGCAAACGTTTCGTGCCGATCATCCCCGACGAGGCCAGGACCTTCGGCCTGGACTCGATGTTCCCGACGGCGAAGATCTTCAACGTCCACGGCCAGAACTACACCTCCGTGGATCAGGACCTCATGCTCAGCTACAAGGAGTCCGAGCAAGGGCAGCTGCTCCACACCGGCATCAACGAGGCGGGCTCCGCAGCCGCGATGCAGGTGCTCGGCACCTCCTACGCCGTCCACGGCGAGCCGATGATCCCGGTCTACATCTTCTACTCGATGTTCGGGTTCCAGCGCACCGGTGACCAGCTCTGGGCCGCCGGCGACCAGCTGGCCCGTGGCTTCATCATCGGCGCGACCGCCGGCAAGACCACGCTGGCGGGCGAGGGCACCCAGCACATGGACGGCCACTCCCCCGTGCTGGCCTCCACGAACCCCGCGATCGTCCACTACGACCCCGCCTACGGCTACGAGATCCGGCACATCGTCCGGGACGGCCTCCAGCGGATGTTCGGCGACGACTCCCGCGACCAGAACGTCATGTACTACCTCACGGTGTACAACGAGCCGATGCACCAGCCGGCGGAGCCGGAGAACCTCGACGTCGAGGGCCTCCTGCGCGGCATCTACCAGATCGCCGCACCCGACGGCGACGGCCCGCGTGTCCAGCTGCTCTCCTCCGGCGTCGGGGTGCCGTGGGCGCTCCACGCCCGCGAGCTGCTCGCCGAGGACTGGGGCGTCCGCGCCGGCGTGTGGTCGGTGACCAGCTGGTACGAGCTGCGCCGGGACGGCGTCGCCGCGGACGACCACAACTTCCTCCACCCGGAGGAGGAGCCGCGCGAGGCGTACCTGACCACGAAGCTGCGCGACGCCGGAGGCCCGTTCGTCGCGACGTCGGACTTCGAGCACCAGGTCCAGGACAGCATCCGTCAGTGGGTCCCCGGGGACTACTACACCCTCGGCGCCGACGGGTTCGGCTACTCCGACACGCGCCCGGCGGCACGGCGCCAGCTGTTCATCGACGCCCACTCGATGGCGGTGCGTGCCCTCCAGGGCCTCGCCGACCGCGGCGAGGTGGACCGGGACGTCGTCCGGCAGGCGATCGAGAAGTACGACCTGTTCAACGTCAACGCCGGAGTCTCCGGCTCGTCGGGAGGCGAGTCCTGACCCGGACAGCGGCCGGGAGCGCCACCGGTTAGGCTCGGCAACATGTCCTGGATCGCTCGCCTCCGCTCTCTGCTCTCGCGGCAGACCCCGGCCACGCGCGTCGGGACCCGTCGCCCGTCCGCCGTGGAGCGCACGGATGACGTGGTGCGCGAGGACGAGCTGCGGGCGAAGCTGATCAGCGACCCGAACGACATCGAGGCCTTCAAGGCGCTGGCGGAGCTCGTGCGGTCCCACGCCGCCGGCGCGGCGCCGGCCGACCCGCTGACCGCGGACCACCACGTGGAGGCGAAGGACCGCGCCGCAGACCTCGCGGTGTGGTCGCTGGCCGAGGAGATCGCCGGCAACTCGCGCGCCTGGTACGCCCTCGTCGAGCTGGCCAGGCTCTCCCTGCACGACGACCGTGAGGGCGCGATGCGCCGTCTCGGCGGTGCGTGCGAGCGGGACACCACCGGTGCCGCCCTGGCGGAGTCCGTGCGGATGCTGCGTGAGGAGGACCTGCCGGGCGAGGGCTTCGGCCTCGGCGTGGGGCACTGGAACGCGAAGGAGCACGTCGTGGAGGCCGGGGTGCAGGTCATCCGTGCCGCCCTGGAGGCGCACCGGCCGGCCGAGGCCCGCCGGCTCCTCGATGCCATGACCGCGGAACGGCACGACGCCGCAGCGACGGCCGCGGCCGCCGAGCTCGAGCCGGAGGTCGCTGCCGCTGAGGCCGGCTCGAACGCCTAGTTTGTAGGCATCCCACAACGCTGACCTATGCTCGCAGGATGACGACGAGCCAACGGAACGGACGCGAGCTGGGCAGCTCCGACGTCGTCCGGCGGCTCCGTGGCGGCACCGACCTGCTCACGACGGCGGCCCTGCGCCGCCTGGACGCCGAGCTCGACTGGTACCGCGACCTCGCCGCCGAGGACCGCTCCTGGATCGGCCTGGTGGCGCAGGCCGGCATTGCCGCCTTCATCGACTGGTACGAGGAGCCCGACGCCGGGTCCTACAACGCCCAGGAGATCTTCCGCGCCGCCCCGCCCGAGCTGACCCGCTCCATCTCCCTGCAGCACACGCTGCAGCTGGTCCGCATCGTCGTCGAGGTCGTCGAGGACAACGCCGTCCAGCTCGCCGAGCCCGGCCAGCAGGCCGACCTGCGCGAGGCAGTGCTCGTCTACTCCCGCGAGGTCGCCTTCTCCGCCGCCGAGGTCTACGCCCGCGCCGCCGAGTCCCGCGGGGCCTGGGACGCGCGGCTGGAGGCCCTCGTCGTCGACTCCCTGATCCGCGGCGGCGACGAGTCGATGCGTTCGCGCATCTCGGCGCTCGGGTGGTCCGGCAAGGGCCGCACCATGGTCGTCGTCGGTCCCGCGCCGGCGGACATGGACGAGCGCCGGACGGCGGACCTGCGACGCGCGTGCCGACGGTCGGCGCAGGACGCGCTCGTCGGCATCCAGGGCGACCGTGTCGTCGTCGTGCTGGGCGGCGAGAGCGACCTGCGGGCTGCCGCGACGACCCTGCTGCCCCGGTTCGGACCCGGACCCGTGGTGCTCGGTCCCGAGACCGGCGAGGTCGGTGACGCCGGACGCTCCGCCCGCGCGGCCCTCGCCGGCATGCTCGCCGTCGCCGCCTGGCCGGGGGCCCCACGACCCGTCCCCGCCGACGAGCTCCTCCCCGAACGGATGCTCAACGGCGATCCCCTCGCCCGCCGCACGCTCGTGGAGGAGCTGTACAGACCGCTCGTCGGGTCCGGCGGTCCGCTCGTACAGACTCTCGAGGAGTACCTGGCGCAGGGCCGTTCCCTCGAAGGCGCCGCCCGGGCCCTGTACGTCCACCCCAACACCGTTCGGTACCGCCTGCGCCGCATCGGCCAGGTGGTCGGTTGGGACCCGACCGACGCCCGCGAGGGCTTCGTGCTCCAGATGGCCCTCGCCGTCGGGCGGCTGTCCGAGTCGGCCGTCACCCACCGCGGGCTGTGAGGCATCCCGTGAGGCATCTCTCCCGATCCGGGCTCGTGCCCCGCCGTTTTGTAGAACTCCGACAAGGGGCTTTCAGGGAGTTGGTAGGCGTCGTAGGCGCTGCCGGACCCCGACCGCCGGGCAGAGTGGGACGGTGCTAGCCCTTCTGTGCCCTGGTCAGGGCGCCCAGACCCCCGGGATGCTCGGACCTTGGCTCGAGGTCCCGGACCTTGCCGACCGTCTCGACCGCTACGCCGACGTCACCGAGCTGGACCTGCGGACGCTCGGCACCACGGCCGACGCCGACGCCATCCGGGACACGAGCGTCGCCCAGCCGCTCCTCGTCGCCGCCTCGCTGCTCAGCCTGCACGCGCTGCTCGGTGACGCCGGACCCGACGTCCGGCCCGACGTGACCGCCGGCCACTCGGTGGGCGAGCTCGCCGCCGTCGCCGTCGCCGGTGTGCTCAGCGACGAGGAGGCGCTGGTCCTCGTCCGCGAGCGTGGCCGGGCCATGGCGGACGCCGCGGCCGTCCGCCCGACCGGCATGACCGCCGTCGTCGGCGGCCGCCCCGAGGAGGTCGCCGAGGCACTGGCGCGCCAGGGCCTCACCGCGGCCAACGTCAACGGCGGCGGCCAGGTGGTCGCCGCGGGAACCGCCGAGCAGCTGCAGGCACTGGCCGACGACCCGCCGGCCCGCGCCCGGGTCATCCCCCTGCAGGTGGCGGGTGCCTTCCACACCGAGCACATGGCGCCCGCCGTCGAGCACGTCCGGGTGACCGCAGACGGCCTCGCCCCCGCCGATCCGGCGGTCACGCTCCTCTCGAACGCCGACGGTGCCGTCGTCACCTCGGGCGCTGAGGCCGTCGACCGCCTCGTCAAGCAGGTGGCCACGCCCGTGCGGTGGGACCGGTGCTGCGAGCGGCTCGTCGAGCTGGGAGTGACCGGCGCCGTCGAGCTGTGCCCCGGTGGCGTCCTCACCGGGCTCGCGCGCCGTACGCTGCCTGGCGTGGAGACCGTCGCGATCAAGAGTCCCGACGACCTCCCCGCAGCCCGCGACCTCGTCAGCCGCCACGGAGGAACCCGATGAGCCGACCCGCCCTGCGCGCCGCCGCGCCCGTCGAGCACGCCCGCATCCTCGGCATCGGCGGCGTCCGCGGGGAGAACGTGGTCGTGAACGACGAGATCGTCGGCCCCATCGACTCCTCCGACGAGTGGATCCGTCAGCGCACCGGGATCGTCTCCCGGCGCCGCGCCGGAGCGAACGTGACGGTGGGGGACCTCGCCGAGGGCGCCGCCCAGGAGGCCCTCGCCCGGGCCGGCCTCGGCGGTGCCGACCTGGACGCGGTCATCGTCGCGACGGTGACCTGGTTCGAGCAGACACCGTCGCTGGCGACCCACATCGCCGACCGGCTCGGTGCCACGCCGGCCTCGGCGTTCGACATCTCTGCCGCCTGCGCGGGCTACACCTACGGCGTCGCGCAGGCCGATGCGCTCGTGCGTGCCGGTACCGCCCGCCACGTCCTGGTGGTCGGCGTCGAGAAGATGTCCGACTTCATCGACCCGACCGACCGGTCGATCAGCTTCCTGCTCGGCGACGGCGCCGGAGCCGCCGTCGTCGGCCCCTCCGACTTCCCGGGCATCGGGCGCACCGTCTGGGGCTCCGACGGATCCTCGGCGGCGATGATCGGCCAGACCCACTCGTGGCTGGACTTCCGGAACGCGGATGCGGCGGAGGTCACCTGGCCGACCTTGCGCCAGGAGGGACCCTCCGTCTACAAGTGGGCGGTCTTCCAGATGACCAAGGTGGCCGAGGAGGCCATCGACGCGGCCGGGCTCACGCCGCACGACATCGACGTGTTCCTGCCGCACCAGGCCAACATGCGGATCATCGACCACATGGTGAAGAATCTCGGTCTGCGCGACGACGCCGTCATCGGTCGCGACATCGCCGAGACCGGCAACACCTCCGCCGCCTCCATCCCGCTCGCCGCCGAACGGCTCATGCGCGAGGGACAGGCACGCAGCGGCGACATCGCGCTGCAGATCGGGTTCGGGGCCGGGCTCGCCTACGCCGCGCAGGTCGTGGTCCTGCCCTGACCCGCGTGCCTGCCGGGCAGCGGCCCGCCGCACCACCACACTGTCAACCGACAACTGGAACGAACGAAACGGAGACAACCACATGGCTCACAGCGAGCAGGAGATCCTTGCCGGACTGGCCGAGATCGTGAACGAGGAGACCGGGCTGCCCGCCGACTCGGTGACGCCCCAGAAGTCGTTCACCGACGACCTCGACGTGGACTCGCTGTCGATGATGACCATCGCCACCCTCGCCGAGGAGAAGTTCGACGTGCGCATCCCCGACGAGGAGGTCGGGAACCTGCGTACCGTCCAGGACGCCGTCGACTACATCAACAAGGCGCAGGGCTGAGGTCTCGGGGCGCACCGCACAGGTGCGCCCCGAGCCGGCCCCGCCACCAGCAAGCCGTCGCTCCCACCCGGGACGACCCGAGACAAACCCCAGGAGCCCTCGATGTCACAGCGCACCGTCGTCGTCACCGGCCTGGGCACGACGAATCCGCTCGGCGGGGACGTGGCCTCGACCTGGCAGCAGATCCTCGCCGGCACGTCCGGCGTGAGCACGCTCGACAACGACTGGGCCGAGGAGTACGGCATCCCGGTCAACTTCGCCGGCACGATCGCCGTGCCGCCGGACACCGTCCTGAGCCGCCCCGAGACCCGTAAGCTCGACCCGTCCGCCCAGTACGCCGTCATCGCCGCCGCGGAGGCGTGGGCCGACGCCGGCTCCCCCGAGGTCGACGGCGACCGGCTCGGTACCGTCGTCGGCTCCGGCATCGGCGGCGTGTGGACCATCCTCGACGCCTGGGACACCGTCAAGGAGAAGGGCGCGCGGCGGGTCATGCCGCTGACCGTGCCGATGCTCATGGCCAACTCCCCCGCGGCCAACGTCTCCGTCCGCTACGGCGCCAAGGCCGGTGCGCACGCCCCCATCTCGGCCTGCGCCTCAGGCGCCGAGGCGATCGGCTACGGCATCGACATGATCCGCAACGGCCGCGCCGACGTCGTCATCGCCGGTGGGACCGAGGCAGCCATCCACCCGCTGCCGCTCGCGGCGTTCGCGAAGATGCAGGCCCTGTCCACCAGGAACGACGACCCCGAGGGCGCGTCGCGCCCGTACGACGCCGAACGTGACGGCTTCGTCATGGGCGAGGGGGCCGGGATCATCGTGCTCGAGTCCGCCGAGCACGCCGCCGCCCGCGGTGCCAAGGTCCACGCCGTCGTGTCCGGGATGGGCATGACCGCCGACGCCTACGACGTCGCCCCTCCGGACCCCTCCGGCGCCGGTCAGGAGTCGGCGATGCGCATCGCGCTGGCGGACGCCGACATGTCCGGTGACGACGTCGTGCACGTCAACGCGCACGCCACCTCCACCCCCGCCGGCGACGGGGTGGAGGCGGACGCCATCGGTCGGGTCCTCGGCGACGACACCGCCGTGTCCGCGACGAAGTCCATGACCGGGCACCTGCTCGGTGGGGCCGGCGCGCTCGAGACCGTGCTGACGATCCTCGCGGTGCGCGAGCACCTCGCTCCGCCCACCATCAACGTGGTGAACCTGCAGGAGGGCCTCACCATCGACCTCGTCCGTGACGAGCCCCGCGAGCTCCCGGCCGGGCAGATCGCCGCGGTGAACAACGCCTTCGGGTTCGGCGGGCACAACGTGGCCCTGCTGGTCACCTCGGCCTAGGTCCGTCCTGTCCGCGTGGGGACCGCACGCGCCGAGATCTTCACAGGACGCTCACACGCCCGGCGCCGGACGGTCAGGTGCGCGCTCCTAGGCTCGTTCCCATGAGCGAACCTGACGCGCGGCTGCTGGTCGTCGAGGACGACCCGACGATCAACCAAGCCCTGACCGACCGGCTCGTCGCCGAGGGCTTCGTCGTTCACCAGGCGTACGACGGGCCCGGTGCCGTCGCGGCCTTCGCCGACCACCGCCCCGACCTGGTGGTCCTCGACGTCATGCTCCCCGGCTTCGACGGCGTCGAGGTGTGCCGCCGCATCCAGGCGGACCGCCCCGTACCGGTCCTGATGCTCACCGCCCGGACGGAGGAGACCGACGTGCTCGTCGGCCTCGGCGTCGGCGCCGACGACTACGTCACGAAGCCGTTCCGGATGCGTGAGGTGGTCGCGCGGGTCCGGGCGCTGCTGCGCCGGGTGGAACGCGCCAGGGAGCTTGCCGACGACGGCGCGGGGCAGATGGTGATCGGCTCGTTGACGATCGACGGCGCCACCCGCCGGGTGCACGTCGACGGCGCCGAGGTGCACCTCACGCCGCTGGAGTTCGACCTGCTCCTCACCCTCGCCGCCGACCCCGGGACCGTCCGCAGCCGCGAGGACCTGATGCGCGAGGTGTGGGGCTGGTCGGACGCCCACGGCACGCGGACCCTGGACACCCACGTCAAGGCGCTGCGGGCGAAGGTCGGCGCGGAGCGCGTCCGGACCGTGCACGGCGTCGGCTACGCCCTGCAGGGCTGAGCCGTGGAGCACCGGCCGACCGACCGGCCGCTCGACCGGGTCGGGTCCATCAAGATCAAGATCGGCCTGCTCGTGGGCCTGTCCGTGGTGGTGGCTGCGCTGGTCGCCGAGATCGGGAACCGGGCTGACGTGCCGGCCTGGCTTACCGTCCCGGTGACAGTCGCCGCCGCGCTGGCCGTCACCCAGTGGCTGGCCCGCGGGATGACCGCGCCGCTGCGGGAGATGACGGACGCGGCCGCCCGGATGGCGACCGGCGACTACTCCCAGCGAGTGACCGACACCTCGGCCGACGAGGTCGGACGGCTCGGCCAGGCCTTCAACACGATGGCCGTGGACCTGGCGACGGCGGACCAGCAGCGCCGCAGGCTCGTCGCCACGGTCTCCCACGAGCTCCGGACCCCGCTGGCCGCTCAGCGGGCCCTGCTGGAGAACCTGGTCGACGGCGTCGTCCGGCCCGACGACGAGGCGCTGCAGTCGGCCCTCGGCCAGTCCGAACGCCTCAGCGAGCTGGTCGGCGACCTTCTCGACCTCGCGCGGATCGACGCCGGGGCCGCCCCGCTCGACGTCGGGCGGGTCGAGGTGGCGGAGCTGCTCGACCGATCCGTGGCCGAGGCGGGTGTCGGCGGCCGTCCTGTCCGCTATGAGGTCGTCGTCGACCCGGCCGGCCTCGTGGTGGACGCCGACGCGGCCCGGCTCGCTCAGGTGGCGGCGAACCTCCTCGACAACGCGGCACGGCACTCCCCGGCGGACGGCACGGTCACTGTCCGCGCCGGCGTCGAGGGCGCGGACAGGTGGTTCCTCGAGGTCTCCGACTCGGGCCCCGGGATCCCCGCCGGCCAGGAGGAGCACGTGTTCCGTTTCGGCACCGCGGACGACGGCGGTGGCGGCGGCACCGGCCTCGGGCTCGCCATCGCCGCGTGGGTGTGCGAGCTGCACGGTGGCTCGATCGCCGCACTGGCGCCTGTCGACGGCAGCGGCGCGCGCGTCCGAGCCGTCCTGCCGCGCCGGCCCGTCTCGCCGCAAGGGCCCTCCGAGACCGGTGCGGCGGAGACCGACCTGGCGGAGCCCGCTGCGGCGGAGACCGACCTGGCGGAGCCCACCGCGGCGGCGAAGAGCCAGCACGCCGAGACGCCTCAGCTCGCCTCCGCCGAGGTCTCTCAGCGCGAGGAGGAGGTCTCCCCGTACGCCGAAGCCGTCACCGAGACCGCCGACGGCCGAGGCATCGTCGACACGCTCTTCCGGGACGTGTGGCCCGACCGTGGGCCGGCGACCGCTCCGGTCGCGCTGCTCGGCTCGACCGCGATCGGTGTGGTGGCGGCGCTCACACTGCCGTTCCGGGACATCGGTGTCGGCGTGCTGCTGGTCCTGCTGCTGGGCGGCGCCCTCGTGCTACGGCACTCTGCTCGGCTGACCCGGCCCTGGACCGTCCTCACCACGGCGCTGTGCCTGGGTCTGGGCTCCTTCGTCGTCCTGCGCGACGCCGACTGGCTCTCGGTGCTGGCCCTGCTGGTCGTCGCCGTGCTCGTCACGACCGCCCTGACCGATGCCCGCCGTTTCCTGCCCGTCCTCGCCGGCCCCGCCGCCTGGGTGCTCGCGGCTGTCCGCGGGCTGCCGCTCCTCGGCCGCACGCTCAACGCGACGACGCGGCACCGGCTGCTGTGGCCGGTCCTGCGTACCGCGGTCCTCTCGCTGGTCGCGCTCGTCGTCTTCGGCGGCCTGTTCGCCTCCGGCGACGCCATCTTCGGCACCTGGGTCGCCGGGCTCGTCCCGGACGTCGACTGGGACAACCTGACGTTCCGGACGTTCGTGCTCGTCCTCGTGTGGGGCCTCGTGCTGACCGGCTGCTACGTGGCGCTCAACCCGCCGCAGACCGAGCGGCTGGCGCTGCCGGTGCCCTCGCCGGTGACCCGTGCGTGGGAGTGGCTGGTCCCGGTCGGGCTGGTCGTCGCTGTCTTCGCCGGTTTCGTCGCCGCCCAGGCGACGGCCATGTGGGGTGGTCACGAGTACCTCGAGGCCGTCACCGGGCTGACCTATGCCGAGTACGTCCATCAGGGCTTCGGCCAGCTCACGTTAGCGACGGCGCTCACCCTGGCGACCGTCGCCGTCGTGGTCCGGAAGGCGCCGCGCGCCGGCGAGCGGGACCGGCTGCTGCTGCGCGTCACGCTCGGCGTGCTCTGCCTGCTCACGCTGATCGTCGTGGCCTCGGCCCTGTACCGGATGGCCGTCTACCAGGAGGCGTACGGGTTCACCGTGCTGCGCGTCCTGGTGGACGCCTTCGAGCTGTGGCTGGGGCTGATCGTCGTGCTGGTCATGGTCGCCGGTGTCCGGCTGACGGGCTGGTGGCTGCCCCGTGCCGCGCTGCTCTCGGGCACCGTGTTCCTGCTGGTGATCGGGCTGGCCAACCCGGAGGGGTGGGTGGCCGAGCAGAACATCGAGCGGTACGAGGAGACCGGCGACCTGGACCTGCGCTACCTCTCGAGCCTCAGCGACGACGCGACACCCGCCATCGTCGAGGGCCTGCCCACGGACCTCGTCGGCTGCGTCGCGAGCTGGGACGCCGCGAGCTGGGACGCCGGCGACCGGAACCCGGACGACCTCCTCGCCTGGAACCTCGGCAGGGCGCGAGCGCAGGAGTACGTCCGACAGGTGCACCTCGACGGTGGGAACAGCTGTCCGCCTGAGCTCGGCGGCTCCTGACACGCACGAGCCCCGACACGCACGAAGCCCGACACGCACGAGCCCCGACACGCGACAACGGCGGGGGCCCAGCAGGGTTGTCCTGCGGGATCCCCGCCGTTGCTCGTGCTCGTGCCGACCGTGCGTGGGTGCGGCGCGGCTGCTCGTCAGCCGACGCGGTGGAGCCAGCGGACCGGCGCGCCGGCGCCGGCGTAGCGGAACGGCTCCAGCTCGTCGTCCCAAGCCTGCCCGAGGGCCAGATCGAGCTCCTGGCGCATCTTGAGCGGGTCGGCGCCGTGCTCGAGCGCGGCACGAACCCGGTCCTCCGGGACGACGACGTTGCCGTGCGCGTCCGTCTGGGCGTGGAAGATGCCGAGCTCAGGGGTGTGCGACCAGCGTCCGCCGTCGCACCCGGGGCTCGGATCCTCGGTGATCTCGTAGCGCAGGTGGGTCCAGCCGCGCAGGGCCGAGGCCAGGCGCGCGCCGGTGCCGACCGGGCCCACCCAGGAGTGCTCGGAGCGGAACATGCCGGGCGCGGCTCCCTGCGGCGTCCACTCGAGGCCCACGCGGGCGTCGAGCACCGTCCCCGCCGCCCACTCGATGTGCGGGCATAGTGCACGGGGCGCAGAGTGCACGAAAATGACGCCGCGGGTGAAGGCACCATTCATGTCTACTCCTCCTGGTCCGGTTCGAGGTACGTCTTCCCCTACGACCTCAGCCCTGACCAGGCGTGACACGTTCGCGCGGCGAACTGTCCCCCACTATGCCCGACATTCCGGCGCCGCGCCAGCCCCTGCCGCGCGCGGCGGCCCGAGCGGCAACGCCTACAGCTGCTCGCGGACTGCCTTCATGGCCTGCTTGCGCACGCCCTTCTCCAGGCGGTCGAGGTAGAGCATGCCGTCGAGGTGGTCGCACTCGTGCTGCAGGCATCGCGCCATGAGCTCCTCGCCCTCGACGACGACGGGCCTGCCGTCGAGGTCGATGCCCTCGACCCGGGTGTACCAGGCCCGCCGCGTCGGGAACCACAGGCCGGGCACCGAGAGGCAGCCCTCGTCGCCGTCCTGGTACTCGTCCTCCGAGAGCGCGACGATGCGCGGGTTGAGGACGTAGCCGACCTCGTCGTCGATGTTCCACGAGAACGCCCGCAGGCCGACGCCGATCTGGTTGGCGGCCAGGCCCGCGCGCCCCTCCTCGTCGACCGTCTCCAACAGGTCCTCCACGAGGGAACGGACCCGAGCGTCGATGTTCTCGACCGGCTCGCACGGGGTGCGCAGCACGGGGTCGCCCACGGTACGGATCTCACGCATCGCCATGGGCCACATCGTGGCACGGCCGGACGACGGCTGATAAACCGTCCTCAGCCACCGGCCGCCTCGAGCACCGCCGCGCGGATGCGCCCGCCGAGCACCTCGGCCCCGCGCCGGGTGGGATGGACCCCGTCGGAGCTCATCCCGTCGGCGAACCGCTCCCCCTCGCGAAGCGCCGCGGGAGTCGCGACCCAGTGCCAGCCCGCGTCCGCGGCGAGGTCCTCGAGCGCGGTGTTGAGGCCGGTCGCGAGCTCGGGCGCCCGGTCGATCGGCGGGACGGCCGAGAGGACCACCTCCGGCGCGCCGACGGTGTCGGCGATGTCACGGATGTTCGCGACGGTGGGTTCGTGGCCCTCGCCGGGCCCGACGTCGTTCGTGCCCGCCATGATCACGAGGACGTCCGCATCCACCGGCTCGACGGCGGCTGCCATCTGCGCCGTCGTCGAGCCCCACTGGGCCCAGCCGCCGACCAGGGTGACGTGGTCACCGACGACGTAGCTCACCCAAGACTCCGCGCCCAGCTGGCCAGCCGCGAAGTCGGGGCTGTCGGCCTCGGTGATGGAGTCTCCGACGGCCGCGAGGCGGATGGTCCCCTGGTGGGTCGCCGGCGGCGACGGCGACGGCGGCCTCGCGGGTGCGTCGCCGCCCGAGAGCGAGCACCCGGCGAGCGCCAGGGCCGCCACCACCGGCAGGACCACGACCCGACGGAGGTGTCGTACGGCCCTGCTCACCGCAGACCCGCCGGGCTCACCGCAGACCCGCCAGGAGCACGAGCATGATCATGAGGTTGTTCGCGGCGTGCAGCGCCACGCTCGCCCACAGGGACCGGTTCCATCGCACGAGGATCGCGGTGACCAAACCGATCGCCCCGACCACGATCATGGCCGCAGGGACGACGTGCGCCAGCCCGAAGCAGATCGCAGAGCCGATGATGCCGACGACCCAGCCGGCTCGTCCTTCGATCCAGCCGAGCAGGATCCGCCGGAAGAGGATCTCCTCCAGTAGCGGGAAGACGACGGCCACCGCGAGGAGGGTGAGCACCACGGACGCCGGGCGGACACGCGTCGCCGCGGTCGCGATCGCCTCGGACTGCGTCGAGGCCGGCCCCATGTCCAGGGCACCGACCACGGCGGCCGCGGGGATGACGGCCGCGAGCCACCCCAGCGGCACCTGCCAGAGCAGGTTCCAGGGCGAGCGGCGGCCACGAACCAGCCCGAGGTCCCGCCACGTCCATCCCCGGCGACGGGCCGCGAGCCACATCCCGGCGCTGGTCAGGACCGCCATCACCGGCAGGAAGTACCCGACGAACACCTCGGGCTCCAGGACGGTGCCCGCGGCGAAGGACGCGCCGAAGCCGACGGCGGCGGAGAGTGCGAAGGCGCCGACGAACCACAGCAGGTCCCGCACGTGCACGCGTCGCGGATAGGTCGGGTCACGAAAGGCGCTGGTCACGTCATCGAACCTAACCCCGCCCCGCCGGCCGTGCAGACGCGGGGCGCAGAGGAGGCAGGACCGGCGCAGGGCCCGGGACCACCGTCCCGCGGACGTACCGGCCCGTGAGACGGACCGGTACGCGAAAACCGGTCGGCCACCACGGACTGGTTCCGCGACCGGGCGCCGGTGCCCGGCCAGGACTTCCGCCGCGACATCTGGCCGCAGATCGCCCGTGAGCTCGTCCTCGCCCACCTGCTCACCCTGGTGAAGCACCACCCGGGCACGGTGGCCGTCGGCCGCGACAAGGTGACCGCCCGTGTCGCCGCAGCCGCCGTGGAGGACCTCGACGGTCTCGTCGCGGACGTGGTCGTCGAACCCACTCGGCGCATCTGGCTCGAGCGTCTCGACCGGCCCGGCGTCGTCGCCCCCGACGAGCACGAGTGGGCGGTGTGGGTCCAGCGGTGGCGGACGCTCGAGCTGGAGTCGATCACCCGCCCGGACGCCAGCCCCCGCGCGATGGTCAACCGGGCCATGGCGGTCCTGCGCCTCGAGGTCGCGCGGCTCGCCGGGGCCGGCGCGATCGACGGCGCCTCGATCGTGCGCGACCTCACCGGCTGGTTCGAGCCGCTGGGTCTCGTGCTCGCCTCCGGTCCGCCGCCGGAGCGCACCGCCGAGCTGCTGGCGCTCGTCGGCGCCGGCGTCGTGGAGCTCCTCGGGGAGGGCATGCAGGTCGGCGTGGCGGACGGCCGCTTCGTCGGCCGCTCCGCTGTGCGGGCCCCGGCGCGCCGCACGCGCGCGTTCGTCGAGACGCGCATGTCCCAGGGCCACGCGGACGTCACGGACGACCCGCTGCTTCGCGGGCTGCTCGACACGGGCCGCGCCCGGCTGCACGCGCGGCCCTCCGCGTCCGGTCCCGCGCTCACCCGTTCCCTGGACGTCGCGGCGGACTCCTTCACGCTCGTCGACGCCGCCGGGCACGAGGACCCCCGCGTGATCGTCCTCGGGTCCCGGCCGGCGACGTCCAGCCCGGCTCGGCGATCGGGGCCGCACCGGGCGTACCGTCCCCGTTGCTCGCCGGCGCAGACCGGGCCGCGGCGCAGGTGCTCGAACGGCTCCCGCTCGACGTCGGCGCCGAATTGTGGTCCGCTCGCTCCTGACGCCGTTCGGGAGGGCAGTGCCATGACAGAGACCGTGGACATCGTGGTGATCGGCATGGGCCCGGGCGGTGAGGACGCCGCGGCCCGGCTCGCGGAGGCAGGGCTCTCCGTGGTCGGCGTCGAGTCACGGCTGGTCGGCGGTGAGTGCCCCTACTACGCCTGCGTGCCCACCAAGATGATGGTGCGGGCGGCGGACGTGCTGACCGAGGGCAGGCGGGTCGGCGAGCTGGCCGGCCGGTCCGAGGTGCACCCGCACTGGCATCCGGTCGCAGCCCGTATCCGGGACGAGGCCACCGACGACTGGGACGACACCGCCGCCGTCGAGCGGTTCGAGCAGACCGGCGGCCGGTTCGTCCGCGGCCGGGCGGAGATCTCCGCCCCCGGTGAGGTGACCGTGTCGACGACGGACGGCGAGCTGGTGCTGCGCGCCGAACGTGGCATCGTGCTCAATCCGGGCACCGAGCCGGCCGTGCCGCCGATCGACGGGCTCGCCGACACCCCATATTGGACCAACCGGGACGCCGTGGTACTTCAGGAGATCCCCGCCTCCCTGATCGTGCTGGGCGGCGGACCGGTGGGCTGCGAGCTCGCACAGATCTTCGCCCGGTTCGGCAGCGAGGTGACCCTGCTGGAGGCCGGCAACCGGCTGCTCGGTGAGGACGAGCCGGAGGCCGGCCAGCTGCTCGCCGACGTCTTCGCCGCCGAGGGCATCGACGTGCGGACGGGCGCGTCCGTGCGCGCGGTCGAGCACACCGGCGCCGAGTTCGTCGCCCATATCGACGCCGGCGCCGGCGACGCCTTTCGTGCGCAGCACCTGCTCGTCGCCACGGGCCGCCGGACCGACCTGGTGGCACTCGGGGTCGGCGCCGTCGGCCTGGACGACGAGGCAGGCGTCATCGAGGTCGACGAGCGCATGCGTGCCACGAGCGGTGTGTGGGCGATCGGGGACGTCACGGGCCATGGCCAGTTCACGCACGTGTCGATGTACCAGGCGGGGATCGCCGTCGCCGACATCCTCGGCCGCGACGGTGCGACCGCCGACTACCGCGCCGTTCCGCGCGTGACGTTCACGGACCCCGAGATCGGCGCGGTCGGGCTGACCGAGGCGTCCGCGCGGGACGCCGGCCTGCGGGTGCGCACGGGTCAGGCGGACGTCGCCGCCTCCACCCGGGGCTGGATCCACAAGGAGGGCAACGAAGGGCTCATCAAGCTCGTCGAGGACGCCGACCGTGGCGTGCTGGTCGGCGCCACCTCCACGGGGCCGACGGGCGGTGAGGTGCTCGGTGCGCTGGCCGTGGCGGTGCACGCCGAGGTGCCCACCGAGCGACTGCGGGAGCAGATGTTCGCGTACCCGACGTTCCACCGGGCCATCGCGAACGCTCTTCGGGACCTGGCCGGCTGAAGCGGGTAGTACGTCCTCAGTACTCCCGGTGACGTAGCCGCGGACCTTCTTCACGCCGGTCACGGCACGCCGAAGACGGTCCCCGTGCCGGACGCGCGCGTACCGTCCCGCCCGCAACGATCTAGGGCAGGGCCGCGGAGCGCGGCCGGGACGGACGAGGAGAGGGACGGCATGAGCATGGCATTCGAGGCGAGGAGGCTCGTCAAACGGTTCGGCCGAACCACCGCGCTGGACGGTCTCGACCTGAGCGCCAGGACCGCGACGGTCCTCGGCGTCCTGGGACCCAACGGCGCGGGCAAGTCGACCGCGATCCGGATCCTCGCCCACCCTGACCAGACCCGACGAGGGCTCGGCCCGGGTGGGGGGATACGACGTCGTCCGAGACGCCGGGACGGTGCGGCGGCTCATCGGTCTGACCGGGCAGAGCGCGACCGTGGACGAGGATCTCACCGGCCGGGAGAATCTCGTGCTGTTCGGCAAGCTGCTGGACCTGCCGACCCGGCGAGCGCGGGCGCGGGCGGACGAGCTCATCGAGCAGTTCGGGCTGCTGGACGCCGCCGAGCGGCGGCTGTCGACCTACTCCGGCGGCATGCGCCGTCGCCTGGACCTGGCGGCCGGGCTCGTCGGTGACCCGTCGGTGGTCTTCCTCGACGAACCGACCACCGGGCTGGACCCGCGCAAGCGGGACGACATGTGGGACACGGTCCGGTCGCTGACCGCGTCCGGGGTGACCGTCCTGCTCACCACGCAGTACCTCGAGGAGGCCGACGCCCTCGCCGACGAGATCGCCGTGATCGATCACGGGCGCGTCATCGCGCACGACACCCCGGCCGGTCTGAAGCAGACCGCGGGACGGCAGACCGCCGTCGTGCGACCACGGGACCCCGCCGACCTCGGCCGGGCCACGGACGTCCTCACCCGCGTCACCGGGCGAAGGGGCGTGCAGCCCGTCGGTGGGCAGCTCACCGTGCCGGTCGACAACGACCAGACGTTCACGCACATCGTCCAAGAGCTCGCGGCGGCGCGGGTGCCCGCCGTGGAGCTGGCCCTGCGCCTGCCGAGCCTGGACGACGTCTTCCTCTCCCTGACCGGCGTGCCCACCGAGCCCGACCAGGAGCGCACCAACGAGCCGGACGAGGCCGACGAGCTGGATGCCGAGAACGCCGACGAGGAGGCCGTCGCCTCATGACTTCCACCACCGCCAGTCCCGCCGTTTCCCGCACGTACGAGCGGCCACGCCGAGGGGCCGGCCTGCGCCAGAGTCTCGCGCTTGCCGGCCGGAGCCTGACCAAGACGAGACGAAACCCGGGCATGGTGCTGGACGCGCTGATGCTGCCCGTCCTCTTCCTGCTGCTGTTCGTCTACCTCTTCGGCGGTGCCGTTGCCGGCTCCTCCCAGGAGTACCTGCAGTACCTCTTCCCAGGCATCCTCGTCCTCTCCACCGTGCTGGTGGGCCAGACGTCGACCGGGTTGAGCATCGTGATCGACATGAAGAAGGGTGTGTTCGACCGCTTCCGCAGCCTGCCGATCGAACGTGCCGCGCCGCTCATCGGTTCTGTGCTCGGCGACACCATCCGGTACGTCATCGCGTCCGCGGCGCTGTTCGTCCTCGGGTACGTGCTGGGTTTCCGGGTCGAGACGGGCACCTGGCAGGCCCTGGCCGCCGTCGGGCTGGCCATCGTGTTCGGCTTCGCGCTGAGCTGGCTGACCGTCCTGGTCGCCGTGCTGCTCCGCGACGAGAACCTCGTCACGACCGTCGCCTTCCTGCTGCCCTTCCCGCTCGTCTTCGGCACCGACATGGTCGCGCCGTTGGAGACCATGCCCAGCTGGCTGCGGTCCTGGGCCGAGGTCAACCCCGTCAGCCAGGCCATCGAGGCCTGCCGCGGACTCCTGCTCGGCGGCCCGGTGGACGACGCGGTGATCCTGACCCTGCTGTGGGCGGCAGGCTTCTTCGCGGTCTTCAGCACGCTGGCCGTCTGGGCCTACCGGCGGAGCATGTGAGCGATCCGCGCGGGACGGGCAGGCGGGACTGGTAGGCGCGACGGTGGACCGGTGCCCCCGGCGGGGCTTGAACCCGCGACCTACCGATTATGAGTCGGGTGCTCTGACCAGCTGAGCTACAGGGGCGCGCCGCGGGCCTGCCACGGCGGCGTCAAGCGTACCCATCGGCCGCGCGTTACCGTGACGACCATGAAGCTCGGCCGCCGCACCTCCCGCCTGCCCAGCGAGATCCGTTCCGAGCTGCCGGGCGGGGAGCCCCCGCTCGCCGCCGCCGAGCTCGTGGACGGCGAGTGGGCCGTCGCGACCGCGGGGGCGCTCGTCGTCGCCGGGCCCGACGGCGTCACCGCCCGCCACCCGTGGCACACGATCGAGCAGGGTCGTTGGGACGGGGACACCCGAACCGTCACCGTGACCTGGGTGGAGGGCAGCGTCGAGCCCCTCCAGCTGCGGACCGCCACCGACGACGTCGCGACCTTCACGTCGGCGCTTCGGGAACGGGTGCAGTCCTCGGTCGTCCACTCGGAGGTCACCGAGACCCCCGGCGGCGCCCACATCCACGTCTACATCCGGCGGGACGAGCACGGTGCGTTGCTGTCCCAGGTCACCGCCACCGGGCCCCTGCGGGGCGACGAGGCTGAGAACCGGCAGATCAACGAGCTCGAGCGGCGCGCACGCTCAACTGTGGGACTGGACACATAGCGTCCGTGAGGGCGGACGGACGATGGTCCCGGGTCCGCTCTTTGCTAGAGTTTTCATCGCGATCCCGCGTAGCTCAATTGGCAGAGCTCCCGACTGTTAATCGGGCGGTTACTGGTTCGAGTCCAGTCGCGGGAGCGAGAAGGGCCCGGAATCTCACGAGATTCCGGGCCTTTGTGATATCGACTTTGATATCCGTCGCGAGCAGGCGCTCGAACGGTCAGCGAGCGGCGAAATGCACGACCTGGCCGTAGTCGTCGGCCGGCCGCAGCACCCAGACGCCACCGTCGACGGCCGCGGCGGGCATGCCCTGGCAGACGGTGCCGGTCACGCTCGCACCCGGTGCGAGGTTGCCGACGTGGTAGAGGCTGTCTTCGGCCATGCAGAACTGGCCGCGCAGCATGTCGTACTCCCGGCCGTCCGCACCCAGGTAGCCGGCGAGCAGGTCGACGGCGGGGTCCAGGGGCCGGTCTCCGACGTTCCGGACGGTGACGGTGGCGACCACCAGCACATCGTCGCCGCTGAGCTCGTCGTGATAGGTCCCGTCACCGTCCTCCACCTCGTCGACGGCGTCCGGGTCTGTCCGTCCGAACGCCACCTCGAAGTCCCCGACCGTCGCGGAGTCCTTGACCGGCACGACCAGGGAGGCCGGCGCCACGTCCGCACCGTCGGCCGGCGCCCCCGCCGCGGGCGCGGCCGGGACGACGGAGGACGACGCCTCGACGACCGCTTCCCCGGGAGTCCCAGGTGCCCCGGGCGCCGCGTTGTCGTCGCCGCTCGTCAGCGCTCCGACGATGATCGCGGTGACCACCGCGAGCACGATCACCGTACCCAGGGCGACGGTGCGACCACGTCCGTCGTGGGCGCCTCTGTCGTCCTCGTCCTCGTCCTCGTGGAGCGCGTCCGGCAGCTCCTCGAGGCTCGAGCCCTCGTGCTCCGGCGTGGTCTCGGGATCCTCGGGCCGGTGCTCGACCTGGTCGTCGGAGTGGTGGACCTCCTCGACATCGTCCCCACGCCGGGGGGGCACGTTCGACGGCGTCGGCCGCTGTTCCAAAACCACTCCCCCTCGCTCGTTCGCCAGGATCACGAACAGCTCTCGCTACGACGGTACAGAACATCTCGAGTCATGGGTCGCTATCGAGGGTCACGATCCCGCATACGTGGCGCAACCCGGGGCGGCGCGCCGTCACTCCACGGTGAGCGAGCGGCGCCTGCCCTCTAGCTCCATGAGCTCCGCGAAGACCTGCGCGTACCCGGGATCCTCTGGATCGGTGCGCTGCAACGTGCCCTTGAGGTCGGCGATCTCGCGGGTGAGGCCCATGCGCAGGAGGGCGACGAGGACGCCGTGGGCGTAGGCGGACAGCGACTCCGGCCGGTCCTCCGGCAGCGGTGCGACGGCGAGCTCGGTGATGACACCGGCCACCGGTCCGACCGCGTTCTCCCGCACCTGGTCCGCCCACCATCCGGCGGCCCGGCCCGCGGCGTCGCCCCCGGCCGAGGAGAGGCGCTCGACCTGCTGGCCGTACGCCCTCGTCCCGCCGGCGGCACGGATGGCGTCGTGCACGCCGCGGTAGGCCGGCACCGTGAACGTGTCGGGGGCAAGGTCGTCGAACCCGGCGGCGAGGGCGTACTGCGGCAGCTGCAGCACCACCTCGAGCACGCGCCGCTCCAGCTGCGCGACGGGGTCCTCACGAAAGCTCCGTGACTGCCCGCCGGCCGGGGCCCGGCGCTCGTCCGGCGGGCCCGACGGGTAGCCGTTACGGCCGGCGGCGGCGCCGTTCCCCCCAACGTCCGAGGGGCCAGGCCGCGGCGCGCGCTCGGCGCTCTGCACGGCGCGCCGCACGGCGACCTCTTCCATCCCGAGCCAGCCGGCGAGCGAACGCGCGTACTCCCAGCGCAGAGCACGGTCACGGATGCCGGCGACCACCGGCGCAGCCGAACGCAGCGCCGCGACCCGGCCCTCCGCCGTCGTCAGGTCGAGCTGGGCGAGCACGGAACGGATGGCGAACGCGAACAGCGGCTGCCGTGCGCCGACGAGCTCGCGTACGGCCGCGTCCCCGCGCTGCAGGCGCAGGTCGCAGGGATCCAGCCCGTCCGGCTGCACGGCCACGAACGTCTGCGAGGCGAAGCGCTGGTCCTCCTCGAAGGCCCGCAGCGCCGCCTTCTGCCCGGCGGCGTCGCCGTCGAAGGTGAAGATCACCTCGCCGCCGTGGGTGGCGCCCGAGGAGAAGATGACGCCGGCCGCAGCATCCGCCCGGTCTCCGAGCAGGCGCCGGACGATGCGGATGTGGTCGGGTCCGAAGGAGGTCCCGGAGGTGGCGACAGCGGTCCCCACCCCGGCCAGGTGCGCGGCCATGACATCGGTGTAGCCCTCGACGACGACGACGCGCCGCTCCTTGGCGATCGCCCGCTTGGCGAGATCCAGCCCGTAGAGGACCTGGGACTTCTTGTAGATCGGTGTCTCGGGGGTGTTGAGGTACTTCGGGCCGGGGTCATCCTCGAGCAGGCGGCGCGCCCCGAACCCGACAGTCTCACCGGTGACGTCCCGGATCGGCCACACCAGCCGGCCGCGGAACCGGTCGTAGATCCCGCGGTTGCCCTGCGAGACCAGTCCCGACGCCATCAGCTCGGCCTCGGTGAAGCCCTGGCCGCGCAGGTGCCGCAGCAGGTGGTCCCAGCCCTCCGGAGCGAAACCGACGCCGAACGTCGTCGCCGCCTGCCGGTCGAAGCCCCGTTCGGCCAGGAACTGGCGGGCCAGCGCGGCGCCCGGGCTGTCGAGCAGTCCCCGGTAGAACTCCTCGGCCACGCGGTGGGCCTCGACGAGCCGCTGCCGGCGGCCCGGCTCCTCCCGCCGCGATCGGACACCCTCCGCTGTGCCTTCATAGCGCAGCTGCATGCCGGCCTTGCCGGCCAGGTGCTCCACGGCCTCCGCGAACGGCAGGTGGTCGATCTTCTGGACGAACGAGATGACGTCGCCGCCCTCGTCGCAGCCGAAGCAGTGCCACAGGCCAAGCTGGGGCCGGACGTGGAAGGAGGGCGTGCGCTCGTCGTGGAAGGGGCACAGGCCCTTCATCGAGCCCACCCCGGCGGGCTTGAGCGTCACGTACGCGCCGACGACCTCTTCGATCCGGGCTCGCTCCCGGACCGCCGCGATGTCGTCGCGGCGGATCAGACCTGCCATCACCACACCTCCGACAGCATCCCGCACAGGCGGGCGTGCCACTGCTGCGCCGAGGTGTCCGTCAACGACGCCACCTGGTCGACGACGACGCGCAGCCGCCCGTTCTCGTCACTCGCCTCGCGCCAGTCTGCCGCGAACGGGCCCTCGAGGTGCCGCTCGCCGGTGGCGACGAGCGCGTCGACGAGGTCGAACAGGATCGTGCGCTGGGCGAGGTAGACCGGCTCGAACTCCCGCGGAGCCATGACGTAGAGCGCGGCCAGGCCCTTGAGGACCACGATCTCGGCGAGCGTCCCGTCCGGGACCACCAGGTCGGCGTCGTAGCGGGCCAGCGCACCGTCGCCGGCGGCGCTCCGCGTCGCCCGCTCGGCCGCGTCGCAGAACCGGCCGATCAGCTGGCTCGTCATGTCCTTGAGCCGGGCGAGGTCGCGGCGCGAACCGTCGTGGCCGGGCACCCACACCGGGTCCGCGATGATCCGCTCGAGGGCCTGGCCCAGGGCGTCGTCGGAGACCGGCGGGTCGTACCAGGCACGCGCCTGGGCGACCACGCGGTGCTGCTCCGACGGCGCACGCAGCCCCGGCAGGTCGACCTTGCCGCCCACGATGGCGTCCTCGACGTCGTGCACCGAGTAGGAGATGTCGTCCGCGAGATCCATCACCTGGGCCTCGAGGCACCGCCGGCCCCGGGGAGCCTCCTCACGGAGCCAGCTGAAGACCGCCAGGTCCTCGGGGAAGACTCCGTACTTGCTCACCGGTCGGCCGTCGGCGCGCGGCGGTCCCTCGCCCGGCAGCCAGGGGTACTTGGTCGCCGCGTCGAGGCTCGCCCGGGTGAGGTTGAGGCCCACGCAGGCGCCGTCGTCGTCGAAGGCCTTCGGCTCCAGGCGGGAGAGCAGCCGCAGCGTCTGGGCGTTGCCCTCGAAACCACCGATCCCGGCGGCCACCTCGTTCAGGGCGCGCTCTCCGTTGTGCCCGAACGGCGGGTGGCCGAGATCGTGCGAGAGACACGCGGTGTCCACGACGTCCGGGTCGCACCCGAGCGCCTTGCCGAGCTCGCGCCCCACCTGGGCGACCTCGAGCGAATGGGTCAGACGAGTGCGGACGAAGTCGTCGCTCGACGGGCCGAGCACCTGGGTCTTGGCTCCCAGGCGGCGCAGCGCCGAGGAGTGCACGACGCGGGCCCGGTCACGCTGGAACGCGGTACGGCGGGGGTTCTTCGCCGGTTCCGGCCACCACCGCTCGGTGTCCCGCTCGGTGTAGGCCTCGGACGCACGCGGGTCGGACCGGCGCCCGGCGAGGTCGAAGGAGGCGGTCACAACCCGGAGACTACGCCGGGGACGTGCGCCCGCGCGGCCGTCAGCCACAATGGGCTGTGATGACGACGACGCCGTCCGCCGAGGCCGAACCGACGAGGCCACCGGGTCAGGTCACGACGACGCTGATCCACCGCGCCGGCCGCAGGCCGGTGCCCTGGTGGCACCACGCCGTGGTGTACCAGGTCAGGGGCGCGGCGGACATCGAGTCGCTCGCGGCGATGTCCGCGGAGATCTCCCACGTCGCCCGGCTGGGGGCCACGGCGGTGGAGATCCGCGTGCCCGAGGCCGACCCCGACGAGCCGGGCGTCAGCGAGACTGTGGACAAGCTCATCCACCGCGTCCACCAGCGCAGCCTGCGTTTCATCGTCTCCCTCGCCGGCCTGCCCGGCGACGTCGCGCTGGAACGGGGCCGCAGCTGGCTCGACCGGGGCGTCGACGGCCTCGACCTGGGCGTCCTCGACGGCGACGCGCCCATCGACGACGTCCGGGCGCTGCATGCGCTCGCCGCCGAGCGGGAGGTGGTCCTGACGGCCGCGGCCTCGGCCGCCCGTCCCGAGGCGCTGGCGGAGCACCTGCACGAGCACTGGCTGCACGTCACGCGCGACGACCGCCTCGGCATCGCCGCCTGGGACGCCGCGGAGCTGCGCGCCTCCATCTCCGACGCCTACCTGCAGCGCGCCGCGGTGGGTGCACCCGCCGGGTGGATGCTGACCGAGCTCGGTGCCGACCCGTGGGGCCTGGGTGCGGACGCCGCCTCTCGGCGCCGCCGGCGGGCGGCGACCCTCATCATGCTGGCGCTGCCCGGCACGGTGTACCTCCATCAGGGAGAGGCCGTCGGCGTGACTCCGCGCCCGGACGATCCGGCCGGCAGCATCGGTGAGGTGGCCGAGGTCGCCGCCGAGCAGCGCGGTACGCCCGGCAGCCCGTTCGAGCAGTACCGGGATGCGCTCCGCCTGCGCAGCGAGCTCCGCCTGGGCACCGGACCGCTCGCCTGGATCGACGACGCGCCGAGCCCGGACACCCTGGCCCTGCTGACCCGGGACCTCATGGTGCTGGCCAACCTGGGCCAGGAGAGCGTCGTCGTCCCGTCCGACCGTGAGGTCCTGCACGCCAGCGACGAGCTGCCGCCGCCCCACGACGACCGGCTCCTCCTCCCGCCGGACACCACGGTGTGGCTCGCCATGGGTTGACCAGCGACTCCGCCGAACCAGAAACCGGCTCTCGGACGCGCCGTCCGGGTGCCTCACGCCGTCGGGCCGTGCCACGCTTGGCGGTTGACCGAGGAAAGACTCACCGACCCGAGGAACCCAGTGAACTCAGTCAGCACAGCGACGTCCCCCCGGCAGCAGACCCTCCACGTCCACAGGCCGGGTCAGGACCAGTGGTGGCGCCACGCGGTCATCTACCAGATCTACCCGCGCTCCTTCGCCGACGCCCGGGGTGACGGAGTCGGCGACCTCCGTGGCATCGCGTCCCGGCTGGACCATCTCGCTGCTCTGGGGGTCGACGCCGTCTGGCTCTCGCCGTTCTACCGCTCCCCCCAGCGCGACGCCGGCTACGACGTCTCCGACTACCGGGACGTCGACCCCAGGTTCGGCACGCTCGAGGACGCGGACGCCATGATCGCCCGGGCTCACGAGCTGGACCTGAAGGTGATCGTCGATCTTGTCCCCAACCACACCTCCGACCAGCACGTCTGGTTCCAGCAGGCGCTCGCCGCCGGGCCCGGAAGCCCGGAGCGCTCGCGCTACATCTTCCGCGAGGGCAGCGGCGAGCTCGGCGAGGACCCGCCCAACAACTGGCAGTCCTCCTTCGGCGGGTCCGCGTGGACCCGGGTCAAGGCGCGCCCGGACGCGCCGGGCAGCGCGTGGGCCGAGGACGGTCAGTGGTACCTCCACCTCTTCGACTCGAGCCAGCCGGACCTGAACTGGGAGAACCCCGAGGTGCGTGCCGAGCTGGAGTCGGTGCTCCAGTTCTGGCTGGACCGGGGCGTGGACGGCTTCCGGATCGACGTCGCCCACGGCCTCGTCAAGGAGCCGGGCCTGCCCGACTGGAGCGGCAGCGTGTCCATGGTCACCGGCGTGGACGAGCCGCCCCCGGAAGAGACCCAGGGCTCGACGCTGCCCGGAACGCTGCCCGGGCACCCTCCGATGTACGACCAGGAGGGCGTGCACGAGATCTACCGATCGTGGCGCCGCGTCCTCGAGAACCATCCGGGTGAGCAGATCCTCGTCGCCGAGGCGTGGGTGGAGCCGCTCGAGCGCCTCGCCCGGTACGTGCGCTCCGACGAGATGAACCAGGCGTTCAACTTCTCCTTCCTCGTCACGCCGTGGTCCGCGCCCAGGCTGCGGACCGTCATCGCCGAGTCCTACGAGGTCAACGACGAGGTCGGCGCTCCGACCACGTGGGTGCTGTCCAACCACGATGTCGTCCGTCACGCCTCGCGGCTGGGCCTGGCGGAGACCGGCAAAGGGCCGAACGGTATCGGCATCGGGGACCCGCAACCGGACGCCGAGCTGGGACTGCGGCGTGCCCGCGCGGCCTCGCTGCTGATGCTGGGGTTGCCGGGGTCGGCGTACATCTACCAGGGCGAGGAGCTGGGGCTTCCCGAGCACACCGCTCTTCCCGACGACGCCCGGGAGGACCCGACGTTCGCCCGGACCGACGGCGCGGAGAAGGGCCGCGACGGCTGCCGCGTCCCGATCCCGTGGGAGGCGGACGCACCGGCCTTCGGGTTCTCCCCCACCGGCGAGTCCTGGCTCCCCCAGCCCGAGGAGTGGTCGGCCTACGCCGTCGACGCGCAGACCGGTGTCCAGGGGTCGACGCTGGAGTTCTACCGGACCGTGCTGCGGCTGCGCCGCGAGCTCGTGCTCGGGCTCGGCTCGTCCCAATGGGAGCCGACCTTCGGCGACCTGGCGTCGGACGGCGACGTCATCGCCGTCGTCAACACCGCCGAGGGACGCGAAGACGTCCTCGTCCTGGCCAACCTCGGGTCCGAGCCGGTCCAGCTGCCCGACGGCTGGCAGGTGAAGCTGTCCTCCGGACCGATGTCCGGTGACGACGGCCGAACGGTACCGACGGACACGGCGGTCTGGGCTACGCGGTAGGCACTCCGCGCGGCCCGCGCCCCCGCCGGCCCGGCCCCCCGCCGGCCCGGCCCCCCGCCGGCCCGGCCCCCCGCCGGCCCGGCCCCCCGCCGAACAAGCCCTGATGTCCCATCCGGCGCGCCGGACGACACATCAGGGCTTGTTCGGCGGGCGCTGGTGTCAGCCGCCGGAGACGGAGAGCTCGGCGTGGGCGAGCATCTCGCGCAGGCGCTCGTCCACGTCCTGGGTCGTGAGCCAGCCGTCCGGGAGGTGCGGGTCCTTCGGGGAGCCGGCGCGGCCCCGGGGGCCTTCCGCGCCCTCGCCCGGGTAGGGCTGGTCGAGGTCGAGCGCGGCCAGCCGCTCGTCCAGCTCGGCGAGGCTGGAGACGAGCGCGAGCTCGCGACGAGGCTCGCCGCCCACCACGTAGCCCTTGAGGTACCAGGACATGTGCTTGCGCATCTCGCGCAGCGCGCGGCCTTCCTCGCCGAAGTGCTCCACCATGAGGTCGGCGTGGCGGCGGATGACGGCGGCCACCTCCCGCAGGCCGGGCGTGACCCGCCGGTCCGAGTCGTGCGCAGCGGCGACCAGGTCGGTGAACAGCCAGGGCCGGCCCTGGCAGCCACGGCCGACGACGACGCCGTCGCAACCGGTCGCGCGCATCATCTCGCGCGCGTCCTCGGCGGACCAGATGTCGCCGTTTCCGAGGACCGGCACGGAGGTGACGGCGTCCTTGAGGCGGGCGATCGTCTCCCACCGCGCCTGGCCGGAGTAGTGCTGGGCGGCGGTGCGGGCGTGGAGCGCGACGGCGGCGACGCCGGCGCGCTCGGCCAGCCGGCCGGCCTCGACATAGGTGAGATGGTCGTCGTCGATGCCCATGCGCATCTTCACGGTCACCGGGACCTCGCGGTCACGGCCCGCCGAGGCCTCCCAGGCGGCGGCGACGGCGTCGGTGACGATCGCGTCGAAGAGGTCGCGCTTCCACGGCAGCGCCGCTCCCCCGCCGCGACGGGTGACCTTGGGAACCGGACAGCCGAAGTTGAGGTCGACGTGGTCGGCCCGGTCCTCGGCCACCAGGACGCGGATCGCGGCCGCGATGGTGGCCGGGTCGACGCCGTAGAGCTGGACGGACCGGACCGGCTCGTCCGGGTCCGGGGTGATCATCCGCATGGTCTCGGGCGTGCGCTCGACGAGCGCCCGCGAGGTGACCATCTCGGTGACGTACAGGCCCGCCGGCGCATACGAGCCCGGGACGGCGGGAGCGGCGTCCGCCGGGAGCCCGTCGATGCCGGCCTCCCGGCACAGCTTGCGGAACGGCGGGTTGGTGACGCCGGCCATGGGTGCGAGCACGACGGGGCTGCCCAGGCCGACGGGCCCGATCTGCAGCTCGGCCCGCGCGGGCGCGCCGGCCTCCGCGGATGCGCCGGCCTGCGCGGAGGCGGAGGTCGTGGTCTGTGCGGTCACCGGGCCATTGTCGCCGGTTCGGGCTCCCCGGTCAGCCCGGGGGCGGTGTGAGATCCGTCCGAGCGGCGGCGCGAGGTGCGCACCAGCGCGACGCCGATACCCGTCGTCGCGGGGATCGCGAGGACCAGCCCGATCGAGGCGACCAGCGTGCGGACGATCTCCTCGGCGATCTCGGCGGCCATCAAGGTGTCGATCATGGTGCGGTCCATCAGGGCGGCCATCATGAGCACCGGCAAGGAGGTGCCGACGTAGGCGAACGCGAGCGTGTAGACGGTCGAGGCGATGTGGTCCCGGCCAATTCGCATCCCCCGCCTCATGAGCGTGCGCTTCGGTGTCGAGGGATCGGCGGCGTGCAGCTCCCACACGGCCGACGCCTGGGTGATCGTGACGTCGTTGAGCACACCCAGGCCCGCGATGACCATCCCGCACAGCAGCAGGTCCATCAGGGACAGGTTCTCGAACTGCGACATCAGCATCAGGGCGGAGTCCGAGCTCGAACCGGTGAGGTTGGCGGACCGGGTCCCCCAGGTGGCGAGCAGCACGGTGATGAATAGACCGACGAAGGTACCGAGCAGCGCCGTCGTCGTCCGGATGGAGATGCCGTGCGCGAGGTAGAGCGACATGAACATCATCGCGGAGCAGCCGACGAGGGTGACCAGGACGGGAGGCGACCCGAGCATGATCGCCGGGATGACGAAGGCGACGATGATCCCCAGGGAGCCGGTGAGACCGGCCATGGCCGCCAGGCCGCGCCACCGGGCGACGGCGAGCACGACCAGGGCGTAGCCGAGGGCCAGCCACCCGATAGGAGCCTTGCGCTCGAAGTCCCAGAAGACGTACGGGCTCCCGGTCCCCATGGCCTGGGCGCTGAACATCAGGCGGATCTCGTCGCCGACGCCGATGCCGTTGGCGAGCACCTCCGGCGGGACCTGCACCGGGACCACCTGGCCCTCGCCGACGCCGGTGCTGAGCTCGACCCGCACCTGGCCACCGGCGTCCTGCGCCGCGTCCCCGGGCGGCTGCGCGCCACCACCGTCGAGGTCGCCACCGTCGAGGTCGCCACCGTCGACGCCGATGACCTCGGTGACGGTGCCGTGCTCGATCGTCATGCCGGTGCCGGCCAGGGGCACCGAGCCGATGGGAGTCTCGCCCCGCGGCCAGAGTGCGGCCAGACCGACGACGGTGGCCACCAGCAGCGGCACCACCAGCGCGGCGAGGATCCACCGCGTGCGGCGAGCCTCGCCGCGCGGGAGCGTCAGGTCGTGCGAATGTCCGCTATGTCCGTCAGGCACGCCTCATGCTCACCCGAGAGTGGCCGCTGATCGATGACGACGCGCCGTCCGGCCCGGCGCCGAGAGCAGCTGCATGAGCCAATAGCCGACGTTCGAACGCCTGCTCTCGGCGCGGGAGCCTGCTCTCGGCAGGAGCGCGGGCGGCCGGCCGAAACCGACGACGCGCCGTCAGCAGCCGGGGAGACGCTCGGCGAGGTAGCCGCGCACCTTGTCCAGACCGATACGCTCCTGCGCCATCGAGTCGCGCTCACGCACGGTGACGGCCTGGTCGTCGAGAGAGTCGAAGTCCACCGTGACGCAGAACGGCGTGCCGATCTCGTCCTGGCGCCGGTAACGGCGGCCGACGGCTCCGGCGTCGTCGAAGTCGACGTTCCAGTAACCGCGCAGCTCGGCCGCCAGGTCGCGTGCGACAGGGGAGAGCTTCTCGTTGCGCGAGAGCGGCAGCACGGCGACCTTGACCGGCGACAGGCGCGGGTCGAGCTTCAGCACCGTGCGCTTGTCCACGCCACCCTTGGTGTTCGGCGCCTCGTCCTCGGTGTAGGCCTCCACCAGGAAGGCCATCAGCGAGCGGGTCAGGCCCGCGGCGGGCTCGATGACGTAGGGCACCCACCGGGCGTCCTTGGCCTGGTCGAAGTAGCTGAGGTCCTGGCCCGAGTGCTCGGCGTGGGTGCTGAGGTCGAAGTCGGTCCGGTTGGCGATGCCCTCGAGCTCGCCCCACTCGGAGCCCGTGAACCCGAAGCGGTACTCGATGTCCACGGTGCGCGTGGAGTAGTGGGAGAGCTTCTCCTGCGGGTGCTCGTAGTGGCGCAGGTTCTCCGCGGCGATGCCGAGGTTCGTGTACCAGACCGTGCGCGCGTCGATCCAGTACTGGTGCCACTCGGCGTCCGTTCCCGGCTCGACGAAGAACTCCATCTCCATCTGCTCGAACTCGCGGGTGCGGAAGATGAAGTTGCCGGGGGTGATCTCGTTGCGGAAGGACTTGCCGATCTGGCCGATGCCGAACGGCGGCTTCTTCCGGGCTGCCGTCATCACGTTCGTGAAGTTGAGGAAGATTCCCTGGGCGGTCTCCGGCCGCAGGTAGTGCAGGCCGGACTCGTCCTCGGTGACGCCGAGGTAGGTCTTGAGCAGGCCGGAGAACTGGCGCGGTTCGGTCCACTGCCCGCGATTGCCGCAGTTCGGGCAGGCCAAGGTCTCGAGGCTGACGCTGCCCGGGTCCTCGATGCCCTTCTTCTCGGCGTACTCCTCCTGCAGCGTGTCCGCGCGGTACCGCTTGTGGCAGGACTGGCACTCGGTCAGTGGGTCCGAGAAGGTCGCCACGTGGCCGGAGGCCACCCAGGTCTCGCGCGGCAGGATGACCGAGGAGTCGAGCCCGACGACGTCGTCACGCGAGGTGACGGTCGCCCGCCACCACTGCCGCTTGATGTTCTCCTTCAGCTCCACACCGAGGGGGCCGTAGTCCCACGCCGAACGGGTACCGCCGTAGATCTCCCCCGCAGGAAAGACGAACCCCCGTCGCTTGGCGAGGTTGATGACGCTGTCGAGGCGTGAGGGCGAGGCCACGGGTGGATCTCCAGGTCGGCGGTACGGCGTTGCCCCAACCTACCGAGCCGGGCGACGCAATGGCGCGCACGACCGACTCACAGACGCGGTGACCGTGGTCACTCGGCACTAGATTGACACTCGTTCTCAAAAGCATTGAGAATCGTCTTCATGAACACACGTCGGTCGCTGGCCCCGGTGGCCGCACTCACCCTCCTCGCTGTCCCGCTCGCCTCCTGCTCGGGCACGGCCGACGCCGGCGGCGGTGACGAGGGGCGCGGTGACGGGCTCGAGGTGCTGGCCTCGATGTATCCGCTGGACTTCGTCGCGTCAGAGGTGGGCGGTGAGCACGTCACCGTCTCGTCGGTCACGCCCGCGGGCGTCGACCCGCATGATCTGGAGCTCTCGCCCGCCACGGTCGCGCAGTTCGACAACGCCACGATCGTCTACCTTTCTGGGTTCCAGGCGGCCCTCGACGACGCGCTCGAGGTCACGTCTCCCGAGCACGCGCTCGACGTCGCGGAGGCTGCCGGCGTCCACGGTGTCGAGGGGCAAGGCGAGCGTGCGGGGCAGGAGGCAGCAGGCCACGCGGAGGGCGGTCACGAGGAGGAGGGGCACGCGGAAGACGGCCACGAGGAGGAGGGGCACGCGGAGGACGGCCACGAGCACGCCGGTCACGAGCACGAGGCCGGCGACCCGCACTTCTGGCTGGACCCGAACCGCGTGGCCGACGTCGCCGACGCGGTCTCCGCCGAGCTCTCCGACGTCGATCCCGAGCACGCGGAGGAGTATCGGGCGAACGCCGAGGAGCTTCGCGGAGAGCTGGAAAAGCTCGACGCCGACTTCGCGGCCGGGCTGGAGCAGTGCGAGATCCGGACGATCGTCACCGCCCACGAGGCATACGGATACCTCGCCGAGGCCTACGATCTCGAGCAGGTGGGCCTGTCCGGCCTGGACCCGGAGGCTGAGCCCTCCCCGGCACGACTGGCCGAGATCACCGAGGTGGTGGAGGGCTCGGGCGTGTCCACGATCTTCACCGAGTCCCTCGTCAACCCCGCCGTGGCGGAATCCCTGGCGAACGACCTCGGTGTCGACGTCGCGTTGCTCGACCCCGTCGAGACCGCACCCGAGGGCGGCGGTGACTATGTTGACGCCATGAGGGCGAATCTCGACGCGCTGACCTCGGCGCTGCGCTGCTCGTGAGCAAGACCACCGCTGCGCCCGTGCGCACAGAAGCCCTGACCGTGGCGCTCGGCGCCTCGACCGTGCTGCGGCGCGTCGACCTCAGCGTCGCCGACGGTGAGGCAGTCGCGCTCCTCGGCCCCAACGGTTCGGGCAAGTCCACGCTGGTGAAGTCCCTCGTCGGGATCGTTCCGATCGCCCGCGGGCGCGCGTTCCTGCACGGCCACGACGTCACCACCGAGCGCCGCCGCATCGACTGGGGCCGCATCGGTTACGTGCCTCAACGGGTGACCGCCGCTGCCGGTGTCCCGGCGACCGCTCTCGAGGTGGTCTGCTCCGGACTGCTGGACGGGCGCCGGCTGCGCGTCGGCCGGGCGGGTCGCGCCCGCGCCCTGGACGCCCTCGAGCAGGTCGGGCTCGCCGAGCGAGCCCGCGAGAGCGTCCAGGTCTTCTCCGGGGGACAGCAGCAACGGGTGCTCATCGCCCGTGCCCTGGTGCGCGAGCCGGACCTGCTCGTCCTCGACGAGCCGCTCGCCGGGATCGATCGCACGTCCAAGGAAGCCCTCGCCCGAACCGTCGCGGACCTGCGGGCCCGCGGCACGACGGTGCTCGTGGTCCTGCACGAGCCCGGGGAGCTCGGCCCGTTGATCGACCGGTGCGTAGTGCTGCGGCACGGCCGGGTCATCCATGACGGGGCCTTGCCGCGACCGGCTGCCGGACACGACCTACCAGGGCACGAGCACGAGCACGCCCACGAGGGCGCGACGCCGGCCGTCCACCACGCGCCCGAGCTTGCCGTGGAGTGGCGGACCCAGATGGAGGGCCGGCCGTGAGCACCCTCCTCGAGCTGCTGGCCACACCACTGATGCAGCGGGCGCTCACCGTGGCCGTTCTCGTGGGCGTGGCCGCCCCCGTCATGGGGACCTATCTCGTCCAGCGGCGGCTCGCACTGCTCGGTGACGGCATCGGGCACGTGGCGCTGACCGGCGTCGCCATGGGATGGCTGGCGAGCAGCGCGGCCGGCCTGAGCGACCGGGGCGCGCTGGCCGTACCGGGCGCCGTCGTCGCCTCGGTCATCGGCGCGATCCTGGTCGAAGTGGTCCGCGCCAGGGGCAAGACGAGCGGCGACATCGCCCTCGCGCTGCTCTTCTACGGCGGCATCGCCGGCGGTGTCCTGCTCATCGGCCTGGCGGGCGGGACGACGGCGAACCTCAACGCCTACCTGTTCGGGTCTATCGCAGCCGTCTCCATGCTGGACGTCGCCATGACAGTGGTGCTGGCCGCCGTCGTGATCGGCGTCGGAATCGGGCTGCGTGGACCGCTGTTCTCCCTGTGCCACGACGAGGAGTTCGCCCGCTCCACCGGCCTGCCCGTGCGCGCGCTGAACGTGCTGGTCGCCGTCATGGCGGCATTGACGGTCTCGGTCTCCATGCGCGTGGTCGGCGTCCTCCTGGTTTCTGCGATCATGATCGTGCCGGTGGCGACCGCTCAGCTCCTCACGAAATCCTTCCGGGGCACGATGGCTTCGGCCATGGTGCTCGGCGTCCTGTTCTGCGTCACCGGGCTGACCATCACCTACCTGTACCCGCTCTCCCCCGGAGCAACCATCGTCGTCCTGGCGATCGGTGTGTACGCCGTAGTATCGATCGTGCGTCCGCTGATCGGACGTCCTGCACCGCACGGTGACCCGCACCTGGACGTCGAGGACGACGTCGACGTACGAGAGGCAACGTGAGATGTTACGGATGACACGACAGCGCTCGGCGGTCCAGGAGATCCTCGAGAAGACTGATGACTTCCGCAGCGCTCAGCAGCTGCACGAGGCGCTGCGCAGCGAGGGCAGCTCCGTCGGTCTCGCCACCGTCTACCGCACGTTGCAGTCCCTGGCCGAGGCGGACGCCGTCGACGTGCTCCGCATCGACGACGGCGAGACGCTCTACCGCCGGTGCGCCCGCGAGAGCCACCACCACCACCTGGTCTGCAAGGTGTGCGGCCGGACGGTGGAGATCGAGGGTGCGCCGGTCGAGCAGTGGGCCGCGAAGGTGGCCCGGGAGAACGGGTTCGTCGACGTCGACCACACGGCGGAGCTGTTCGGCACCTGTGCGCAGTGTGCGGCGTCCGGGCACAGAGCGGAGTCCGTCGAGAACAGGTAGTCCCGATGGCGCCGGCGCCAGGGGTCGGCGCGTGGCGGCAACAGCGGCAACCACGGCATCGGCCGCATCCGTCGTGGTCCCAAATCCGGTGGTTCGTACGGGTACCGCTGCCGGCGCGGCAACGATGCGTGGTGACGCGCACGGCTTCGCCACGCACGACCGTGCACCTGCGCCCGGGCCGACCCCGGGCGGGTCACACGCCATGCCCTCTGCTGCCACGCGGCCGTGCGCCAGTGCGCCAATGCGCCAATGCGCCAATGCGCCAATGCGCCAATCGTCAGTCGCCGGACTCCGGACGCCGGACTCCGGACGCCGGCCGCCGGTCGTGCGAGCGTTGTGACGTGTTGTCCACAGTTGCCGTGGGATGACACCTTGTCCACAAATTCGTTGGAATACCGCCAAAAGACTTGCTTGTCGTACACGTGTTCGATAGCGTTGAAGCAGCATCGAAAGCAGCGTTGAAGACGACGACGAAACCGCCGGAGGGAGGGCACCGTGGCCGCCATCGAAGCCGAGAACACCACTCCCTCTGGGCAGCACGCCATCCGCCAGGTCGACGGCACCGGCGGAGACGTGCCCGACGAATTCTCGGGCGGCGCGTGCGGTGACGCCTCGATAACGGACCGTCTGGCCGCGGTCAGCGCCGAGCTCGCCGAGCTGGCCGGCCTCGACCTCGCCTCGCTGGGCCCGGGCGAGCTGATCGAGACGATCGACGGTGTGGAGACCGCGCACCGCCACCTCGAGGGACTGACGAACCGGGTCCTGGTCGCCGCCGAGACCGACGGCATGTGGGCCACCACCGGTGCCCGCAGCTTCGCGTCCTGGTACGCCGCCCGCACCGGTCGCCACCTCATCACCTCCCGGCGCAAGGTCCGCCACGCCCGCCGCCTACGCGATGACCTACCCATCACCTCGGCCGCACTGGAAACCGGGCAGATCAGCGCCGAGCACGCGGACGTGATGGCCAAGCACGCCACCACCAGCCCGCGGCTGCTCACCCAGCTCCGCGACCCCGACCTCGGTGAAGAGTTCCTCATCGCTCAGGCCGCCACGCAGGACGCGACCCGCTTCCACAAGGTGGTCCACCACTGGGCCATCCGCACCGACCCCGACGCCGCCGACCAGAACTGGCGCGCGGACGCCGCCAAGGAAGAAGTCTCCCTGTCCGCGACCCTGGGTGGTTACCACCTTAAGGGCTGGCTCTCCCCGGAGTCCGGGCACGTGCTCCAAGAAGCACTCGACGCCCGCACCGGCGTGCCATCCAAGAACGACTCCCGCACTCCCACCCAACGCCGCGCGCACGCGCTGACGGCACTGGCCCGGATCGGTCTCGACTCCGGGACCCTGCGTCCCGGGTCCCGCACCCGGCCCCACCTGAGCGTCCAGGTCCCCTACGACACCCTCACCCGGCTCATCGACGCCACCCGCCCCGCACGCGCCGACGGTGCTGCCGCTGATCCGGCTGATCCGGCTGATCCGCTTGGTCCCGGCAGCGCGTTCGGCCCCCGCACCACCAACGAGGGCCCTGCCGCGTCCGAGTCTCCCGACGGTGCCATCATCCCTGCCGGGGTCGACGAGACGTTCATGCTCGGCGCCGAACCCGCGACCCTGGCGGACGGGACCCCCATCCCCCACGCCCAGCTCGCCAAGATCGCGTGCCAGAGCCAGCTGCACCGCGTCATCTTCGGTCCCGACTCCGAGATCCTGGACTCCGGCCGCGAGGAACGACTCTTCACCCCCGGCCAGACCCGCGCCATCATCGCCCGCGACGGCCTGTGCCAGTTCCCAGACTGCCAAGCACCACCCGGCGAGGGCGAGATCCACCACTCGCTCTACTGGTACGAACACGGCGGCACCACCACCGCGAGACTCGGCGTCCTGCTGTGCTGGCACCACCACGACTACGTACACCTGCACAACATCACCATCGAACGCCACAACAGCACCTGGGTCTTCACCCGCACCGACGGCACCCCCATCAACCCCGTGCGCCCGCAACGCACCCTCGCACGCCCCACCCTCTTCGGACCCGCCAAGACCCCCAAACCGACGACGCCGACGGCAGCGACGACCGCGACGACCGCGACGACCGCGACGAACGACCCGACCAGAACGACCGCGAGCGATCCGCCCCACGCGTTCATGAACAACCCGACCAAGCCGCCCACGACGCAGGCCCGCAAGCACCGCACCGTAAGTGCGGGTCCCAGGCCGGAATCCGTGCCGCGGGAGTAACATCCGACCGGCACAGCGCACGTCATTCTCGCCGTTCTGAACCGCTAACCGTTGGCGGGCCCGGGACGACGTAGCAGCATGGCCAGCGCATCCGCCGTCGCTACGAGGTCGATCTGGTCGTCGACCAGCCGGTGCAGGTAGAGCCCGTCGAGCAAAGCCGTGAGCGCCACCGCCGTACCGGTGCGCTGAGACCGGGTCCAGGACGGCTCCACGGCGGCGAGCCACGTCTCCAGATCGGTACGCACCTGACGCAGAGCGTCACCAACGACGGCGCGCACCGCCTCGTCACGCATCGCACCGGCAACCAGCTCGCTGGTGAGGCGGCCCTCGTCCTCAGGAGCATCCGACTCGGCACCCAACAGGCCGAGGACCGCGGCTGCGACGTCGTCGGTGGCGACGAGCCGTTCCACGAGCGGACGCAGTGCCACGTCCGTCGCCCGGACCGCCACCGCCCGGTGCAGCTCCGGCAGCCCGCCGTAGTGGTAGTGGATGAGGCCGGCATTGGTTCCAGCTCGCTCCGCCACCCCGCGAGCCGTCACCGCCGGCCATCCGCCCTTCGCCAGCAGGGCGACGCCGGCACGTTCCAGATCCTCGCGCCGCTGCGCCCCCCGGCCGCCCATGCCGGCGCCGCCACTCATGCGACCGCTTCCGTGGCGCTATCACCGCGCCGGTAGGCCCGCTCCGGAACGGCATGCGCCAGCACGAGCTTGACGGCGAGCACCGGAGCAAACCACGCGAGGCCAGTGGGATGCCCGACCGCCGTGAACCCGATGAGCAGCGCTGTGGCGACAGCGAACGCGGCCGGACGCTTGAGGTACAGAGGCGCCAGGTGCACCACGATGACCGCGGCCAGCACCGTCATGTACAGCGCGAGGGCCCAGCCCCACACACTCACCGACGCACCCCCCGATGCGTCGGCCCATGCGACGGTCCGTTCGTCGGCCCGGGCGTGGGTCCTCGCGTCGACCTGCAGCGCCAGCACGAGGACGAACGGCTGGACGTGCGCCGCGGTGAACCCCACGGGATGGTGCAGGAACCGCTCCACCACACCGGCGGGCTCGCTCAGCGGCCGGTGGTAGAACCGCTTCGACGCCCCCAACGCGTTCGCCGCCGCACCGCCGAGCAGGTCGACCGCCAGCACAGCGACGACCAACCATTGCCACCACTGCCAAGTCGTGCCCGCGTGCCACGCCAGCGCCAGCACCCCGAGGGTCCCGAGGACGGTGGTGGCCGCCACGAGTGCCCGCTCCGCCGTCGTCGCGCCTTCGCCCAGAAGCCAGGGCCGCGAGCTGCGGATACTTGGTCGTGCGACTAACTTGGTCATGCGGCCAATATTAGCCCGGATTCTCCCCCGCGGGAAGGTCCACGGCCCCGCCGTAGCGGCGGTCCCGCCGTGCATAGGTCTCCACCGCCTGCCACAGGGTGCGCCGGTCGACGTCGGGCCATTGCGTGTCCACGAACACCATCTCGGCGTAGGCGGACTGCCACAGCAGGAAGTTCGACGTGCGCTGCTCTCCCCCGGTGCGCAGAAACATGTCGACGTCGGGCAGATCCGGCTCGTCCAGGTGACGGGCGAGCGTGCGCTCGTTGACCCGGGACGGGTCCAGCCGCCCGGCCGCCACCTCGCGGGCGATGGCCGCGGCAGCGTCGGCCACCTCGGCCCGACCTCCGTAGTTCACGCACATCGTCAGCGTGCACACGTTGTTGTTCCGGGTCTGCTCCTCGGCCCGCTCGAGCTCCGAGATGACCGACCGCCACAGGCGACGCCGCCGACCGGCCCAACGCACACGCACGCCCCACGAGTCCATCTGGTCCCGGCGCCGGTGCAGCACGTCCCGGTTGAAGCCCATCAGGAACCGCACTTCTTCCGGCGACCGCTTCCAGTTCTCGGTGGAGAAGGCGTAGGCGGAGACGTGCGTGACGCCGACTTCGATCGCTCCGGCGACCACCTCGAGCAGAGCGGCCTCGCCGGCCCGGTGGCCCTCGACGCGCGGCAGGCCGCGCGCGTTGGCCCACCTGCCGTTGCCGTCCATCACGACGGCGACGTGCCGCGGGACGAACCGGGAGTCGATGCGGGGCGCCACCTCGCCGGACGGGTGTGGCGGTGGCGGAAGAGGGACGGGCCGGGACCGGGCGGGTTCCTGTCTCATGTGCGGACGACTCTCATGCCCGCTCGACCATCCGCAGGGAGCGCAGCTGCCGTTCCAGGTGCCACTGCAGGTAGGCGGCCACCAGGCCCGAGGCCTCCGTGCGGTGCCGTGCCTCCGTCGCGTCCGCGATCGACCATTCCCCCGACAGGAGCGCACCGAGCAGCTCCAGCGTCTCGGGAGCCGGTGAGGCGGAGCCGGGCGGCCGGCACGCGCTGCACATCGCGCCGCCGGCCGCGGCGTTGAAGGCCCGGTGCGGCCCCTCGGCGCCGCAGTGCGCGCAGTCGTAGCAGCTGGGCGCCCACCCGGCGACCGCGAGGGAACGCAGCAGGTAGGAGTCGAGCACCAGCGACGACGCGTGCCGCCGGGTGGACAACGCGTGCAAGGCACCGACGAGGAGGAGGTACTGCTGCGGGGCGGGCTCACGCTCCATCTCCGTCAGCCTGACTGCGGTCTCGGCCATCGCGGTGGCGGTCGTGTACAGCGCATAGTCGGCACCGATGGGACGACCGTACGGCGCGATGGTCTCCACCTGCGTGATCGTGTCAAGGCTGCGGCCGTGGTGGAGCTGGATGTCGACGACGCCGAAGGGCTCCAGCCGTGCCCCGAACTTGCTGGAGGTGCGGCGCACGCCCTTGGCGACCGCGCGCACCTGACCGTGCTGACGGGTGAGCAGGCTGATGATCCGGTCGGCCTCCCCGAGCTTGTGGGTGCGCAGCACCACAGCCTCGTCCCGGTAGAGCTTCACGTTCCCATCATCCCAGCCCGTGCTGCTCCGGGCGTCCTACGACGCGGCGAGGCGCGCGCGGAACCTGCGTGCGTGGGCGCGGGCGTGCTCGAGCAGCACGAGCAGGACGTGCGCCAGCACCCACAGGACAAGGGTGCCCTCGTTCCTCAGGTGGTTCCCCGAGCGCACAGAAGCGAACAGGATGACGCCGAGCACGGCTGCCGTGGCGACGTAGAGCCAGACGGAGGTTCTCGCGTTCGCCTGCGGCGTCGCCGTGTAGTCCCGTGGGTCGGTCACGAGACCGTGCAGCAGGGTCCACGAGCGCCAGGTCAGCAGCAGCGGCAGCACCCACGTGGCCACGAGCACGACGCCGAGCACCACCTGCCCGGCGACCGTGCCGGCGAGGGCCCAGACGGCAGCGATCATCACAGCGAGCAGGATCCACACGACGAACGACGGGCGGCCGAACCGGGCGGTGCCGAACAACCGCCGGACGAGTGCGGTGAGCCACGCGGCCACGGTCCCGGGCTTTCCCCGGTTCCAGGTGCCGACCCACTCGGACGGCGGGAAGGCGGCGCCATGCTCCGCCACGCTCTCGGTCACCTGCGCGGCGCCCGAAGGCGCCGCGTCCTCTTCCTCGATGACCAGCTCGAGCTGCTGGACCGTCCGCATCACCAGAGCCTCGAGGGAGGCCATGCCGCCCTCGTCGTCCCACGTGAAAGTCAGGACGACGGCGTCCTTGGCACCATCGGGCACGATCACCGCGACGACCCGCACGTCCGGACCGGTCCGCGCACCCCACGGGCGGCTCAGGAGCAGGGTCACCGGGCCGTACCTCGAGCGGACGACCCGGCGCGTCGGTCGTGCGTCGACGCCAGCGGTCCCGGGGCGGGCGCGCGCGAGGACGTCGCGCGCGTACGCGCCATCGACGTTCAGTGCCCGACGTTCCACGAGCAGCGTCGGGGGCCGGCGCACGGTGCGGTCCACGGACATCTGGTGCCCGGCCGAACGGGTCCCCGGGACCTTCGTGCCCGACGCCTGGCTTCCGTGCAGCTCCTCGGTGTGCACGGCGACCGTGACGGGGCCGCCGGGCGCAGCCAAGGTCCCCGAGTCGTCCTGGAAGAGGGGCGGCCCGGCGGCGCCGAACACCGCCAGGTCCTCCTGGGCCGCCCAGTCCGCCGGCAGGTGCCAGTCACGCACCACGTGGGCGTCTCGCGTCAGGCCGGCCACGCTCCTCCGTGTCCCTGCACGTTCAACGCGCTGCACGACTCACCGCTGCACGATTCACGCAGGTCGTAGCGCGCTCAACGGGCGGCACGGTTCCGCAGGTCGTAGCGCGCTCAACGGGCGGCACGGTTCACCGCTGAGATGATCGCCTTGAAGGAGGCGGTCATCGACGACGGGTCGATCCCGACGCCCCACAGCACCTGGCCCCCGATCTCGCACTCGACGTACGAGGCTGCGGTGGCGTCACCACCGGTGGACAGTGCGTGCTCGGCGTAGTCGAGCACATCGACTCCCACACCGGCCTCATCGAGGGCTTTGACGAACGCGTCGATCGGACCGTTGCCGGTGGCGGCGAGCACCCTGCGCTCCCCGTTGTCGATGACGGTGACGGTGAGGACGGCGTCCTCGCCCTCGCCCGCCGTCGTCAGCGTGGTGCCCTCGAGGTCGAACCTGCCCCAGGGCTCGAGGCCCATCGCCTCGGTGTGCGGGAGGTACTCGTCGGCGAAGATCGACCACAGCTTCTCGGCGTCGATCTCCCCGCCGTAGGCGTCGGTGTGCTTCTGGACGATGCCGGAAAGCTCGATCTGCAGACGGCGCGGCAGATCCAGGTCCCGGGTGGAGGACAGCAGGTACGCGACCCCGCCCTTCCCGGACTGCGAGTTGACGCGCACGACCGCCTCGTAGGTCCGGCCGACGTCCCTGGGGTCGATCGGAAGGTACGGCAGGTTCCAGACGACGGCGGAATCGTCGCCGCCGGCGGCCGCCACCTTCTCGTCGCGGTCCGTGAAGCCCTTCTTGATCGCGTCCTGGTGCGACCCGGAGAACGAGGTGTACACCAGGTCGCCGCCGTACGGGTGCCGCGGGTGGACGTCCATCCGGTTGCATGCCTCGGCGGTGCGCCGCACGTCGTCGATGTCGGAGAAGTCGATCATCGGGTCGATGCCCTGGCTGAACAGGTTAAGACCGAGGGTGACCAGGTCGACGTTGCCGGTGCGCTCGCCCTGGCCGAACAGGCACCCCTCGATCCGGTCGGCCCCGGCCATCAGGCCGAGCTCGGCGGACGCCACGCCAGTGCCGCGGTCGTTGTGTGGATGCAGGGAGATCGCGATGTGCTCGCGCCGCGAGAGATTGCGGCTCATCCACTCGATCTGGTCGGCGTAGACGTTCGGCGTCGCGCGCTCGACGGTCGCCGGGAGGTTGAGGATGATCTCGCGTCCGTCCTCCGGCTGCCAGACGTCCATGACGGCCTCGCAGACCTCCAGGGCGTACTCGAGCTCGGTGTCGACGAAAATCTCGGGGCTGTACTGGTAGCCGAACACCGTGTCCGCGCCGAGGACCTTCTCGGCGTACGCCACCACCTCGCGGGTGCCGGCGACCGCCAGCTCGCGGGTGGCCTCCCGGTCGTTGTGGAAGACGATGTCGCGGAAGACCGGCGCGGTGGCGTTGTACAGGTGCACGTTCGCCCGCGGCATGCCGACGAGGGAGTCGATCGTGCGGTGGATCAGCTCCGGCCGCGCCTGGGTGAGGGCCGAGACAGTCACGTCCTCGGGGACGGCGCCCTCCTCGGCGAGGGAGCGGACGAAGTCGAAGTCCCACTGCGACGCAGCCGGGAAACCGATCTCGATCTCCTTGTAGCCCATCCGTACGAGGAGGTTGAACATACGCCGCTTCCGCTCGGCATCCATCGGTTCGATGAGCGCCTGGTTGCCGTCACGCAGGTCCGTCGAGAGCCACCGAGGGGCTCGGGTGATGCGCTGGTCCGGCCAGGTGCGGTCGGGAAGACGGACAGGGTTGACGTCTTCGAACGCCCGGTACTTGGAGATCGGCATGCCGGAGGGCTGCTGGGTGCTGATGTGGTACTGCGTCTTCATCGCTCTTCCTCGTCGCTGGTGAGCCGGGCACGACGAACGCCGCGACGAGGGGCCGGCCTTATAGGGCCTCGTCGCGGCACGGAAGGAGCAGCTGGTGCCTCACGGTCACGAGACTAGCGCGGGCGACCGGTGAACGTCACATCTCCCGGCGGTCGGACTTCATGACCGTCTGCTCGACATCCCCTTCGGACTCCCGCTCGCCCTTGTTCGGCTCGCCGCTCGCGACGGCGAGCTCGGTGGCCCCGGCCCGGATCCTGGTACCGAGCGGCACCCGGGTCTCCTGCCACGGCATCAGCCTCTGCTCGCCCTGGTTCGTGACGATCGTGGTGCCGTTGGTCGACGCGCGATCGGTCAGGAACACACCCTCGGTCGACACGCGGACGGACAGGTGGGTCTTGGACAGCGTGCGGTCCTCGAGGGCGACGGTGTGATCGATCTGCTCGCCCGCACGGGGGGCGGGTGAACGGCCGACGACGGTCATGCCGGGCTCGAGCAGCCGACCCGAGACGCGTACCTGCGGGACCAGCGACCGGTGTGCCTGAGGCGCTTGTTCCGAGAGTGGTTGGGGCACCTCGCCGAACTGCGCCATGGGTGGCGTCGGCGGTACGGAATGCGCAGGAGGGGCGGGACCGTCCACCGACGGGTACTCCGCGGGCCTTGGGCGCCGCTCCGTCCCGCCCAGTTCGTCCTGCGGCCCGTACTGCTGTTGCCCGTACTGCTGTTGCCCGTACTGCTGTTGCCCGTACTGCTCGCCCTGATACTGCTGCTCGCCCTGATACTGCTGCTGCGTTCCATGCTGCTGCGGGCGGTAGGCCGCGTCGTCGGCGGCGCTCTTGCCCGCCGGCCGGGGGCCGTGGAGCTCGCGGACCAGTGCCGACAGCTGTGCCCGGCCGGTGCGTCCGGTCAGAGCGCCGCGCACGCGGCTCCATCCCCGCGCGAGCCCGATCGCTGCCGTCCACGAGCACGCGGCGCCGAGCGCGGACGCGAGCGCGACGCCGAGGCCGGCTCCCGGCGCGTACGCGTCCAGCGCGGCGACCACGTCCCGCACCAGGCCGACCGTCCACCAAATCCCGGCCACGGCGGCGACCATCGCCGCCAGCAGTCGCACACCCAGGGAACCGACGACCTCGCCGTTCCCCCGGTCGTCCGGAGGCACCGGCACGCCGGTCGCCATGCGATTGCCGTCAATGTCGACCAGGCGCGGCATCAGCGCCCACAGCGCCACGCCGCGCGAGAGCCGCCTACCGGCCAGGAGCACGACGACGCCGACGCCCGCACCGAGCGCGATCATCACGACCGCGAGCACCAGCACGGTGGTGACGGTGAGCCCGGTTGTTGACGGGTCACCGAGGCCGGCCCGGAGCACCGCGGCACCGGTCAGGCCGAGCAACCAGGCGAGAATCCCGACGGCCAGCCGGGCGAGGTCCGTGTAGGCGGGCAGCAGCGTACGCAGCGCGGACTGACGCCGGATCGTCATCGAGCCGTACGTCGTCCAGTCGCGACGGTAATCGGCCGGGTCGAGGAAGTCCTCGGCCGAGGAGGGCACCAGCAGCATGAGTGCAGTCTGCCCCGTCCCTGCCGGTTCGTCTCCCCTGCGCGCACGCCTCCCGGCCCTCTCGGCGAGCACCGGGTCCGGCTGCCACGCCGCCGTACGCACCCGGTTCACGCCGGAGAGCAGGCACACCGCCGCGGCGCCCGAGGCGACGCCGACGGAGCCGAGCAGCAGCACACGGGCGTGGGCGGGCGGGCTCGAGCCGGCAAGCACATCCACGCCTGCGAGGACGGCTGCGCCGGCCATCCCGACGAGGGCACAGGTGCCGAGCACCGACCGCGGCGTCGAGCCGGTCCGGGCCTCCGGGGCTCCGGCGCGGGTCGGTGTGGCCAGCCAGGCGGCGACAGCTCGCGAGAGCACGCTGCCGGCATGTACCACGGCGACTCCGAGCAGCGTGCCGGCGAGTCCGAGCACGATGGCTGCCGCCGCGAGCCAGGTGGCGACTGCGTCGTCGAACGACGCCTGCGCCCGGTCGTAGGCGAGCGCCCCCAGCACGGCCGCCACGACCGCCAGCAGCCAGGCGACCGCGCCCGCCGCGAGACGTCCCTCGGACGCGTACGCCCGGCCCAGCACGTCCAGGGCCTCCCGCCGCAACGGAGCAAGCGTGTCCCCTGGCGAGCGAGGGTCGGCCACCGCAGCCGACGTCAGGTAGGGCCGCGCGACCCGAGGAACGAACGGCACCCTTCCCTCCTCGGCTGTCGGCGGGACCCGCTCACACGTTCCTACCCTCCCGGGTCGGTGACTGTCGCTGCCCCGGGATGGGGAGAAGTCCCCATCGGCGCTCCGACCTGCGGAGTCAGCGCCGCTCTGCGCGTCCTGGACGACGGCGGGCCTTGCCGAGCGATCGGGCGGAGATACGTGCACGCCACCAGCGGCGACGTCCCACGGCGGTCCGCAGCCCCGACAAGGAGGCGTCGACCTGCTTCCAGTACACGGCCGCACCGCCCTCGTCGGGCGGGACGGGCCCGAAGGTCCCGGCGTCGGCCGAAGTCGCCAGCGCGTCGGCGCGAACGGTAGCAGCGTCGACAGGCTCCGCCCCGCGCTTCTTCCCTTTCGACGGCGGAGCGGCGAGCGTCCCGACGATCTCGCCGGCCGCCTGCGAGCGGGTCGCGGTGCGCGAGACGTCGACACCCAGGTCCGTGACGGCGTCGAGCATCTCCGCCCAGCCGCCGGCGACCCGGGCCGAGGGCGTGCCGGTGTTACGCCTGCGCCGTCGGCGGCGCAGCTTGACGGCGACGATGACCAGCAGGGGTGCCAGCAGGAGCAGCAGGGCGCCGACAGCACCGAGGGTCACGTACAGGGCCATCGGCAGCGGCGCATCCTCCTCGAGCTCGTCGTCCTCGATGTCGACGTCCTGACGGTCCGACGGCGGCGCTTCCGGGGGTTCCTGCGCCGGGGGCGGCGGCTGGAGCACCTGGGGCTGGGGCACACTCTGCGGGACGGTCTCCTCGTCCTGCCAGATCCGGTCCTCGTCCGGCGTCGGGTAGAACGGCACCCACCCGTGTCCCTCGAACGCGACCTCTACCCACGCGCTGACGTCGTCACCGGTCAGCTCGACCGGTCCGCCGTCGCCGCCGCCGGACTGCGCCTCGAACCCCATGACCACGCGGGCCGGGATGGACAGCGACCGCAGGATCAGGCCCATGGCGGCCGCATACTGCTCCTCGTCCCCGACCATCGGGTCCTCGCCGCCGAGCAACGAGTCGAGCCGGGCGGCGCCGTGACCGGCCAGCGAGGGCGCCTCGCCCTCGAGACCGTGCGAGAAGTACCCCTCCTGCAGCGCCTGCTCGATCGCCCGGATCCGTGCGATCGGGGTCGATGCCTCCCCGGCCATGAGCTGGCCCGCGGTGGTGATGACGTCGGGGTAGACGACCTCGGGCAGGGCGATGTCGGACAGCGGCGCACCCTCCAGCTGTGAGTCGGTCGGGTGCGGCGGGACGTCCAGAAGAACCTCGTAGCTGTCGCCCTCACGCAGCCCCACGGTGGTCAAGCCCGTACCGGTGGCCCGGTTGAAGTAGAAGCCGCGGGTGAGCTCCTCGGACCGGGGGCCGCGGAAGTCGAGGTCGTACGGCTTGCCGACCGTCGGCACCCACACGCCCTCGTAGGCGCCGATGGTCATGGTCGCGGTGGTGAGGTCCTTGTTGAGGTCCGGCTCGATGCGGTCACCGATGCGCAGGTAGTCGCCGGTGCCGGACTCCGGGTCGGCGGCCGACCAGGCAGTGCCGTCGTACTCGTCGAGCGTCGCCAGGCGCACCTCGGCGCCGTCGGGAAGGTTCTCGACGGTCAGGATGGTCTGGTCCCGATGGTCCTTGACGTGCTGGCGGAACCCGGCGAGCGGGCTCGGGTAGTCGTGCAGGTCCGGCGGCGGCTGGACGTGCTCGCGCAGCACCAGCCGTCCCGCGGGCGGGGCGAGCAGGCCTGCCCCGGTGCCGGCGACGAGCCCGACCAGCACCAGGGCCGCCACACCCGGCCAGCGGTTCGCGTGCAGCCGCCCGGTGCGCCAGCTGGCCCACACCAGGGCCACCGCAACCATGCCCAGGCCGAGAGGGATCGCCGTCGTCACGTCGATGGTGCCGAGCAGGATCGAGCCCGCCAGCACGACAGCGGGCACGACGAGGGCCGACGCCGGGCGCCTGGTCCGCAGCGCCACGGTGACGGCCACGCAGGACGCCACCAGGGCGACGACGTACGGGGCGGTGAGCATGTTCCGGCCGGCGCCGAGCGGCGGCAGGATCGTCACGACGTCCTTCCAGGACGTGACGACGCCGCGTCCGACGGCGCCGATGGTCTCCGGCGTCGGGACGACGCCGCCCAGTGCCGTCTCGGGCGCACCCAGTGCCGAGAACACGACGAAGAGGACGAGCACGCCGGCCAGTACGGGCAGCACGCCCCAGCGCCGTCCCGCCGCGACCACGGCGACGGCCGTGCCGAGCAGGACACCGCCGACGACGGCGACGGCGAGGCGGGCGGTGCCGAAGACGGCCTGGAGCGGCACGCAGGCCACGACGACCAGCGTGGCGATGACGGCGACGTCGACCCAGCGCTGGGCAAGCAACTGCCCGACTGCGCCGATGGTGCCCTGCCGCGCCTCGCTCTCCCTCACCGCATCGCCTTGCGCAGCGTGCGGGCGAGCTCGTCCACCGTCGGCACGGTGACGACGGTGACCACGCCGACGGTCGAGACGGCAGCCGTGGCGTCGCCGTCGACCCGGACGGCGAGGGCCCGTAGCCCGACCGGGAGCACGGCGCCGGCCGCGCGCAGGTCGTGCGCGGTCACGGTCGAGCCGCAGATCAGGATCGCGAGGGACGCGTGCTCCACCTCGCGGGCGATGGTGCGCCCGATCGAGATCACGCCGCCGCGCCCGGAGGCCGTCTCGAGCCTGGTCAGACCGTCCAGGAGCTGCCGGCGGGAGAGTGCAGGCAGCGACTCGTGGTTCGTCAGCAGGGTGAGGTCCTTCTCCTCCTCGATCGCCTGCAGCCCGAGCGAGCCCGCCGAGGAGATCGCCGTCTCGAGCTCGTCGCCGTCGTAGTAGTCGACCTCGTTGCGGCTCAGCCCGACGACGATGTGTGACCTGCGCGTCTCCTCGAACTGGCGGACCATCAACGTGCCCGTTCGGGCCGTGGAACGCCAGTGGATGTGCCGCCGGTCGTCACCCGGGCGGTACTCGCGCAGGTCGTGGAACGCGAGATCGGACGGCGTGATCTGCTGCGTCGTCTGACCCTCGAGGTCGTGCAGGAAGCCGGCGGCGGTGGAGGCGAGGCGCACGGTGCGGGGATGGACGTACAGCTCGTGCACGTCGGTCCAGGTCATGGCCCGCCGGACGAGCCCGAGCGGATCACCACGCACCGAACGGACCGGACCGACGTCGATCACCGCGCGGTGCGCGGTGGGGATGGCGAACAGCTCCTCGTGCTCGCCGTCGCGGGGCAGGCCCGGCAGGGCGAAGGACACCTGCGCGGACCCGACCGGCATCTCGATCCGTGCCGGCAGGACGTGCCGGTGGGCGGTGTTGCGCACCACGACACCCGCCATGGCGCGCTCCCCCACCACCACGCGGCGGTCGGACAGGCGCAGCTCGACCTCGTACGGCTGACGGCCGAGGGTGAAGCCGAGGGCGACGACGAAGATGGCGACGAGCGCGACGCCGGCGACGAAGAGCTCCAGCCACCCGAGGCGACGACCCGCGTGCCAGGTGACCGCTCCGGTCGCCAGCACCACCCAGCCGACGAGGCCGATCCAACCCAGCGCGCCGGCCACGAGCTTGCGGGGCATGCGGGTGCGGGCGAGCGCGACCTGCACACCGGGGATGGTGGACAGGCGCTGGGTGAGGCTGGTGCTGCTCACCGTCCGCCGGACCGCATGGTCGGGGGCGCGACGTCGGACAGGACGCTGGCGAGGGCGTCGGCCGCCGACGCGCCCTCGAACTCTGCCTCCGCCTCCAGCACGAACCGGTGGGCGAGCACGGGCTCGGCGAGGCCCTTGATGTCGTCCGGGACGACGTAGTTGCGGCCGTGGGCGGCGGCCCACGTCTTCGCGGCCCGGATCAGCCCGAGGGCACCGCGGACGGACACGCCGACCAGTACGCCCGGGGCGCGGCGGGTCTCACCCACGATCGTGGAGACGTACTCGAGCACCGCCGGGTCGACGTGCACGGAGTCCGCCAGCGTCACCATGTCCGAGACGGCCTGCCCGGTGATGACCGGCTCCAGGGCACCGGCGCGGTCGCGCTGGGCGGACCCGTGCAGGATTTGCACGGTCGCGGCTTGGTCCGGATAGCCGATGGACGTCTTCATGAGGAACCGGTCCAGCTGCGCCTCGGGGAGGCGGTAGGTCCCGGCCTGCTCGATGGGGTTCTGGGTGGCGAGCACGATGAACGGTTTGCCGACGCCGTGCGGCGCGCCGTCGACCGTGACCCGGCCCTCCTCCATGACCTCCAGCAGCGCGGACTGGGTCTTCGGCGAGGCGCGGTTGATCTCGTCGGCGAGGACGACGTTGGCAAAGATCGGTCCCTCGTGGAACTCGAACGTCTGGGCCTTCGGGTCGAAGATCGAGACGCCCGTGACGTCGGAGGGCAGCAGGTCGGGCGTGAACTGGATGCGGCTCGACGTCGCCTGGAGGGTCTGGCCCAGCGCCCGCGCGAGCTGGGTCTTGCCGGTACCGGGGTAGTCCTCGAGCAGCAGGTGGCCGCCGGAGAGCAGGGTGGTGACCACGAGCCGGACCACGTTCTCCTTGCCCAGCACGGCGTGCGCGACGTTGCCGACGATCCGGTTGAAGGTTTCGGCGAACCAGGCGGCCTGCTCCTGGGTCATGACCTCGGTGGTCGCGGCGGTCGTCATGGCTTTCCTTCGGTCGTTTGCTTGGGGATCTCGAGGCGGTGCTAGCCGGCTGGTGCGTCTGGCCACACGAGAGTGTGCTGGTAGTCGTTCGAGCCGGGCCCGTCGAACACGACACGAATCCGCTCACCCGGATGGCCGCGGAAATGACTGCCGTGGACGATCCCGTGTCCGGAGATGTTGCTGGCGAACTCTCGATTCTTCTCGGCGCCGTCGGCATACCAGATCACCGTGTAATCGCCGCGCGGCAGGTCCCAGTACTCGCCGTCGAGGTAGGCGCATGACCGATGCGTACAGTTGCCGTACGGCGCACCGACGGCGTTGCGCGTCCGGCTCACCTCCACGCGCGGGTTCTTGGGCGGTTCCGGCTTGGCGTCCGTCGTCTTCTGCGCCGATGCCTTGCGTTCCTCACCGTCCGAGCGGACGACGCGCATCTCAGCACGGAAGGTCGTGCTCCACGCAGGACCGCGTCTGGCGTGGTCCACGTCATTGACGTCCCGCCAGCCGGTCCAAGAGCCACCGCCGTCCCGGAAGCGGATCTGACGAGTGTCGATACTCCGCCCGTTCGGGTCCGGGGCGTCCCAGTCGAAGCGCACGTTCTCGTTGTCCGCACCGGTGGTCTGGGCCGAGAGTCGAATCTCTCCGAAGGGACCGTACGGGATGGCCTGGTTCGACGCCACGGAGGCCGGTGAGACGTAGCTGTTCATCGCCCGGACCCGGAAGGTGTAGCCGTCGCCGTCCCGCAGCCCGGTCACGCGACCGTCCGCGCGGAGCGACTGCCATGCACCCCCGTTGACGGAGACCTGGTACCCCCGGATGGGGTCGCCGTTGGGCTGGGAGCTGCGGAACTCCAGCCGCACCACGCCGTCCTGGCCGGTGGCGGTCGCCGTCGGCGTGCCGGGCTGGGACGGCCGCGCGAACGAGCGCACCGACTGCGATCCCGGCGAGGTCTCCGACCAGCCGGCCTTGTTCCGGGCCGCGACGCTCACGGTGTAGTCCGACCCCGCGGGTGCGTCCTCCTGGAAGGACGTCTCCGTGGTGGTGAACCGGCGGAACTCGGCGCCGTCGCGGTAGATGACCGCCCGGTACTCCGAGATCGGATCACCGTTGTTGTTCGGGGCCTGCCAAGAGGCGGTGATCTGCTCGGCCACCGGGTCGTCGACCCGCTGCACCTGGGGCGCAGCCGGCCTCCCCGGCGGCCCGGCCGGGATCTCGCCGGCGGACCAGCCGGACCACTCCGACGGATCGGGAGCCTGGTTCCTCGCGCGCACCTGGACCCGATACTCCTGGCCGTTCTGCAGACCCGTCCACGTGTAGCTGGTGCCGGTGACGTTGACCTGGCCGCCGCCGGTGGACGGGGAGATCATCAGGTCGTAGGACTCCACCGGTGAGCCGTCCGTATGCGGCTCGTTCCACTCGACGTCGAGCTGCTGGTCGCCGAAGGTCAGGGTGGGCGGCTGGGGCCGCTCGGGTCGGACGTCGGGTCGGGCGACGGCGGACGAGCCGGATGGCTCGGAGTCACCGACGGAGTTGGTCGCCGTGACGGTGAAGGTGTACTCGACGTTGTTGGTCAGACCCTCGATGGTGCAAGTCGTGGTCTGGCATCGGTTCGTCGAGCCGTCCGAGGCCTCCACGGTGTAGCCGGTGATGTCGGCGCCGTTGCTCGCCGGCGCGGTCCAGGAGAGCACCACCTGCTCGTCGCCGACCTCCTCCACGCGCGGCGGGGCCGGCCGCCCGGGCACACCGATGACGTTCATCCTCAGCCGGGCATCGACCTGACGGCGAGCGTCACCCGTGGCATCAAGGACGGTGAACGCAACGACGCCGCGGCCGACGAAGTCCGGCTCGGGGGTGACCGTGACCGACCCGTCGGAGTGCTCGGTCACGATGTTCCCGCTCTCAGCGCCAGCAGAAAGGACCGTGAGCGGGTCCCCCGGGAACGGGTTGTAGGCGCCGTCGAGGACATCGACGGTCACCGATTCGCCCTGCTCGATGGTGCCGAGGTCGCGGTCCGGAACGGCGGCCAGCGAGCGGGTCGAGGGCACCACGTTGGCCGTAACCGTGCCCGGGACGGGATCGTTGACCGGGTCGGCGACCGTGATGCCGACGTCGTACGCGTTGTTCGCCGGGGTGTCGACCCCCGCGGAGACCGACAGGTACGGCCCGTCGATGCTGGCCTCGATGCCGTCGGGCACCTCGGCGACCTCGTAGTCGAGCTGGTTGAAGTCGGCCGTGTCCCGGTCCTGGACGAGGTTGCGCAGGTTCAGCACCACCGGGTCCTCGCCGGGGGCGACCTCGACGCTGCCGCCGGCGAACGTCGGCGGCGTGTTGTCGCCGTCGGGCAGGACGTTGATCGGCAACGTCAGCACCGAGCTGAGGCCCGACTCGGCTGACTCACCGTCCGTGACCTCGAAGGTGACAGACGCGGGACCGACGTAGCCGTCGGCGGAGGTGAAGGTCAGTGTGGTCGCGTCCACCACCGGCGCGCTGCCGTCGGAGTTGGTCGCCGACACGGCCGCGCTGTCCGTCAGCCGCACGTCTCCCCCGCTCGGGCTGACCACGTAGTCCTCGATCGGGATCTCGACCGTCTCGCCCGTCAGGACCTCGATCGGCTCGACGCCGGAGCGCAGCACCGGGCCGGTCTCCTCCACACCGGGGACGTCGATGAACGCGAACCCCGTGTTCCCGTCCACGTCGGTGATCTGGTACGTGATGACCTGCCGATGGGGCTTGACCGGTGCCTGGACCTGGTTGTCGGCGACGGTCACGCCCTGTGGGGCATCCGGTACCGAGACGCTCAGCCCCTCCGTCGTCCCGTCCGGGTCCTCGTCGTTGTCGAGCACCGGGACGGTGACGGTGTCGTGCTCGATGATGTCGGACGCGTCCACGCGATCATCGCGTGCCAGGGGCGGCTGCAGCGGCGCGTCCGGTGACACGGTCACCTCGACGACGCCCGTGTCCCGCCCGCCGCGGTTGTCGGTGACGTGGTAGGCGAGCGAGAAGCTCGTCTCCTCCTCAGGGGTGACGACCTTGAGCACGCCGTCCTCCTCGGCCACCTCGACGCCCTCGACGGGTTCGAACGGGTCGCCCAGCTCGCCGGTCGGCAGGTAGAGGGGATCCCCGTCGGGGTCGGTGTCGTTCGCCAGGACGTCGACCGTCACCTCACGGCCGGGTCGGGCGGTGATCGCGTCGTCCTGCGCCTCCGGCGAGCGGTTCTGCTGTGGTGGCGGCACGACGCCGACGCGCACCGACGCACTGGCGACAAGGCCGAGGCGGTCACGGACCATGTAGGTGAACTCGTCGGTGCCGTCGAGATGCCCGTAGGCCTCGTAGTCGAAGTACCCGGGACCGACCTCGACGATGCGGCCGAGCTCCGGCGCCTCACCCGTGCCGAGCAGCTTGACGGAGTCACCGTCGGGGTCGATGCCGAACATCGGCACCTGGATCCGGATACGCTCGCCGCTGAAGGCACGCGTGTCGATCGGCTCGGGTTGCGGGGCGGAGTTGTTCTCGGTGTCGGCCTGGACGTGCACCGTCACCCGGGCGGAGGCTTCGTTATCGGCCGAGTCGGTGATCTGGTAGACGACGTTGACGGTCTGTGGTTGCTCCGGCGCCCGGAACCGCAGCGTCTCGCCCGAGACGAAGAAGTGCCCGTGGTTGCCCTCCGGCATCTCGGCCAGCTCGTGGTCGAGCTCGAACTCCAGGCCGGCGGGGTGAGAGTCGTTCTGCAGCACGGGGATGGTCACGAAGTCCCCGGCCCGCACCGTGGCGGTGTCCGCTTCGGCCACCGGTGGCTGGGCGGCCGAGTCGGTCGCCACGGGCATCACCACGACCTCGCCCTCCGCAGTGCTGTCGCCGTTGGAGACGGTATAGCTGAACCGCACCGGTCCGTCGAGGACCTGCTGGGCGCTGATCTTCAGGATCCGGTGCTCGAGCACCGAGACGACGAGTCCCGAGTCCGGCGGCACGGTGACCTGCTGGACCGCGAGCAGCCGTCCCGACGGATCCTCGTCGTTCGCCAGCACGTCGACGAGCACGGCGCCCCCGGCGGGCAGCAGTGCGGTGTCCTGGACAGCCACCGGCGCACCGTCCTGCGGCTCGGTGACCTCCACCCGGACGAGCCCGGTCGCGTCCTTGCCAGAGTCGTCGACGACGACGTAGGTCAGGTAGTACGCGCCGGCGGACTCGGCGGCGAACCGGAAGGTGCCGGCCTCGTAGTCGGGGACGATGGTGGCGTCGCCGTTGACCTCCACGTTCGCGAGCCGCAGCGGCTCCCCGTCCGGGTCGGTGTCGTTGGCCAGGGGTTCGACGACGATCTCCCGGCCGGCGGTGGCCTCGTGGTAGTCGTAGACCGGGACGGGCGGGAGGTTGCCCTCGGAGCGCACGTCCACCTGGACGACGACGTCGGTGTTCTCGCGTCCGTCGGAGACGACGACCTCGACGTCCTTGGCGCCGGTGGTCACGCCGGAGTCGACGAACTCGACGGACCCGTCCGGGGTGAAGCGGACGATGTCGTCCTCGGGGCCGTTGGCGCCGACGAGCACCATCTCGTCGCCGTCGGGGTCCTTCATGTGCTGCAGCACGTTGACGGCCCCGGTCGCGCCGGAGGCGATGGTCAGCCGGATCGGCCGTAGCTGCTCGGGCGGGCGGTTCTGCGACTCGGGGACCACCGAGAGGGAGACGGTGGCGCTGTCCTCGCCCTTCCGGCCGTCGTTGACCGTGTAGCCGAACGTTCCTCCGTCGGAGCCGTTCTCGGGCACGGTCACCTGCAGGGCGCGGCCGCCGAGCACGGGTCTGACCTCGCCGACGCCGTCGGGGAAGCCGTCGATCGACTCCAGGGCCAGCAGGTCGCCGTCGGGGTCGGAGTCGTTGGACAGCACCTCGAGCACGGTCGTCGAGCCCGGCCGCACGCCGAAGGTGTCATCCTCGGCGACCGGGTCTCGGTTCTCGGCGTCCCGGTTGAGGGGGATCTCGTCGGTGATGTCCTGTTGTGACTCCTCCTCCTCGATCTCCTGGGCGTCCGGCGGCGTGACGTCGTCCCAGTTCTCGACGATCGTCATGGCCTCGTTGACGAGGTACACCGTGCCGGCGAGCGTGTCGTTGAGTACGACGAGGCCGTGGTTGGTGCGAAACTCCAACTCAGCCTCGGAGGTGGTGGTCGGGATCGGCGCCTCGGTCGGTGCCGCATCGCCGCACTGCTGCAGGTAGGTGCTCTCCGTGCCCGCCCACGCACTGTGCACGCAGCTGCCGGCGACGAGCGGGGCCGCCGGCCGACCCGACACCGGCGAGCGCAGAACCACCGGGTCTCCCTCGTCGAGCGGTATACGCACGAGCGCGTCGGCCGTGGCGAGCACGACGTCGTCCCGCTCGGGACCGGCGTGCTGCAGCCGCGCCTGGGAGATGTCGATGTCGAGGCCGGTCAGGTCGACCGGCTTCGCGTCGGGACGCGCCAGCCACAGCTCTTCCTCGGCGGTGCGTACGAGCACCACGGGTGTCTCACCGACCACGCTGACCTGGGTGTCGGCCTCCTCGAAGAGGATGGGATCGAGGCCCAGGTCCGCGGTCTCCAGCTTGACCGGCTCGACCTCTTCACCGGGCTCGCCCTCCTCCTGCGCACGGGCGACCTCGGCTTGGAGCTGCTCCGTGCCCTTGGGCACCGTCACCACGGTGGCGTCCTCGGTCGAGACCCCGTACGTCGTGCCGTCGAGGCCGACGGCCGCCTCGGCGCTCGCACCGAGCGACGCCTGAGGTGCCGCCTCCTCGTCGGCGAGCAGGCCGAGGCCGGTGAAGGGTGCGGTACGCAGGTTGCCCGAGCCGACGTCGAGCACGGAGACGACGCCACCGCCCATGCCGACCTGGTGGTCGGTGGGCAGGGTCACGGTTCCCTGCCCGGTGCTGACGGTGGCGGGGTCGAGGACGGAGAGCAGGTCGGCGCCGGAGTCGACGACGAGCACGTCCTTGCCGTCCTGGAGGACGTCGATCTCGTTGCTGGCGGAGGTGACCGAGCCGTCGAGCTGCTGGACCGGGTAGTTGACGCGGCCGACCATCAGCTCGGAGCCGTTCGTGACCCAGACGCCGCCGTCGTGCAGCTCGACGTCCGCCGTCGCCACGCCGTCGTAGAGGATGCTGGCGGCAACGATGCCGCCGGCGACCACGCCGACAGCCGCCCCGCCGATCAGGCGGCGACGGTTACGACGTCTGCGTTCGGCGGCCCGACCCTTCGGGCGACTCGCAGTACCCGACGCCGTGCCGCGCGCTCTTCCCCCACGCACGAAACTCTCCCCTAGGAGCGGCAGCCACATGTCCTGGCCCGGCGGACCGCCAGCGATGCTACCTCAGGCCGGTCACAGCTCCTGGCTCCGGGAACCTGGCGCCGATGGGCACAACTCCCCATGGCTGAGCGCTGCGCCTCAGTCCTGCGCGCGCTCCTTCGCCTTCTCGAGCAGAGGCAGCTGCTCGGCGGTGACCAGGCGGGAGGCGACGGCGTGCTCCACCAGACGAGCCCGCCGGTTGACCGCGAGCCTGCGGGGACCGCCGCGCAGACCCCGCACACCATGCCGGTGGAGCTTGTAGCAGACGTTGTCGAGCTTCCGGTTGAACCGGGTGATGGCCCAACCCAGGCGTGCCGCGGCCTCCTGCGAGGTGGGGATCGACGTCGTGGAGCCCCGGCCCGTGAGGACCGGCTCGGCGAGCGACAGGACGAGCTGGAGCTGGCTCTCCGTGAACGTCACCGGCCCGATGGTGGTCTCACCGATCTCGACCTCCTCGGCGGGACGCGTCGGCAGGAACGTGGGGTCGTCGTTCACCAGGGTCAGCTCGTACGTCGTCGGCCCCGCGGTGAACAGCACGGTGGTGCGGGCGTAGACGATCGGCAGCCGTGCGCCCGGGGCGAGCCAGGCCTGCGTGTTTCCCTCGGGGTCGGCGATGGTGGCCGAGAGCCGTGAGCCGACGTTCTCCATCCACCACAGGCCCTCGTGCGCGCTGACCTCGAGGAAGCGGCGATGCAGGTACGGGTTGTCGTCGATCTCCAGGACGCCCTCCCGCCCGATGACGAACGGCTCCTCTGGGTCGAGCGGGAACCACTCGCCGCAGAACTCCAGCTGCATGGCCATACTCAGGTCTCCACACTCCCTCGGTTCTCCATGCTCACGGGACGCACGTCACGGCCGGCTCGTTGGAGGTCCGACCGTTGTCCAGACGGATCTTCACCGAGAGGCACACCTCACCCGATGCGTCCTCGATCACGACACGCGGCTCGTCGGCGGGGATGACGTCGGTCGGCGCCCCCGGTTCGGTGCGCCGCCACGTGAAGGTCACCTCACCGGAGTCACCCAGGTTCTCCGGCGCCGCCCACGTGAACGTCACGGTGCTGCCCTGCCGCGTGCCGGCGAGGTCGACCGGCGCGGGCACGACGTCGGGCAGGGCGATGGTCGGGCCGCCGGTCGCCGTCGGGCGGTCGTCCGGCTCTCCCCGCAGCTCGCCCGCGACGAAGATCACGCCGACGGCGGTGAGGACGGCTGCCGCGACGACCACCGCAGCCACCACCACCCCGCGACGCGACGAGCTGCGCTCCTCCTTCGGCCGGCCGTCGGGGTTGCTGTACTGGTCCGGCAGCTGGGGCTGCGGGGCGGCGGCACCCCGCAGGCGGGTTGCCTCGACCTGAGCGGACACGTTCGTCGGCCCACGCAGCGCCGTCCGATCCTCGTCGTCGGGGCCAGCGTGTGCAGGGCCACCGTGTGGAGGGCCACCGTGTGGAGGGGCGCCGCGCGCAGCACTGGTCGTCGCCGGGACCCTCGGCGCCGGGGCGCCGTACGGGCGGCTGCCCTTCGACGTTCCGCCGTGGGGGTCGACCTCGACGACCTGGCGGACCATGGTGCGCTGGTCCCCGCCTGCTTCGACGCCGCCCCCGGCCGCTCCGGGTGCGCCAGGCCCTTCGGGTCCGGCGTCACCGCTGAGCCAGGAGGTGTCCGGCAGCTCGATGTCGCTCATCGGCAGCCGCATCTCCTGCTCGACCACCTGGAGGGCGCGCGCCAGGTCGAGCGCCGAGCCGTACCGCTGTGCCGGCACTTTCGCCATGGCCCGAGACAGCACCCGTTCCAGCGAAGCGGGGACGTCACCCCGCCCGATCGGCGGGACGGGGTCGCGCCGGATGCGCGTGGTGAAGTCCAACCGGGTGTTCGGGCCGCCCGGCCGACTGAACGGCGACCGGCCGGCCAGCAGCGTGTAGATCGTCGCGGCCAGGCTGTAGACATCACCTGCGACGCCGGAGGCCGCGGCGCCCTCGACCGCCTCGGGCGGGGCCCACGGGATGGAGACGCCGGTGGTCTCCTCCAGCATCGTCGAGGTCAGGCCGGCGATGCCGAAGTCGGCGAGCGCCGGCCGGCCGTACTCGGTCGTCAGGACGTTGGCCGGCTTGATGTCGCGGTGCACGATGCCACCGCGGTGCGCCGTCTCCAGGGCGCCGGCGATCCGCACTCCGATGCTGACCGCCTCCGCCACGCCGAGCGGTCGCACCTTGATGCGTTCGGCGAGATTCGGCAGCGGGCAGAACTGCATGACGAGGAACGGCCGGCCGTCCCCCGCCTCGCCGGCGTGATAGAGGTCCACGATCGAGGAGTGGCCGGACAGTGCGGCCATGAGGTTCGCCTCGTCGATGAACTGCTCACGGGGCTGGCCCTCGGTCGCTTCCTTGGTCAGCACCTTGACGGCGACCTTCCGTCGCGGCATGTGTTGGGTGTAGAGGTAGACGTCGGAGAAGCCGCCCGATCCGAGCAGCCGCTCGAACGTGTATCCCGGCAGCTCCGGATGCTGAGCGGGCGCGCGGCGGGGGCTCACGTGCCGCGCTCGCCGGTGGCCATGACTGTGGCGGTCACCCCGGTGCCGATCTCGATGACGCCACCCGGCGGTACGGGTACGCCGGAGCCGGGAGGCAGCCGGAAGGACTGCTGCCCAGGCAGGAAGACGACCGTGCCGTTCGTCGAGTTCATGTCCGTGACGACGACGTGCTCGCCGGCGGGGCGCACCTCGACGTGCGTGCCGGAGATGTCGCGCTCCGGGTTGGTGATGGTCACCAGTCGCGGCACCTCGGCGCCGCGGAACCGCGCGGACTCCGGCGCACGGCCCAGCAGCAGCGGCTGCGAGATGTCCATCCGGGTGCCGTCGGACATGAGCAGCTCGAGCCGAGGGCCGGCCGGGACGGGTTCTTCCGTCGCCTGCGGCGGCCCGGAGGTCGCCTGGAGCCCGGGCAGCTCCGAGGGCATGACGGTCTCGCCGTCGTGGTCGCCCTCGTCCCACGAGGGTGCTGGCGCCGACGGGCCCTGGCCGGGCGACGCGGCCTCAGGGGACGGGCCGTGAGCAGGTGCGGACTCAGCAGGAATGGCCGGAGCACTCGTGGCGGGGGCGGGCGTGCCGGGGGCCGGCGTAGCGGGAGCCGAGCGCTCAGCAGCGAACGGATCAGCCGCCGTCGGCTCACCAGGAGCGGTCGGCCGGCCCGGAGGCGGACCGGCCGCGGGCGCCCCGCCAGCAGGACGGCCGGCGTCGGGTTGGGCGGGTGCTGCGGCCCCTGAGGCGGGTGGCCCGTGTCGTGCCCCCGGCACCTCGGAGATGAGCCCGCTCGCGGGCGCCGTCGTGGTGCCCGTGGTCGAGTCGTCCTCGGGCGGGCGGGTGAGCTCTTCCTCGCGCTCCGGGGCCCGGGTGACGTCCAGCGGGCTGTGCTGCGGCTCCGCGCGCTGGGGCGCGACCGGCTCCGGCTCCGGCGGGCGCGGGTCGCCCGACCGCCCCATGGCGGCCGCCAGGGCCGGGGCCTGCATGAGGGTCAGCTCGAGGTCTTCCTCTGCGTCTTCCTCCTCCGCGGCCGGTTGCGCGATCCGCAGACCGGCACGGGACGCGTGCTCGGCGTCGGCGGCGACGCTGCGCACCCCGGACGCCAGGGCGATACCTGTGCCCACGGGGAGCCAGATCTCGTCCAGCGCACCATCTTCCACCGAGACTGCCGACTCGGCCGAGACTGCCGACTCGGCCGATCCTGTCGAACCGCCAGGACCCAGGGCGATCGTGAAGTCATCGCCCGGCAGGACGGCCTCCCGCCACGTGGCGTAGCCGGCGCCGCTGACACTGTCCGCGCCGACCTGGACGGCAAGGTCACCCCGGACGAGGATCCCGAGCCCGTCCGCACGAGCCTCCACCATGGCGAACGCCGGCATCGTCCTGATCCCACGCTCGGCGAGGTGCTCGATCCAGGTGCCGAGCCGCGAGCCGGTCCGAGTGACGTGCCACAGCTCCCTTGCCGCCGCGACGCCGAGGTCCGGATGGAGCAGGGCGACGGCGCCGTCGGTCACGATCGCGATCCATGCGCCGGTGCGGTACTCGTGGATGATCATCGACGGCCTTCCTCGCCCGGCAGCGTCGTGCTCAGGTCTTCCTCGTCCTCCTCGGCGGCACCGGGCGTACGCGCGGTCGCCTCGTCGAGCGAGGCGTCGTCCGGACCGTCGACGACGACGGCGGTCACGTTGTCACCCGCGCCACCGGTCACCGCCTGGTCGACCAGCATCGAGGCGGCCTGCGCGGGGTCCGCCACCGTGGCGAGGACAGCGGCGATCGCATCGTCACCGAGCTCACCGTTGAGGCCGTCGGTGCACAGCAGCAGCCGTTCGCCACGGTGCACTCGCAGCATCCAGAAGTCGACCTCGCAGTCCGGGCCGGTACCGATCGCCCTGGTGATCACGTTTCGACGCGGGTGGTTGCGGGCGTCCGCGGCGGCGATGGTGCCGTCGTCGACCATCTCCTGGACGAGCGAGTGGTCGACCGTCACCTGATGGAGCCGGCCGTCGGAGAAGCGGTAGACCCGCGAGTCGCCGACATTGAGCACGAGCCAGTACAGCTCACCGTCCTGCTCGGTGAGCACCGCTCCCGCCACCGTGGTGCCCGCGACCGGATCACGCCCGTCGGTCTCGACCCGACCGGCGACCGTCTCCCGCGCCATGGTCCGTCGGATCGTCTCTGCGGCCTCGCGGACGACTGCCAGCACGGCCTCGGCCGTGATCGTCGTCGACCGCTGGCCGGCCAGCGCGCGGAAGGCCTCCACGACCGTCTGGCTCGCCATCTCACCCCGTGCGTGACCGCCCATGCCGTCCGCCACGACGAACACCGGTTCCAGCGCCAGGGCCGCGTCCTCGTTGACGCTTCGCCGGCCACCGGCGTCGCTGGCCACACCCCACTGCGTCAACGTGTGCTCCCTCTCCTGGCGTCGTGCCCACACTAGAGTGCCATGCCGCCAGTACGACCCCGCGCCGTGCTCATCGTGCGGTCCCGCCCCGACCGCCTGACGCCCCCAGCGGACCCGAACGGCTGCGCGATCAGATCCTGGTGGCGCTCAGACCACAGCAGGGTAGACGCCCCAGTACGCCGCCGAGAGCAGCAGAACGAGGCCACCGGCCACCACGCTCACCGTGGCGACGAGGCCGGCCGTACGACGAAACCGCCCGCTGCTGCGCCAGGTCCCGCCCGCACGCCGGGCCCGCCGCGCGGCCGAGACGGTCAGGACGACCATCACGGCGGCCAGCACACCGGTGGCCTGCACGACGAGCCAGCCGCCCTGCACGAGAAAGGCGTCCTGCTGGTAGTTCAGCGCCAACGATGCCACCCCTGCCAGGTACGAGACGTAGAACACCCAGGTGGCCAGCGAGGAGAGCGCGAGCCCGGTGGCGAGCCGCGCCACGCCGTCGCCCGTCCGAAGGCACCGGCCGGCGGAACGCAGCCTCGTGAGAACCAGCGCAAGGCCGATCAGCCCACCCAGAGCCAGCAGGCCGAGGCCCCCGACGAGGACCACGATGATCATGTTGCCGGTGGCGTACCAACGGGGCCGGTCGACCGGGTCCGCGCGGAAGCCCTGCACCGGCTGCTCGCCGGCGATGACGGGGGCCGCGCCGGCGGTCTGGGGCAGTCCGAGGATCCAGCGCGAGAGGTCACGGGGGAACTCCGGGACCAGCTTCTGCCCCACCCTGATGCCGTGGTTCGCGTCCTCGTAGTAGCGGATCGTGTAGTCCTCGTTGCCCGCCACCGCCATGTCCTCGATGAGGATCTGAGCGCCCTGGACGATCGGCATGGAGGCGTCCGCGGCGCCGTAGATCATCAGTACCGGCTGGTCGAGCTGCTCCTGGTAAGGACTGACGTCGAAGTCGAAGTAGTCGAACCCGCCGCCGGGGAAGGTGCCACCGACCAGTCGTGGGATCGCTCGGAGGATGCGTTCGGGCACCCCCACCTCTCGCAGGTAGCTGTCGGCGGCGAACGCGCCCTGCTCACGGATCGGCAGCACGGGGGCCGAGACCAGCACCACGAAAGCGACATCCTCCTGCATCGCGCCGGCGACCGGTGCGGACATCGCGCCCTCGCTCTCGCCGTAGACGCCGACCCGGCCGGCGTCGACCCCCGGCCAGGACCGCAGCGTCTGCCAGGAGTCGAGGTAGTCCTCAGCCATCGCGACGTAGTCGCGGCTTCGGGCGGTGTAGGTGTCGGACCGCTTGTCCGGGACCATCGTCACGATGCCCGCGCTGGCCAGCTTCCGGGTCAGTTCCCGGAAGTTCTCGTGCGTCGCGGTCCCGGCTCCGTGCATGAAGAGCACGGCGGGCCGCTCACCGGGAGCGTCGACGGGTGAGGCGATGGTGGCCTGGATCGTGACCTCGTCGGCGACCTGGACGTCGACGACCTCGCTCACGACGTCGTAGGTGCCGACCGGCTCGGTGGCGGCGTCGGAGCCGATGGCGGTGTCCTCGGACTGCGGCACCACCGTGTGCTCGAGCGGCTGCGGGTTCCAGCCGGGTCCGGCGACGGACCCGATGAGCCCGAGGAGGAGCACCAGCACGATGCTGGCTCCCAGCCGCCGATATCTCACCGGACCAGCGTAGTCTCGCGCCCGGTTCGCCCCGGGAGGTCCGCTCGCTTCGGGCGGCCGTTCACGCTCCGCCGAGCGAAGGCCACTCCCGGCGCTGAGGGCCACAGCTGCACCAACAGCCCCCGCTGTTGCGAGTAGCCCTCGCTGCTCGCGCGGGCCGGTGCCTTCGTCAGAAGCCGAGGCGCCCGAGCAGCTTGGGGTCGCGCTGCCAATCCTTGGCGACGCGCACGTGCAGGTCCAGGTACACCCGGGTGCCGAGCAGCGCCTCGATGGCCTTTCGGGAGCGTGTCCCCACGTCCCGGAGCCGCTGCCCGCCCTTGCCGATGACGATCGCCTTCTGCGAGGGCCGCTCGACGTAGACGTTGACGTGCACGTCGAGCATCGGCGGACGCGGGTCGTCGGGCTCGCGCGGGCGTTCCACGATCTCCTCGACGAGGACCGCCAAGGAGTGCGGAAGTTCCTCGCGCACGCCCTCGAGTGCCGCCTCGCGGATGAGCTCGGCGATCATCACCTGCTCCGGCTCGTCCGTCAGCTCGCCGTCGGGGTACAGCGGTGGCCCGGGCGGCAGGTGGCCGAGCAGCACGTCGGTGAGGACGTCGACCTGCTCGCCGGTGACGGCCGAGACGGGAACGATGTCGGCGAGATCGAGCTTGGGCTCCATCTGGTCGACCGCGAGGAGGTGCTGGGCCAGCCGTTCGCGGGAGACGGTGTCCGCCTTGGTGGCGACGGCGACCACCGGGGTCCGCTGTTGGGCCAGCTCTCGGGCGATGTGCCGGTCGCCCGGGCCGACCTTCTGGTCGGCGGGCAGGCAGAACACCACGACGTCCACCTCGGAGAGGGTCTCCTTGACGAGGTCGTTGAGTCGCTGGCCGAGCAGCGTTCGCGGCCGGTGCAGGCCGGGGGTGTCGACGAGGATCAGCTGTCCGTCGTCGCGGTGGACGATCCCGCGCACCACGTGCCGGGTGGTCTGCGGCCGCCCGGACGTGATGGCGACCTTCTGCCCCACGAGCGCGTTCGTCAAGGTCGACTTGCCGGCGTTCGGCCGCCCCACGACGGAGGCGAAGCCGGACCGGAAGCCCTCGGGCCAGCCGGACGCCGGCACCAGACCGGTCACGGCGGACGCGTCGTCGGGTGGGAGCTCGTCTTCGCCCGGGAACTTCATCGCTGCTCGCACCTCATGGTTGCTCATCCTCCTCCACCTCCGGCGCCATCGAGGCGAGGAGCGTGGAGACGCGCCGTCGTCGTCCTTCGACCCGTTCGGCGACCAGGTGGAGCCCGTGGACGTCGACGTGGGCGCCCTGCAGCGGCACCTTGCCCATGGCCTTGGCGAGGAGGCCGCCCGCGGAGTCGACGTCGTCGTCGTCGAGCTCCAGGCCGAACAGCGCTCCGAGCTCGTCCACCGGCAGCCGGGCGGGCACGCGGATCGTGCCGTCGCCGAGGTCCTCGATCTCGGGCTCGGCCAGGTCGTGCTCGTCGACCATGTCGCCGACGAGCTCCTCGAGCAGGTCCTCGATGGTCACCAGGCCGGCGATGCCGCCGTACTCGTCGATGACGAAGGCGATGTGGACGCTGCCCGACTGCATCTCGCGCATGAGCTCGTCGACCGGCTTGGTCTCGGGCACGAAGGTCGCCTCGCGCATGACGTCGGAGACGGTCAGCTGCTCGGCGGACGTCCCGCGGTGCACGCGGGCGATGACGTCCTTGAGGTACAGGACGCCACGCAGGTCGTCGGTCGACTCGCCCACCACCGGCACGCGGGAGTACCCCGACCGCGTGAACAGGCTCAGCGCGCGACGCAGTGTCTCGTCGGCATCGATGGTGACCATGTCGGTGCGCGGGACCATCACCTCGCGGGTGACGGTGTGCCCGAGCCGGAAGACGGATTGCAGGAGCTCACGCTCGTCGTCCTCGATCTCCTCGGACTCGCTGACCCGGTCGACCATGTCCCGCAGGTCCTCCTCGCGCTCTTCGCGCGCCTCCACCTCGGTCTGCCGCGGCCGCGGCGAGACCGCCCGCCACACGTTCCCCAGGACGGTACCGACGTTGGCGAGGCCACTCATCAGCGGAGCGAGGACGGCCAGCACCCCGGTCGGGTTGCGGTGGCCCAGACGCCGCGGCGAGATCCCGACGACGACGACGAGCAGCATGGCCGTCGCGGCGACCGAGACCAGGAGGACCTGCCACCACCGCTCCAGGAGGTCGGCGACGGCCAGGGTCAAGCACACGGCCGCCGTCATCTCGGCGAGGACACGGACGAAGCCGGCCGCGGCGAGGGATTCCTCGCGCCGGTCCGCCAGCCGCTCGACGGCGGCCGCACCGGCTCGACCCTCAACAGCCATCTCGGCGGCAGCGGCACGGGTGAGCCGTTGCAGCGCGGACTCGCCGGCGCTGAGGACGGCGCTGAGCAGGAGCCCGGTCACGGTCAGCGCCAGCAGGCCCCACTCGGGGATCTGTCCCGTCATCGCTGCCCGGTCACCGGCCCGCGAGGAAGGTCAGGAGCAGCTTGCGCTGGAGCGCGAACATCTCCTTCTCATCCTCCGGCTCGGCGTGGTCGTAGCCGAGCAGGTGCAGAATGCCGTGCGTGGTCAGCAGCAGGAGCTCCTCGACCGTGGAGTGACCCGCGTCGCGGGCCTGGCGTGCGGCAACGTCCGGACACAGCACGATGTCGCCCAGCGTCCCTTCGACCGGGGCCTGGCCCGACCGGCCGGGACGGAGCTCGTCCATCGGAAAGGACAGCACGTCGGTGGGCCCCGGCTCGTCCATCCAGCGCTCGTGGAGCTCGGACATGATGTCGCTGGTGACGAAGAGGATCGACAGCTCGGCCTGCGGGTGGACCCGCATCTCCTCGAGCACGTACCGGGCCAGCGCGGCGAACTCCTCGCCGTCGACCTCGTGGCCGGACTCGTTGGTGACCTCGGTACTCATGACTGCTCCTCCTCAGCTGCGCGCCGGCCGGGTCTCGTCCCTCGCCCCAGCCCCCGCTGCGCAGTCGTCGGCGCAGAGCTCATGACCGGCGCTCGCCCGGGTGGTGGCGTCGCCCACGCGGAGGCTCCGGGCCGGTCGAGGCCGTGGTCGCGTCCCACCGTTCGTAGGCGTCGATGATGTCACCGACGAGTCGGTGCCGGACGACGTCGGCGCTCGTCAGACGACGGAACGTGACGTCGTCGACGTCGTCGAGGATCTCCTGGACCACCCGCAGGCCGGAGCGGGTGCCGGACGGCAGGTCCACCTGGGTGACGTCACCGGTGACCACGACCTTGGAGTCGAACCCCAGCCGCGTGAGGAACATCTTCATCTGCTCGGGCGAGGTGTTCTGGGCTTCGTCGAGAATGATGAAGGAGTCGTTGATGGTCCGGCCGCGCATGTAGGCGAGCGGCGCGACCTCGATGGTGCCGGCGGCCATGAGCTTCGGGATCGACTCGGGCTCCAGCATGTCGTGCAGCGCGTCGTACAGCGGGCGCAGGTACGGGTCGATCTTGTCGGTCAGCGTGCCTGGCAGGTAGCCCAGGCGCTCCCCAGCCTCCACTGCCGGGCGCGTCAGGATGAGCCGCCGCACGCGTCCCGCCTGCAGGGCGCCGACGGCCTTGGCCATGGCGAGGTACGTCTTGCCGGTGCCCGCGGGTCCGATGCCGAAGGTGATCGTCGAGGAGTCGATGGCGTCGACGTACTGCTTCTGACCGACGGTCTTCGGCCGGATCGTCCGGCCACGGGCGGAGAGGATGTCCGTGGTGAAGACGTCCGTCGGCCGCCCCGAGGTGTCGCGGAGCATGCCGACCGCTCGGTCGACCGCGTCCGCGCTCAGCGGCTGGCCGGTGCGGGCCACCGAGACGAGCTCCTCGACGAGACGCTCTGCGAGCCCGACGTCACCGCGCGGACCGGTGAGGGCGATGACGTTGCCGCGCACGTGGAGGTCCACGGCGGGAAAGCCGCGTTCGACGGCTCGCAGCGCCTCGTCGCGCTGACCGAGCAGGACGACCATCGGGACGGATTCGGGGACGGTGATCTGGTGCTGGACGTGGCCGAGAGGAAGCTCGGCACCGTTCTCACCCTGGTTCGGCACGGGATGCTGCGACATGGTGGCGGGCGCGGATGCCCTGGTCCTCCTCGGGTCCGGGTCGGCGGCGCGGGTGTGCGACACCGCGGTCAGGATATCGGGCCGGACTGGACGAGACATCGTCTTGGTCGGGCGGTCTCGGTCTTGAGGCCGGCGGCCTCAGTCCCAGCGTCCGAGTCGGCCCGCCAGCACGGCCAGCGCCGCCGGGCCGGCGGTGGAGGTCCGAAGGACGTGCGGACCGGCGAGGACGATCTGCGCCCCCGCCCCGGCCAGGGCGTCGGCCTCGTGGTCGGTGATGCCGCCCTCCGGGCCGACGACGACGGCCACCTCGGCCGGGCGGGCCGCGCCCCCGGCGACGGAGCCCGCCGTTCCCGCCTCGGGCAGCACCGCCGCGGTCATCGGTGTCGTGGCCGACTCGTGCAGCACCAGCACCGAACCGCCGGCGCCGACGGCGGAGGCGGCGGCCGCGGTCAGGTCCGACGTCGTCACGAGCTCGCGGACCGCCGGGACCCAGGCGCGCCTGGACTGCTTGGCGGCGGAGGCCACCACGGCCTCCCAGCGACGATGCCCCTTGGCCGCCTTCTCGGCGCCGGCCCACACGGAGACCGAGCGGCCCGCCTGCCACGGGACGACGGCGTCGACGCCGAGCTCGGTGGCGGCCTCGACGGCCTGTTCGTCACGCCCGCCCTTGGCGAGCGCCTGGACCAGGACCAGCCGGACGGCCGGCGGCGGCTCGTGGGTGACACCGGTGACGGTGACCGTCAGCGCGTCCCGGGCTGCGCCGTCGACCGTGCCCGTGACCCGCAGGCCGGCGCCGTCGACCAGATCGACCTCCTCGCCGGTGCGGATACGACGCACGGTGGCGGCGTGACGGGCCTCGTCGCCGCGCAGCGTGACGCGCCCTCCCACGCTCGACCCGGCGAGCACGTCGGGGTCGGCGTGGAAGACGGGGGTGGTCACCGGACGGCCGTTCAGCGCCCGCCGAGCTTCTCCCGCAGCCGGGAGAACATCCCGGTGCCGGAGGTGGCGAGGCGGGGCTCGGGCCGGTCCTCGCCCCGCAGGGCGGCAAGCTCGGCGAGGAGCTCTTTCTGCCGCTCGTCGAGCCGGCTGGGCACCTGGACCTCGACGTGGACGTGCAGGTCGCCGCGGCCGTTGCGCTGCAGGTGACCGACGCCGAGGCCGTCGAGCGTGTAGATCTGCTCCGGCTGGGTGCCGGGCGCGATGTCGATCTCGCGGGGTCCGTCGAGGGTGTCGAGGGCGGTCACGGTGCCGAGCGCGGCCGCGGTCACCGGCAGCGGCAGCGTGCAGTGCAGGTCGTCGCCGCGGCGTACGAAGGTCGGGTGCGGCAGCTCCCGGATCTCGACGTAGAGGTCACCCGTCGGGCCTCCGCCCGGCCCGACCTCGCCCTGGCCGGTCATGCGGATACGGGTGCCGGACTCGACACCGGAAGGGACCTCGACACGCAGCGTCTGTCGGGTCCGCACGCGGCCCTCGCCGGAGCAGTCGGGGCACGGCTCGGGAATGACGGTGCCGTGTCCCTGGCAGGCCGAGCAGGTGGTGGTGGCCATGACCTGACCCAGGAACGAACGGGTGACCCGCTGGACGGCGCCGCGGCCGTGGCACACCTCGCACGTACGCGGCGAGGTGCCGGGCCGGCAGCAGGTGCCCTGGCAGGTCGGGCAGACGACGGCCGTGTCGACCTGGATGTCCTTCGTGGCGCCGAAGACGACCTCGGAGAGGTCGAGGTCCAGCCGCACGAGCGCGTCCTGACCGCGCCGGGCGCGTGGCACCGGGCCGCGGGACGCGCCCCCGGCTCCCGCGCCGAAGAAGGTCTCGAAGATGTCGTTGAAGCCGCCGAAGCCGCCGAAGCCGGCGCCCCCTCCGCTGCCGCCCTGGCCGCCGAGGGCGGCCTCGCCGCCCATGTCGTAGAGCTGGCGCTTCTCCGGGTTCGACAGCACCTCGTAGGCCTGGCCGATCTCCTTGAACCGGTCCGCCGCCTCGGGGCCCGCGACGTCGGGGTGGTGGCTGCGGGCGAGCTTGCGGTAGGCCTTCTTGATCTCCTCCGCGCTGGCCTGGCGGGAGACGCCGAGGATCTCGTAGTAGTCGTTCACCGGGTCACTCTCTGCTGGGGGCTGTCGGGCGGTCGGTCTGCGCGGTGCGTGGCTCCCGCGTGCGTGCGCGGCGGTCGCCGTCGGAGCGGACCTGCTGTCAGGAGGCGAGGATCCGCGACAGGTATCGGGCCACGGCGCGCACCGCCGCCATGGTTCCGGGATAGTCCATCCGGGTGGGGCCCAGGACGCCGAGCCGGCCGACGCCCTCGGAGGGCTCCTCACTACCGTAGAGGCTCGTGACGATGGACGCCTCGGACAAGGCTTCGTCCTTGTTCTCGGAGCCGATCCGCACGGCGATCGAGTCCTGAGCCATCTCGGAGAACAGCTTCAACAGCACCACCTGTTCCTCGAGCGCCTCGAGCACCGGCGAGATGGTCCGGGTGAAGTCGAAGTCCGAGCGAGCCAGGTTCGCCGTGCCGGCCATGACGATGCGTTCCTCGGAGTCCAGCCGAAGCGTGTCGGTCAGCTGCTGAGCGACCGCCCTGACGAGCTCCTGGTGTGCCGGAGCGAACTGCTCCGGGAGCGCCTCGAGCTCCGGCGTGACCGCTTCGAGGCGGCGGCCCGCGGCGATGACGTTGAGCCGGGCGCGCAGCTCGGCGAGGATGTTGCCGTCGAGCTCCGTGGTGGTCTCCACGTTGCGCTGCTCCACCCGGCCGGTGTCCGTGATGATCACGACGAGCAGCCGCTCCGCGCTCAACGGAACGAGCTCGAGATGCCGCAGGCTCAGCCGCTTCAGGGACGGGTACTGCACGACGGCGACCTGGTGGGTCAGCTGCGCGAGCAACCGCACGGTGCGCTCGACGACGTCGTCCAGGTCGAGCGCGTCCCCGAGGAGCATCTGGATCGCGCGCTTCTCGGCCGCGGAGAGCGGCTTGACGGCCCCGATCTGGTCGACGAAGAGCCGATAACCCTTGTCGGTCGGTACCCGCCCCGCCGAGGTGTGGGGCTGGGCGATGAACCCGAACTCCTCGAGAGCCGCCATGTCGTTGCGGATGGTTGCCGGGGAGACGCCGAGGCTGTGCCGTTCGACGAGCACCCGTGAGCCCACCGGCTCGCGGGTCTCGACGTAGTCCTGCACGATCGCCCGGAGGACGTCCAGCCTGCGTTCGTCGCTCATGCGTCCTCCTCTCGCATGCCAGCACTCTCACGTTCCGAGTGCTAATCCTACCCGCCACGCCCCCGACCTCGCCGGTGGCGCCACGCACACTGCTTACCCTGCCAGCGTGACCCAGCAACGCGATCGATACGGCATGGACGTCCTCTCCTCCGACCCGCACCGGACGGGGCCCTACGCCCGCCGTGCCACGACCCGCGACGTCCCCGCCGACGCCGGCGTCGTCGTCGAGGAGATCGAGAGCGGCTGGGTCGGTGCCGTGCTGCGTGTGGAGAAGTCGGGCGGCATGCACGTCGTCGTCCTCGAGGACCGCCGCGGGGCCCGTCGATCCTTCCCGATGGGGCCGGGCTTCTGGATCGACGGTGCTCCGGTTCGCCTGGTGCCGCCGACGGCCCCGCGACGGCCCACGGGACCGGCCACCGCCGGCGGGCGGAAGCTGACGGCGTCGGGCTCCATCGCGGCGCCGCAGCAGCGCGCGCGGGTGGCCCGGGCCTCCCGGATCTGGGTGGAGGGCCGCCACGACGCCGAGCTCGTCGAGCGCGTCTGGGGTGACGACCTGCGGGTCGAGGGCGTCGTCGTCGAGATGCTCGACGGCGTGGACAACCTCGAGGCGGTGCTGCGCGACTTCTCGCCCGGCCCCACCCGCCGCGCCGGGGTGCTCGTCGACCACCTCGTGCGCGGCTCCAAGGAGCAGCGCATCGCCGACAAGGTCGCGCGCGGACCGGGCGGGAACCACGTCCTCGTGCTCGGGCACCCGTACGTCGACGTCTGGCAGGCGGTGCGCCCGGAGCGCGTGGGGCTGCGCGCCTGGCCCGACATCCCGCGCGGGACCGACATCAAGTACGGCACCCTGGCGGCGCTCGGCTGGCCGCACGCCGACCAGGGCGACGTCGCCCGGGGCTGGAAGCGCATCCTCGGGCAGGTCCGTGACTACAAGGACCTCTCCCCCGCCCTGCTCGGGCGGATGGAGGAGCTCATCGACTTCGTGACGGCCGAGGGCTAGGCCGTCAGCCCGGCGCTGCCCGGCTGTTGGACCGGCCCGCCCACCAGGCGGCGGTAGACGAACGCCGAGGCGATCACGACGAGCGGTGCCGCGACCAACGTTCCGACCACGAGCAGCAGCACGCCCACGATGGTGACTCCGATCGCGGCGAGGATGAACAGCAGGGTCGTCCCGATCGAGTCCTTGACGACGCGGAAGCTGCCCACGACGGCCTGCCAGCCGTTGACCCGCTGGTCCAGCGCGACGTGCAGGTAGAAGACGCCCAGCACGGCGATGATGATGCCCGGGACGACGAGCAGGATGAAGCCGACCGTCAGCAGGATCGAGAAGATGACGGCGGCCAGGAGCGCGTGGAGGACGTTCGGGATCTTGGTGAAGTCGCTGAACTGGATCTTGTAACCGTCGGTGGTCTTCAGGGCCGCCGACACCATCGCGGCACCGATCATGAAGTTGACGATGAAGAACAGCAGGCCGATGAGCTCGGCCGCCGGAACGAACGCGGTCGCGGCCTCGAGCGGGGCCATCCCGGCGGTGGCGGCCTCGCGGATGCTGTTCTCGATGCTCGTCCCGATGGCGCCGACCACCAGCAGGACCAGCGTGACAAGGACCCATGGACCAGGGCTGGCCTTGAAGCCCTCCCAGGCGAACCGGAAAGCCTCGCCGATCGAGACCGAACGAGACGGCTGGCCATACCCCGGAGGCTGCTGCCCGTGCCCCGGAGGCTGCTGCCCGTACCCCGGGTCCGGACCGTACTGAGGCGGCGGCTGCTGCTGACCGTATCCCGGCGGCGGGGGCTGCTGCCCGTACCCCGGGTCCGGACCGTACTGAGGCGGCGGCTGCTGCTGACCGTATCCCGGGGGCGGGGGCTGCTGCCCGTACGGCGAGTCCTGTCCGTACTGAGGCGGGGGCTGCTGACCGTACGGAGGCTGCTGGCCCGGCGCCTGCTCCTCACCCGGCCCGGGACGGTTCGGGTCGGGCATCGGCGGTGGCTGGGTCATGGGTCATGTCTCCTCGGTCGATGGCATGCCGGCGCACGCCGGGATCCAGTCTGGCCCCACTGGAGGCTCCGGCAGGGGTCAATGGTCACAAGTACCCGATAATCCCGGAAGCGTCGAATCAGGTCAGGGCCCGCACGACGGCGTCTGCGAGGAGCCGGCCCCGCCTCGTCAGCACCAGCCGGCCCGCCGCCGCGGGCCCCGCCTCGAGCAATCCCTCGTCACACAGCTCCTGCACCACGGTCGGGCGTCCGCCGGTGAGGCTTTCCGCGCCGCCGACCGCAGGACTGCCCGACGCCAGGTCCAGACCCTCGGCGAGCCGGACACCGAGCATGATCCGCTCGAGCTCCCGGGTCTCGGCGTCGAGGACCTCCCGTCCCGCCGCCGGGCTGAGGCCCTGCTCGAGCCGGTGGGCGTAGGCGCGCGGGTGCTTGGCGTTCCACCACCGCACGCCGCCGACGTGGCTGTGAGCGCCGGGTCCGATCCCCCACCAGTCCTGGCCGCGCCAGTAGGACAGGTTGTGCCGGGACGCGTGCCGCGGCGTCGCCCCGGGACGGTCGGCCGGGTGCACGCGGGCGAAGTTGCTGACCTCGTACCAGCGGTAGCCGGCGGCGCTCAGCATGTCGTCGGCGAGCTCGTACTTGCCGGCCGCGTCGTCGTCGTCGGGCAGCGGCAGCTCGCCCCGGCGGACCTGGGCGCCCATCTTCGTGCCCGGCTCGACGACGAGGGCGTAGGCGGAGACGTGGTCCGGCTCGAGAGCGGCGGCGGCATCGACGCTGCGGCGCCAGTCCTCCAACGACTCCCCCGGCGTGCCGTAGATGAGGTCCAGCGAGACCTCGAGGCCGGCCGCGCGGGCCCAGCGGACGACGTCGGGTACGCGCGCCGGGTCGTGCGTGCGGTCCAGGGTCGCCAGCACGGACGGCACCGCCGACTGCATGCCGAAGGAGACCCGGGTGAATCCGGCGTCGGCCAGCTCCTGGAGGTCGGCGGCACCGACCGAGTCCGGGTTCGCCTCGGTCGTGACCTCGACGCCGTCGGCCAGCCCCCAGGTGTCGCGGACGGCGCCGAGCATCCGGGCGAGGTCGCGGGGCGGCAGCATCGTGGGGGTGCCGCCACCGACGAACACCGTGGAGACGGTGCGCGCCGGCATGCCGGCAGCCGTCAGGGCGGGGGCGGAGAGCACGCCCGCGGCGAGCTCGATCTCGCGGATCGCCGTGTCGGCGTAGTTCTCGGCGTTCGCGCCGCCACCGAGCTCGGCGGAGGTGTAGGTGTTGAAGTCGCAGTAACCGCAACGCACCCGGCAGAAGGGCACGTGCAGATATACGCCGAAGTCCGGCACGCCGCCGTCCGGCCCGGGTGCGGCCGAGACGGGGAGGGCGCCGTCGTCGGGAGGTGTCTCGCCGTCGGGCAGTGCGGGCATCGCTCAGCGCCCGGCCGCGGCCGCGACGTAGTCCCGGAGGTAGTCGGCCATGACCCAGCCGTCCTCGCGCTCCGCCGCGAGGAGCGTGCGGGCGTCGGCCGGGTCCCCGCGGGAGAACCAGGCGGACACGGTCACGCCGTGCCCGGGGGTCTGGGTCACGGTGACGGGGTCGCCCGCGCGCACCTCACCTGGTGTGACGACGCGCAGGTAGGCGCCGGTGCGGGCCCGTTCGGTGAAGCGACGCACCCAGCCGCCCTGCTCGAGCCAGCGCCCGAACGTGGCGCACGGGGTGCGCGGGCCGGTGACCTCCAGCTCGAGCTCGGCGCCGATCCGCCACCGCTGGCCGATCACGGCGTCGTCGACCGCGACGCCGGTGAGACGCAGGTTCTCGCCGAACCGTCCGGGTGGGACGTCCTGGCCGAGCTCGGCGGCCCAGCGGTCCGCCTCGGCCTGGTCGTAGACGTAGACGGCCTTCTCCGCGCCGCCGTGGTGGGCGCGATCGGCCTGGACGTCGCCGCGCAGACCGAGAGGGCCGACCCGGACAGGACCGTCGACGGGACGTTTGTCGATCGCCGTCACGCCGACCGCGCCGTCGTCGCCGTGCAGCGCGGCGACGCGGCACACGTGGGTGACGCAGCCGCGGGGCGCGCGGCTCACTACTTCTTGCCGGTGGGCGCGTCGGAGGTCAGCGCGGCGATGAAGGCCTCCTGCGGGACCTCGACCCGGCCGACGTTCTTCATCTTCTTCTTGCCTTCCTTCTGCTTCTCCAGGAGCTTGCGCTTGCGGCTGATGTCGCCGCCGTAGCACTTGGCGAGCATGTCCTTGCGCAGGGCGCGGATGGTCTCGCGAGCGATGATGCGCGACCCGATGGCGGCCTGGATGGGCACCTCGAACTGCTGGCGCGGGATGAGCTCCCTCAGCTTGCCGGCCATGGACACGCCGTAGGCGTAGGCCTTCTCCTTGTGCACGATCGCGGAGAACGCGTCGACCTGCTCGTGGTTGAGCAGGACGTCGACCTTGACGAGGTCGGCCTCCTGGTCGCCGTCCGGCTCGTAGTCCAACGACGCGTACCCGCGGGTCTTCGACTTCAGCTGGTCGAAGAAGTCGCCGACGATCTCCTGCAGCGGCAGCACGTACCGCAGCTCCACGCGGGACTCGGACAGATAGTCCATGCCCTTCATGGTCCCGCGCCGCGACTGGCACAGCTCCATCATGGCGCCGATGAACTCGCTCGGGGCGAGGAGCGTCGCCCGGACCACGGGCTCGCGGATCGAGGCGATCTTGCCGGTGGGGAACTCGCTGGGGTTGGTGACCTTCGTCGTCGTCCCGTCCTCGACGGTCACCTCGTAGGACACGTTCGGCGCAGTCGAGATGAGCGCCAGGTCGAACTCCCGCTCGAGTCGCTCGCGGACGATCTCGAGGTGGAGCAGCCCGAGAAAGCCGCAGCGGAAGCCGAAGCCCAGCGCCACGGAGGTCTCGGGCTCGTAGGCGAACGCGGCGTCGTTGAGCCTGAGCTTGTCCAGGGCGTCGCGCAGCACCGGGTAGTCCGAGCCGTCCACCGGGTAGAGACCGGAGAAGACCATCGGCTTGGGCTCGCGGTAGCCGGGAAGCGCCTCGGTGGCCGGCGTTGCGGTGACCGTGACCGTGTCACCGACCTTGGACTGGCGCACATCCTTCACGCCGGTGATGAGGTACCCCACCTCGCCGACGCCGAGGCCCTTCGTCGGCTTCGGCTCCGGCGAGATGACGCCGATCTCCAGCAGCTCGTGGGTGGCGCCGGTGGACATCATCTTGATGCGTTCGCGCGGGCTGAGATCGCCGTCGACGACGCGCACGTAGGTGACCACGCCCCGGTAGCTGTCGTAGACGGAGTCGAAGATCATGGCGCGCGCCGGGGCCTCCGCGTCGCCGACCGGTCCGGGGACCTCCTGGACGATGCGGTCCAGGAGCTCCCGGACACCCTCGCCGGTCTTGCCGGAGACCCGCAGGCAGTCCTCGGGGTCGCCTCCGATGAGGTTGGCGAGCTCCTCGGCGTAGCGATCCGGCTGGGCTGCGGGCAGGTCGATCTTGTTCAGGACCGGGATGATCGCGAGGTCGTTCTCCATGGCCATGTACAGGTTGGCCAGGGTCTGCGCCTCGATGCCCTGCGCCGCGTCGACCAGCAGCACGGCACCCTCGCACGCCGCCAGCGACCGGTTGACCTCGTAGGAGAAGTCCACGTGCCCGGGGGTGTCGATCATGTTCAGCGCGTGCGCCTGACCGTCGACCTCCCACGGCATGCGGACGGCCTGGGACTTGATCGTGATACCGCGCTCGCGCTCGATGTCCATCCGGTCGAGATACTGCGCCCGCATGGCACGGTTCTCGACCACACCGGTCAGCTGCAGCATCCGGTCCGCGAGCGTGGACTTGCCGTGGTCGATGTGCGCGATGATGCAGAAGTTGCGCAGCAACGCCGGCGGGGTCGCCGCCGGGTCGATCTGCGAGGCGGCCGCCGGTGGGCGGTGCGGGGCGGTGGGCACTCAGTTCCTTCGCGACGTGGGCAGTCTCGGGCCAGCCACTATCGTCCCACGCCAGGGCCGAGACCTCTCGACGCGACCATCGTGCGACGTCGCCGGCGCCCCACGTCACCCACGAACCTGCAGGTCGGCGGCTCCGACTAGGTTGGCCCGATGCGCTCAACGGCACGTGTCGACCCGCTGTCCGGTCGTGGTTCCGGCATCGACCACCTCTCCGTGCTCGCCCGCCTGCAGGGCAGCTTCCTGAGCGGCGTCGAGCGCGCGGACCCGCGGGCACCGGTCCCACGGTGCGCACCGTGGCGGGTGGCGGACCTCGTCCAGCACCTCGCCTACATCCACCACTGGGCCGCGGCCCAGGCACGCGGTACCCGAGCGTCTCCGCTCGGCGACGCGCCGTCCGACCTCGCGTCGCACTATGCCGCGTGCGCGGCAGAGCTTCGCGACACGCTCACCGACCTCGGGCCGGACGCGGTGTCCCGGACCTTGCTGGGTCCCGGTCCCGCCTCGTTCTGGCACCGCCGCCAGGTGCACGAGACCCTCGTGCACCTCCACGACCTCCGTGCCGCCGGCGGGGACAACGTCGACACCGCTACCGTCGACGACGTCGGCGAGGACGACGTCGGAGCTGAGGTCTGGGCCGACGCGGTCGACGAGGTGGTCACCGTGCTGCAACCGCGGCAGGTGCGTCTCGAGCGGATGGGCTCGCTCGCACGCACGGTCGCGCTGACCGCCCCGGACACCGGCGGCACGTGGGTGCTCGGTGGCCACGAGGACACCCGCTCGCTCGGGGAACCGGCCGCGACGCTCACCGCACCGGCACACGAGCTCGCGCTCGTGCTGTGGCGGCGCCTCACCGTGGAGGACACGTCTGCCACCGTCACGGGTGAGCGCGCCGCCCTGGACGGGGCACTGGCACAGCCGATTGTCCCGTGAGCCGTGCTCAGTTGGGCAGCGGTCGGCGCCGCTGACGCGTGTTCGCCCTGGGATGACGGCCGAGCACGCGCGGTAGCGGCGTGGGAACCTGGTGACGTGACCGGCCCCACCGCCACCGCCGAGATGCTCAACCGCGTCGTGCCCACCCTCGTGCGGGTGGCGCGACGGCCCGGCGCGGTGCTGCTCACCATCGCCGGGACCGCCGTCGGCCTCTTCGCACTGCTGGGCCTCCTGCTGGCGACCGGTGCGACGGCCTGGACCGGCTGGATCCCGTTCGGCGTCGCCGTCGTGCTGGCCCTGCCGGTGCTCGTGCTCGCCGTGCGGCGGGCGCGTCTGCAGGCCCGCACCCGTGATCTCGACGTGGAGGTCGTCCGGGGGTCCTCCGGCGCCGAGGTCGTGGTCCTCTCGCCGGGCGAGGGCGGACCGGGCGGGACGGATCCGAGCCGCCGGGACACCGAGGAGGAGCAGGCCGTCCTCGACGCCGCCGCGGCGGAGAACGCCATCCGCACGGCCCGTTTCTTCCCCCGCCTCGAGGCGGCCCAGCGCGCGGCACGCGTCGCGGCCGGCGGCACGGTCAACGCGCCTTACCTCGCCGACGACGTCCGGGTCACTGTCGTGGCCCTGGTCGGCACGCTCGCCGCCATCCCCCTGGGCTTCCTCGGCGCCTTCGTCACGATGCTCATGCTCGCGGGCTGACCGCCGGCCGGGGTGGTTGCGTGCGCGACGGTTCCGTCGGCACCGAGCTCGGAGCATCACGGCCCTCTCCCGACCGAGCGCGGAGACCTCCGTCACGGGCCGCGGAGACCTCCGTCACGTGTCTCCGGGCTCCCGAACGGGTCCGCCCGGCTGCTACCATCGAGGTTCGGATCAGCGCCCCGGTCGGGCGCAAGATCCGGGCCACCGACCAACCACGAGGTATCCCCACGCCCCAGTCCCGGTCGCGGCGAACTCCCTCACCGACCGTTGACAGATCGCTCCGGCGAACGCATAGGAAGACCACACGTGGCGAACATCAAGTCCCAGAAGAAGCGCATCCTCACCAACGAGAAGGCGCGCCTGCGCAACAGGGCAGTGAAGTCCGAGCTCAAGACGCACGTGCGTCGCGTCCGCGAGGCCATCTCGGCCGGCGACAAGGACGCCGCAGCGACAGCGCTGCGCACCACGGGCCGCAAGCTCGACAAGGCAGCCAGCAAGGGCGTCATCCACGCGAACCAGGCCGCCAACCGCAAGGCGAAGCTGGCCAAGCAGGTCGCCAAGATCTGATTCGCAGCACAGCAGCACGGCGCCGTACCTTCAAGGTATGGCGCCGTTGTGCGTGCGGGCCGGGTTCGCGCGTCAGCCCACGAGCGGCCGCTCGAAGCCGGCGACCAGGCGGGCATCGCGCGCCTCGGCCCGGTCGATGACGTCGGTGTAGTGACCGAGCAGGGCGTCCCCGAGCGCCGTCCACGACCTCGGTAGCACGCGGCGCCTTCCCGCCTCCCCCATCCGTGCCCGGCGGGCCGGCTCCGCGGCCAGCGCGGCGACGGCGCGCCCCAGGGCGCCGTCGTCCTCCGGCGGGTAAAGGTGGCCCGTCTCGCCGTCGGCGACGACGTCGAGCGGTCCGCCGGCCGCCGGAGCCACGACCGGGACGCCGCTGGCCATGGCCTCCTGGAGCGTCTGCCCGAAGGTCTCGTGCGTCCCGGTGTGGACGAAGACGTCCAGGGCGGCGTAGGCGCGGGCGAGCTCGTCGCCGTCCAGACGCCCGAGGAACACCGCGCCGGGCAGCTCACGCTCGAGCGCGGCACGGGACGGGCCGTCGCCGACGACGACGAGGCGGACGCCGGGCTGCGACGCCACCGCGGTCAGCCGTTCCACGCGCTTCTCCGGTGCGAGGCGGCCCACGTACCCGACCAGGACCGTGCCGGGCGGAGACCCGGTGAGCAGCCGATCGCGCAGCGCCCGACCTGCCGGACTGGCGCGGTGCCGCGGGTGGTACGTCTCCGCGTCGACGCCGCGGCCCCACCACGCGGTGCGCTCGATGTCGACGGCGGCGAGATCGGCCAGGGTGGCGCGCGACGGCGCGAGCGTGAGGTCGGCGTGGCTGTGCACGGTTTGCAGCCAACGCCAGATCCCGGGAGTGGTCGCGCTGAGACCGTACTTACGGGCGAAGCCGGCCACGTCGGTCTGGAAGACCGCCACGCTGGGGATGCGGCGCCGTCGGGCGGCGAAGAGTGCCTGGGCGCCCAGGCCGAACGGGGCCGCCGCGTGCAGCACATCGGCGCCGAAGGCACCCAGCTGGCGCACCAGCGCGGGGCTCGGGACACCGGCCCGAAAGCCGCGGTAGCTGAAGGACGGGACCTCGGCCACGGGGAACCCGGCGTACTGGTGCGGTGCCGGTCCGGGGCAGACGACCATCGCCTCATGGCCTCGCAGGGCGAGGTGGTCGAGCACCCGCAGCACGGAGGTGGTCACACCGTTCGCCGCGGGGAGGAATGACTCGGTCACGACGGCGACTCGCACGTTGCTACGGTCGCGCCCCAAGGTGGCGCGACGACAACGCCTCGGCGAGTGTCCGGTGACGCTTCGGTGAACGGTCGGCGAGGGCTCAGCCGCGGCCCCGGGCCGCGGTGATCCGCAGGACGGCTCGCTCGACGGCGAAGACCGGGTCGCGGCCCAGGCCCTTGACCTCCGCGTCGGCGGCCGCGACGGCGGTGATCGCGTCGGCGAGGCCCTCCGGGGTCCACTGCCCGAGCTCGCGGCGGGCGCGGTCGACCTGCCAGGGCGCGAGTCCCAGGTCGCCGACGCTCACGCCGGACCGGCCGCGCGTGGCCGCGACCTTGGCGAGGGTGCGCAGCTTGATGGCCAGCGCGGCGACGATCGGCACGGGCCCGGTGCCGGTGGCGACGGCGTGCCGCAGCATGGTGACCGCCTCGCCGGTCCGACCGGCCAGGGCGGCGTCCGCGACCGCGAACCCGGTGGCCTCCACCCGTCCCCCGTAGTAGCGCAGGACCGTGTCGGCGGTGACGGTGCCCGTGGTGTCGGCGACGAGCTGGTCGGTGGCGGAGGCGAGCTCGCGCAGGTCGTTGCCGGTGGCCTCGACGAGTGCCTGGACGGCGTCCGGCTCGATGCGTCGCCGGGCGCGGGCGAAGTCCGCGCGGACCAGATCTGCCTTGTCGCTGTCGCGCTTGATCGGGTCGCACGTCACGACCGGATGGCCCGCCGAAGCGATGGCGTCGAGGAGCTTCTTCCCCCTGGTGCCGCCGTTGTGGCGGATGATGAGCCACACGTCGTCCGGCACGGCCTGCAGATACGCCAGGGCATCGGTCAGGAACGCGTCGGACATGGCTTCGGCGCCCTCGATGATGAGGCAGCGCCGCTCGCCGAACAGGGATGGGCTCGCGACCATCTCGAGCTGGCCGGACTCGTAGGCGGCGGCCTCGATCCGGGTGATCTCCACCCCGCTGTCGACCTCCCGCGCCTGCGCGACCAGGCGGCTGACCGAACGGTCGGCGAGCAGCCCTTCGGGACCGCGGACGAGGACCACGGGACCGAGCTCGACGCGGTCCCACTGCAGGCCGGGCGGGCTGGTACGGCGACGGGAGGGAGGCACCACCCAAGGGTGCCACGCACTGCCCACTCCCCCGCCACCGGACGTGCTCGCGTCCCGCCGCACGAACGAGGTCAGGGCCCCGCCCGGCCGCTCTCGTAGGCCCAGCGGGCCACCTCGACCCGGTTGCGCGTGGCCGTCTTCGCCATGATGGCGGCGAGGTGCGTCTTGACGGTGCTGAGCCCGACGTGGAGCTCCTCCCCGATCTCGGTGTTCGTGCGCCCGTGCGCCACGAGCCTCAGGACGGCGGCCTCCCGCTCGGTGAGGGACTCGGCGGGCGCGGGCGGTCGGGGTGCCCGGCGGGCGAAGTGCTGCAGGAGGCGGACCGTCACGGACGGGTCGATCAGCGCGTCCCCGGTCGCCGCCGCCCGGACGGCCTGCAGGAGAAGCTCCGGGCCGGAGTCCTTGAGCAGGAAGCCCCGGGCGCCGGCGGCCAGGGCGGCGTCGACGTACTCGTCCAGGTCGAAGGTGGTGATGACCACCACGGGGATCGGGTCCGCCACGTCGGGGCCCGCCAGTCGGCGGGTCGCCTCCACCCCGTCGAGCACGGGCATCCGCACGTCCATCAGGCAGACGTCCGGCCGGTGTCGACGCGCCAGCTCCACCGCCTCGCGTCCGTCCGCAGCCTCGGCGACCACATCCAGGCCCTGCAGCTCGAGAATGGTCCGCAGTCCCGTCCGCACGATCTCCTGGTCGTCGGCGAGGACGACTCGCACGCTCACGCGCCGGTCCTCGGCAGGGTCGCCGCGACCAGCCATCCGCCGTCGGGGTCCGGTCCCGCCGTGCAGACACCGCCCAGCAGGTCGGCGCGTTCGGCCATCCCGAGCAGACCGAAACCCGGCTCTCGGGTCTGGGCGCCGGCGCCGTCGTCGCGCACCCGCAGGTGCACCACAGCGTCCTCGGCCGTGAGCGTCACGGCGATGCCGGTCGCGTCCCGGGCGTGACGTCGGGCATTGGTCACGGCCTCCTGCGCGATGCGGTAGAGCGCGGCGGTGGTGGCCGGCGCCGGCGGGCCGAGCACCGGGTCCACCGTGACGGTGACGGGCGGTGGTCCGGGGCCGACAAGCCCACGGAGGTCGTCCAGGACGGTTCCTGGACGGCGCGTCGCCGGTCCGTCGTCGTCGCGGAGCGCCCGGACGACGGCGCGCATCTCGCCGAGGGCGTCGCGCGCCTCCGACTCGATGACGGCGAGGGCCGCCTGCGCGGCAGGGTCGTCGGAGGAGAGGCGGCCGGCCTGGGCGCGCACCGCGATGGCGGAGACGTGGTGCGCGACGGTGTCGTGCAGATCGCGGGCGATCTGCTCCCGCTCTCCCGTGCGTGCACGCTCGAGCTCGCGGGTCCTGGCCGCGGCGCGGGCGCGCAGTGCCTCACCGGTCGCGGCGGCGAGGGCGAACACGGCGAGACCTGCTACGACGTCGGCGATCCCGGACCGGTGCGTCACGAGAGTGATCGCCGTCCCGACGAGGAGCACGGCCGAACCGACGATCGCGTCCCGCCCGGAACCCCACCGGAAGAGCGTGTAGGGCAGGGCCAGCAGTGCCACGGTCGTGCCCATGCCTTGGGTCGGCAGGCCGGCGACGAGGTGAGCGAGCTCCAGTCCGTTCAGCACCACGGCCGCCGCGATCGTGGCCGCGAGCGGGTGCGTGCGGCGCCACAGCAGCGCGGCGAGGGCGCAGGCCGCGGCCGCGGTCGACGCGACGGGCCAGGTCAGATCCTGGCGGAGCGCGCCCTCGAGCAACGCACCGGCGACGACGGCGCCGACGATCAGTCGGTCGCGCCGAGGATTGGGGGCCGGCTCTGTGACGCGCGGGCGGTGCCACAGTATCGCCAGACCGTTGCTCACGTGCGGAGCCTAGTCATCGGCGCCGTCTCCGGATGACGAGCTCGGCCACCGCGATGTTGATCGCCCAGCCGAGGTCCATCGTGACGACTCGCATCAGCTCGGTGGGATCCGAGTCGGCGAGAACGATCGGCAGCGAGGTGAGGACCTGGGTGCCGGCTCCCATGGCGAGGGCGTAGGCACGGGTCATCCAGGCTCCGTGCGTGCGGTAGTCGTGCCGACGCAGCGCACGGACGGCGAGGACGATCGCCGCGCCCATGGCCACGCTCACCACGAGGCGCGACACCGTCAGCGGCAGGCCGGCGTCGATGGCCGGCATGTCGTGGGCCAGCGTCATCCACCCGCCGGTGAGTGCGACGACGAGTCCGGTAGGAACCAGGACCGTACCGATGCGGCGGTGCCGGGTGACGTGCCGCCGTCGTGTCCGGGAGGAGAACTGCAGCGCGCCGAGCAGCGCGTACACGGTGGCCGCCACGATGTGCGCGACCACGGGCACCGGAGCCGTCATGAACCGGGCGTTCTCCGGCGTCACGGGCGCGTCGCCGGCGATGTCCGAGACGCGCACTGCGCCGGCAGCGACCGGCACGAGCGCGAGGACGATCAGCGCGACCGGTACCCACCGGCCTGGCCGACGGCCGGAACGGGCAGGGTGTGCGGGGCGGGCGGGGCGCCGTTCGGGTGCCTTCGAGGAGGCGTCGATGCTCATGCTCAGAGCCTGGTCGCCGGCCGCTGCGCGCCACATCGGCCGATCGGTCGGAGCGCGCCGACCGATCGGCGGAGACGGGCCGGCGCCCGCTGGGGTCAGCGGTCGCAGTCGGCGACGGTGGCGAGACCGGCGTCCGAACGGACCACGGTGATCGGGCCGCACTCGTCGGTGCGCAGTACGGGGCCGCTGGGAGCATAGAGGTCGACGGCGGACGGCGCCGGGTGCCCGTAGTCGTTGTCGGCGCCGACGCTGACGAGGGTCAGGCGGGGCGCGAGCGCGGCCGCCAGGGCGGGGTCCTGTCGGGGTGAGCCGTGGTGCGCCATGACGACGACCTCGGGCGTCGGGGCCCGCTCGTCCCGCAGGGCGCGCACCAGGGCGGCCTGCCCGTCGAGCTCGACGTCCCCGAGTGCCACGGCGCTGAGCCCGGGTGCGTCGAGACGGACGACGACGGAGCGGTCGTTGACCGCGTCCGGCGGCAACGTACCGGCCGCCTCGTCGGTGGGCCAGAGCACCTCCCACGCCACGGCACCGGCCACGCCGTCGGAGCGGGCGCCGTCGGACGTGGCCACCAGCACCTCGGCACCGGCTGCGGCGAGCTGGCCGGAGACGGCCGCGACGGTGTCGGCCGGTCGGGCGGCCGGGCTGACCAGGACCTGCTCGACCTCGACGGCGGCGAGGACCTCGGGCAGCCCGCCGACGTGGTCCGCGTGCGGGTGCGTCAGCACCAGCAGGTCGAGGCGCTCGACCCCGGCATCCCGCAGGCACTCCGTTGCGCCGGAGCCGGCCCCGCCCACGTCGACCAGCACGGCCGAGGCCGCGCCGGAGCGCAGCAGGAACGCTCCGCCCTGGCCCACGTCGCACTGCACGGCGACCCAGCCCTCCGCCGGGCCGGTGCCGGGCAGGATCCCGCTGAGGGCCTGCCGCGGGCCCGGGACCACGAGGAGCACGAGCACCAGGGCGGAGACCGGCAGCCACGGGCCGGCTCGTGGCGGGCCGGCGCGGGCCAGCACGGCGATGGCGCCGGCCGTGAGCACGGCCAGCAGCAGGGATCCGGCCACCGTGCCGGGCCACGTCACCTGCGCACCGGGAAGGTCGGCGAAGGTGCGGGCGGCCAACGCGATCCAGGCGGTACAGACCGAGGCGGCCGACACCATCGCCTCGGCGCCGGCGGCCCACCACGGCGCCACCAGCGTCGCGCCGACCCCGAGGACCGTGGCCGGCGGCACCACGGGCGCCGCCATGACGTTGGCCGGGATCGCGTAGACGGAGATCGCCGGCGTCAGGAGCAGCACGACGGGGGCGCAGGCGGCCTGCGCCGCGGCAGGGACCGCCACGACGGTGGCGAGCCAGCGCGGGAGCGCGTGGGAGAGCCAGCGGGCCCAGGGACGGGCGAGGACCACCAGCCCGGCCGTGGCGAGCACGGACAGCGCGAAGCCGAAGGAGCGAGCCAACCACGGGTCGAGCACCAGCAGCGCGACGACGGCGGCGCACAGCCCCGGGAGTGCCCTGGCCGGCCGGCCGAGGAGCAGCGCGGCGAGCACGACGCCGCCCATGACGGCGGACCGGATGACGCTGGGCTCCGGACGCACCAGGGCGACGAAGGCGACGAGCGCGAGGGCACCGACGGTGACGCGCGCCCGCCGCGGCAGCCACACCCCGGCCCCGAGGACTGCCCCGAGGACGATGGCGACGTGGGCGCCCGAGACCGCCGTCAGGTGGGTCAACGAGGTGGCGCGCATGTCGTCCTCGAGGTCCGCGGGCAGCCGGCGGTCGTCCCCGACCGCGATCCCCGGGACGAGGCCCCGACCCTGGGGAGAGAGGTCCTCGGTCACCGCGAGCAGATCGGCCCGCAGGCCACCCACGACGCGCAGGTGCCACGGTGGCCGGGCGGTGCGTTCGGGATGCCGGTCGGTCGTGAGCAGCGCGACGGCCTTGTCCCCCGGTGGTGTCGCGAGCGGCGTCCCGCGAACCCGGACCTGCTCACCGAGCGACAGCGCCGCCCAGGGCGCGGGTCCGAGGACGACGACCGGAGCGTCGGCGGTGGAGACGCGGCCGCGGCCGGACACCTCGGAGACCGTCAGGGTGACGCGGAAGCGGCCTGCGGTCTCCCACTCGCGTGCGGCCACGGCCCGGGGCTCCTCGGCGACGCGGCCGGTCAGCAGGGCGCTCGCGCCCAGCGTGGTCAGCTCGGCGAGCAGGCCGCTGCTGCGCGCATGGACCTGGCCGCCGGCTGAGCCCAGCACGGCCGCGACCACGAGCGCGACGAGCAGCAACGCACCCGCCGGTGGTGTGCGGGACACCGCGCGGTGCCGCGCCGCCGGTCGACGGCGGTGCTCGCGCCGCAGGTGGTGGACGGCGAGGGCAGCCATCGCCAGGCAACCGGCTGCCCCGCCGAGCGCGACGGCGGGCCGTGCGGTGACGGCATGGAAGGCGCCGGCCCAGCCGAGCATCGCGGCAGGGACCAGGCGGACGTCGAGGGGCGCGGGCGGAGGTCCGGTGTCCGTGGACGGGATGCGGCGGCCGCGACCCGAGCGCGAGGCGGTACCGCTGCCGGCGCTCGGGGTGCTGCGGGTGCTCGGGGTGCTGCCGGTGCTCGAGGCGGTCCCGGCCGACGGCATGGCGGACGTGCTCGCGGGTGCGGCACTCACACGGTCACCAGGGGACGAAGGCGCTCCAAGGTTGCCGGCCCGATGCCGGAGACCTGGTCCAGGTCCTCCACCGTCGTGAACGACCCGTTGAGGGCGCGCCACTCGAGGATGCTCGTGGCGAGCGCCGGGCCGATGCCGGGCAGCTCCTCGAGCTGTTCGGCCGTGGCCGAGTTGATGTTCACCGGCGTGCCGGCGCCGCCAGGGCCGCCGCCGTCAGCGTCGCCGGCGCCGTTCGAGCCGGCCACGGCCGGCGGCGCCTCGCCGGCCGCGGGCACGTACACCTGCTCACCGTCGGTCAGGGCCCGGGCTAGGTTGACCGCGCCGAGCTCGGCCTCGGCCGTCGCCCCGCCGGCCGCGTCGACCGCCTCGCCGACCCGTGCGCCGTCGGGCAGCTCGATGACGCCCGGCTCGGCGACTGCGCCGGCCACGTGCACCACCACGGTGCCGGGTTCACCGGTAGCCGCCTCGGACGGTCCGGTGGTGGCCGGCTGCGACGGCCCGGTCGTCGTCACGGCCGGCGGCGGCGGGAGCGGAACCGGCTCGGAGGGGCGGTTCAGCCAGGCGGCGGCCATCACGGCCGCCCCGAGCAGCAGCACGGTCAGCCCGGCGACGACCGCGCTGCGCCGCGAGGGCAGCCAACGCCGGGACGGTGCGACGTCGTCCTCGGGCGTGACCTCCAGGTGACCGGCCGTCGCCGTGTACGCCGCCGAAGCGAGCGCGCGCAACCGTGCGCTCCCGTCCTGCCGGCGTGCGTCCACGCGCCGGACGGTAGGCGGCCCCGAGGGCCCGGTGCCCCGCGACCGGCGTCGGCTGTGGACGAACCGTCATGTCGGCGGCCGATCCACACGGCACCCACCCGATTACCGATCTGGTCGGGTCACCGACACGTGCGCCGAGCACGCCGTCCCTGACCGCGCGCTGATCGTCCGGGCGGCGGTCGGGGGCGGTCGGAGCGGACGCTCAGCCGCGCCGGTAGACGACCTCGGCACGCAGCCGGCGGGTGCTGCCCGGCGCGAGTGTCATCGCCTCGGGGTCCCGGTTCAGCGTGTCCGCCCCGAAGCTGCACGGCTCCACCGCCATCGAGGCCCGTCGGTCGCGCGCCAGGATGTCACCGGTGAAGACGTGCACGATCCGCGACTCGTCCGGGTCCTGACGCAGGGTGAGCGAGTCACCGGTTCGGGGCGAGCGGATCACCGAGGTGACGCTGCCGTCGCTGCCGGGGATCAGGTCGGTGAAGGCCTGGTCCACGACGGCGTCGCCGACGGGGCCGAGGCCAATGTCGCCGGCAGGTTCCACGGTCTCGAACGCGGCGTCCCCCGGCAGCGGGATGAGCCCCTCGTCGATGATCACCCGGGTGCGTGCGGGTACGGACAGCTCGAGGTCGTCGATGGTCTCGTGGCCGGGAAGCCGGAAGTAGGGGTGCCAGCCGAGCCCTGCCGGGGCGTCCTCGTCCCCCGTGTTGGTGGCCGTGAGCTCCACCGTCAGCGTGGGCTGCCCGTCCGCACCGGTCTCCAGGCCGTAGGTGACCGTCACGTCGACGGAGAACGGGTAGCCGGCGTGCTCGTCCGGGGCGATCGACGTGACCAGGGTGAGGCGGGGCTCGGCCGCTCCGGCGTCGCCGCGGAGCTCGAAGTCGGCCTGGCTGACCAGCCCGTGCAGGCCGTCCCGGACCCCGGTCTCGCCGGGCTGGACGTCGTACTCCGTGCCTCTCCAGGTGTAGCGGCCGTCCCTGATCCGGTTGGACCAGGGGGCCAGCACGGCGTTGCGGAACCCGTCCCGGGCGTTCAGCTCCTGCCCGGACCGGTAGCCGTCGCTGAGATCGACCAGCTCGCCGTCCTCCCCCGGGACCTGCCAGGACAGGATGGTCGCGCCCGTGCGGGCCACCACCAGCCGAGCCCCGTCGGCCTGTGTCAGCACCCAGGTGGGTGCGCCGTCGATCTGTCCGCTCTCGATGTGCTTCGTCGACTCGTTCACGGCCCCCAACCTACTGCCGAGCGTCGTGGGCCGTCCCGCCGACCTCCGCCGCGAGTCGTGCCACGCCCGGCTCGCCAAGGACGTCGCCGGCCAGCAGCGGTAGCTCGACCACCGGCACGCCGGGCAACTCCCGACGTACGTGCGCCAGATGAGTGGCCTCCAGGCGGTGCCGCTCGGCGAGCAGCTCCCCGGCACCGGTCGGCGAGCGCCGATTCACCACGAGCGCGCCGACGTCCACGCCGGTGCGGGCCAGCTGCCCGTGCAGCTCGACGGTCTCCAGCACCGGCACCCGCTCGGCGACGAGAACGATGACGAAGCTCGTGCGGTCGCCGTCGAGCATGACCTCACGCATCCGGACGAACCGGGCACGACGCCGCTCGAGGATCCGGCGGAGCTCGGCGTCGCGGTCGGCCTTGCCGGGCGGCGCGCCGGCCTTGTCGTCGGGTCCGCCGGGGTCGTCCGTCCCGCCGGTGCCGTCGTGCCGGGTGCGGCGGCGGCCACCCAGCAGCTCCGCCGCGCCGTCGTCCGGGTCGAGACGCCGCATCGCGGCGCCGAAGCGCGACGAGCGTTGCTGACGTCGGAGCAGTCCATCAGTCCAGGCGGACATCGTCTCCGGCAGCGCCATGAGGCGGGCGGTGTGCCCTGACGGCGCGGTGTCGAAGACGACGAGGTCGTACTCCTCGAGGCCCGTCTCGAGCGTCTCGGCGATCCGCTCCAGGATCGCGGCCTCGTGGGTGCCGGGGGCGTCGCGGGCCAGCTGGAGGTGCCTGTCGACCTCGCCCGCCAGGTGCTCGGGCATGAACCGCCGCATGGTGGTCCGCACGGCCGCGAGGTGCTCCTCGGTGGTCCGGCCGGGATCGATCTCGAGCCCGTCCAGCCGTCCGCCGGGAGCCTGCGCGAGCTGGGTGCGGCGGTCGCCCACGGCCCGGCCCCACAGGTGCCCGAGGTTGTGCGCCGGGTCGGTGGAGACGACGAGGACGTGCCGGCCCGCACGGGCCTGGCCGAGGGCCAGGGCGGAGGCGACCACGGTCTTGCCGACGCCGCCCTTGCCGCCGACGAAGAGGACGCGCCGCTCCGCGGCGAGGTTCAGCAGCACCCGATGTGCTCCAGCGGCGAGCGGTCCATGCCCATGCGGCGGTGCCAGTCGTGGAAGCGCTCGTACATGACGGGCAGCAGCTCGGCCGTGTAGTAGCCGGCGGGGTTCGGCACGCCGAGCGCCTCACCGAGCACGATCATCATGAACAGGTCGTCCTCGTCGCGGCGTGCCCGCGCGAACGTCCGCCGGTACGGGGCTGCGTAGAACTCCCGAAGCCCCGCGGCCAGGCGGGTGCCCGCCTGGCGGGCACCCGCGGACCGGGCGAGCTTCACGCGCTCACCCGCCCGAGGCCGCCACGACGTCGTCCTCGGCGTCGTCGTCCACCGGTGGCGCCTTCTTGGCGCTGACCATCGCGGAGATCGCCTCGACGATGACCCAGATGGCGGCGACGAGGATGATGACGTCAAGCACCACGAGCAGCCAGTTGCCTTCGCTGTACCAGCCGCCGAGCTGCACGATGAGCGCGTAGACCGTCATCGTCAGCAGGAACACGAGCGGGATGAGGACCGGGACGATCGTGCGGCCCTTGCGCAGCAGCATGATCGCGACGATCGACAGCGTCAGGCCGGCGAGCAGCTGGTTCGTGGTGCCGAAGAGCGGCCAGATCGTCAGGCCACCCGAGCCGTCGGCACCAGCCCCGAACGACAGGCCGAGAGCGACGCCCACGGCGATCACCGTCGAGACGACGGTCCCGACCTTGACGCCGACCAGGCCGCCGGCCTCCTGGATGACGAACCGTTGCAGCCGCACGCCGGTGTCCATGGTGGTCGCCGCGAACAGCACGGCCATCGTCGCCAGGATGGTGGCGCTGAGCGAGGCGGGAAGCCCGAGGCCGGCGTTGACGATCGCGCCACCGCCCTCGACGAAGGCGCCGGCACCGCCCTGGCCGAACGCCGAGTACACAGCCTCCCAGTCGGCCAGCGTCCGGTATCCGGCCGTGGCCGCGATGATCGAGCCGAGCGCCAGCAGGCCCTCGCCCACCGCGCCGAAGTAGCCGACGAACTTCGCGTCGGTCTCCTTGTTCAGCTGCTTCGAGGACGTTCCGGAGGAGACCATGCCGTGGAAGCCGGAGACCGCTCCGCACGCGATGGTCACGAACAGCAGCGGCACCATGCTCGGCGTGCCCGCCGGCACGGCGTCGTTCATCGCGGGCGCGACGACGGTCGGCGAGGCGATGAGGACGCTGACGAAGAGGATGCCGAGGCCGATGAACAGCTGCAGGCCGTTGATGTAGTCACGCGGCTGCAGCAGCACCCACACGGGCAGCATCGAGGCGATGCCCGCGTAGAGGAACAGCACCACGATCCAGAAGGAGGTGGCGGACATGCCCAGCACGGTCTCGGGCAGCTCGACCGGGAACCGGTCACCGAGCAGGATCAGTCCGTAGAGGGCGACGACGCCGACCACCGAAACCACCGGGAGGCTCATCTTGGCCCGGTAGATCGCCTGACCGATGAGGAGGGCGACCACGACCGCGCCCCAGGCGGGGATGACCGCGGTGGGGGTGTCGACCAGCAGCCCGGCGATGACGACCGCGAAGGTCGCGTTCACCATGAGCAGCAGCAGGAAGATCACGACGAGGAACAGGTTCCGGCCGTGCGTGCCGATGTACCGGCCGGACAGCGCGCCGATGGACTGACCACGGTTGCGCACCGAGGCCCACAGGGCACCGAGGTCGTGCATGCCGGCGAAGAAGACGGTGCCCAGCGTGACCCACAGGAAGGCCGGCAGCCAGCCCCAGATCACGGCGACGGCCGGCCCGACGATCGGTGCCGCGCCGGCCACCGAGGTGAAGTGGTGACCCCACAGGATGTACTTGTTCGTGGGGACGTAGTCCACGCCGTCCTGCTGGGTGTGCGCGGGCGTGGTGCGTGCCGGGTCGAGCCGGTACAGGCGCGAGCCGAGGTACTTGCCGTAGAGCAGGTACCCGGCGATCACCATCGCGATCCCGATGACCGCGAGGATCAGAGAGTTCATGGCGGGCTCCGATCGTCGTCGACTGGTAGCGGCGGCCGGCGCCTCGCCCGTCGTCGACGACGGGAACACCGGACGACATGGGTCAACGTGCTGGGCAGCACACTAGCGGAACCGGCCTTCCGGTACGCGAGAGGCACGCCGCCCCGTGGCTGGTGCCGGCCGGCGGGCGGCGGACCGCGGACAGCCGAGGGCACCGGCGCGGCCGTTCACTCCTCCCGACGTGCCGCGGGTTCCCTGGTTGGTGGAGGCCCTGAGTCCGTGCGTCTCCCGAGGTCGACGCCCTCGAACTTCAGCGCCAGCGCCTTCTTGCGCTCCTGGCCCAGGCCCTTGATCAGCGCGAAGACCATGAGGAACACGAGGATGAAGATCGGCAGGCCGATGACGGTGATCACCTGCTGCAACGCGGCCAGGCCCTCGTCCCCGCCGAGCCAGATCAGGGACGCGGCGAGGAAGCCCTCGGAGACGCCCCAGAACACGCGCTGCCGCGTCGGACCGGCGTCCGTGGTGCCGACGCAGAGCATGTCGACCACCAGCGACGCGGAGTCCGACGAGGTCGCGAAGAACAGCGCGACGACGACGACGGCGATGCCCTGGATCAGCGTCGCGGCCGGAAAGTTGGAGAAGAACTCGAACATGGCCAGCGGGACGCTCTCGTCGACGGCGGCGGAGATCGGTCCGCCGTCGCTGCCGATGCCGTCCAGCTCCATGGCGGACCAGCCGAAGATCGCGAACCAGACGAGCGTGAACACCGACGGCGCCACGAGCACCCCGAGGACGAACTGCCGGATCGTCCGGCCTCGGGAGATGCGTGCCAGGAACACGCCCATGAACGGCGCCCAGGTGACGGTCCACGCCCAGTAGAAGACCGTCCAGTCACCGGACCAGCCCCAGCCGCCCTCCTTGGTGAACTGGGCCATGGCGTCGTTCCAGAAGGCCAGGCGGGGCAGGTCCTGGGCGTACTGGCCGGCGCTCTCGATGATCTGACGCAGCAGGAAGACGGTCTCACCGGAGAACAGCACGAAGAGCATCAGGCCCACGGCCATGAGGATGTTGATGTTCGACAGGCGCTTCACGCCCTTGTCCAGACCGGCAACGATCGAGGCGACGGCGACGGCGGTCAGCACGGTGATGACCGCGAGGCGGGTTCCTGTGCCGTTCGGGATGGCCGGCACCAGGGCGTGCAGTCCGGCGCCGACCTGCGACGTGCCGAGCCCGAGGGAGACCGCGAGTCCGAACAGGGTGCCGATGACGGCGAACACATCGATGGCCTTGCCGATCGGCCCGTGGATGCGCTCCTTGAGGAACGGGTAGAACACCGAGCTGACCCGCAGCGGCAGCTTGAAGCGGTACACGAAGTACCCGAACGCGAGTCCGGGCAGGGTGAAGATCGCCCAGGTGTGCAGGCTCAGGTGGTAGAGCGAGATCGACATCGCGTCCTGGGCGGCCTGCGCCGAGTGCGGGTCGACGCCCGCGAACGGCGGGTTCGAGAAGTGCGAGATCGGCTCGGCCACGCCCCAGAACATGAGGATCGTGCCGATGCCGCCGGCGAAGAGCATCGCGAACCAGGAGAGGTTGCTGTACTCCGGACGTGAGTCGTCAGCTCCGAGCCTCAGGTGCCCGTACCGGCTCAGGGCGACGTACGCGAGGAAGAGCAGCCACGCCGTCACGCCCACGATGAAGAACCACCCGAGGTTGGTGACGATCCACTCGCGGCCGGTCCCGAACACCGTGCCGATCTGCGCGGGGAAGGCCAGCAGGAGCAGCAGGAAGAGGATCATCAGCCCGGCCGACACGAAGAAGATGGTCGGGTTCGTGCGTAGGCCCAGTCGCTTCGCCAGGGACTCCAGCATGGTGTGTGAACCTCTCGTCATCGAAAGAGTCTCGGGTGATGGCCCGGGGGTCCGCACCACCTTTGAGGTTTTCGAGCGAAATGTCCAGCACCCGTGCCGCGTGAGGGCTACAGCCCACAATCGAGGGCGCCAGGTGGAACAGTAGCCCTCGGCGCGAGGAGTAGCCCTCGCGCGGCGGGTGCTTGTGGCGAGCGGCGGGGCGTCACTCGGGGACGATGTTGACCAGCTTGGGCGCCCTGATGATCACCTTGCGCACGCCGCGCTCACCCAGCGACCGCTGCACCGCCGCAGAGGCCAACGCCCGCTCGCGCAGGTCGTCCTCCCCGACCGACGGCGGGACCTCCAGCCGGTCACGTACCTTGCCTCCCACCTGGACGACGCACGTGACGGTCTCCTCGATCAGGAGGGCGGGATCCGCCGTCGGGAAGGGCTCGTGCGCCAGCGACTCGGCGTGCCCCAGGCGCGACCACAGCTCCTCGGCGATGTGCGGAGCCACCGGCGCGACCATCAGCACCAGCGGCTCCACGGCCTCGCGCGGCACCCGCTCCAGGGACGTCAGGTGGTTGTTCAGCACGATCATCCTGGCGATCGCGGTGTTGACCCGCATCGCGGACATCTCGGACTCCACCTGGTCCACCGTCCTGGCCACCAGGCGGCGGGTCGCCTCGTCGCCAGAGGCGTCGACCACGGTGGTCTCCCCCGTCGCCTCGTCGACCACGTTGCGCCACAGCCGCTGCAGGAACCGCTGCGACCCGACGACTGCGCGGGTGTCCCAGGGCCGGGAGTCGTCCAACGGACCCATGGACATCTCGTACACGCGGAAGGTGTCGGCGCCGTAGGAGGCATACATCTCGTCCGGCGTGACGATGTTCTTCAGGGACTTGCCCATCTTCCCGTACTCCCGGGTCACCGGCTCCCCGCGCCAGACGTACGCGGACCCACCGGGGGTGTCGTCCGGGTCGGCGCCGGGGACCTCCTGCACCTCGTCCGCGGGGACGTACTGCCCCCGCGCGTCGGCGTAGGCGTAGGCCTGGATGTAGCCCTGGTTGAACAGCTTGTGGAACGGCTCCGACGAACTGATGTGCCCCAGGTCGTACAGGACCTTGTGCCAGAAGCGCGCGTACAGCAGGTGCAGGACCGCGTGCTCGACGCCGCCGACGTACAGGTCCGTCCCGCCCGAGGGCTTGCCCTCGCGCGGCCCCAGCCAGTACTGCTCGATCTCCGGGTCGACGAGCGCCTTGTCGTTGGTGGGGTCCAGGTACCGCAACTCGTACCAGGACGAGCCGGCCCAGTTCGGCATCGTGTTGACCTCGCGCCAGTAGGTGCGCGGCCCGTCCCCCAGATCGAGCTCCACCTCGACCCACTCCGGGACGCGGCCCAGCGGCGGCTCCGGCTCCGAGGTCACGTCGTCCGGGTCGAAGGTGCGCGGCGCGTAGTCGGGCACCTCGGGCAGCTCGACGGGCAGCATCTCGGTCGGCAGCGCGTGCGGACGGCGGTCCTCGTCGTAGACGATCGGGAAGGGCTCGCCCCAGTACCGCTGCCGCGAGAACAGCCAGTCCCGCAGCCGGAAGGTCGTCGTGCCGCGGCCCGTACCCGCGGACTCCAGCCAGCGGGTGATTGCCGCCTTGGCCTCGCTCACCTCCATGCCGTTCAGCGAGATCTCGTCGTTGGCGGAGCTGATGGCCGGACCCTCACCGCTGTAGGCCTGGCCCTCGAAGTCCTCGGGCGGCTGGACGGTGCGCACGATCGGCAGGTCGAAACGCTCGGCGAACTCCCAGTCCCGCTGGTCCTGCCCGGGCACTGCCATGATCGCGCCGGTCCCGTAGCCCATGAGCACGTAGTCGGCGGTGAAGACCGGCAGCGCCGCGCCGTTGACCGGGTTGGTGGCGTAGACACCGGTGAAGACACCGGTCTTGGTCCGGCCCTCGTCCTGCCGCTCGGCATCGGTCTTCGCCGCGGCCTCGCGCTGATAGGCCCGGACCGCCTCGGCGGGGCCGGCGGCGCCACCGGTCCAGGACTCCGGCACGCCGTCGGGCCACCGCGCCGGGACGCCGCCGTCCGCCAGGAGGGGGTGCTCCGGGGACACGACCATGAACGTCGCCCCGAACAGGGTGTCGGGCCGCGTGGTGAACACGGTCAGCGGCTCGCGGCCGTCGACGGCGAAGTCGACGTCGGCGCCGTACGAGCGCCCGATCCAGTTGCGCTGCATGGTGCGGATCTGGTCCGGCCAGTCGATCGTGTCCAGGTCGTCCACCAGCCGGTCGGCGTAGGCGGTGATGCGCAGCATCCATTGGCGCAGGCTGCGCTTGTACACCGGGAAGTTGCCACGCTCCGAGCGACCCTCCGAGGTGACCTCCTCGTTGGCCAGCACGGTTCCCAGGCCCGGGCACCAGTTGACCGGGGACTCGGAGACGTAGGCCAGACGCTGGGAGTCAAGGACGTCGCGCCGCTCGTCCTCGGTCAGCTCGCTCCAGGCCCGGCCGTCCGGCGTCGGGCGCGTGCCGGCCGTCAGCTCCGCCTCCAGCTCGGCGATGGGACGGGCCCGGCCGGTTCCGCCGTCGCCGCGCGGAGCCTCCGGGTCGTAGAAGGAGTCGAAGATCTGCAGGAAGACCCACTGGGTCCACTTCATGAAGTCCGGGTCCGTGGTCGCGAAGGTACGCCGCTCGTCGTGCGCCAGGCCGAGGCGGCGCAGCTGGACCCGCATGTTCGCGATGTTCTGCTCGGTGGTGGTCCGTGGGTGCTGCCCCGTCTGGACGGCGTACTGCTCGGCGGGCAGCCCGAAGGCGTCGTAGCCCAGCGCGTGCAGGACGTTCTTGCCCTTCATCCGCTGGTAGCGCCCGATCACGTCGGTGGCGATGTAGCCCAGCGGGTGGCCGACGTGCAGGCCCTTGCCCGAGGGGTAGGGGAACATGTCCATCAGGTAGAACCGCTCAGCCGGCACCTCGGCGTCCGCGAGGTCACCGACCGGGTTGACGGCGTGGAACGTGCCGCGCTCCGACCACCGCTGCTGCCAGGCCAGCTCGATGTCGTTGGCGAGCCCGGCGGTGTAGCGGTACGGCGGCACGTCGGTGCTGCCACCGGTCCCGGCTGCTCCGGTGGCGGCGTCGACCATCGTGTCGGCAGCGTCCTGGTCCTTGCTCATGGCATTTCCTCGGCGTCGTGGGTGGTGGTGGTCCCTGACATGGAAAAACCTCCCGTGCAGGGAGGCGAGCCGCGCTGGTGCGGCACCCGTCGGGCGCCCGCTGAGGTCAGCGCGGCCGGGTAAGGAGGAACACCACGGCCGTCATGGCTACACAGACTAGCGCAGGCGCCGAGAAGCCCGCGTTTCCGGCTCGTCGGCGGAGATGACCGAGGGACGCCGAGGCGACGGCACAGCCGACGTCACGGGCGACGGCGCAGCTTCGTCGTCAGGTGCATGAGCGTGCGCAGCTCCTCCTGCGTCAGGGCTCCGCCGACGTGCTGCCGGATGCTGCGCACGTGTCGGCGGCCGATGGCGCGCTGCAGCTCTGCGCCGTCCTCGGTGAGGGACACGACGACGCCTCGCGCATCGTCGTCGGCCCGCTCGCGGCGCACGAGTCCGCGCTGCTCCAGTCGCTCGACCATGCGACTCATGCTGGGCTGGCTGATGAGGATCTTCTCGTTGAGCTCACGCAGCCGTAGCCGGCCACCCTTCGCGCGGCTGAGGGTGAACAGGACGTCGTACTCCCGCGCACGCAGCGGTGCGAAGTCGTCGTTCTCCTCGAACCGGCGCATGAGCGTCACCTGCGCGCGGAAGAGCGACTCCCACGCCTCGGCGGCGAGTCGCGCGCTGACGCCACGGTCGTTCACGGCCTACCACCCCCGTAGTGTCCACGCCCGACAAACATGTCTTCACATGAACACTACGGGGTCACCCTCGCTCAGCCGGAGACCATCGCCTGCGCCTCGGCGGTGAACTGCTCGGCGGCCTCCTCGGGCGTGATCTGGCCGAAGAGCACCTCGAAGGTGATCCGCTGGACGAGCGGCTCGATGTCGCTCGCGCCGGCGGGCGTCAGCGGCGGCGGCTCACCGACCTCGTCGGATACCTCCTCGAGGAACGACACGACCTCCTGGTCCTCGGGGCTCAGGTTGTCGGTGATCCCCTCGCGGATCTCGAGGTTGCTCGGGACACCACGCTCGACGAGCAGGATGTCGCCGGCCTTCTCGGAGTTGACGAGGAAGTCGACGAATCGCGCTGCCTCCTCGGGGTGGTCGGTGTTCTGGGAGATCGACCAGAACATCGACGGCTTGTTGTAGGTGCCGCGGTCGTCCGAACCCGCGGAGAGGGGCGGCCGCAGCAGGAGGAGCTCCTGACCGCTGGACTCGGACAGCGCCCGGTACTGGTTCGACCACCACGTCCCGAAGGCCGCCTGGTTCGTGGCGGTGCCGCTGGCCTCCTGACCCGCCGTGACCTGCTCCTGGGCGGTCGACGCCGGGTTCGCGGCGCCCGACTCGGTCAGGTCGAGGACGTACTGCCAGAACGACGCGAGCGTCTCCGGGCTGGCGCCGAGCTCACCCTCGTCGGTCCAGAGCGTCTCGCCGTGCTGCTTCGCCCAGACCTGGAGCGGGCTGTCACCGGTGCCGAGGTACTGCATCCCCACGGCGTCATCGACGTTCTCGGTGACCTGCTGCGACAGTTGGCTGAGGTCGTCCCACGTCCACGTCTGGTCGTCCGGCGGCTCCACGCCCGCCTGCGACAGCAGGTCGGCGTTGGCGACGACGGAGTAGGTGTTCACCGAAGTCACGAGGGCGAACAGCTGGCCGTCCACCTCGCCCGCGGGCAGCACCGTGGGGTCGATGTTCTCGGTGCTCAGCGCGTCCTGGGAGTACAGGTCCATCAGGAGGCCCTGGTCGGCATAGGTACGCAGGTACTTCTCGTCCATCTGGATCACGTCGGGCAGGTCGCCCGCCGCCGCCGTGGTGGACAGGCGGTCCCAGTAACCGCTCCAGTCCGCGTTCTCCCGGCTGACCGTGATCCCGGGGTTCTCTTCCTCGAAAGCGGCGATGGCCTCGTTGGTGAGCTCGTTGCGCAGGTCGTTCCCCCACCACGCGAAGCGGAGCTCGACGTCCCCACCGCCACCGCCGTCGTCGCCGTCAGAGCCTCCGCCGTCCGGTTCTTGCGCGCAGGCCGCCACCAGGCTGGTAGCCACCGCGAGTGCCGCCACGGCGACGAGCCGTCCACGTCCGTTCCGCATGTCTTCTCCCCTTCGAGTGAAACCGCTTACACAGCCTAGCGGCGTACCGCCACATCACGCGAGCACGTGCCACGATGAGGGCCATGAGCGTGTTCATGAAGATCATCGACGGCGAGATCCCCGGCCGGTTCGTCTGGGCCGACGACGTGTGCGTCGGCTTCGGCACGATCGCCCCGATCACCGACGGTCACGTGCTGGTGGTGCCGCGCGAGGAGATCGAGGAGTACACCACCGCGGACGACACGACGGTCGCGCACCTGTCCGTCGTGGCGAAGCGGATCGGGGCGGCGCAGCAGGCCACGTTCAGCTCCCCGCGCGCAGCGGTGCTGGTGGCCGGCTTCGAGGTCGCGCACCTGCATCTGCACGTGCTGCCGGCCTGGGACGAGCGTTCCCTCCGGTTCGACAACGCCCGACCGGACCTGCCCGCCGAGCAGCTCGATGCCGCGATCGAGCAGGTACGGGCGGCGCTGCGGGACGCCGGCCACGGCGGCAACGTCCCGCTGGAGATGTCCTCCCCCGCGCTAGGCTGACCTCTGCGCGCCCGGCAGCCCCGCCGAGAGCAGCCGATAGGACCATAAGCGGTCGTTCGAACATCCGCTCTCGGCATGGCTGCCTGCTCTCGGCGAGCGCCAGTCAGCGGGACGCGGTGCTGGAGAACGGTGGGTCAGGCCAGCACGATCATCCACTGGCTCCAGAAGACCACCACGGCGAGCACGACGACGATCAGGTACCAGAGCGCGACGATGAGCCACCGCTCGAGCACCAGGAAGCGGCGCAGCCGTTCGCCGACGCGCACGTGACCGGCCTGGACAGCGCGGGCGAGGACGTTGACGAAGATCGGGATGGTCACGAGCCAGACCACGAGGCAGTACGGGCACAGCATCCGGATGTCGACGAACGCCTGGTACTGGAACCAGAAGACGCAGCCGATGGCGCCGGCGGCACCGACGGTGAGCGCCACCCAGAACCACCGCGCCGGGCGGACACCGGCGAGGAACAGCACGCCGATCGTCAGGACCGCGGAGAAGGCGACGGTGCCGATCACCGCGTTGGGGACCCCGAGCGCGTGTGCCTGCCAGGTGGTGATGAAGCTGCCGCACCCGATGATCGGGTTGACGTCGCACGCGAGCACGGCGTTCGGGTCGCCCGCCACCTTGATCTCGGACAGCACCAGCTCGACCGCCGCCCACAGCCCGAGCAACCCGCCGATCACCAGGAGCCAGGCGAGCTCACGGGGCGCGCCACCGGCACGCTGGTGCTCGCTCGGACGGGCCTTGTCGAGCCTGGCCAGCTCCGCGTCGATCGCCTCGAGCTCGTCATCGGTGGGGTCGTCGGCGTGGTCGTCGACCTCGTCGCCGGCGCCCTCGGCGCCGCCGATCCGCGTGTGGCGGGATCCGTTCACGAAGCGTCCCTCTCGTCAGGTCGGGTCAGCACTGTGTCCTCCTGGCACCGTGTGTGTCGGCATGTGCCGCTCGGCGTGTGGGTCGGCGTGTGGGTCGGCGTGTGGGTTGGCGCCGCGTCGTCGTCCCGGTCAGCAGTATGCGGCCCTCACCCGTCCGGCGGGGGCACGGGGAACGGCTTCCACTCCCCCAGGTGCACGGCGGCTTCGGTGTCGATGACCACGCGGCGGTAGTCCAGCGGTGTCCCCGTGGTCCGGTCGATCCGCATGATGGTGATCTCGGCGTCGGAGGACAGCGGACCGACGGTGGCTCCGCCGCCGGCGCCGCCGCCGCTGGAGGTGCTGACGTACCGGACGCCGGAACCGAACACCTCAGGGCCCACGGTGCGGTGCCAGTGCCCGGACAGCTGCAGGTTCGCGCAGCTGCTCTCCAACGTCGCGATGCCCGCCCTGGGGTTGTGGACGAGCAGGACGTCGACGCCCCGCGCGCCGCCCTCGCCGTCCGCCTCGCCCGCGTCTTCGGCCTCGCAGGCGATCTCGGCGAGACGCTCGCCCATCTCGTCCACGGTCTCCTCCCGCTCCTGCACGGTGCCGGAGCCTACGGCGGTCAGCGTGGGATCGGTGTCGCCGAGGAACCGCACGCCCGCGATCTCGACGATCTCGCCCTGCAGGACCGTCCAGCCCACCTCGCGCTCCTGCTCAGCGGTGGTGATCGAGTCGTGGTTCCCGGTCCCGACGACGACGGGGACGTCGTCGGGGACTGCGCGGTCGAAGGCGTCGATGCAGTAGGACTCCACCGAGGTACCGCTGACGACGGTGTCGCCGGCGTCGATGAGAGCCGCCGCGCCGGTCTGCTCGAGCGCCGTCCCGATGACGGTGGCCATGCCCACGTTGCAGTGCAGGTCGGCCACCATGACGAAGGTGACGGGATCGAGCTCGCTCTGCTGCGGCGTCGGGGATGTCTCGTCGGCCTCCGGTGAACCGGTAGCCGTGGGTTCGCCGGGCGAGGTCTCGGCCCCGGTCGGGGTCTGCGGCGCTTCGACCGTCGCACCGACCACTGGCGGCTGTTCGGGCTCGGACTCCAGAGCCGAGGCGAGGTTGTTCGCCGCGAGGTCGTAGAAGGCGTCGTTCTCCTCGACGATCTCGCGGACCTGCTCGCCGTACACGGCGACGATGTCCGCCAGCCTGCCCGTGATCCGCGCGCCCTCCAGCGGCGTACCGTCGAGCACGTCGGGGCTGTAGCCGTCGGGCTCGTCGCGCCGTACCTCCGGGACGACGACGGCGGCCGTCCCGCCCACCAGGACCGCTCCCGCGAGCACCGCCACACCGGGTTTCGCCAGGGCTCGGCGCATCTCGTCGCGCAGGTGGCCACCCGCCGCCAGCCGGCCGGCGGCGACGGCGACCAGCAGCAGCGACCAGGTGACCGCTGTCCGGCCGAGCGCGTCGGTGACGAGCCCGCGGACCGCGTCGGCGACCGCCGCCTCGGGGTGGGAGACGAGCTGGCCGTAGGCGGACAGGTCGGCGAGCAGCCCGGGAACCGGCGAGTCCTCCGCCGTCGCGCGTTCGACGTCGGTCGGGATCTGGTGCACCACGACCTCGACGCCGAGCGGCCCGGGCAGCGGGGACTCGAGCAGCACCGCGCCGAGCGGTCCCATGTGGAAGGAGATCCGGCTGTCCAGGCTCATGCTGTAGTCGGCCTCGTGCGGACCCAGGGACGAGCGCGTGGACGCCGTCGTCACGCCGACGGTGAGGGCGACCACGCCGGAGACCAGGAGCACCACCGTCGTGCGGATGATCTTCCGCGTGAGCGGTGTCTGGCGGTGCCACCACTCGAAGCGGTGACCGCCCCCGGCTGTGTCCTCCATCGATGGCATTGTCCACTGTCTCCCCGCCGCGTGCGCGCAGCCGTCGGCGCTGTCATGCTCTGGCGAGCCGTCCATGAGCTCGGAGCGGGAGGTCTGATGGGCGATGACGTCAGCCGCGCGGCCTACACGCGTGCCGACCACACGCGTTACCGACGGGCCGTCCGCCGGTGCCTCGACGCGCTCGAGGAGATGCTCGACTCCGGCACGTTCCTCGAGGACGAGTGGCGCACGGGCCTGGAGATCGAGCTGAACCTCGTCGACGCGGACTTCCAGCCCGCGATGAAGAACGCCGAGGTGCTCGAGCACATCGACGACTGGCGGTACCAGACCGAGCTCGGACGCTTCAACATCGAGCTCAACGTCGAGCCTCGCCGCATCGACGGCCAGTCCCTCGTCCAGCTCGAGTCGGCGCTGCGCAAGAACCTCAACCGCGCACGCGACGGCGCCGGCGACGTGGGAGCCGGGCTGCTCATGACCGGAGTCCTGCCGACGTTGCGCGCCCCCGAGCCGGGCCGGTCATGGTTCTCGGCGAACGAGCGCTACCGGCTGCTGGACGAGGCGATCCTCGCGTCCCGGAAGGAGGACGTCGAGATCGACATCCGCGGCGCGGAACGGCTCGAGCTCACCTCCGACACAATCGCCGTCGAGGCCGCGTGCACCTCGACCCAGTTCCACCTGCAGGTGCGGCCGAACACCTTCGCGCGGTACTGGAACGCCGCCCAGGCGCTCGCCGGTCCCCAGCTGGCGTTGGGCGCCAACTCCCCGTACGTCTTCGGCCGGCGACTGCTCGCCGAGTCACGCATCGAGCTGTTCCTGCAGGCGACGGACACCCGGCCGCCGGAGCTGCGGAACCAGGGTGTCCGTCCGCAGGTGCCGTTCGGAGACCGGTGGATCAGCTCGATCTTCGACCTGTTCGAGGAGAACGTCCGGTTCTACCCGGCGCTGCTGCCCGAGACCTCCGACGAGGACCCGTTCGAGGTGCTCGCCGCCGGCCGCACGCCGGAGCTGTCCGAGCTGCGGCTGCACAACGGCACCATCTACCGCTGGAACAGACCTGTGTACGACGTCGTCGACGGCCGGCCGCACCTGCGGGTCGAGAATCGCGTGCTCCCGTCCGGGCCGACGGTGGTGGACGTGCTCGCCAACGCCGCGTTCTTCTACGGGGTCAGCGTGGCCATGGTCCTCGACGAGCGACCGGTGTGGTCCCGGATGAGCTTCGACGCGGCGCGGGAGAACTTCCGCACCGCCGCACGCTTCGGCGCCGAGTCGCGCCTGTACTGGCCCGGCGTGGGGCACGTCGAGTGGGACGAGCTGGTGCTCCGCACGCTGCTGCCGATGGCTCAGGCGGGCCTGGAGCGGCTGGGAGTTGCGGCGGACGCCGTCGACCGCTATCTGGGCGTCATCGAGGGGCGGGCGAAGCTGCGGACCAACGGCGCCGCGTGGCAGGTCGCCGCGACCGAGTCGTTCGAGGCCCGCGGCATGGACCGGTGGGCGGCGCTGACCGCGATGCTGGAGCAGTACGTGCTGCACATGCACGCGAACGAGCCGGTCCACACGTGGCCCATCGCGTAGGCGCCGTCGGAGACACGATCGAGCTCGGCTGCCTCACCGCGCGCACGTCCGCCGGTGCTGCGGGCAGGGCTACGCTCAGACGCCGCCCGTGTTCATGAGGCCGCCGATCCAGGAGAAGACGGCGATGATGAACGCGTACAGCCCCACCGACAGCCCCGCCAGCCCCGGCCACCGCGGCGAACGACGCTGGGCGATGCTCACGATGCCCAGCACCGTGGCGGCAAGCCCGAGGACGAGCGTGATGAACAACGAGACGGAGGTGAAGGTCTCCTGGTCGCTGTCGGTGCCCACCACGGTCAGCGAGTAGATCGCCTGCCAGACGGTCAGGACGACGGCGACCAGCAGCGCTGTCCAGGCCACCGGGTTGCCCTTCTGCCGCCCGGTGGATGCAGGTTCGGTCTTGTCCTTCTTCGACGGCCGGCCCGGGGTGCTGCCCGCGCTGGACCCGCCGCGCGGGCTGCTGCCTCCCGACGGCGTGCCCTGCCCCGGCGCCGATGTCGGCTCGCTCACGTCTGCCCTCCTCGTCGGCCGCTCTGGCTGGAATGCTCGTCTGCGGCATCGGCCCTGCTGCCAGGGCCTTGGGAGCAGCCTGCCAGGAAGCGCACGCGCCCACACCCGGGACGCGCGGCGCGTCCCGTCCGGATCCGGACCTCGCCGGCGGCAGGATGACGCTCGTGAGCTCCACCGATACAACAGCCCGCGACTCCTCCGCCTCCTCCGCCGACCGCTGCGTCGCCGTCGTCGGCGGCTACGTCGTGCCCGTCGACGGCGTTCCGATCGCCAACGGCACGGTCCTGATCGAGAACGGCGTCATCTCGGCCGTCGGCGCGGACGTCACCGTCCCCGACGGCGCCGCGACCGTCGACGCGACCGGGCGATGGGTGCTGCCCGGGTTCGTCGAGTCGCACGCCCATCTCGGCGTCAGCGAGGAGGGCCTGGGCTGGGCGGGCCAGGACGTCAACGAGACGACCGGCCCCAACATGGCTGCGGTGCGGGCCATCGACGCGATCAACATCGAAGAGGTGGGTTTCGCCGACGCACTGGCCGGCGGGGTGACGTCCGCCGTCGTCAAGCCGGGGTCCGGCAACCCCATCGGCGGCCAGACCGTCGCGATCAAGACCTGGGGCGGACGCACGGTCGACGAGCAGGTCATCAAGGCCTCGGTCTCGGTCAAGGCGGCGCTCGGAGAGAACCCGAAGCGCGTCTACGGCGAGAAGAGCCAGACGCCGTCGACCCGGCTCGGGGTCGCGAAGATCATCCGGGAGGCCTTCGCCGCCGCGCAGAGCTATCGGGCGGCCCGCGACCACGCCTTGACCGAAGGCAAGCCGTTCGAGCGGGACCTCACCAAGGAGACGCTCGCCAAGGTGCTCGACGGCGAGCTGGTCTGGGACCAGCACACCCACCGCCACGACGACATCGCCACCGCGATCCGCCTCGCCGAGGAGTTCGGCTACCGGCTGGTGGTCAACCACGGCACCGAGGGGGCGAAGATCGCCGACGTCCTCGCCGAGAAGGATGTGCCGGTGATCTACGGCCCGATCATCACGTCCCGCTCGAAGGTCGAGCTCAAGGACCGCGCCACCGCCGACCTCGCCCGGATGGCGGAGGCCGGCGTGCGGATCGCGATCACCACCGATGCGCCCGTCGTGCCGATCAACTACCTGGTGCACCAGGCCTCGTTCGCGGTCAAGGAGGGCCTCGACCGGGATGTCGCCCTGCGCGCGCTGACGGTGAACCCGGCGCAGATGCTCGGCCTGGACGACCGCGTCGGCGCCCTGCGGGAAGGACTCGACGGGGACGTCGTGCTCTGGTCCGGCGACCCGCTGGACGTCTACTCCCACGTCGAGCGGGTGCTCATCTCCGGCAACGAGGTGTACTCGAGCGCGACCGGCGCGCGGGACCGTTCCGAGCGGTTCGTCTGAGGCCCGTCCTGCACGGTGGGCGAGGACGTTCCGCCGAAGCGGCCCGGGCGCGTTCGGCGAACGTGGGTCGTAGGCTCGCTGCCGTGGACGAGTCGACGAGTGCGCAGCCCGACGAACATCCCGAGCACAAGGAGGGTGGTCGCTACACCGCCAAGGGCAAGGAGTTCGTCCGGGACACCCACTACATCAGCACGCGGATCACGACCGACGGCGAGGACGGCTACCCAGTCGAGGCCGGTCGCTACCGCCTGGTCGCCGCCCGAGCATGCCCGTGGGCGAACCGGAGCATCATCGTTCGCCGTCTCCTCGGCCTGGAGGATGCGATCTCGCTCGGGCTGCCGGGTCCGACGCACGACGCCCGGTCCTGGACGTTCGATCTCGATCCCGACGGCAAAGACCCGGTGCTCGGCATCCACCGGCTCCAGGAGGCGTACTTCAAGCGGGACCCCGACTACCCGCGGGGCATCACGGTCCCCGCCGTGGTCGACGTCCCGACCGGCGCCGTGGTGACCAACGACTTCCCGCAGATCACCCTGGACCTCGCGACCGAGTGGACCGCGCACCACCGGGAGGGCGCGCCACAGCTGTACCCGGAGCACCTGCGCGACGAGATCGACGAGGTGGCGCACCGGGTCTTCACGGAGATCAACAACGGCGTCTACCGGTGCGGCTTCGCCGGGTCCCAGGAGGCCTACGACAAAGCGTACGACCGGCTCTTCACCGCGCTCGACTGGCTGGAGGAGCGCCTCGCCGGCCAGCGGTACCTCGTCGGCGACACCATCACCGAGGCCGACGTACGGGTCTTCACCACCCTGGTGCGGTTCGACCCCGTCTACCACGGGCACTTCAAGTGCAACCGCAACAAGCTGAGCGAGATGCCGGTGCTGTGGGCGTACGCGCGAGATCTGTTCCAGACGCCCGGGTTCGGCGACACGATCGACTTCGTGCAGATCAAGCAGCACTACTACGTGGTCCACACGGACATCAATCCGACGCAGATCGTGCCGCAGGGCCCGGACCTCTCCGGCTGGCTGACCGAGCACGGCCGCGAGGGGCTCGGCGGGCGGCCGTTCGGCGACGGCAACCCGCCGGGCCCAGTGCGCCCGCGAGAGAAGCTGACGCCGGGGCACAACCCGCTCGTGCCCGGCTGAGCGGAGTCACTGGTAGCTGATGAAGTTCGGCGTCGGCTCGACCGCCATCGTCTGCTCGGGGGTCAGCATCGGCTGGTCCTCGTCGTAGAAGTTCTTCCAGCCCCACCACTGCACGTCCGGCGCGTTGTTCCGCAGGCGTGACCACGTCCCCTGCTTGGCGCCCTGGCCGCCCTGGCCGTCCGCGTGGATCAGCACTGCCAGCTCGCTCCGGGACTGATCGACGTCGTTCACGCCCGGGATCATCCGCGGCTGGAACTGGTGCAGCACCAGCAGCTTCTGCGGGAGCGAGTGCTTGCGCGTGAGGTCCGCGAGCCAGTTCACGACCGAGTTGACCTCGGCGACGTCGACGTGGCCGATCCGTTGGAGCGGCTCCTCGTCGGGTCGTAACCGCCACTCGGGATCGAGAGCGAGACCGACGTGCGGCATCCGGAGCAGCTCCTCGTAGTGCTTGGCCTGAGTGAGGAAGTCGGCTCGACCCGGCTGAAGGTCGAGCACGACGTACTGACCGTGCTCGGCGGCGGCCTCGACGAGGGGCCGGAGCACCTCCACCGACTGCTCGTTCGAGTAGTTCCCGTCCGGGCCGGCGCCGGCGGTCGCGACGCTGGCGATGATCTCCAGCGCCGGCACCACCTCGGTGTCGGTGAGGCTGCGGTACGGCCGCGCGAGGTCCGCGGCCCGCCGGACGGTATCGCCGACGCCCTGCTCGCCCAGAACGCCGAGGGCGTCCGTTCCCGGAGTGCCGTACATGGCCACATACGTCTTGCCGGGCAGCACCAGCTGGCCACCGCCCGGCAGCTCGGTGCCGGTCGCCGCGGTCGCCGTGCGCCAGGCGAGCGTCTCGGCGTCGCCGAAGGACTTCCCCAGCCCGACGGTCACCTCGGGGGCGTTCGCGGCGGTCTCCTGGACGGTCTCGGAGCTGACGCGCGGGTCGCCGCTCGGCACCACCTGGACGACGGCGCCGGCCGCACGGGCGTTCGCGACGGCGCCCGCCTGGGCGGGCTCGCCCGTGGACATCACGACGGCGGACGCTGCGGCCGGATCCGGGCGCTGCGTGTACGGCAGGGTCGCCGTCGAGTCCTCGCCCGAATCCTCGTTCGAGTCCTGGCTCGACCCCGGGTCCTCCCCCTTCTCGTCCGTCGGCGTCTCACCGGATTCGCTGTCCGCAGGGCCGAGCAGCTTCGGCTCGTCCGGGTCGAGGCCGGCGACTGTCGTCACCTCCTCGCCCGCGGGCACCGGTTCTGGTGAGAAGTCGGTCCGGATCAGCTCGCCGAGCGCGGCGTCGTCCTCCGGTGCTGCGACGACGTCCAGATCGGCGGGGACGTCGGGGTCTCCCACGGTCAGGACGGTCTCGGTGCCCAGCTCTGTCAGGGCCGAGGCGGTCCGCTCCGCCGCGTCCCCGCGCAGGAGCGGCACGCCGAGCGCGACGGCGATCGATGCGGCACGCAGGTCCGTTCCCGGGGCCGCGACCACGGCCAGCGGGGCCGACTCGAAGAATGCCAGCGCGGCGTCTGCGGCGAGCTGTTGCGCCGACCCTCCCGGGAGCACCGCCGTCTCGGCGGGCGCCACCGGCTCACTCACCACGGGTTCCGGACGCGTCGGCGTGGCGGTCACCTTGGTGCTCTGCGGCGCGCAGGCCACCACCAGCGCGATCACCGCCAGGACGGCGAGACCTGTGCGAGCAGCACGGCGTGACACGGCTCCTCCGGGTTTGCTAGGGGAAGGGGCTAGGCCAGGCTACGGGCCGCGACGTCATCGAGACAGGCCGGCAGCGGCGTGGCGCCGGTACGAGCGCTCCGACCGAACCTCATCCGGGGAACGTGAACCGGGTGCAGTCCTTGGGGAAGTCGGACCAGGCCAGCACGCGTCGGGGGGTGATCACGCGCAGGCCGCCGCCCTGATCGCCGGACCAGGAGTCCTCGTCGGGCTGGTAGCCCGAGTCGGCGTACTTGGTGAAGGCCGCTGCCAGTCGGGTACCCAGGCCGTCCGCGTCGGCCCGGGTCGCCACGGAGCTACCCTCGACGATGACGGCCTCGGCGCCGCTCTCCAGCGTCAGCGTCACCGCCGGGTTCTGCTCGACGTTCCTGGTGTGTCGGGTGGTCGGTGCGCCGTCGTAGTAGAACCGGTCGTCCAGCCAGACGCCCCACCGTGGCACGGCGTGCGGGGTGCCGTCCGGGCGGACGCTGGAGATCCAGTAGTGCAGCGACGCGGTCAGTCGCTCCGCGACCTGGGACCAGCTCAGGAGCCCTTCGGTGGTGTCGGGGAGGCCGTAGCCCTCCGGCAGACGTGGTCTGTCGACATGTGGCTTCGTCGTCGTGTCCATGTTCGGGACGCTAGACGCAGGCGGTGACATGGCGACCGAGCCCGAGGCGGCCCGCCCTTGTCCACGCCGGGTCGGGTCGTATCCGGGATGGTCAGGCCTGGACGGCAACCTGCCGCGCCTCGACGAGCGCCTCGACGAACGCCGCCGTCTCCCGCCAGTCCGCCACGGACCGGGTCTCCATGCCGAGAGCCACGACCGGGTAGTCGTTGCCGCCCGGGTCGAGCCGGTCGCCGACGAAGAGCATGTCCGTGACGGCGATGCCCGTCTGCTCGGCGAGACGGGTCATGCCGAAGGCCTTGTCCACCCCGGCGCAGGTGACGTCCACCGACGTCGAGCCGCCGGAACGGACCTCGAGGGTCGGCAGCAGTGCGGCGACGGCGGCACGCAGCGCCTCCTTCTTCTCGCCGGTGGGGTCCCAGGCCTTCTTCCGCTCCAGCGGTGCCCGCTGCCCGAGCGCGGAGAAGGTGATCTGCGAGCCGCGGTCCTCGAGGATCTCGCCCCAGATCTCCTCCTCCCACAGCCCGAGGCGTCGCGCCTCGCCCTCCAGGGCGGCGTAGGCGCCCGCGCGCTCCTCCGGCGACAGGTCGTGGGCGTAGACCTGGGTCCACTCGCCGGCCGAGTGCCGCAGGTACCGGGTGCCGCAGGTCGGCATGAGGTGCAGGCGGGAGAGCTGCTCGTCGGTGGCGTCGAGGTGGCCGAGGACCTGGTCACGGAACTGGCCGAAGTGTCCACCGGAGATGATGCATACGGGGACGGTGTCCAGCAGTGCGGTCAGGGCGGCGCCCATCCGCGGCGGCATCGGCGACTTCGAGGGCGCGAGCGTGTCGTCGAGGTCGAAGGCGACGAGGGAGTGGGCCGTCATGAAGTTCCTCCTGCGGCGCCGGCGCGGCGGCCTGGGCGGCGCGCGTGGTCGTTCGCCGGTCGTGCGGGTGACGCGGGGGTCGTCGCCCGATTATGCACCGTGGCCGCCGGCGCGGGGCACCGAACGCAACATTTCGGCGGCGGTGCCCCGGTCGGGACCGTCCGCTCAGCGTGCGGCATCCGTCGCCACCGCAGTGCCGGCACGTTGGGCGTAGAAGTCGGCGAGCCGCGCCACGCCGTCGTCGAACGAGACTTCCGGCGCCCAGCTGAGCGCCTCGCGGGTGCGGCGCAGGTCGAACCAGTGCGCCGTCGAGAGCTGCTCGGCAAGGAAGCGGGTCATGGGCGGCTCGTCACCGGCCGTCACCTGTTCCGGCAGCAAAGTCCACGCCGCCTCGACGACGGCACCGGCGAGACGCGCCGCACGGGGCGGGACCGACCAGGCCGGTGGCCGAACGCCCGCAGCGCGGCACCAGGCGCACATGATGTCCCGGACCGGGCGCGGCTCACCGTTGGTGACGACGAACGCCTCACCGTGCGCGTCCTCGGCCCGGTCCAGCGCGGCGACCAGCGCCGCGGCGGCGTTGTCGACGTAGGTGGTGTCCACCAGCGGCGCACCGCTGCCGATCAACGGCAGCCGGCCGGCAGCCGCCCGGTCCACGACGCGCTGGACCAGCTGGGTGTCCCCGGGGCCCCACACGATGTGAGGGCGCACGGCGACGACGGCGAAGCCGGGTCCGTCCGCGCCGAGCGCCTCGAGCTCGGCCACGGCCTTGGTGCGGGCGTAGCTGCCGCGCGCGAGCAGCGGGTCCGCGGGTCCGGCGCCCTGGCAGACGAGGGAGCCGCCGGTGTGCGCGACGGAGGGCGAGGAGACCTGCACGAAACGGGTCGCGCCGGCGCGCCGGGCGCCGTCGAGGAGCAGCCAGGTGCCGCGGATGTTGATGCGCTGGAAGTCCTCGGCCGGCCCCGTGAAGGAGACCTTGGCGGCCAGGTGGATCACCGCCTCCTGCCCGGTGCAGGCGATCTCGACCGCGTCCGGGTCGTCGACGGAACCGAGCACCTCCCGTGCGCCGGGGAGCCCGGCCGAGCTGCGCTGCAGCACGGTCACCTCGTCTCCCCGGGCGAGCAGCGACGTCGCGACCGCCCGGCCGAGCATCCCGCTCGCGCCGGTGACGAGAACCTTCACAGCCGGCCCGGCCGCTCGCCGGCGAGGAACCGGTCGGCCCACTGCGCCACCCGGGCGCGCTCCACCTTGGAGTTGTGGCGCACGTCCGTGGGGATCTCCGGGACGCGGAGCACAGCAGCGACCCCGGCCGGTGCGCACGCCTGACGGACGGCGCGGGTGAGGCCTTCGGGGGCGAGACCGGGGCGGGCGCGGGCGCCGCGGTGGACGTCCCGGTCGGTCTCCACGACGACCGCCACCCGCTGGGTGCCGGCCGGACCGACCCCTACGACGGCGGCACGGGTCACCAGCGGCACCGCCACGACGGCGTTCTCGAGGCCGACGGGCGTGACCACGCCGGAGGGTGTGACGATCACGTGCGCGAGGCGCCCCTCGATCCACAGGCGGCCGGCAGCGTCGAGGTGCCCGACGTCACCGGTGCGGTGCCAGCCTGGCCACGTCGCCGAGTGTTCCTGGGTCGCCCAGAGCCGGTCGTAGCGGTCCTTCAGGTGGGGGGCGGACACGAGAACCTCTCCCGTGACGCCCGCCTCGGTGGTCGGTTCACCGGTGGCGGCGCCGTCGTCGTCCAGCGGCACCACCTCCACGTGCGCGCCGGGCACCGGCCGGCCGACGCAGCTGCCGTTCCCGGCGCCCTGGACGGACCGGCCGGCGGCGTCGTCCTCCGCGTCTCGGATGTCCTCGAGCGCGATGTCGGTGACGGGCAGGACCTCGGTCATCCCGTACGGGGTGTGGGCCGACGCGTTCGGCATGGTCTCCAGGGCGCGGGTCAACCTGTCGGAGGTGATCGGCGCGCCTGCGGAGAGCAGCAGTTGCACCTGGGCGAGGGCGCCCCGCTGGGTGTCGGTCAGGTCCGCGGCGGTACGCACGACGTTGGCCAGTGCCGACGGGGAGGCGAAGACGGCGTGCGCGTCGATGGCGCCCGCAGCGTCCGCGAGGGCGGGCGCGGTGAGGCTCGACGGCGCCATGACGTCCATGTCCGGCGTGGCGCTCGTCGCGCCCAGCGCGGTGCCGAGCAGCGCGAACGGCGCGAAACCCGCCACGAACGGCCGATCCGGGGAAAGGCCGTAGGTGGAGCCGACGACGTCCCTCATGCCGGCCAGGCCGCGGTGGGTGTGCACGACGCCCTTGGCCGGACCGGTGGAGCCGGACGTGAACAGGATGGCGGCGTCGTCGTCCGGGCCGGGCTCCGGCGGGAGCTCGGCTCCTTCGTCGGCCAGGGTCGCGCCACGGGCGAGCAGCTCGCGCATCGACCCGGCGATCCCGAAGGTGCGGCGGCGGCTGTGGGCGGTGCGCGGCGGCGTGTAGCCCGCCTCGTGACCGGCGGGGACGACGACGAACTTCTGGCCCGGCCAGCGCAGCGCCGAGGCGGCGACGAGCGCCTTCTCGATGGCGAGGACGTGGTCGGGGTAGGCGCCGCGCACGGCGCGGGTCAGCCCCCGCAGGCCGAGTCCGGCGTCGGCGAGGACGACGACGGCGCCGAGCCGCAGGCAGGCGAAGAGCGCCGTCGTCAGGTCGACGCCCGGCGGGATGACCAGAGCGACGCGGTCCCCGGCAGCCACGCCCGAGTCGGCGAGGCCGTGCGCGAGGTGGTGGACCCGTCGGGACAGGTCGCCCCAGCTGAGCTCGGTGAGGCCGTCGCCTCCCAGGGCGACGACGGCCGTCGTCCCGGCGGTGTCCGTCCCCTCGGCGCCGAGGTCCTCGAGGGCGGCGTGCACGGGCCGGAACGGTGCCGTGCCCCCTGCCTGGCCGTCCCCGGCCGACACCGCGCCAGCCCGGGCATGTGCCGTCGTCGTCGGGGTCTCGAAGGTGCTCTCGAGCCAGCGCACGATCGTGCTGGAGATGTCGGCGTCCTCGGGCAGCAGGTGGCCCGCGCCCTCGAACCGGTGCACGTCGGCGTGCGGGAACCGGGCCATCAGGTCGTGCAGGTACCGCTCGTAGAACACGGGGTCCCGCGGCCCCCACATCAGCAGGGTCGGGACGCTCAGCTCCGTGACGCCGGTGGCGATCCGCTCCAGCTCCGCGTGACTGGGATGCGCGCGGGTGGCCGGGATGTCCTCGACGAAGCCGCCGACGCCGTGGCGGTCCGCCGCCGTCCGGTAGGGCACCCGGTACGCCGTCCGCTCGTCGGGGTCGAGGCCCTTGGCGAGCGCCAACGCGGTCTCGAGGAAGGCCGGCGTTCGGGTGGTGGCGCCCTCGTGGACCTTCCGGTGGCGCACGAGACGCAGGAGCAGCGGGATGGCGTGGCCGGGCGGCTGGTGCAGGGCCGTGTTCGTGAGCGTCACGCCCGCGAGCTCGCGGGGGTGGTCGATGGCCCAGCCGGCCGAGACGATGCCGCCCCAGTCGTGCCCCAGGGTGACCACCTCCCTGCCGTCCCAGTCGGGTCCCGACAGACCCAGCTGGTCGGTGAGCTCGCCGAGCTGGGCGACGCGGTCGGCGAGGCGGTGGTGCGCCCCGGTCCGTTCCGAGAGGCCCATCTCGAGCTGGTCGACGGCGACCACCCGCCACCCGGCCCCGGCGCCCGCGGCGAGCACCGAGCGCCACAGGAAGGACCAGGTGGGGTTGCCGTGGACGGCGAGGACCGTGCCGCGAGGAGCACCGTCGACGGAGGAGGCGTTGTCGAGGTAGTGCCACACGTGACCGGCGACCGTGGCCCGGTGCGACCAGCCGGACGGGACCCCGGGCCAGCGTTCGTCCGTACCGTCGGGTGACGTCACCAGGCCAGCTCCAGCATCGCGGTGTTGAGCCCCGAGCCGACGCCCAGGCACATGACCCGGTCGCCCGGGCTGAGGGTGTCGGCCTGCTCCGACAGGGTCATGGCGATCGCGGCCGGCCCGACGTTGCCCCACCTGTCGAAGGTGATCGGCACCAGGTCCGGGTCGAGGTCGACGGCCTCGATGATCGCCTTGGTGTACGGGGTGGAGATCTGGTGGGTGACGTACCGGTCCAGGCTGGACCAGTCCCAGCTGTCCTCCTCGGCCTCGCGCCAGGCGTCGACGACGAGCTTGAGGCCCTTGGTGAGGAGGTTCTTGGTGTCGGTGGTCATCTTCCCGAACGACCCGACGCACAGCCGATGGTGCTCGGTCCCGGCCCGGGCCACGCCGCCGAGGACGCGGTGGCCGTCAGGGCGGTCGGAGGCGCGGCCGACGACGGCGGCCGCGGCGCCGTCGCCGAGGGTCAGGGAGGCGAACTGGTCGGTGAAGTCCTGCCGCGTCGCGCCGTCGTGGGACAGGCGCGCGATGGTGTCCTCCTGGGTGCGCCGGACGTCCTCGGCGTTGACGATGACGGCGTTGTCGATCTGTCCGGCGTCGATCATCGCCGAGGCCATCTGGACACCGTTGATGAAGCCGAGGCAGGCGTTGGTGATGTCGAAGTTCAGCGCCCGCGTGGACAGGCCCATACGGTCGTGGATGCGGACGGCCACTGACGGCTCGAGCTGGTTGCGGCAGACGGAGGTGTTGATGAGCAGCCCCACGTCGTCGGGGTCCACGCCCGCCTCGGCGAGCGCCTTCGACCCAGCCTCGGCGGCCATGTCCTCGAAGTCGGTGCCCTCGTCCCACCAGCGCCGTTCCCGCACGCCGCTGACCCGCTCGAGGAGATTCCGAGGCAGGCGCAGCCGGGACCGCGACTCCGCGAGGCGGTCCTCGAACTCAGCCGACGTCACCACCCGCGGCGCCTCGATGTGGGACAGACCCACGATGGCGCTGTCGCGGTAGCGGAACGTCGAGTTTCCCGGTTGGCTCACCGTGCCAAGGGTACGTAAGGGGTCCGGTACAGGGCACGCCGTCGCCGACGCCTGGGACAACACTCACAGGCGCGCCGGACGGGGGAACTTCTCCGACGGTGTCGCCGGGGCGCTCTAGGCTCGCCTCATGGCGGCCGACGCGAAGGTGATGGAGGTGCCCGGCCCCGACGGTTCCCGCGAGGTCCGGGTCTCGAGCCCGGACCGAGTCATGTGGCCCGACGGCGGGGACGCGGCGGGCGGCCCGGCGGCCGGTGCTGCGGCGGCCGGCCCCGTCACGAAGTGGGACCTCGCCTGCTACGTGGCCGCCGTGGGCGAGGGTTTCCTGGCCGCGCTCGGGGATCGGCCCGTCACCCTGCAGCGGTTCCCTGGCGGGATCGGCGGTGAGGAGTTCTTCTCCAAGAACCCTCCGCGCGGCGTGCCTTCCTGGGCGCGGACCGTCGTGTGCACCTACCCCTCGGGGCGCCAGCATCCGCAGCTCGTCGTCGACGAGATCGCCACCGCGGTGTGGGCGGTCCAGATGAACACGGTGACGTTCCACCCGTGGCCGGTGCGCACGGCCGACACGGACAACCCGGACGAGCTGCGCATCGACCTGGATCCCCAGCCCGGCCGGACCTTCACCGACGCCGTCGAGGCCGCGTTCGCCCTCCGCGACCTCATGCTCGAGCTCGGCCTGACCCCGTGGGTCAAGACGTCGGGCAATCGCGGCGTGCACGTCTACGCCCGCATCGAGCCCGCCCACGAGTTCCTCGACGTTCGGCACGGCGTCATCGCGATCGCCCGCGAGCTCGAGCGGCGCCTGCCCGAGCTCGTCACCACCGCGTGGTGGAAGGAGGAGCGCGGGGAGAAGATCTTCGTCGACTTCAACCAGGCGAACCGGGACCGCACGATCGCCTCCGCGTACAGCCCGCGCCCGCTGCCCGGCGCGCCGGTCTCGATGCCGGTGCGGTGGGAGGATCTGCGGGACGTCACGCCCGCCGAGTTCACCGTCCGCACCGTGCCCGGCATCGTCTCGTCCGACGGCGACGCCTGGGCCGCGATGACCGAGCCGTCGTCTCTGGGTCGCATGGAGGCGGCGCTGGAGCTGTGGGAACGGGACCTCGAGGCCGGTCTCGGTGAGCTGCCGTTCCCGCCGGAGTATCCGAAGATGCCGGGCGAGCCGCCCCGGGTGCAGCCGTCTCGGAAGCGCGCGGACCCGGACGAGGGGTAGCTCAGCGCGGTGCCGGCCCGCCGGGTACGGCCGCCCGCAGGGTGACCGTCACGACCAGCCCGCCACCGGCGCGCGGAGCGATGTCCAGCTCGCCGCCGTGGCTGCTGGCGATCCGGTCGACGATCGACAGGCCGAGGCCGTGGCCGGCTCGCGCGCCGCCGGCGAGGCGTCCGACCCCGCGCAGGAAGGGTTCACGGAGCCGTTGTGCCTGTTCGGCGCCGATGACAGCTCCCGTGTTCTCGATCGTGAGCGTCGCGCGATCCTCCCGGATCGTCGTGCTGACCCGGACGCGGCCGTCCGCGTCGTTGTGGCGGATGGCGTTGTCGACCAGGTTCGTGGCCAGCTGACCCAGCAGTGCGACGTCGGCGACGGTGACCACGGGCGCGAGACGGGTCTCGACGGTGATGCCCGCATGCGCCGCGTGCTCTGCCTGCTCGGCGACCGCGGCGCGGGCGACGGCCGCCAGGTCGACGCGGGTGAAGTGGGTCAGCCGGTCCGAATCAGTTAGGCGCAGCAACGCGGCGACGAGGGCGACGGCCCGGTCGTTCGTGCGGGTGAGCTTCTCGAGCAGCTCGGGATCGGTGCGCGTCTCGGGATCCCGCGCAGCGACGTCGAGCAGCGTCGCGGTCACGGTGAGCGGTGTGCGCAGCTCGTGCGAGGCGTTCGCGGCGAACCGCTCGCGCACCTCGAAGCTTTCCTGCAGCCGTTCGAGCATGGCGTCGAACGAGTCCGCCACCTGTCGGAACTCGTCGTTGCGTCCCGTGAGGTCGATCCGATGGCTCAGGTCTCCCGCGGCCGCGATCCGGGCGGCCTCGTTGATCTGGCGCAGCGGTCGCAGCACCCAGCCCGCCAGCACCCAGCCGCCGAACACCCCGACGACGGCCAGACCGGCGAGCACGAAGGCCGAGACCGCGAGGAGTGTCTCCAAGATCTCCTGGCGCGAGGGGGCCGGCAACCGGTCCCTCGGGTTGCTGGGCGTCAGGGGATAGTTAGGCATCTGGTGCAGCACCACGTAGGTCGCGGCGAGCACGACGCCGCCCGCGGCGACCAGGAACAGGGCGTAGCTCAGCGCGAGGCGCAGCCGGGCGCTCGAGTATCGGGTGGGCGGGGCACCGGTGACTGCGCGGCGGGCGGGTGCGCCGGACGGTGTCACGAGGCGTCCCGCATGCGGTAGCCGGCGCCCGGGACCGTCTCGATCGGGTCGGGCTGCCCCAGCACCTTGCGCAGCGTGGACATGGTCACTCGCGGCGCCGTGGTGAAGGGGTCCGCGTTCTCGTCCCAGACCTTCTCGAGCAGCTGCTCGGCGCTGACCACTCCGCCGCCGGCGCGCATCAGCACCTCGAGCACGGCGAACTGCTTCCGGGTCAGCCGGAGGTAGCGATCGTTGCGGTAGACCTCCCGCCGGTACGGATCGAGGCGAAGGTCCCCGGCCTGCAGGACCGGTGGGGCGGTGGCCTCCGGTCGGCGTGCCAGGGCACGCAGTCGAACGACGAGCTCGGCGAACGCGAACGGTTTGGTGAGGTAGTCGTCGGCGCCGAGCTCGAACCCGCCGACCTTGTCGGTCAGCCGCGTGGCGGCCGTCAGCATGATCACGCGGATGGACGGGTGGTCCCGGGTGATGACGCGGCACACCTCGTCGCCGTGGGTTCCGGGGATGTCCCTGTCGAGCACCACCACGTCGTAGTCGTTCACGCGGAGACCCGCCAAGGCCTCGTCACCGGTGAGGGCGAGGTCTGCCGCGATGGCCTCGTAGCCCAGGCCCGTCTTGATCGCCTCGGCGAGGTCGACCTCATCCTCGACCACCAGTACCCGCATCAGCTCGCCCTCGTCTCCCCTGCCCGTGTCTCTCCGCTGCCCGTGCTCTCCGCCCGACAGCCTACGAATGGCGATGTTGCGCGGATGTGTGCCGACCGCTTCACGCCCCCGCAACACCTCGACCGATGGACTGCTCACTACCGCGCCGGACCACGCCGGCCTGTCGCGGCGAACCACACCGGCACGGGAGGAGACACCGCATGACACGACGCCAAGACTCTCGCACGGTCCGTGCGCCAGCTCGCGCCGCCACCAGGGCCGGCGCGGGCGTGGCGCTGCTCGTCGCCGTCGTCGGGCTCGCGGGCTGCGGCACGGAAGCAGCGACGAGGGATGCAGACCGGGCCACGGCCCGGGAGGCCGCCGACTCGGACGGGGTCATCACCCCGGCGGACGGCTACCTGTCCGAGCGCGTCGCCCCCTCCTCGGACGTCGCGGCCGTCACCGGCCTCGACCCGGCGCTTCGTCAGGCGCTGCTCGACGCCAGCCGGGACGCCGCGGACGAGGGCATCGACATCATGGTCACGTCCGGGTGGCGCAGCGCCGAGTACCAGCAGTCCCTGCTCGACGACGCCGTCGCGGAGTACGGCAGCCTCGCCGAGGCCCGGCGTTGGGTCGAGACGCCCGGGGGCTCGGCCCACGTGAGCGGAGACGCCGTCGATGTCGGACCCACTGACGCCGCCTACTGGATGAGCCGGCACGGTTCCCGCTACGGGCTGTGCCAGACGTACTCGAACGAGGTGTGGCACTACGAGCTGACGACCGAGCCGGGCGGCGAGTGCCCCGCACCGCTCGGCGACGCCGCCTGAGGAGGACACCGGTGCCGCGCCGCACCCGAGTCGGTACCGCCGGCGATCCCGGGCCGATAGATTCGCTCGGTATGGAACTGCCTGTGCTGCCCCCGGTCTCGCCCATGCTCGCCAAGTCGGTCAAGGAGATCCCCGACCTCGGGCACACCGAGCCGAAGTGGGACGGCTTCCGCACCATCGTCTTCCGGGACGGCGACGAGGTCGTGCTGGGCAGCCGCAACGAGCGGCCGATGACGCGGTACTTCCCCGAGCTCGTCGAGGCGATCCTGGTGAGCACGCCCGAGAAGTGCGTGCTCGACGGCGAGATCGTCGTCATCACCGGCGAGCGGCTGGACTTCGACGCCCTGCAGCAGCGCATCCACCCGGCGGACAGCCGGGTGCGGATGCTCGCCGAGCAGACCCCGGTCTCCTTCATCGGGTTCGACCTGCTCGCGCTGGGCCCCGACGACCTGACCGGCCGGCCGCTACGCGAGCGGCGCGCACGCCTCGAGGACGCCCTCGCACCGGCGGAGGCACCCATCCATCTCACCCGCGCGACGGCGGACCTCGCCGAGGCGACCCAGTGGTTCGAGACGTTCGAAGGAGCCGGCCTCGACGGTGTCGTCGCCAAGCCGCTCGACGGCACCTACCAGCCGAACAAGCGGACCATGTTCAAGGTCAAGCACGAGCGGACGGCCGACTGCGTCGTCGCGGGGTTCCGCTGGCACAAGACCGGGGATGTGGTGGGCTCACTCCTGCTCGGCCTGTACGGCGACGACGGCGTCCTCCACCACGTGGGTGTCTCCGCCTCGTTCCCGATGGCGCGCCGGAAGTCCCTGCTGGACGAGCTGGAGCCCTACCGGGACGTCGACCTGTCCGAGCACCCTTGGGGCGCGTGGGCGGACCAGGAGGCTCATGCCGGCAAGCGGATGCCCGGGGCCGTGAGCCGGTGGAACGCGAAGAAGGACCTCTCCTTCGTGCCGCTGCGGCCCGAGCTGGTGGTCGAGGTGGCCTACGACCACATGGAGGGTGACCGCTTCCGGCACACGGCCCAGTTCCGGCGCTGGCGCCCGGACCGCGAGCCGGCGTCCTGCACCTACGCCCAGCTGGAGGAGCCGGTCACCTACCGCCTCTCGGACGTCCTAGGCTGACCGACGAAAGCTACGGAGAGCCTGGAGAGGCGCAGAGGGATGGACGTCGTCGGAGCGGGCCTGGGACGTACCGGCACACTGTCGGTGAAGACCGCGCTGGAGCGGCTGGGGTACACCCCGTGCCACCACATGACGGAGGCCGTGCGACGCGGTGAGCTGGCGGAGCGCTGGGCCCGCGTGCTCGCCGGGGAGCCCGTGCCGTGGCACGAGATCTTCGCCGGCTACCGCTCGACGGTCGACTGGCCGGCGGCAGCCCGGTGGCGCGAGATCGTCGATGCCTACCCCGACGCCAGGGTCCTGCTGACCGTTCGGGATCCGGACCGCTGGTACGACAGCATGTCGGCGACAATCCTCGCGCAGGCCTACGGCGACTCGGCGATGGACCGGGCGGTCATGTCGCTGCTCCGCGTCCTCCGGCCCTCCCAGTCACGGCTCGTCGAGGAGCTGCGCCCGATGCTCGACGACTTCTTCCACGGGGCGGACGCCGCTGCGAGGGGTCGGATGCCGACCCGGGCGGAGGCGGTCGCCGCGTACGAGCGCCACGTCCGCGAGGTCCAGGCGCACGTCCCCGCCGACCGGCTCCTGACGTTCGACGTCCGGGACGGTTGGGAGCCGCTGTGCGCGTTCCTGGGCGTGGACGTACCGGACGAGCCGTTCCCCAAGGTCAACGACTCCGCGTCGTTCGCGGCTCAAGCGAGGCGGATGATGGCCGGGCCGCGGGCCCGGTCGGTCCTCGCCGCGGCCGCCTCTCTGGCTGCGCTCGTAGTGGCGGCGGCCTCGGTGGCTATCGTTCGCCGTCGCGAGGGCTGGCCGGGCCGGGCACGTCCGTCTCGTCGACGTGCTCGTCCGAGATGGGGTTCCGGGCCAGGTACACGACGGCGACGACCAGGCCGCCCCAGACCACGAGCATCGCGATGATCATCATGATGATGGCGGTGGTGGTCATGACGTCGCCTTCCTGTCGAGGGCCTCAGGATCGAAGTCGTCCACGGGCCTGCGCCACCTGATCAACGAGTAGCCGACGGCGGCGACCACCATGGCGCCGACCACGCCCCACCCGACCGTGTTGACGAAGCTCCACGGGTAGCCGGCGTACGGCTCGGTGAACAGGGTGACGAGGCTGCTGATCAGCATGTACAGCAGGGCGATCGGCACGATGAAGCCGACGAGGACGCGCCACCAGGTGCCGACCCGGGCCGTGGAGACGGAGTTGAGGTGGGCCTGCAGCTCGGGCAGCTTGCGGGCGAACAAACCGGCGACCAGGCAGCTGAGGATCGCGGAGAGCACCACGCCGACCTCGTTGGTGTACTTGTCGACGGTGTCGAGCAGCGCCAGCGAGGTGGTGGTGGAGAACAGGGCCAGCGAGATGACCGCGCACAGCCCGCCGATGGCGGCGGTGGCCTGGACGCGGCTGAGAGCGAACTTCTCCTGGAACGCGGCCGAGACCACCTGCAGGATCGAGACCAAGGAGGTGAATCCGGCCAGCGTCAGGGAGGCGAAGAACAGCACGCCGAAGACCGGCCCGCCCGGCATCATCGAGATGATCTGCGGGAACGTCATGAAGCTGAGTGCCACACCGGTGATGCCCTCGAGCTCACCCACCGCGACGCCCTGCTGCCCCGCCATGTAGCCGAGGGTCGCGAAGACCCCGATGCCGGCCAGCAGCTCGAACGAGGAGTTCGCGAACGCGGCCACGTAGGACACGGGCACCAGGTTCGACCTGCGACGCAGGTAGCTGGAGTAGGTGAGCATGATGCCGAAGGCGATCGACAGCGAGAAGAAGATCTGGCTGTAGGCGGCTATCCACACGCCCGGGTCGGCGAGCGCCGCCCAGTTCGGGGTGAAGAACTCGTTGAGGCCGTCGAGCGCGCCCTCGAGGAATACGGCCCGCACGACGAGGATCAGGAAGACCACGGCCAGCAGCGGGATGAAGATCTTGACCGTCCGCTCGATCCCCTTGGCGACGCCCAGCCCGAGCACGGTGAGCGTGACGAGCCACAGGGCCAGCATCGGCCAGAAGATGCCACCGACGAAGTCGAACGACAGCCCCGTCCCGGCATCCTGCAGGAAGTCACCGACGAAGAAGCCCGTCGGGTCGTCACCCCACGCCAGGGTCGCGGAGAAGAACATGTACCGGATGGCCCACACGATGATGACCGCGTAGTACGTCGCGATGACGAACGAGATGGCCACCTGGAACCAGCCGAGCGACTCGAACCGCCTGCCGACCCGGCGGAAGACGGTGGGCGCGGCCCCACGGAAGCGGTGCCCGAAGGAATAGTCCAGCAGCAGGATCGGCACACCGGCCGTCAGCAGCGCCACCAGGTACGGGATCAGGAACGCGCCGCCGCCGTTCTCGTACGCCACACCTGGGAACCGCCAGATGTTGCCGAGGCCGACGGCAGAGCCGATCGCCGCAAGGAGGAAGCCGAGCTGGCCGGTCCACTGCTCGCGTCCGACGTGCGGAGCCGTTTTCTGAGTGCTCATCGCCGCACATGCTAGACCCGCATGTCGAGTCCAGCGGCTGGGACGGGCCCGACGCGCCGAAACGGGTGGTGAATCCGGGTGGGAACATGACGGCATGCTGCGATCCACCGAGCACACCCGAACCACCCACGCGGGCTCGTTGCCCCGGACTCCCGAGCTGATCGAGGCGAACGCGGCACGGGACGAGGGAGGGGACCCGGAGGGGTTCGGCGAGCTGCTCCGCGACGCCGTCCGCGACCTGGTCCGCCGCCAGCTCGAGCTGGGCATCACGGTGGTCGGCGACGGTGAGTACGGCAAGTCCATGTCCTCGCCGATCGACTTCGGCGCCTGGTGGTCCTACTCCTTCCAGCGCACGGGCGGCCTGGAGCTCGACCCGGACCAGGCGTGGGCTACCGAGAAGGTGCTCTCCTCCCCCGGCGACGTCCGCCTCACCGGCTTCCTGCACCGCCGGGACCGGCAGCGGTTCGCCGAGGCCTACGCCGATCCGGACTCCGGGGTGATGATGGGCCGGCCCAAGGCTTTCCCCGCGGTGACCGGCCCCATCAGCTACACCGGCCAGGACGCCATCGCCCAGGACACCGCGAACCTCAGGGCGGCGGTCGAGGCGACCGGTGCACAGGAGGGATTCATCACCGCCGTCTCCCCCGGCAGCGCCTCGCGCACCACCAACAAGTACTACGGCAGCGAAGAGGATCTGCTCTACGCGTGGGCCGACGTGCTGCGCGAGGAGTACCGGGCGGTCATCGACGCCGGCCTGCTGCTCCAGATCGACGACCCCTCGATCGCGGAGAACTTCGACCAGATCGAGCCCGAGCCGTCCGTCGAGGACTACGTGGCCTTCACCCGGCTGCGGGTCGAGGCGCTGAACCACGCGCTGCGCGGTCTGCCCGCGGACCGGATCCGCTTCCACCTGTGCTGGGGCTCCTGGCACGGCCCGCACACCACCGACATCGCCATGAAGGACATCGTCGACCTGATGCTGTCCATCAACGCGGGGGCCTACTCCTTCGAGGCCGGCAACGTCCGCCACGAGCACGAGTGGCGGGTGTGGGAGGACGTGACGCTCCCCGACGGGAAGATCATCCTGCCGGGGGTCGTCTCGCACGCGACCAACGTTGTCGAGCACCCCGAGCTGGTGGCCGACCGGATCGAGCGGTTCGCCACACGGGTGGGACGCGAGAACGTCATCGCCTCGACCGACTGCGGGCTCGGCGGGCGCATCCACCCGCAGATCGCCGTCGCGAAGCTCGAGTCGCTGGCTCAGGGCGCCGAGATCGCCACCCGCCGCCTCTGGTCCTGACTCTCGAGCGATCCACCCCGTCCGCGCTGCCCACCTGCCGCCGCCCCTCCCCCGTGCCGACTGGTCAACTCCGTGCCGACTAGTCATCCCTCGACGTCGAGAGGTGACCAGTCGGCACGTCAGTGACGACTCGGCGCATCAGTGACGACTCGGCGCGGATGGCGTTTCGACGTCAACCGTGAGTCATGCGGCGGACGAGCTCGACCGTGGCCAGCATCTCCCGGCCGAGGGCGGCCCACCGAGGACGGAACGCGTACACGCCGGCGAGGCGCAACCGCGTCGCCGCGGCGTAGGCCGGCACCCGCGACCAGAGACGCTCGTCCGCCGGCAACGTCCGGCGCAGCGCGGCCCGCGCCACCTCGGCCCGCTCGGGGGTGAGCAGGCCCTGCAGCTGCCGGAGTTCGCGATGGACCTCGAGATTGGCGACGTCGAGGGCACGCTCCCCGACGGCGAGCGTGTCCACGTCGATCAGTCCGAGGCGTCCGTCGGCATCGCCGCGCAGCAGCAGCTGCTTGTCGTGCAGATCGCGGTGGAGTACCCCGAGCAGCGGCACGTCGGGCAGCGCGCGCAGCTCGCGCTCCACGGTGCGGGTGGCCGCCTCGACCTCATCGCCGTCGAGCAGCCCGTGCTGGACGGCCGCACGGGTCCACGCGCCGACGGCGGCGATCTCGTCCTCGGCGTCGTGCGCGGGCAGACCGTCCTGGACGAGCTCCTGGAGCTCGGTGACGACGCGGCCGACCTGCTCCCAGGCACGGCCGAGCTCTGCCGCAGTCCGGGCCGGGTCCGCCCCGGCCTCGAGGAGTGTCGTCTCGCCGACGGCGGAGAGCCGCAGCACGCCGGCGGCCTCGTCCAGGCCGAGCACCGTGGGCACGACGGCGGAGCGCAGCGACGCGACGTGCCGGAGGTGGCGTGCGACACCGGCGACTCGTCTGGGCCGTACCACCTTGACGTACTCGGCCGCGGGGCCGTCTGCAGCTTGGGTTCCGTCCGGCCACTCCGCCCGGACGACGGCGCGACGTCCCGGCCGGTGCGCGACGAGCCGGGTGCCGGGCCGGGCGAGGACACCGGCGAGAGCGCGGAGCCGGCCGTCTGCGCCGTCGGGCTGGAGCAGGATGCCGCCGGCCACGCGGGCCGGTTCCGGTGCGCGTCGGGCGGCGTGCGCGAGGTCGGCCGGATCGGCGAACCACTGCCCGGCGACCGTGCGGCCCGTGTCATCGGTGAGCTCGAGGAGAGCGTGGCCCGTGCCGCGCGGCCAGGCTCGCGAGAGCGTCCAGCGAGCCTCTCCCTCGCGCACCTCGGCGGGCAGCCATCCGTGGGCACCAGCTGGTCCGGCGGTTGCCCAGCCGGCCGGTGCCGAGCGCGCAGTCCCGCCGCCCGGCCGCGCCGCCTCGGTGGCGAGCTCGTGGGCCGCGGTGAGGAGCGAGCCGATCCGGGCGCCCCAACCGGGCTCGTGGGTCCGGAAGGGCTCGGTGGCGCGTTGCAGCAGCGCGCCGGCGCTCAGCGCGGTCAGTGCCCGCGGGTCCGCGCTGCCGCCCGCCTCCCGGTAGCCCACGAGCAGGGGACCGAGGATCTCGGCCGGGTCCAGCGCGGCCGTGCGTCCGGCGGCGATCTCGGCAGCCACCCAGTCGGCGAGGTCCGCCAACGGGTCGTCGATGCCGGCACGGTCGAGGTCGACGAGGGCGAGGCCACCGTCGGGTCGGACGATGACCTGGTCCGCGGACAGGTCGCCGTGGACGAGGGCACGCTCGCGGCGCCCGTCGACGGCGAGCAGCACCAACCGGGCGATCTCCCGGGCCGCGCCGTCGAGGTCCGGCCTCACGGCCGCGACCGCCTCGACCGCGACGGCGAGCTCGTGCCGGCGCTCGAGCGGGACGCCGGTGCCGCGGGGCAGGGGTGCCTGGTGCAGGTGCGCGGCGAGGGTGCCGGCCGCGTGCCAGTGGTCGGCCGCAGGTCGGTGCTCCTCCGGACGGAGGTCGGGGCGACCGAGACGGTCAAGAGGTGTGCCGGGCACGAAGCCGGTCCGGACCACACCGTGGCGTGCACCGACCTCGAGCAGCTCGGCGGTGGGCACCAGTCCGGCGAGGAGCCGGTGGCGAGCGACGTGGTCGGCGACCCGGGACGGTGCGTGGACCTTGACGACGGAGGGGCGGCCGAGCGTGCCGTCCCGGTCGACGAACGCGACCCACCGGCGGCCCGGCTTGTACACCAGCGGCTCGACGACGCCCGGGCGCCGGAGGACCCGGCGGATGCCGGGAAGCCGCCGGTCGGCGCTCGCCCCACCCAGCGCGAGACCGAGGGCACGGTCGGCGAGAGCCGGCCGTCCGCCGTCGTCCGGGTCCGCGGCGCGGAGCGCCTTGGTGATCTTCTGGGGCGTGTCACGGCGGTGCGCCGCGGCGAAGGCCCGGGTCCGGGCGCCGTTGCGCCCCGTCACGACCAGCCCGGCGACGAGCGACGTGCCCGGCTTGTACCGCAGGTAGGTGACCCGGACTTCCTCGACCGCGGCGTCGCCCCAGCCGTCCCGGAAGCAGTCACGCAGGGCCTCGAGGTCGAGGATCTGCCGGACGCCCGGCAGATCCGGTTCCGCGGCGGCGAGCCGCTCGTCGTCCGTCCGCGTCTCGTGCGGCAGCACAGTGTCGGACAGCACGGCGTCATCGGTTCGCACGGCGCACCTCCTTCCCCTCGGCGACGGCCGCACCGAGCACGGCCAGTCGTGATCCTGGCGTGGCGGCGAGCTCGCCCGGGCTGCCCTGCTCCAGGACCTTGCCGCGCTCGAGCACCACGACGTGGTCGCAGTCCAGGACGTCGGCCAGCACATGCGTGATGACGAACGTGGTGCGGCCGGCCGAGAGCCGCTCCAGGGCTTCGCGGACGACGGCGGAGTTCCCGGCGTCGAGCCCGGTCGTGGCCTCGTCGAGGACGACGACGGACACGTCGCGGAGCATGGCGCGGGCGATGGCGATGCGTTGGCGCTGCCCACCGGAGAGGGTCTCGCCCCGCTCCCCCACGACGGTCTCGAAGCCCTCGGGCAGCCGCTCGACGAACTCGTGCACGTTCGCCGCCCGTGCGGCCCGGTCGATGTCGTCGTCGGATGCCTCGGGGTTGCCGAGCCGGATGTTCTCGCGGACGGTGCCGGTGAACAGCACGGACTCCTGCAGGACCACCGCGACCCGGGAGCGCAGCGACGCGAGGGTGACTTGGCGCAGGTCGTGCCCGTCGATCCGGACGGCGCCGGAGACGGGGTCCTGCAGACGTAGCAGCAGGGACGCCAGGGTCGACTTCCCGGAGCCGGAGTGCCCGACCAGGCCTACGCGGGCGCCCGGGCGGACGTTGACGGTCACGTCGTCGAGGGCGAGGGTCCCGTCGCCGTAGGAGACGGTGACGTGGTCGAGCCTGACTTGCCCGGCGGGCCGGTGGAACCGGTGGGCTCCGGGGGCGTCGCTGATCTCCTGGTGGGTCTCGACCAGGTCGAGGATCCGTTCGCCGGAGGCCGCCGCCTTGGCGATGCGGCCGGTGTACTTGGCGAGGTCCCGCATCGGCTTGAAGGCACCCTTGAGGTACTGGACGAAGACGACGAGCTCGCCGGGGGTCAGATGGCCGTGCAGCACGGACCAGCCCCCGACGAGCAGCACGGCGCCGGTGGCGATGCCGACGAGGACGTCGGTCCACCGTTCCAGCCCGGCGGACAGCCGGGTGGCCTTGACGCCCTCGGTCAGCTCCTTGGCGTTGGAGGAGGCGAAGCCCTCCTCGAGCTTCTTCTGCAGCGAGTAGGCCTGGACCACCTTGATGGCACCGAACGACTCCCCGGCGGCGCCCGCCAGCTCGCCCTCGCGCCGGCGCTGCTGCCGGGACGCGGAGGTGATCTTCTTCGACGAGCGGCTCGAGTGCAGGGCGAAGACCGGGAACGCGGCGAGGACGACGAGGCCGAGCCGCCAGTCCAGCACGAGCATCACGGCGAGCATCGCGACGAGGGTGACCACGTTCCCGATGAGCGGCATCGCGGCCGTCACCGCGACGTCGCGCAGTTTCCCGACGTCGGAGATCAGCCGGTTGATCAGGTCGCCGGAGCGCGTGGTGCTGTGGAAGCGGAGGGACAGCCGCAGGGCGTGGGCGTAGACCTCGGCCCGTACCGCGGTCATGGTGCGCGTCCCGGCCAGGGCGAAGCACACGGTCATCAGGTAGGACGCCAGCGCGCGCAGGCCGGCGACGCCCACGACCGCGATCGCGCAGAGCACCAGCAGCCGCCCGATGCCCGCTTCCTCCGCGGCGCCCGGTGCGATGACGGCGTCGATGACGAACTTCAGCGGCCAGGGCTCCAGGAGCCGGAAGACGACCTCCGCGAAGAGCGCGACGAAGCCACCCCCGACGAGCTTGCGGTGCGGGCGCAGGTGCGGCCGCAGGTAGGCGAGCGTGCGGCGCAGCGCCGGGGCGGCGGTGCGCAGGTCGGCGGACGGGCTGGCGCTCATACCGCCACCTCCGTGGGGCGGAGGTGGAGACCGGCCGCCGCCAGCGACCGGTCCACCACGTGCGTCCAGGTCCGTGACCGCGCCACCTCTCGGCGTGCCGCCGTGCCGAGGCGACGACGGCGCGCCGGGTCGCCCGCCAGGTCCGCCAGCGTGGCGGCGAGGGCTGCGGGGTCCGAGCCGGGGACGAGGATCCCGGTCCGGCCGTCGTCGACCAGGTCCGGCAGCTGACCGACGGCGGAGGCGACGACGGGCAGGCCGGCCGCCATGTACTCGAGCACCTTCAGCGGTGAGAAGTACGCCTCTCCCGCACCTTCGCCGGAGGTCTCGGGCGCCGGGTACGGGGCGGTGGCGGCGTCCATCGCGGCGAGCCAGGCGGGCACCTCGGCCGGTCGGACCGCTCCGGCGAAGGTGGTCGCCGCCGCGATGCCGAGGTCGTCGGCGCGACGGCGCAGCGGTTCCGCCTGCGGACCGTCGCCCACGAGGAGCAGCTGGGCGTCCGGGACGTCGCGGACCAGGAGCGCGACGGCGTCGAGCAGCGTCTCGGTCCCGTGCCAGGGCTTGAGGGTGCCGACGAACCCGACGGTGAACGGCTTGGCCTGCTGCGGCGGCACGGTGCCTTCGATGTACGCCGTGCGGATGCGGTCGGTGTTCACGCCGTTGGGCTCGACGCGGACGCGGGCCCACGGAGCCTGGCGGCGGGCCCAGGCCGCGACGGGCTCGGACACGCACACGACCGCCGTCGCCGCGGAGAGGACGTCCCGGGCGACGGCGTCCGCCTCCGCGGTGTGCACGAGGCCGCGGTGTCGGGCCTGCTCCAGCGGGAGCGGCGCGTTGACCTCGACCACGCTCGGCAGTCCGTGCTCGCCGGCGTAGCGGGTGCCGGCGCGGCTCCACAGCGAGTACCGCTCGTAGACGGCGTCGAACGGCCGCGCACGGGCGGCCGCGGCGAGCGCCACCCGCATCTCGCCGTCGCCGCGCACGAGGCCACGTTCGCGGGCGGCGACGTCGGAGTCGGTGATGCGGTCGAGCCGGTGAACGGTGAGCCGGCCCGCGGTCGCGGCGTCGGCGAGCGTCCCGGTCGGGTCGCCGCCGGTGCGGCGGCAGAACAGGTCGACGGTATGACCGGCCGCCAGCAGGACACCGAGGACCTCCTGGACGTGGACGGAGGCACCCTTGGTGCCGAACACGGGGATGCCGGGGTCGGCGCAGACATAGGCGATATGCACGTCGGGGTCACCTCCCGGCCGCGACGAGGGCGTCGTCGCGGACGACGGGTACCGGGGCGGGGCGCACGCCACGCTGGACGGCCTCCAGCCGGGCGGCCTGGCCCGCGGAGTCGAACTCGGCCTCGACGAGCGCACGGGCGGCGCCGGCGAGGCGACTGCGCAGGGCTGCGTCGTCGAGCAGCCTGGCGATGCCGGTGGCGAGCGCCCGGTGGTCGTGCTGCGGGACCTGCAACCCGGTACTTCCGTGCCGGACGGCCTCGCCGATGCCGGTGACGTCGGTGGTGATGCACGGCGTGCCCAGCGCCATGGCCTCGAGCAGCACGGTGGGCAGCCCGTCGGCGTTGCCGTCGGAGCCCACGACGCACGGGGCGGCGAGGACGTCGGCGGCGGCGAGCTCCGCCCGGACGCGGTCCTGCGGCAGCGGACCGGTGATGTCGACGAGCGCGTCGAGGCGCAGCGCGCGGACCTGGGCGCGCAGCTCGGCCTCGAGCATCCCACCGCCGACGATGCGGCAGCGGAGACCACGGCCGGCGTCGCGCAACGCGGCGATGGCGTCGATCAGCACGTCGAAGCCCTTCTTCTCCACCAGTCGTCCGACGGCGACCACCGTGGGCTCGTGCGGCATGCGCCCGGCGGGTGGGACGTAGTCGAAGGCGGGCAGGTCCAGCCCGTTGTAGATCCGGTGCACGGGGGTGGCGGCGACCGCCTCCGGGTAGCGCTCGCGCAGGTGCTGAAGGTTGTACTCGGAGACGGTGACGACGTGATCGGCGTCGGTGATCTTGCGGGCGATGTCGGCCGGGACGACGTCGGCGTGGAAGAGGTCCTTCGCGTGGGCGGTGAAGGAGTACGGCACGCCGGACAGCAGCGACGCGAGGCGCGCGACGGTGGTGGCCAGGGACGCGAAGTGGGCGTGCAGGTGCGTCAGCCTCAGCTCGACGGCGGCGACGGCGACCTCGAGCGCCTGGGCGGCGTCGGACGCCTCGGCCCGGAGCAGCTCGGGCAGCACCTCGGGCAGGCGGGGAAGCACCGCCTGGCCCCGGGCCGCGGACGCCCACAGGTCCTCGGCCTTGCGGGCACGGGGCACGTACGTCACGGGCGCCTGGACGCGGGCGAGAGTGTCGTGGAACCGCGGGTCCACCGGCGGGCGCAGCGAGAGGATCTCGATCTGGGTGCCGCGTGCCTCGCGGGCGAGGATCTCGGAGACGACGAAGGTCTCGGAGAACCGCGGGTACATCTTCAGCACGTAGCCGATGCGCTCGGTCGTGCCGGCGTGGACCTCGGGCCCTGGCGAGACGGGTTCAGGCGTGGGCTCAGGCGTGGGCTCAGGCGACATGGGCGTTCTCCGTCCGGCTGACGAGTGCAGTGAGCAGCTGGGGCAGGCGGGAGAGTCCGTCAAGGTCGACGCAGGTGGCCCGACTGTGTGGGCGGGTGACGGCGCCCTCGGCCCAGGACGTGATGGCGCCGGTGCTCAGCCTGTCCGGGGTGAGATGGTCGACGGCGCCTGCCCGGGTCAGGGCGCGGGCTCGGACCAGCTGCTCGGTGCGCGGGCTGACCCGGGGGACGACGAGCATCGGCGTGCCGGCCGCCATGGCCTCGCAGACCGTGTTGTAACCGCCCATGCCGACGACGGCGGAGGCGCGCGCGAGCAGTGCGGGGGCATCCTCGACGTAGTCGTGCACGGCCATGCCGGTCCGCTGCGCGGCGATCCGCCGCACTCGGAGCCGCTCCGCGGCCGGCATCTGCGGGCCGGTCACGAGGACGCCGGTGTGGCCGTCGGGCAGGGGTGCGGCCGCGAAGGTCTCGGCGAGGGCTGCGCCGTCGGACCCGCCGCCGACCATGGCGAGGACGTACGGCGTGTCGACGTCGGTGCGCCGCCCCGAGGTGGCGGTCTCGCGACCGTGGGCCAGGTAGCCGGTATGGATCGTGCGCTCGCGCAGCCGCACCGGTAGGTCGAGGTCCGCGAGGGGGTCGGTGACGGAGGCGTCGCCGTAGACCCAGATCTCGTCGTACCAGCGGGCCAGGGCCGCGGGACTGCGGTCCTTTTGCCACTCGCGGCGGGCCACCTCGGGAGCGTCGAGCACGTCCCGCAGGCCGAGGACCACCTTCGTCGGTGTGTCCTCCAGCGCCCGCAGCGCCGGCTCCAACTCGCCACGCAGGCCCCGCGGGTGCTTGTCGACGACCAGGACGTCCGGCTGGAACGAGCTGAGCGCCGCGGTGAGGACCGCGCGTCGCATGTCGACGACATGCTCCAGGCCCGAGAGGTGACGGGCGCCGTAGTCGCCGTCGGCGTCCTTGGCCAGCGCCGGCAGGGAGACGAGGTCGCAGCCGGTGGGCCGGTGGGCGGTGACGGCCTCGGGGGCGCCGGTCAGCAGCAGCACGTCCGGGGCCGGGTCCAGGGTGCTCAGGGAGTGCGCGATCGCGAGGTTGCGGCGCACGTGGCCCAGACCCTGGGCGTCGTGGGAGTACAGGGCCACTCGCGGCCGGTGCCGGACTCTCCGTGGGCGCACGGTTGTCGGGTGCTGTGCTGCGGGCGGCGCCGCCGAGGTGGTCATCAGTTCCCCCATCCGTGACGAGGACTTCTCGCTACCGGCAACGATGACGCGCGGCCGTGAGCAACAGATGACGACCAGATGAGAAAGCCTTCATGACGACCCGGTGACCGGGTGCCCGCCAGCGCCAGTCTTGCGCCCGCCGCCTCACCCCCACCCCTTGCCGAGTCGTCACCTCTGTGCCGACTCGTCACTTCTGCGTCGAGTCGTCACCTCTCGACATCGAGATATGACGAGTCAGCACGCCGATGACGAGTCAGCACGTCGATGACGAGTCGCCGGGGGTTGGGGGTGGTGCCGGGCGTGGGAGGATGACCGGCGCCGCGACGCACACCCGAGGAGAGCCCATGCCCACCCCGCACATCGCCGCCGAGCAGGGCGACATCGCACCGGCCGTCCTCCTGCCGGGCGACCCGAGGCGTGCCGAGCGCATCGCCGCCCAGCTCATGCCGGACGCCCGCCTCGTCTCCGAGGTCCGGGGCAACGGCGTCTACACCGGCGAGGTGGACGGCAGGCCGCTGACGGTGATGGCTTCCGGGATGGGCATGCCTTCCCTGGGCATCTACGCGAACGAACTGTTCAGCCACTACGACGTCCAGCGGATCGTCCGGGTCGGCACCGCCGGCGGCCTCTCACCGGCGGTGGGAGTCGGTGACGTCGTCGTCGCGCTCGGTGCGCACACGGACTCCGCGATGAACGAGCGCCGCATCCCCGGTATCCGGTTCTCCGCGGTCGCCTCGTACCCGCTGGTGGCCGCCGCTGTGGCGGCCGACGGCGACGCCCCCGGCCTGCATGTGGCGCCGGTGGTCTCCCGCGACCACTTCTACGGCAACCCGCCCGAGCAGATCCGGGCGCTGGCCGACTACGGCACCCTCGCCGTCGAGATGGAGGCGGCGGGGCTCTACGCGATCGCCGCCGAGTACGGCCGCGAGGCGCTGGCGGTGCTGACCATCTCGGACCATCTGCTCGACCCGTCGGGTGACTTCAGCCCCGAGGAGCGGGAGCAGAACTTCCAGCGTTCCCTGAGGATGGGGCTAGCCGCGGCGCACGCCTGAGTCCGGCGTCGTCGCTGCGTCTCTTGCACCGGCCTGGCTGCACCGGCGAGCCGGCCGGCCGAGGCCAAGTCACCGCCCTGTCAAGGCACCACGCCGATCGGGTACGCCCCGACCCTCTGTTCCCGTTGCGCACTCCGCCTGGGTAGGAGCATCCTGGAGTGACAACGATCACTCTGGAGCGGAGCAGAGGTCATGGACAACGACTACGACATCCTGCCGATGCTCGGGCGGGGCAAGCACCGGAACCCACGCAAGGGCGCGTGCTTCATGGAGCTCGCCTCGCACCTCGCCGGCGAGCGGTGGAGCGACCGCCCTGCCTGCACGCACCGGCTTCTCGGGCACCTCGCGCGACTGGTCAACGACTGCACCTCGGACGCCGCACGGCCGCGGCTCGCGACGCTGGTGCCGTCGGTCATCGGCTTGACGAGCACCGACCCGCGGTGGGACCACGAGATCGCGCTGCTGACGGCGACCACGGCACTGCCCGTCGTAGCCGAGGAGACGCAACGCTCGCTCGCCGTCGGCGTCCTCAGCGTCGACCGCATGCTGGCCGCCGGCGACGGTCGTGACCCCGAGTCCCTGCGGCCGACCACTGCCATGGCGCTGGCCGAGGCACCCATGGCTGCGGAGTGGGCGCGACGGTTCATCAACCAGGGCGTGGTGGGACCGGTGCGGTTCCACCCGGGCCCGGTGATCCTGGACTTCGCGGTCCCGGGCATCGCCACGGCCTGCGTCCCGGACAGCGACGAACGGCTGCGCACGCTGCTCGCCGACGCGATCGCCATCTGCCGTGCGCTCTCCCGCGGGTCCCGCGCCGCTGCCGAGCCCGGCCCTGCGCTGACGCCCGAGCAGTGGCAGGGCGTGGTGACGGCGGCGCGGTAGCTGCCGCCTCCGCCGCAGGAGGAAGTCAGCGTCCGAGCTCGGCGCGGAGTGCCCGCATGTCGAGCTTCCCGGTCGGGCTGCGTTCCAGACGCTCATGCAGCACGACGCGTTTGGGCTTCTTGTACCCGGCGAGCTGCGTGCCGACGTGCCGGATCAGCTCCTCCCCCGTCACGGTCGATCCCACGACGGCGACCACGGCGGTGACCGCCTCGCCCCACTTCTCGTCCGGGACGCCGACGACGACGGCGTCCGTGACGTCGGGGTGGCTCATGAGCGCCTCCTCGACCTCCGCCGGGTAGATCTTCTCCCCACCGGTGTTGACCACGGAGCTGCCTCGGCCGAGCAGCTCGACGTAGCCGTCCGCGAGCACCTCGACGTAGTCGCCCGGCGCGACGTGGCGGCGGCCGCGGATGACCGGGAAGGTCTCGGCCGTCTTCTCCGGGTCGCCGAGGTAGCCCTTGGGCAGCGCGCCGCGGAACGCGAGCGTCCCGACCGCGCCGACCCGGTGCTGGATCTCCTCGCGCCGCTCGTCGAGGACGACGGCGTCCGGGAACAGCCGCAGCCGCGCGGGCAGATCCTCCGCGCTCCTCGAGACCGCGACGGCGTAGGGCCCACCCTCGGTGGACGCGAGAAAGTCGGACACGGTGACGTCTCCGAGGGCGTGCAGACGCGCCTTGGTGTCGTCGCTCAGCCGCATGCCGGAGGACAGGACGGAGCTGAGCGACGGGAGCCCGGCCTCGCTGCTCGCCTCCACCGCGTCGAGGAAGGGTCGCGCCACCGAGTCGCCCGCGACGACGAGCCGGGTGACGCCGTGCTCGCGGACGAGCCGGACCGCCTCGGCCGCGTCGAGCCGCGCGGATGCCAGGACCGAGACCGTGCCGCCGAGGGTGAGGACGTTCATGCTGTTGAACAGGGCTGTGCCGTGCATGAACGGCGCGAGCGGCATCACGACGGTACGCGGTGTGGCGGGGTCACGAGCGATGTCGACGACCTCGTCCACGGTGGTCGGAACGGGCAGGCCGAGGGTGCCGTAGGTGGCGTACTGCTGGACCTCGAACAGCTCCGCGACGGACCAGACGACCGCCTTGGGACGGCCGGTGGTGCCGCCGGTGTAGAGCAGGAGCTCGCCGTCGTCCGGCATCGGCTCTGGCCGGTGCTCCGGCGCCTCGGTCAGGGCGTGGAACGGCACCGCACCCGCAACGGCCGGTGCGTGGCCCGGCTCGTCGGCCCGGTCCTCGGGCATCCCGTCGGGCGTGTCGTCCGGGATCTCGAGGAGCAGCCGCAGGCTGGTCGCCCGCGGCTCGACCTCGCGCACCACCGCGGCGAGGGACCGCGGGTAGACCAGCGCGACGGCGCCGCAGTCCTCGAGCAGCGGCAGCGCCTCGTTGGACCGGTAGCGGAAGTTCACGGGGACCGGCGCCGCACCGAGCGTGAGGGCCGCGAACACGGTCACCAGGTACTCGGGGCAGTTGTAGGAGTAGATGGCGACCTTGTCCCCGTGTCCGACGCCGTGGTGACGGAGCAGTCCGGCGAGACGGGCGGCGTCACCCTCGAGCCGGCGGTAGCTCATCGGCCCAGCGGCGGAGACGACGGCGGTGCGCTCCGGGACAGCGGCAGCGACCTGCCGCCAGACCTCGCCGTACGTGCGCATCTACCGGTAGTACCGCAGGACGAGCCGGGCGACGCAGGCCGGTTTGGACCAGCCCTCGGTCTCGAAGGCGACGTCGGCGTGGAGCTGGTAGCCGCCGGAGACCTCCGTGACGTCTGCGACGGTGCCGCTCAGCCGGACGCGAGAGCCGACTGGGACGGGGGCGGGGAACCTGAGCTTGTCGATGCCGTAGTTGACACCGGTGCCGACCTCGTCGACGACGAGCACCTCCGCCATGAGGGGTACGACGAGGGCGAGGGTGAGGTAGCCGTGGACCACCGTCGTGCCGAAGGGGCTCGCCACGCCGGCGGCCTCGTCGGTGTGGATGGGGTTGTCGTCCCCGGTGAGGTCCGCGAACCGCTGCACCTCGTCCTGGGTGATCGTGCGCCACGCGGAGGGGCCGAACGGCTTCCCGACGAGCCGCGGCAGCTCGCCCACGCTCGCCCGCAGCACGTGCTCGGCCTCAGGTTCGGTCACGGCCATCGTCTCCTCCGTCAGCGTCGTCGTCAGCGTGAGCAGATTACTATCGAGCGCCGACTGGCCAGTTCTGCATGTCCGGCCCGCGCCTGCTCGTCGAACGTCGGATCGACGACACGCCCGGTCGGCCGGGTGCGCCTAGACCGCTCCCCTGTCGACCGCGACCGCGGCCGGTGCGTCACGCGGCGTGCCGTCTGGGTGCCACAGGCCCGAGGCGCCGCGCCGGTGAGAGCCGACGAGGTGCGTGTCGATGATGCCGATGGCCTCCATGAGGGCGTACATGGTCGTCGGGCCGACGAACGCGAACCCGCGCCGGCGCAGCTCCTTGGACAGCGCGACGGACTCTTCGCTCCTGCTCGGCACGTCCTCCGGGGTACGCGGCCTCGGTGTCCGCTCGGGCCGGTAGGACCAGACGAGCCGCTCCAGGCCGCCCTCCTCGCGCAGCGCGATGGTGGCACGGGCATTGGTGCGGGTCGCCTCGATCTTGCGGCGGTTCCGGATGATGCGGGCGTCCTGCATGAGGCGCTCGACGTCGTCGTCGGTGAGGGCGGCGACGGCATCGGCGTCGAAGTCGTGGAAGAGCTCCCGGAAGGCGGGCCGCTTGCGCAGGACGGCGGCCCAGGACAGGCCCGACTGGAACGCCTCGAGGCTGAGCCGTTCGAAGACGGCCCGCTCGCCGCGCACGGGCATGCCCCACTCGGAGTCGTAGTACTCGCGCAGCAGCGCGTCGGTAGCGGCCCATGCGGGACGAGCCAGGCCGTCCTCGCCGACGACAATCCCGTCACGCATGTGTCCCGCTCCAGCAACGGCGTGGGTCTGCTCGACATCGCCGGTGGTGCCGTCGGTCTCGGACGACGTCGTCATGGAGGCTCCGGAATCACGAGGGGCAGGGGTTCGATGATGCCACGGTGTCGATGCCCGTAGGCGCCCGCTCCGTCGCCTCACCGAGGGCAGCGTCGGCGTCCAGCAGCGCGCCGTCCGCCTCGTCCGCCGCCCATCGCAGCGGGTCGGACGCGGCACGGACCGGTGCGATCTGGGCCTCGAGGTAGACACGGTCCGGCTCGGTGATGGCGAGCTCCGCGCGCCGGCGCAGAGCTCGTGCCGCGCCGAGGAGCCGGGCGGCGCGGCGAGCCTGACCGCGCCGCGCGGCGATCGCGCAGGCGATCTCGAGGACGTCGACTACCAGCTCGTCGTCACCCAGCCCCAGGACCACCGAGCCTTGCTCGACGAGGCATTGCTCGGACGCGTCGAGGTGACCGGCCCGGAGGTACGTGGTGGCGATGTTGATATGGCCGGCCGTGATGCCCCACGCGTCACCGAGTCCCCGATCGAGCTCGAGACTCTCGCGGAACAGCGGAAGGGCGGCATCGTGGTTGCCGGCGTCGAGCTCGAGTGCGGCAAGGTTCGACACAGCTGTGGCCAGCGGACGCGTCATACCCGTGGCTCGAGCAGTGTCCGCTGCCTCGGTCCACAGGGCGCGGGCGCCCTCGGGGTCACCGAGTGCCCGGTGCGCACCTCCCAGGGCGTTGAGGGACCGGGCGACCCCGCGGGCATCCCCGCGTCGGCGGTGGTGGGCCAGAGTCCGCGTCAACAGCTCGCGGCTCCGGTCGGCGTCGCCGGTCTGCAGGGTGAGCACGGCCAAGCCATGGAGCACGTCCATGTGCTCGTCGGTGTCTCCCTCGGCGGCCGCGGCCGCAACGGAGAGCCACCTGCGTCCCTCGGTCCGGTGTCCGCAGCCATACCAGAACCAGGCGAGCTGCTGGCACAGCCGGAGTCCGGTCCGGATGTCGGCCGGTCGGTCGAGCCCGTCGGTGCCGAAGCACCACGTCAGGGCGCCGCGCAGGTTCGGCCCCGCGGCGACGAGCCGGTCGCGTCCCAGGAGGTGTGCCGACGAGCGCAGCTGCGGCCCGGCCGACTCGGCAAGGTCGAGGTAGTGGCCGGCGTGGCGTCGCCGGGTGTCGTGCTCTTCGCCCTCCTCCGCGAGTCGCTCACGACCGAACGCCGCCACGGTGCGCAGCACCCGCAGCCGCGGCTCTCCGTCCGGCGCTTCGCGCACCATGACGAGGCTGGCGTCGATCAGCTCCGCGATCAGATCCAGGGGCTCCGCGTCGTCGTCCAGGACGGCGGCAGCCGCCTCGAGGTCAAACTCACCGTCGAAGACGCCTAGCTGGCGGAAGGCACGCCGCACGGGTGGTGGCAGCAGGTCATAGCTCCACGCGATGGCGGCCCGCAGCGTGCGCTGCCGGTCCGGCACGCCGACAGCGGACGTCACCATCTCGAGACAGCGGCCGACCCGGGCGCGCATGGCTCGCGGACCGAACATCTTGGCGGCCGCGGCCACGAGCTCGATGGCGAGCGGCACTCCGTCGAGCTGGCGGCACACGGCCACCACGTCCGCGACGTTGTGATCGTCCAGCACGAACGTCGGCCGGACCAGCCGCGCGCGCTGGACGAAAAGATCGACGGCCGGGGCGAGCGACACGTCCGGCAGGCTCGCGCCCTCCGGAACCTCCAGAGGCGACAACGGGAACTCCTGCTCCCCGGTGATGTGGAGAGGTCGCCGGGACGTCGTGAGCACCCGCACGCTCGGGCCTGCCCGCACCAGCTGGTCGACGACGTCGGCCGCACCGTGGAGGTGCTCGAGGTTGTCGAGGAGCAGCAGGAGGTCACGCGTGGCCAGGTCCTCGAGTAGCTGCGCAGGATCGTCCAGCTGCTCCGCCATCCCGAGGGTCTCGGCCAGCGTGGACCACATGACGTCCGGCGACCGGATGGGCGCCAGCGGCACGAAGTGCACCCCGTCCCGGAACGCTCCGTCGAGATCCGTCGCGACCGCGGCCGCGAGACGGGTCTTTCCGACGCCGCCCGGCCCGGTGACGCTGACGAGTCGGCACCCCTGCTCGGTCAGGAAACCTTCGAGCGCACGGCGTTCGACGTCGCGACCGACCAGCGTGGTCGAGAACTGCGGGACGCTCGAGCCGCGACCGAGAGTCCGCGGAGGCGGGAAATCGGCGTCGAGCCCGTCGGCGAGCAGCTGGTACAGGCGGGTCGTGCCGGGCAGGTCCCGGAGCCGGTGCTCGCCGAGATCCTTCGCGCCGGTCCCGGGGACGTCACCGGCGAGCCGGCGGGTCGCCTCGGTGAGAAGGATCTGCCCGCCGTGCGCCGCGGCGGCGACCCGGGCCGCGCGGTGGACGTCCAGGCCGACGTAGCCGTCCTCGTGTCGACGTGGCTCACCGGTGTGCAGGCCGGTCCGGATCCGGACGGCCGCATCGCCCGGCCAACTGACCTCGGCGATGGCGCGTTGTGCCGTCAGGGCGGCGGCGACCGCCTCCTGAGCTCTGGAGAACGCGACGAAGAAGCTGTCACCCTCGGTCCCGAGCTCGTGCCCGCCGTGCCGCACGAAGGCATCGCGCTGGATCCGGCGCTGGAGCGTGACGACCTCGGCATACCGGTCGCCGAGACGCCTCAGCAGGGCTGTGGAGCCTTCCATGTCCGAGAAGAGCATGGTCACGGTGCCGTCGGGCAGCGCCCTGTAGTCGTGGGACGGTCCCGCCCGTGGCTCCGTCACGCCGGCCCGTCCTCGCGGTGGTGCAGCTCGGCGACGGCGCGCAGCTTGTCGAGGTCGACCGTGCCAGCGGCTGCGACAGCGAGCCTGACCGGAGTGGACGCCCGGACCGTCGAGGTGCGCAGGCCCCCTTCGAGCAGGGCCCGCTCCCCCAGGACGGCTCCCGGTCCGACCCGCCCGACGGTGCGGTCGTCGACATCGACGTCCAGCACCCCGTCCAAGACCAGGTAGAGGTCCTCGCCCGGTTCCCCCTGGACGGTCACCGTGGTGCCGGTCGGCAACCGGCGGATCTCCGGGCGCGTGCCGGCCCGCATGATGGTCGCCGAAAGCTCGCGCTCCAGGGCCGACTCGGCCTCGACGACGAGCGCCTCGGAGTCCTGGGCGCCCCAGGGCGTCCGCGCGCCGAAGGAGTGCGCCAGCCAGCGCTCGAGGTCGGTCAGGCCGCTCTTGAGGACGAGGTGGCCGTCCGGGCCGTACACCCAGTGTCTGGGGAAGGAGCTCGCGCCCGGCATGGCGATCTCCGCACTGCCGTTGGCGCGCAGCGTCAACGTCAACGTCGTCCACGCGATGGGTGCCTGCCACAGGAAGTACGGCGCGTGCGGCACCGGGCGGGGCAGCGGCACACCGGTCCGGCAGCCCACTGTCTGGGTGAACCGCACTGCCCCGGCGCGCTGATCGACGACGGGCTCGTGCCGCAGCACCGGCAGGGAGTACGCCGCGAAGGTCGCCCCAACGCCGGCGAGCCGGACCGTCGTCGCGCCGAGGATGATGTCGGAATCGGGCGTGTAGCCCGACTCGGTCGGATTGCCGTCGTCGTCGAATTCCGCCCATGCCTGCAGGTGGTTGACGAAACGGAACCGGTCCTCGGCGCGCAGACCGTGGACTGCGCCCAAGCCGGCCACGGTGTCGTCGGGCGGCGTGTCGTAGTGCGAGAGCCCCACATCGAAGCCCGCCTTGAGCCAGCCACGGACGGACTCTGAGGGGATCCAGGACAGCGACAGTGCCGCGGACTCGACGCGCATGGGGACCTCCGGTGGTGTGGACACCGAACAAGGCTCATTCAACACCTCCGCCCGGGCGGGCAGGCGCCGTTCTGTCAGCAATGTTCGAGCGGACTTGCGTCGGCAAAGACCCATGCAGAAAACGCCCGCGAACCGTTGGGCTCGCCGCTAGCCTGCCCTCACAGGGGAAAGCGGACAGGAGTTCCCATGCAGCTCACGATCAGTTCCGAGGACCCGCTCGAGCAGGTCCTGCGCGCTGTCGGTGCCATGTACGGCGTAGATCTCGTTCCCGTCGAAGACGTCGACGCTTCACCGGGTGAACATTCCGGCGCTCCCCCGGGCAAGGGCAAGGACGGCGAGCGCACGGTCAAGATCCGTTACGACTGACGGCTGTCCGGGACTGTCACATCAATGAGCCCGACGACGACCGCCAGGCGTCGACCTCGGCGCGCAGCTCGTTGCGTCGGGCGTCGTCGACCCAGGCGGACTCGACGGCGTTGCGGGCCAGTGCCCTCAGGTGGTGCGGCCCCAGGTCGAGCGCCTCGGTGGTCCGGTCGACGACCTCGTCGAGGTAGGCGCCGAAGTAGGCCGGGTCGTCCGAGTTGATGGTGACGACGAGGCCGGCGTCGAGCATCCGGCGCAGCGGGTGATCGGCGAGCGTCTCCACGCCCTTGAGGCGGACGTTGGACACCGGGCAGACCGTGAGCGGGACCCGCTCGTCGACGAGCCGCCGGACGAGGTCCGGGTCCTCCATCGCCCGCACGCCGTGGTCGACCCGCTCGACCCGGAGGATGTCGAGGACGTCGGCGACGTTCTGCGCGGGCCCCTCCTCGCCGGCGTGCGCCGTGCGGCGGAGCCCGTGGGCGCGGGCGAGCTGGAACGCGGGCGCGAAGTCGGCGGCGTGCGCGGTCAGCTCCGTGGAGCACATGCCGATGCCGAGGACCGGCGCGCCGAGGTCGATCACCTCGCGGACGGTCTCCAGCGCCTCCCGGCCGGGCAGGTGGCGCAGGACGGTGACGATGAGTCCGCTGGTCAGGTCGTGCTTCTCGCGGCTGGCGGCCAGGGCACTGGTGACACCGTCGAGAACCTCGGCGGCGCGCAGCCCGCGGCCGGTGTGCGCCTGGAGGTCGAGGAAGACCTCCGCGTGCCGGACGCCGGCCGCGGCCGCCCGGGACAGGTACGCGTCCGTCATCTCGTGGAAGTCCGCACCGGTGCGCAGGACCGCCATGTTGGCGTTGTACAGCTCGAGGAAGGACTGCAGGTCCGCGAACGCGAAGCGCGAGCGCAGGTCGTCGACGTCCGCGTACGGCAGGTCGACGCCGTTGCGCTCGGCAAGCGAGAAGACGAGCTCCGGTTCCAGGGTTCCCTCGAGATGGAGGTGCAGCTCGACGACAGGCATCTGCATGCCGTCCAGTATGGCCGCGCGCGGCGACACGGGACGCCGGGCGTCCACAGGCGCCGCCTCGCCATGACAATGGGAGCCATGGCTGCCTCCCCCGTCTCGTCCGTGATCGTCGTCGGCGCCGGGATCGCCGGTGCCTCCACCGCATTCGCGCTGGCCTCGCGCGGCGTCGCCGTCACCGTCGTGGACGACGCCGCCACCGGCCAGGCGACGGCCGCCGGTGCCGGCATCGTCGCGCCCTGGATGTCGGCCTCGACCGGCCGGTTCTACGACCTGTACGCGGCGGGCGGCGCCTACTACCCGACCTTGCTGGAACGGCTGGCCGCGACGGGCGTCACGACGGCGGACTACCGCCGGACCGGCGCGCTCGTCGTCCACCCCGACGACGGTGTGCTGGCCGAGGCCGCGGCCCGCATCAGCGAGCGGGTCGCCGCCGCCGGCGACGTCGCGGGCCACGTCGAGCGGCTCGACGGCGCCGACCTGCGCGAGCTGTTCCCGCCGCTGGCGCACGGGCTCGGCGGCTTCCTCCTCACCGGAGGCGGCCGGGTGGACGGCCGCTCGCTGCGGGACGCGCTGCTGACGGCGGCAATCCGTCACGGCGCCCGCCGCATCAAGGGCACCGTACGGCTGAGCACCGTCGGCGGGCGCACCACGGCCGAGGTCGACGCCACCGCGCTGGAGGCCGACGCCGTCGTGGTGACCGCGGGCGCGTGGAGCGCCCGGTTGCTGGCCGCGGTCGGCGCCGACCTGCCGGTGGAGCCGCAGCGCGGGCAGATCACGCACCTGCGGCTCGAGGGCGTCGACACCTCCAGATGGCCGACGGTCAATCCACTCTCGGACCACTACCTCGTGGCGTTCGACGCCGGCCGCGTGGTGGCCGGCGCCACCCGGGAGACCGGAAGCGGCTTCGACCCGCGCGTGACCGCGGCCGGCCAGCATCAGGTACTGCACGACGCGCTGTCGATCGCGCCGGGGCTGGCGGACGCCACGCTCGTCGAGACGCGGGTGGGGCTGCGTCCGCTCGCCGACGACCTGCCCGTGGTCGGCGAGGTCGACGACGGCGTGTGGGTCGCGACCGGCTACGGAGCGGGCGGCCTGACGATGGGGCCGCTGCTCGGTGACGCGCTCGGCCGGGCCGTGCTCGGCGAGGACACGCCGGAGATCTCCGGCCTCGCGCCCCGGCCGACCTGACACGGCGCGTCGACCGGCAAGCCGGATGGGACCGGCGGCCGCGCCGCCCGAGGTGAGCGCGAAGACGACGGGTCAGAGCGAGGACGTCTGCGGCGCGAAGATCTCGTCCAGCGCCTCCTCGTCCTCGGCCGTGGGAGTCCAGGCGGCGGCGTCGGCGTTCTGCCGGACCTGCTCCGGCGTCGTGGCGCCGGCGATGACGCTGGCGACGGCCGGCCGGGAGGCGAGCCAGGAGAACGCGACCTGCAGCTCGGCCACCCCACGCTCGCGGGCGAAGTCGCTGTAGGCGCGGACCTTGCCCATGAGGGCCTCGTTGGCCAGCAGTTCCTTCTTCGAACGGCTCAGGCGGCTCCCCTCCGGGGCGCTGCCCGAGGCGTACTTGCCGGTGAGCAGCCCGTTGGCGAGCGGGAAGAACGGGAGCAGTCCGAGACTGTAGTGCTCCGCCGCCGGGACCACCTCCCGCTCGGCGGACCGCGCGGCGAGGCTGTAGTGGTTCTGCGCGGACACGAACGGGGTGTACCTGCTCCGTTCGGCCACGTGCGCGGCCTCGGCGATCTGCCAGCCGGCGAAGTTCGAGTGCCCGACGTAGCGCACCTTCCCCGCCCGGACGAGGTCGTCGAGCGCGGAGAGGGTCTCCTCGATCGGGGTCTGCGGATCCGGGGCGTGGATCTGGTAGAGGTCGATGTGGTCGGTGCCGAGCCGCCTGAGGGACGCCTCCGCGGCCTTGACGATGTAGCGACGCGAGCCGCGGGCACCGAAGTCGGTGCCGTTGGCGCCGCGGGCGTCCATGCCGAACTTGGTGGCGACGATCGCCTCGTCGCGGCGCCCGCTCAGTGCCTGGCCGAGCAGCGTCTCGCTGAGCCCCGGCTCGCGGCCGTACGTGTCGGCGGTGTCGAACAAGGTGATGCCCGCGTCCAGGGCGGCGTGCACGACGGCGGCCGTGCCGTCGACGCTCTCGGTCACGGTTCCCGGCCGGCCCAGGTTGTTGCACCCGAGCCCGACGGTGGAGACGGTCAGTCCGGAACGGCCAAGTCGTACGTGGTCCATGCGCTCGAGCCTAGGACGCGCTCGCACCGCGCGCCGGGCAGGCCCGCATGCCGGGCCGCAGCTCAGCCATCCGGCTCAGCTCAGACGAGCTCGGTGAAGTACCCCGACATGGCCGGGTAGTAGTCGTCGAACTGCACGTCCTCGATCGGCTCGCCGCCGAGGTTCGCGGCCAAGCGGTCCAGGTAGTACTCCCAACCGGGACCGACGCTCGGGAGCACCTCGGGATCGGTGAGCTCCTGGACGAACTCGAGGTGCGTACCGTCCCCGTCCTCGGCGAGGGTGATCGCGAACGACCAGGAGTCGCCGCCGGTGGTGGCGGTCGGTCGTGGGCTCATGCGGTGCTCTCTCCTTCGCTCCTGCTCTGCTCGGCCCCCGGACGCCGTGCCGCGGCGGGCCGGCGGTCCCGCACTACTCGACGTACCTCGAGATCGAGGGCGTCGAGGGCGTGCTCGGGCACGGGCGGTGCCGCCCGGAAGCGGTCGGCCCAGTCCGTGACGGCGTCGAGGGCCTCGGCGCGCAGGACGTACCAACGCTCCCTCCCCCGGTCCTCGGCGCTGACCAGACCGGCGTCGGCGAGAATCCGGAGGTGCTTGCTGATCGCCGGCCGCGAGATCTCCTGCGAGGCCGTCAGGTCGACGACGCGCCTCGGTTCGCCGGCGAGCTGCTCGATGAGCGCGCGGCGGACCGGGTCGGCCACGGCTCGGAACACGTCCACCCGCAAATGGTAACCGTTGCGTTACCAATTGGCGAGCAGCGCACCGGCCGAACCTGTCCGACGGCGGCGCCGGGTCAGCCGGGATGGATGCCGAGGTAGTCGAGCTGGGCCCGGACGCTGTGCGCGGCGGCCCACCGGCGGTCCGCGGCGATGGGGCCGTACACGGCGTCCACGAGCCCCTCGATGCCGACCGCCCCGGCCTGGACGGCGGCTCGGATCTCCTCGAGCCGAGAGGTCCGGTGCTCCTGCAGACCCGTCAGGAACTCGTCCGGGTCGTCGACGGCGGGTCCGTGCCCGGGCGCGAGGCGCTCGACGGCTCCGTCACCGACCAGCGCGCGAAGTGCCGACAGCGAGCGCAGGTAGTCGCCGAGGTCGCCGTCGCCGGCGATGACGGTGGTGCCGCGGCCGAGGACGGTGTCGCCCGTCAGGAGCAGCCGGTCGGCCGCGACGAGGAACGAGACGGAGTCCGAGGTGTGCCCGGGTGTCGCGACCACCTCGACGGCGAGACCACCGACGGCGATCCGCTCGCCGTCGCGGAAGGCGTCCCCGTGCCCGCCGCCGCGCACGGGTGCCCCGCTGGCCTCGACCAGGCGTGCCACGCCGGCGGTGTGGTCGCGGTGGTGGTGCGTCAGCAGGACCTGGGTGACCCGGCCGCCCTCGGCGGTCGCCGCCTCGAGGACGGCGGCGAGGTGTCCGTCGTCGTCCGGCCCGGGGTCCACGACGGCAACGTCCGTGCTGCCCGGCTCGCGCAGCACCCAGGTGTTCGTGCCCTCCAGGGTCATCACGCCCGGGTTGGGGGCGAGGAGGCAGGTGGCGCGCTCGGTCAGCGGGCCCGACGTCCACGGATCGGTGGTCACGCGACGTCCACCTCGATCCGGTGCAGCCCGGTGGCGCCGTCGGGCACGGTGCCCTGGACCTCGGAGGTCTGCACCTCGCCGTCGTGGTTGGTCGCGCGGACCTCGAGGGTGTGCGAGCCGGGAGCGGCGTCCCAGCGGTAGACCCACTGGCGCCAGGTGTCGACGGTGACCTCGTCGGCGAGCTCGGCGGGCTGCCAATCTCCGCCGTCGACCCGGACCTCCACGGCCGCGATGCCGACGTGCTGGTCCCAGGCCACGCCGGCGACGATCACCTCGCCGGCATCCCGGGTGCGACCGGCGCGGGGGACGTCGATCCGGGAGGAGATCTTCACGGGGCCGCGCGGTGCCCAGCCGCGCTCGGTCCAGTAGGCGGTCTGGTCCTCGAAGCGGGTGACCTCGAGCTCGGACAGCCACTTGGTGGCTGAGACGTAGCCGTACAGACCGGGCACGACGACGCGGACCGGGTATCCGTGCTCGGGCGGGAGGTCGCTGCCGTTCATGCCGACGGCGAGCAGCGCGTCCCGGTCGTCCATGAGGACCTGGAGGGGTGTCGAGGCGCTGAAGCCGTCGACGCTGCGTGAGAGCACCATGTCAGCATCCTCGCGCACGCCGGCCCGTTCGAGAACGGTGCGCACGGGAAGGCCGAGCCAGAGGGCGTTGCCGATGAGATCACCGCCGACCTGGTTCGAGACGCAGCACAGGGTCACCCAGGACTCGACGAGGTCCTCGGCGAGGAGGTCGTCGAGTGTCAGGACGACCTCCTGCTCGACCATGCCGTGCACCCGCAGCGTCCACTCCTCGGGGTCCACACGCGGCACCACGAAGGCGGTGTCGATGCGGTAGAAGGTCTCGTTCGGCGTCCGGAAGGGCGCCAGCCCCTGGATGTCCAGGTCTGCGCCCGCCGGGAGGGTTGGGGCCGGCGTCGCGGGGGCGGGCAGGTCCAGCGGCGGTGCGCTGACCGGGCGGGCGCCGCCGGAGAACCGTGCGACCGTCCCACCGACGACGGCGAGCCCGCTGACCGTGCCGGCACCGAGCAGGAGGCGGCGGCGGTCGAGGACCTTCCGGTCGGCCATCGCACGCTCGGGGTCGACGGGCCTGGCCGGCGCGAGGAGACCCATGAGGGCGAGCGCGCCGGCCACGGCGGAGGCCAGCACGGGCCAGGTGGCCACGACTCCGCCGTCGGGGCGCGTGAGGGTGGCGCCGGCCGCGATGACGGCGAGCACGGCGAGGACCGCGGCGCCGCGACCGCGTGCGGCCCGTTCGGACAGGCCGGCCGCCACGGCGAGCGCGCCCATGACGACGGTGATCCCGATCCCGAGGGCGAGCTTGTCCGCGGTGCCGAACAGGTCGATCGCCAGGTCCTTGAGCCACGGCGGGGTCCGGTCGATGAACGCCTCGGCGACGGCCTCGACCGGTCCGGGCCCCGTCCCGCCGAGGTAGGCGACCAGCTCGGCGAGGCCCACGGAGGCCCCCGTGACGCCGAGACCGACGCGCGCCGCACCTCTGCTTGAAGCCATGTCTCGAGCGTACGGAGCCGAGGGCCCCGGAAGCGCCCTTCAGAGCGATCCGTAAGAAGTCCGTCATCCCAGGCGGAGCGGTCTCGGGGCCCTGCTTGGCATTCGGCGGGCGCTCGGCGGGTGCGCGGCGGGCGCTCGGCCGGCGCCCGGGGACGGCTCAGGCGCGGGCCAGCACGGCGCGGAGCGGCTCTGGTGCCCGCGCCGGCCCGGCCGCCTCGACGAGGCGGCGGGCGTAGGCCTCCTTGCGGCCGCTCGTGGTGCCGAGGAAGCGATGCAGCTGCTGGGTGACCGGCTGCTCGCGGTGTGCGGGCTGGCGCTGGAAGCGACGAAAGCGGGCGAGGTCCTGGTGCCGCTCGAGCACCTCTTCGACGGCGTCGGGCCCGAGGGCCCGGATGAGCTCGTCCTCGAGGTCGCGGACGCAGACGAAGAACCCGGCACGCTCCGTCTCGGCGCGGGTGGTGACGGTGGCGATCCCCGCCGCGGCGAGCGCCCGGTGCACGAACGGCACCTCGCGGGTGTCGCACAGCCCCACCACGGGGAGGTCGAGGCCGCGCGGTCCCAGCCGGAGGAGGAACCGGCCGACGCTGGTCGCCCCGCCCATGGGCACGATGGCGACACCGTCCGCGTCGAGGTCGCGCCCCTGGCAGATCGCCAGTGCCGCGAGGGCCGCCGCGTCGCTCGCGCCCTCGACGAGCACGACGGCTCGCGCACCGTCGATCAGTCCCGACGGTGCGAGTCCGGGTGCGGGGTGGACGTCCACAACGGGACCGACGATACGGCCAGCCGGGCGATGGACGCGATGATCGCTACCCGGAGAGCAGCACTCCCGCCGTCTTGGCGGCCGCCGCGGCACCGGTAGGGCACCTGCGGGTCAGTCGTTGCGCTCGCTCAGGCTTCGCAGGCCCGTCATGCGCCGGCGGTACTCCTCCTCGTCGATCTCTCCGGCGGCGTAGCGCTCCGCGAGACGGGCCTCGCCGGCACGCCGGCCGGCCAGCCGGTGACGGCGCCGGCTGCCGAGGACGACGGCGGTGATGCCGCCGGCGATGATGAGGAACCAGGCGATGGGGAACACGATCCACCAGCCCGGTCCCCCGGCGCCGGCGTGGTGGCCCCACCCTTCGGCGAGCACCGGGGCTGCCTGCAACATCTCGTTCATGGCGTTCTCCTTCGTCGTGCTTGTGGTGATCTCCGGTCACGTCCGGACGGGTCGCCGGCTCGTGCTTCCAGGCTGTTCCGCCCGGGCGCGTGGGTCGTCAGCACGTCGCTGATCTTTGGGCGCGTCCCGGGACGCAGCCGGTCCGCTGGTCCGTGCGCCGCCGGGCGTAGCGCGGTTGCGCCCGGTGCGGCCCCAGGGTTTGACGACCGACAGGACCATCGCGGCGAGGACGGCCGTGGTCGAGACGATGGGTGGGAAGATCAGCTGCCCGACGGCGAGGTCCGGCGCGCCACCGGCAAGGAAGTCACCGCCCCGGTCCGCCGCGTCGACGACGCCGGGCCGCAGGGCCACCACGGTCAGCGTCGTGAGCACGAGCGTGAGGACGAGCTTGGTCGCGACCCACCAGTACCGCAGGACGCCGTACTTACTTCCCAGGCCCAGCAGCACGCCGCTGATCAGCGTCAGCAACGCCACCGTGACCAGCGGTACAAGAGCGAACATCTCCAGGGCCCGGAACGCCACCGCTCGGGTCTGCAAGGACTCGGTCGTCGCGGCGGTGAGCACGAGCGCCCCCATGACGACGTCCATCCCGAGCCACGATCCGGCCGCGGCGATGTGCGTGATGAGCACGGCACGGCGCGAGCGCTTCCCCAGCCGCCGAGGTCGGCGTGCCGTCGCGAGCTGTTCCATGACGATCCTCCTTCCGTCCGGAGCAGCGTCGCCACCGCTGCTCCGATCGTCGTCACACGTGTCGCGTACCCCCGAGTACGTCAGCGGACGTACTGTGACGCCATGGAGACGGACGTCCTCGTCGTCGGAGCCGGACCCACCGGGCTGATGCTGTCGGCGTGGCTCACCCGTCTCGGCGTGGCGCACGAGCTGGTCGACGGCAAGGCCGAGCCGACCCGGCAGTCCCGGGCGTTGGGCGTGCACTCGCGCTCGATGGAGATCTACGCGCAGCTGGGGATGATCGACCCGGTGCGTGACCGCGTCACCTGGGCGCCGCGGGTCCGTCCCGGCTGGGAGTCCCGCGCCGCAGCCGGTGGCCTGCCGCTCGGCCGGCTCGGCAGCCGGCAGACGCCCTACCCGGGCGTGCACATCCTGGAGCAGTCGGTCAACGAGCGGCTGCTGCTGGCGCATCTGGAGTCTCTCGGCGGTCAGGTCAGCTGGCGGCACAGACTTGAGACGCTCACCGACCACGGCACCCACGTCGAGGCCGGGCTGGAGGGCCCCGACGGGCAGCGCACCGTCACGGCCCGCTGGTGCGTCGGCGCCGACGGTGCCGGCTCCCGCGTGCGCACGCTCAGCGGAATCGGCTTCGGCGGCGTGACCAACCCGCAGACGTTCTGGCTCGCCGACGCCCGCGGGGTGCGTGGCACCACCGAGGGCGCCATCAACATCCGAGCCGGCTCGGACCGGTTCCTGATCACCTTCCCGATGCCCGGACGGGGGCACCACCGCATCATCGGCATGGTCTCCGACACCCGGGGCGACGGGCCGGGCGGCGACGGGAGCGAGATCGCCGAGGACGACGTCCGGGGCCCGACGGCACGTCAGTTCGGCGTCGAGTACGACGTCGCCGACTGGTTCACCACGTACCGCATCCACCACCGGGTGGCCGAGCGCTTCCGGTCCGGGCGCGTGCTCCTGGCCGGCGACGCCGCCCACGTGCACTCACCGGTGGGTGCACAAGGCATGAACACCGGGCTGCAGGACGCCCACAACCTGGCCTTCAAGCTGGCCGACGTGGTGGCGGGCCGGGCGCACGAGCGACTGATGGACCGGTATGCCGCGGAGCGCGTTCCGGTCGCGCACCGCCTGGTCGGCACCACCGACCGGATCTTCCGGGCCGTGATCAGCCCCGCACCTGCAGCCGTGCGCGTGCGCCGGTTCGTGGTGCCCACCCTCGTCCCGCTGATCGGTGCCCTGCTGCCGCTGTTGCCGGGCAGCGAGCGGATCGCGCAGTACATCGGGCAGACCCGCATCCACTACTGGATGAGCGGAGCCGACCGCCGCCGCGGCAAGCGCGGCAAGGTCGTCGGTCGACGGCTGCCGTGGACCGGCGCCAACCACGACTGCCTCACCGCCGCCACGTGGCAGGTCCACGCCTACGGATCCCCGCTGCCGCCGCTGGAGGGCCTGCCCGTGCTGGTCGAGCAGACGCACCGGTTCGATCCGAGGCACGAGCTCGGGCTGACGCCGGAGCGCTGGCTGCTCGTCCGGCCCGACGGCTTCGTCGCCGCCGCGGCGGTCCCCGAGGAAGCAGGAACAGTCTTCGCCGAGGTGCTGCGCGAGCACGGTTACCACGACGAAGTCCTGGTGGCGCAAGGGTCCGTACGCAGTCGGACGTAGTCGGGAAGTCGACACCGGATGGACGCGCCGAGGTCGCCGGCGGCCCACAGTGGCCCCGTGAGCACGACGGGTGGGCGGCGCTGGGGAGCCACGGACGTGCTGCCCGCCGTCGTGCTGCTGCTCGTCGCCGTGCCCGGCACGTTCGGCGCCGGCCGGTTCGGTCCGGACAGCGGGCGACCGTCCGACGCGCTCGCGCTGATGCTCGTCGGAGCCGCCGCGGTGGCGTTGCTGTGGCGCCGGCGTCTGTCCCTGGTCGTGCTGGGCGTCGTCTCGGTCCTGACGTCGGCGTACCTGATCCTCGGGTACCCGTTCGGGCCGATCCTGCTCGCCTACATGGCTGCCGTGTACTCGGTGGCGCGGCACCAGCCGCTGCGGCGGGCGGTGCCCGCCGCCGTCGTCTCGCTCGTGGTGGTGCTCGCCCATGTGATCGTCGGCGACGGGCAGGAGCCCGGCCGCGCCGGCCTGGTGGCGGGCTCCGCATGGGCGGTCGTTCCCTTCGCCATCGGTGTGACCGTCCGCAACTCCGCCGAGGCCGCCGACCGGGCCCACGCGGCGGCGGTTCGGCAGGGCGTGGACTCCGAGCGCCTGCGCGTCGCCCAGGAGGTGCACGACGTCGTCGGGCACGGCCTCGCCGCGATCAAGATGCAGGCCGACGTGGCCCTGCACCTGATGGACCGCGACCCCGCGCAGGCGAACCGGGCGCTGCACGCGATCAGTGAGTCGAGCGGTGAGGCGCTGCGGGACCTGCGCGGCACGCTGGCCGCCGTGCGGGGCGGTGCCGACGCTCCTCGCGAACCCGGACCCGGCCTGGACCGGCTCGGTGAGCTGTGCGAACGGATGGAGGCCTCCGGGCTGATCGTGACGCTCACCGTGCCGGAGCGTCCGCCGCGGGTCGCGGGACCGGTCGACGTCGCCGCGTACCGGGTGGTGCAGGAGTCGCTGACGAACGTCCTCAAGCACGCCCGGGAGCGGGTGGCGCACGTGAACGTCGGGCACCGCGACGGCCACCTCCTCGTCAGGGTCTCCAGCCCCGTGCCGCCGGACGCCCCGACCGAGATCACGCCCGGTCTGGGTATCCCGGGCATGCGGGAACGGGTCACCGCGCTCGGCGGAGCCTTCCGGGCAGGAGCGGCGCACGGCATGTTCGAGGTCGAGGCCGTGATCCCGACAGGAGAGCTTCCATGACCGACCCGATCACCGTCCTGGTGGCAGACGACCAGGACCTCGTCCGGGTCGGGCTGCGCGCCCTGATCGACAGCGAGGACGACCTCGACCTCGTCGGCGAGGCCGCCGACGGCGTGGCTGCCGTCGCCGAGACCTCCCGGCTGCACCCGGACGTGGTGCTCATGGACATCCGCATGCCCGGCATCGACGGGCTCGAGGCCACCCGCCGCATCTGCAAGGACCCCGACGTGGGCGGAACGCGCGTGGTCGTGCTGACCACGTTCGAGATCGACTCCTACGTCTTCGAGGCGCTGCGGCACGGCGCCAGCGGCTTCCTGCTCAAGGACACCAGCCCGCCGGACCTGCTGGAGGCCATCCGGCTCGTGGCCGCCGGCGAGGCGCTCCTGTCCCCGTCCGTCACGCGCAAGGTGGTCGAGGAGTTCGCCGCGCACACCGGCCGGCCGACGACGCCGCACCCGTACCTGCACACCCTCACCGACCGCGAGCGCGAGGTGGTGACGCTGGTGGCGCAGGGGCTGAGCAACCAGGAGATCGCCGATCGGCTCTTCGTCTCCCCCGCCACCTCCCGCACGCACGTCTCGCGCGCCATGATCAAGCTCGGGGCACGGGACCGGGCCCAGCTGGTGGTCTTCGCCTACCAGTCGGGCCTGGCCTAGCGAGCTGTCCGGGACGCCCATGTCCCGAGCCCCCGGACACCCGCCCGGAGACTCGTCTCGCGGGTTCGAGAGGTCCAGGCCCGCTGAGAGGGAGGATATGGCTGCTGTCCACCGCCTTTTCCTCCCTCTCAGCAGGCCGGCTCGCCGGCTCGTCGGCTCACCGACTCTCAGCGCACCTGCTCCAGCCAGTGCGGGCTGTGCATCAGGCCGAGGACGTTGCCGAACGGGTCGAGCACCGCCGCGGTCACGAAGCCGGCCTCCCGCACGATGACCGGCTCCAGCTCGGTGGCGCCGAGCTCGAGCAGCCGTGCCTGGGCGGCCCCGACGTCGTCGACGTGCCAGTACGGGGTGGCTCGCCCCGGCCCGGCCGATTCCCGTGACTCCGGCAGGTAGCTGCTGTCGATGAGACCGAGCTCGTCCTCGTGGTCGCCGATCCGGAACTCGACGTACGCGGGTTCCTCGGCGCTCGGCCGGAGGAAGTACGGCTCGACGCCCAGCATCTCGGTGTACCAGGCGACGGCACCGCGCAGGTCGTCGACGTAGAAGGTCACGGTGGTCAGTCCTCGCAGCATGGATCTCTTCTCTCGTGGTCGTGTCCTGAGCTGTCGAGACCACTCTCCTCGTCAAAGTTCTCACGGCATGAGCACTTTCCCTGCGAGAATTCCCCCTGTGCGTGCGGAACGGATGGTCGCGACCCTGTTGCTCATGCAGTCCAGGGGACGCGTGACCGCGAGGGAGCTGGCGGCCGAGCTCGAGGTGTCGGTGGCGACGGCGCGGCGGGACCTGGAGGCGCTGGCGGGCGCCGGCATCCCGGTCTACCCGCAGCCCGGCCGTGGCGGTGGCTGGTCCCTCGTCGGCGGTGCCCGGACCAACCTCAGCGGTCTCACCTCCGAGGAGTCGCGGGCGCTGTTCCTGCTGCTCGGACCGGCGGCCTCGACATCCCCGCAGGTGAGCTCCGCGATCCGCAAGCTACTGCGCGCGCTGCCGGGAACGTTCCAGGCGGACGCCCAGGCCGCGGCCGCCGCCGTTCGGGTGGACGACGCCGGCTGGGGCGAGCTGAAACCGGGCCGGCCGACCGGGGTCGAAACCGTCGAACGGGCGATCGTCGATCGCACCAAGGTCACGCTCGACTACACCAACCGCACTGGGCGGAGCAGCCGGGTGACCGTCAGCCCGCTACGCCTCGTCGACAAGGACGAGACCTGGTACCTGCTGGCGCTGCGTGACAGGGACGGTGGCGACCCCGGTGCCCGCGGCACCGGGCGTCGAGGCGGGCGTGGAGGCGCGCATGGTCGAGGTACTCGTGGAAGCGCCCCTGGGGAACGATCGCTGCGGACCTACCGGATGGACCGGGTCGGCGCCGTCGAGCCGAGCGGCGAGTCCGCCGAGGTGCCCGCCGATCTCGATCTCGACGCCGAGTGGCAGCGCGTCGTCGACCACTCCGAGCGGCACCGCTCGCTCGTGACGGCGACCGTGACGGTGGACCCGCGGCACGTGTGGATCCTGCGCGACAACTTCGGACGGCACCTGCACGAGCTCGGGCCGGCCGACGACGGTGCGCACGTCGTCGTCCGGGTCGCCGCGCACACGCCGCGGTCGGTGGCCGAGCAGCTCGCCGGCTGGGGCGCCGCGATCGAGGTTCTCGAGCCGGACTCGGTCCGCACGGAGCTCGCCCGGATCGGCGCCGAGCTCACGGCGCGGTACGGCGAGCCGGGATGAACTGGGGGGCGTGACGACCGGCTCAGCCGGGCACGGACTCCGACCGCCGCGCCAGCGCCTCGACGACGCGAGTCATCGAACCGCCGAGGTTCCACCTCGTCGCCAGGTCCGCGGCGGCGTCGGGATCGACGGGGGCCGCCGGCAGCGCGTCGTCGACCTCGGGGACGGGCGCGTCCGGCGCGACCTTCACGACGGCGGGCGCCGCCTCGAGGTAGTCGCGCGCGGCCGCGAACTTCGCCTGGTGCCCGGCGCTGACCTTGCCGGCGTCGACGGCGGCGAGCACCCCGGCGAGGTCGCCGTACTTGGCCAGCAGCGAGGCGGCGGTCTTCTCCCCCACGCCAGCCACGCCGGGCAGTCCGTCGCTGGGGTCGCCGCGCATCGTTGCCATGTCCGCGTAGGCCTGCCCGGTGGCGACGCCGTACCGCTCTCGCAGCATCGCCTGGTCGACGAGCTGGAGGTTCTTCAGGCCGCGGATCGTGTAGAGCACACTGACGCCGGCGTCGTCGTCGACGAGCTGGAAGAGGTCACGGTCGCCGGTGACGACCTCCACGGGCGCGCGACCCGCGGCGACCTCGCGCGCCACGAGCGTGCCGATGACGTCGTCGGCCTCGTACCCGGGTGCGCCGACCCGGGCGACGCCCAGCGCGGCCAGGGCCTCGATGATGACTGGCACCTGGGCGGTCAGGGCGGGCGGGACCACCTCGGCGACGCCGTCGTCCGAGAGCCGGTGCTCCTTGTACGACGGGATGGCCGCGACGCGGAACGCCGGCCGCCAGTCCTCGTCCCAGCAGGCGACAAGCCGGCCCGGGGCGCGGTCGTTCACCAGCTGGGCGATCATGTCGAGGAAGCCGCGCACCGCGTTGACGGGAGTCCCGTCCGGGGCCGTGATGGAGTCCGGCACGCCGTAGAAGGCGCGGAAGTACAGGGACGCGCTGTCAAGCAGCAAGAGCGGCCTGCGCTGTTCACTCACCATGGTCTCCATCCCACTCCTGCTTGGTTGCGGGTCCTGCCGCACGTCCGATCATCTCCAACAGGTGACCGTGGAGCTGATCCAGTCCGTCCGCCAGCGGGTGTGCCGAGAGACCGGTCACCTGGGGGACGAGGTCATCCCGCCCGATGTCTCGAAGCAGCTCGTCGAGCCCGCACGTATCGAGCCGCACCTCCGCGAGGCGGGGCTTGCCACGGAGCCCCACAGTCACGTTGAAGTCTGTACAAGCCCCGGGATCGGCTCTTTCGATCCCCGGCGCTAACCGCGGAAACCTGGAGCGGAAATCCCGATACTTCGTGCAGAAGATGACGCTCACGTCATCGGCGCCAAAGCCCGGATGGCCGGATTGGAAACCGGCGACGGTCATCAGGGGATCCAGCCGTGCACATACGTCACGACCGACGGTGGCCGCTTCTTCGGAAGGCCTGACCGACATGGACACGGCGATCACCCCGGCGCCGCGGCGTCGCCTGGAGCTTCACTCGTCATGGTCGTCGTTCTCCTGGCTCGTCGGTGAGTCGTCTGTGATCTCGAGCAGCGCGCCGACGAACACGGCGAGCCGGTCGAGTGCCGCGTCGAGCGGGACCTCGTGAAGGCCCTCCAACCGCGGGAGCAGGTCTTCCCGGCGCACCTCGCGCAGCACGTCGCCGAAGACCTGACCGTCGAGATTGATCTCGGTGAGGCGCGGATCACTCACGGGAGCGGCCTCGACGGTGAGATCGGTGCAGGCACCGAGCCAGGCGTCGTCGTCCTCGTCCACGACCCCGGGGAACCGAGAGCTGAAATCGGCCTGGCTGGCGCAGTAGATGACGCTGACGCACGTCACCATGCCGCCCTCGACGCCGAAGCCCACCTGACCACGCTGGAAGCCACGCGCCGTCATGATGGGGTCCAGCCGCGCGCAGATGCGTGACCCGACGGCCACCGCGTCCTCCGGCGGTGGCGGCGTAGGCGCCAGGGCGGGTCGAGGCTCCATCGGCATGGCACCAGGATGCCGTATGCCCCCACCGGCGGACAGCACCATGCCGCTCACATCGCCCGGGCGAGGCTGCGGCGCAGCGTGATCGCGCCGAGCGCCAGCAGCACCGCCGCCATCGCGGCGAGCACGCCGAGCTGGGGCAGCACGTCGATCAGACTCGCGTCGTGGCGCTGGATCTCCGCGAAGGCCTCGTAGGCCCACGCGTGCGGGGTCACGTGGGCAACCGTCTGCAGCGAGTCGGGGAAGAGCTCGAGCGGCACCATGCAGCCGCCGAGCGCGGCGAGCACGAGCCCGAACCCGACACCGGCGCCGGAGGCGGCGCCCTCGTTGTCCATGACCGAACCGAGCACCATCGCGGCTCCGGCCGAGACGGCGGCGAACAGGAGGAGGACGAGCAGCGACAGGCCGAGGTTCCCCCAGTCGACACCGAAGGCGAGCGCGGTCACCGCCATGATGTAGACACCCTGGAACAGCGCGATGACGAGCCGTCCCAGCGCCTGACCGCCGAGCACCCGCCGCGCGGAGACCGGGGCCACCATCACTCGCCGGATCACGCCGAGACGGCGGGACTGGATCAGCGTGGCGCTGCCGGCGAGGGAGATCAGGAAGACGAAGAGCAGCAGCTGGGAGCCGGCTCCGACGTCGAACTGCCCGACACCCGAGAACTCCTGGGCGACCTCGGAGGTGTCCACCGTCTCGATGCGCAGCCGGCCGACCTCGGACTCGGCGTCGGCGATGGCCTCTCGCGCGGCGTCGGGACTCACGCCCGCCGACGTGAGCGCGACAACCTCCGCCTGCTCGAGCGCCACCTCCTGGACCGCGGTACGGACCACCTGCATGGCGGCCGACGACGACGCCTGGCTGCTGGGCACCACCGTCAGATCGACAGGGTCCCCGGCGCCGTAGGCGGCCGCGTCACCCCTGTCGATCACGAGCCCGGCGTCGGCGCGCCCACGGGCGACCTGTTCGAGCATCTCCTCTTCGCTCGCCCCGGCGACCGTCACACCGTCGTCCTCGAGCGCCCTCTCGACGGCGGAGTGCAGCGCACCGCCCGGCCCGACGACGACCACCCGCCCGGAGGAGGCGGCGTCACCGAACTGTGCCCCGATGACGAGCACGAGGAGCAGCGGGAAGATGAAGACGAAGAAGATGTTCGAGCGGTCCTTGAAGAACCGGCGCAGCTCCGCCCCCGCAATGGTCGATGCGGCCCTCACAGGGCACCTCCCCGGTCCGGCACCAGCCGTGAGGCGGCCAGGCAGACGACCGCGAAACCGAGCATGATGGCGACCGGTGCGCCGATGTCCGCGATGCCGCCACCACCGCCGGAGATGCCGAGGCCGCGCGTGAACGCCGCGATCGGGTTGAGGTCCAGCACCGTGCCCAGGGCGCCGGACGCCGTGATCGGAAAGAAGGACCCGCCGGCCGCGCCGAGCCCGACGGCGAGGATCGACTGCGCGATGTTGGCCTGCTCCTCCGTGCGGGCGACCTTGACGATGACGAACATCAGGGACGTCGCGGCCGCGACCACGCAGACCACGAGCACGCCGACCACGAGGGGCGAGCCGAACTCGGCGCCGAAGAGCAGCGAGCCGACCGTGAGCAGGACGGTCGTCGCCGCGACGCCGAGGATGAAGCTCACGAGCGCCTTCGACACGACGATGAGTCCGGGGCGGAGCGGGGCGGCACGCAGGCGTGCGAGCGTGCCCTGCTTGCGCTCGGTGAGCATGCCGAGGACCCCGAACCCGACGGTGAACAGCAGGAACAGGCCCGCCTGGCCGGCTACGAGGGCGGCTCCGGTGTCGAGCTGCTCGTCCGACGCCTCGCCCTGGGTGAGGGTGATCGACGTCGAGGCGGCCGCCACCTGGTGGGCGATCCGCTGGAGCTCGGCCGGCGGCAGACCGAGCTGGTCCCCCGCCGTCGAGGCGACGGTGCCGGCCCGGTACTGGTCGAGCACGGCCTCGGTGACGGAGCGCAGCACGTCCACCTCGACGCTGGCGTCGTCACCCTCGACCATCTCGACGACGAGGTCGTCTCCCGACGTGACGGCAAGCTCGAAGTCCTCGGGGACCAGGATGGCGAGCTGCGCCTCGCCGTCGGCGACCATGGCGCGCGCCTGGTCACTGCCGACCTTCTCGATCGTCACCTCCATGCCCTGGATCTGACCCAGTGTCTGCAGCAGCGCGCCCGCGAGCGGGTCGTCGGCGGGAGCCGAGGCGGCGACCGTGGTCTCCCCCAGATCGACGTCGTCCATCCCGCCGAAGACGAGGTTGAGGACGGATATCAGCGCCAGGGGCACGACGAGCCCGAAGATCAGGACGGACTTGTCACGGATTCGCTGCCGCAGGTCCGAGGCTGTCAGGGTCCATAAATTTCGCACGGCTCAGTCCCGCAGGGCCTTGCCGGTCAGGTGCAGGAAGACCGACTCGAGGTTCGGGCGGGTGATCTCGACGTCGCTGAGCGTCATCCCGGCGTTGCTCGCGCCGGTGACGAGCGCGGCGACGGCGGACGGAGCGTCCCGCACCGTCAGGACGAGGACGTTCGTGTCGACATCGACCCGTTCGACGGCGGGCAGGTCGCGGAGCGCGACGGCCGCGGTCTCGATCTCGCCGCCGCCCGTGAGACGGACCTGGTCGACGGCGCCGATGAGCCGGACGAGCTGCTCACGGGTGCCCTCCGCCTGGATCCGGCCCGAGTCGACGATGGCGATCCGGTCGCAGAGCCGTTCCGCCTCCTCCATGTAGTGGGTCGTGTACAGCACGGCCATGCCCTCGACCGAGAGCGCCTCGACCGACTCGAGAATCGCGTTCCGGGACTGCGGGTCCACGCCGACGGTCGGCTCGTCCAGGATCAGCAGCGAGGGCCGGTGGAGCAGCCCGACGCCGATGTTGAGCCGCCGCTTCATGCCGCCGGAGAACTCCTTGGTGGCGTCGTCGGCGCGGTCCCGAAGGCCGATGAGCTCGAGGACCCCGTCGACGCGGCGGGTCAGGTCCTGGCGGCGCAGGCCCTGCAGCCGCCCGAAGAAGGACAGGTTCTCCCGGGCGGTGAGCTCGGGGTAGATCGCCAGGTCCTGCGGGACGAGGCCGATGTGACGGCGGACCGCGACCTTCTGCTGCCCGACGGGTGATCCAGCGACCGTGACGGTTCCGGCGTCGGCGCGCACGAGCCCGGCGATCATCGAGATCGTCGTGGTCTTGCCGGCCCCGTTGGGACCGAGGAGACCGTACGTCTCGCCCGGGGCGACGCGGAAGGAGACGCCGTCGACCGCGGTCAGCTCGCCGAAGCGGCGCACCAGGTCGTCGACGACGAGGACGTCCGGCGGCTGTGCGCCTGCAGGCATGACTCTCCTTCAGCAATTCCGGGTGTGTTCACAGCATGCCGTCCGCGACCCGCTCGGCCTATGACATTTCGGTCACGATTCCGTCACCGAAGGTATGCCCCGGTCAGTCCTTTGGGCGACGAGCGAGAACGCCGCCGGGACGAGGTCGCGCTGCTCGGGCGGCAGCGCGTAGCCGGTGCCGGAGGGACGCATCTGCGGCAGAGCGGGCCACGGCAGCGTCCGGTGCTCGCCGAGTTCCACGAGGCGCAGGCCCGCGCCGAGGAGCGAGCCGACGACCTCCGAGAGCGGGTGCGGCCACTCGTAGTTGCGGGAGTTCTCGATGCGCGTGTGGTCGCCGTCGGTGTAGGTCACCTGCTCGTCGTAGGTCTGCGCCCAGCCGTCGCCGAAGTAGCGGTAGCCGACCCGTAGCTCGCCGGCGCCGTCGTCACCCGGGTCGGTGCTGTCGTCGAGCGTCGCGAGGAACGGGTGCTGGTCACGTAGGTAGAGGATCCCGCCGGGCCGCAGCAGATCGGCGACGGCGCGACCCCAGCCGGCGAGGTCGGCGATCCAGGTGAGCACGCCGGTGGAGGTGTAGACGACGTCGAACGTCTCCCCCACGGCCTGGGCCGCGGCGGTGACCTCCGCCTCGACGTACCGGATCGCGGTGCCGGTGTGCTCGGCGAGCTCGCGTGCGGCGGCCAGGCTCGCGGGCGAGATGTCCACACCGGTCATGCGGGCGCCGTAGCGCGCGAGGGAGAGGGTGTCGGTGCCGATGTGGCACTGCAGGTGCACGACGTCGAGACCCGTCAGGCCTTCCGGCGGCAGGTGCGGGGCGAGTAGCTCGATGTCCTCGCGGGCGACGTCGGAGACGTGCTCCGGGTCGGTCAGGTACCTGTCGACGCCGTAGGCCTGGCTGCTGACGTGCACGGCCGCGCGGTCGTCCCAGTTGGCCCGGTTGGCGGCGATGGCCTCCCCTGGGTCGACCCGCACGGGGCGCATGGGCTCCCACTGCTGCGACACGAGCACGGACCCTACTCGCAGCAGGTGCGGCGGGCGAGGGAATATCCAGGTGCGCATCGGCCGGACCTTCCCGGCGACGTCGCATCGAGCCGCACCCGCGCGCGAGGGGCACTTCCCTCAACTCCCGCGCGAGGGCTACTCGAAACACCGCGGGCTACAGTTGCGCCTGTCGCCTTCGACGCGGGGAGTAGCCCTCGCTCGATCGACGGGCCAGCGCGAGGCTCGAACGGCAGGCCGGCACGAGTGAGCCGGCCGGCCACGCGAAGCCCTCAGCCGGCGACCTTCGCGTCGTCGGACACCGTCCATTCGTCCCGCACCTGCCCGAGGTGCGCCGTCATGATCTCCTCGGCACGGTCGGCGTCCCCCGCTCGGAGGGCGTCGAGCAGCGCGGTGAGCTCGGCCGCCGAGGCGCGCAGCTGGTCCGCTCCCGCGAGGTTGAGCCCGTAGAGACGCGTCTGGTCACGCAGGGTCGCCACGAACTTCGCGAGCCGGTTGTTCCCCACCAGCTCCAGCAGGGCGAGGTGGAAGTCGCGATCGGCGGCGATGAAGGTCTTGACGTCGTGCTCGGCCGCGGCACGGGCGCACCGTTCCGCATGGGTACGCGCCTCGCCGTCGCGTCCGTGCGTGCCGCGCTCGGCCAGGCGGCGCATCGCCGGGACCTCGAGCATGAGCCGCAGCTCGTAGATCTCGTCGAGGTCGCCGTCGGTCAGCGGGGTGATCTGGAAACCGACGTTCGGCACCACCTGCATGATCCCCTGCTCGACGAGGGTGAGCATGGCCTCGCGCACCGGCCCGTTGGAGGTGCCGAGCTTGGCCGCCATGCCCGCGGCGCTGTAGGTCTCCCCCGGCCGAATCTCGCCGGAGACCATGGACTCGCGAATCACCGCGAGAGCCTGGTCCTTGAGCGTGGCGCGGGTCAGCTTCATGGCCGGCGCACCGCCTCGTCGTCCTCCTGGTCCTCGGGCGGGACATGCCCGAAGCGGTGCAGCGTCCGGGAGATGGCCTGCTCCCGCAGCACGGTGAGCATCTCCCGGCGGCCGGTGGCCAGCACGGGCCCGGCGAGGACGCTGACGGCCGGCGAGGTCAGCGCGTCGGCGATCTCCTCGGCCTCAAGGCCGACGCCGACGACGCGGACGCGGTCGACCGGCCGGCGTCGGATCCGCTCGACGAAGTCCTCGGTCGGCTCGGCGAGCGTGTCGAGCTCACCCAGGCGGCGCAGCCCGGCGCGGGCGTTCTCCCCCGACGGCGAGAGCGCCTTGAGCGCCGCCGACGTCTCCGGGTCCAGGCTCAGGCTCACCGGGCTGCCGGCGAGCTCCGCGGCCAGGAGGACCCGCACCAGCTCGACGACGGCGGCACCCGGCACGGTCCGCACGGTCACCGGCACGGGCCGGTACCGGAAGACATTCGCCTCGACCGACAGGCCCGACTCGTCGGCCTCGACGCCGAAGACGGCGTCCCAGGCGGCGGCGTCGGAGCCGACGGCGGCACGCAGCCACGACCGGTCGGCCTGGGAGGTGACCAGCCCGGTGTAGTCCGCCAGGGCGGCGCGCGTGACCCGGTCGAGGTCGGCCTGGTGCGTGGGTACGCCGTCGGGCGCGAAGCTGCCGAGCTGGGCGACGTAGTTCGGTCCGCCGGCCTTGGCGCCCGGCCCCACCGAGGAGGCCTTCCAGCCGCCGAAGGACTGCCGCCGGACGATGGCGCCGGTGATGTGCCGGTTGACGTAAGCGTTGCCGGCCTCGACGCGGTCGAGCCAGGTGTCGATCTCGCTCTCGTCGAGCGAGTGCAGCCCGCCGGTGAGGCCGTAGGCGACGGCGTTCTGCAGCACGAGGGCCTCGTCCAGGCTGTCCGCGTACATCAGGCCGAGGACCGGCCCGAAGGCCTCGGTGAGGTGGAACCACGAGCCCGGCTTGACGCCGTCCTTGAGACCCGGGGACCATAGGCGGCCCGTGTCGTCGAGCTGCTTCGGCTCGACCAGCCAGGTCTCCCCCGGCTCCAGCGTCGTCAGGGCGCGGCGCAGCTTGTCGCCGGGTGACTCGATGACCGGGCCCATGGTGGCGCCGATGTCGGTCGGCCACGCCACCCGCAGGGACGCGACGGCGTCGATCAGCTGGCGGCGCAGCCGCTCGGATGTGCCGGCGGAGCCGACGAGGATACCCAGCGACGCGGCGGAGCACTTCTGCCCGGCGTGGCCGAAGGCACTCTTGACGAGGTCGGCGACGGCGAGGTCGTAGTCCGCCGCCGGGGTGATGACCAGCGCGTTCTTGCCGGAGGTCTCGCCGAAGACGCGGGGGCCGCCGGCGCGGCCGGTGCGCCAGGAGATGAACAGCTCGGCGGTCTCGGCGGCGCCGGTCAGGATGACCGTATCGACGCCGTCGTGGGCGACGAGGGCCTTGCCGACGTCACCCTCGTCGCACCGGACCACCTGCAGCATCTCCTCGGGGACACCGGCGGCGTGCAGGGCCGCGACGGCGATCTCGGTGCAGCCGGGCACCGGGGGCGCGGGCTTGATGACGACGGCGGAGCCGGCGGCGAGCGAGGCGAGCACGCCGCCGATGGGGATGGCGATCGGGAAGTTCCACGGCGGGGTGACGAGGGTGAGGACATCCGACGTGAAGGAGGCGCCGTCGGTGTGCAGGGAGGCGCGGGGTTCCAGCTCGAGTGCCCGGTCCGCGTAGTAGCGGGCGAAGTCGATGGCCTCGGAGACCTCGGGGTCGGACTGGTCGATCGTCTTCCCGCCCTCGTGGACGGCCTGGGTGATGAGGGCGCCGCGGCGGGCCTCGAGCTCGTCGGCGGCGCGGCGCAGGATCGCGGCACGCTCGGCGGCGGGGCGGGCGGCCCAGGCCGGCTGGGCGTCGCGGCCGGTCCGCACGACGTCGTCGACCTCCTGCTTCGAGCCGAGGACCCGTGAGGTGAGCGGGGCGGGCTCGGCGTTCACGACGTCGTGGCCCCAGTCCCGGACGCTCGGCAATGCGGGGTCGGAGTCCGTGGCGTTGGTGAACGACTCGCCCGCGGGCTCGTGGTCGGGGCTACGGCGGGGCTGGTCCGGCGTCGTGGACATGGCGGGGACGGAGGCGCGGAAGCGGATCTCCTGGCCGCTCATCGCGCTTTCCCCGCCGGCGAAGAGGGCGTGCACGAAGTTCTGCGGCTGGGCGTTCTCCTCGAGCCGGCGCACGAGGTAGGAGACGGCGACGTCGAAGTCCTCGGGTGCCACGACCGGGGTGTAGAGGATGACGGTGCCGACGGTGTCGCGCACGGCGCGGGCCTGGCTGGGCGCCATGCCCTGGAGCATCTCGACATCGAGGGCCGCGGCCACGCCGCGACGCTCCGCGAGAAGGTGGGCCGCGGCGACGTCGTAGAGGTTGTGGGAGGCGACACCGAGACGCACGGCGCCGGCCAGCTCGGGGCGCAGCGCGCGGTCGACGAGACGCAGATAGTTGGCGTCGACGTCGGCTTTGGTGGTGTAGGGGGCCTGCTTCCAGCCGTGCAGCTCGGCCTCGACGTTCTCCATGGACAGGTTGGCGCCCTTGACGAGCCGGATCTTGATGCCGGCCCGGCCGGCAGCGACGCGCTCCTGGGCGAATGCGACGAGTCGCTCGAGGGCGTGGTTGGAGTCCGGCAGGTAGGCCTGGAGGACGACGCCGGCCTCGAGGTCATGGAACTCCGGCTCGGACATCAAGGTGGTGAAGGCCTCGATCGTCAGGTCGAGGTCGCGGTACTCCTCCATGTCCATGTTGACGAAGGAGTGCGGGCTGCGGGCCTTGGCGGCCCGGTAGATCGGCCGGAGCCGCTCGAGGACGCGGTTCACCGTGCCGGCCTCGTCCCAGGGCGAGATCTGGGAGACGAGCGAGGAGACCTTGATGGAGACGTAGTCGACGTCGTCGCGCTCGAGGAGGGCCAGGGTGCGCTCGGCGCGGGACTGGGCCTCGCCCTCGCCGAGCACTGCCTCGCCGAGGAGGTTGATGTTGAGGCGGAAGCCGTCCTCGCGGGCCTTCGCGAGACGCTGGGCGAGGGCCGGGTCGTGGGAGTCGACGACGAGGTGGCCGACGAGCTGGCGGAGGCGCTTGCGCGCCAGGGGGACGACGAGCCCGGGCGCGAGCCTGGCGGCCTTGGAGCCGACGGCGAGCAGGGCGCGGTCCGTGGGGGCGAGGAAGCCGGCCGCGCCGGCGGAGATCCCGGCGAGCTCGCGGGCGGCGACACGAGCGTCCTCGGGTCGGGCGACGCGGTCGACGAAGCGGACGGCGAGGTCGAGGCCCTCGGGGTCGCTGACCAGCGCGGCGAGCTGCTCGGAGGTGGCGCGCTCGGCGTTGTCCTGGCCGGCCTCGGTGGCCTCGAGCCACGCCTCGGCCACGGCGACGGCGTCGTCGGTGAGGTCTGCGAGGTCGCTGCTCAGGCCGGCGGGGCCGACCGTATCGGTGGGGGCAGCGGCGCCGGCGGCGTGCTGCGACGTCGTCTCGGCCGGCGGACCGGGCTCGTCGGGGTGGCTTGCGGCGGGTGCGGACATGTCTCGTCTCCGAAGGCCGATGAGTGATTAACTACCTGTTGGCGAACCTAAGTGCGCGCGGCCGGGCGGTCAAACCGACGCACGCGCGGATGTTCCCGGCGGCGCGTCTAGCGCCGGCCTGGAGGGCTCAGGTGGCCGGGTGAGGGCTCCAACTGGCCGCGTGAGGGCTCAGCTGGCGGGGGTGGCGGTCCAGGCGAGCAGGTCGTCCAGGCCGAGTGCGTTGACGATGCGTTCGCGCGCGATCCCCTGCCGCTGCACGCGCTCGCACCCGTGGTCGAGGAAGTCGAGCTGGCCCGGCGCGTGGGCGTCAGTGTCGATGGCGAACAGGCAGCCCATCTCGTCCGCAAGATCGAGCAGCCGTGTCGGCGGGTCACGACGCTCGGGCCGCGAGTTGACCTCGACGGCCACGTCGAAGCGCCGACACGCCTCGAAGACGATCTCGGCGTCGAACTGCGACTCGGGGCGGGTGCCGCGGCCGCCCAGGATGAGCCGGCCGGTGCAGTGGCCGAGCACGTCGACGTGCGGGTCGGCGATCGCGGTCACCATGCGTCGCGTCATGGCGGTGGCGTCCATCCGCAGCTTGGAGTGGACGCTGGCGACGACGACGTCGAGCTCGGCCAGGAGGTCCGCGTCCTGGTCGAGCGTCCCGTCCTCGAGGATGTCGACCTCGATGCCGGTGAGAATGTGGAACGGCGCCAGCTCCGCGTTGAGGTTCGCGACAGCCTCGAGCTGCTGGCGCAGCCGTTCGGCGCTCAGCCCGCGTGCGACCGTCAGGCGCGGCGAGTGGTCCGTCAGGGCGAGGTACGAGTGGCCTGCGGCTATGGCGACCTCGGCCATCTCACGGATGGGACTTCCGCCGTCGGACCAGTCCGAGTGGGCGTGCAGGTCGCCGCGCAGCCAGGATCGGACCGTCTCCCCGCCCTCGACGAGCGGGAACTGCGCACGGTCCTCGATCTCGGCGAGGTACGGCGGCGTGGTGCCCGAGGCGGCAGCCGAGGCGACGGCGGCGGTGCGGGGTCCGACGTCGGGCAGCGTGGCCAGGGTGCCGGCCGAAATGTGGTCCTCGAGCTCTGTCGGCTGAAGGGTTCCGAGCCGGCGGGCGGCCTTGCGGAAGGCCTTGACGCGGTGAGTCTCCGCGAGCTCACGTTCCAGCAGGTACGCCACGCGCTCGAGCGCCGAGACCGGATCCACGGAACGAGCCTACTGCGGGCAGTGAGCGAGGCGACGCCGCCAGGAGCCGACGTCGATCACGCATTAGTGCGGACCGGCGCCGCATCGGCGTGGGACACCTCGTCGTCGACGGTTTCGTCGGGAGCGCCCCTGGCTCTCTCCTGACCCCGGGCGGCGTCCCAGCCCGTTCGGACGCGGTTCGCCATGGCCCGCCACGTGACGTCGCGGATGAAGATGGCGTCGATGGCGATCATCGCGAGCGAGAACCAGGGAAGGCCCATCAGCACCGCGATGCCGACGTGGAAGCCCCCGATGCCCACCAGGGCGATCACCCGCGTGAAGCGCTGGAGCAGCATCATCGGGAAGAACATCTGCAGGATGATGGACGCCCACGACACGGCCGCCACCGCCGGTGCCCACGTCCCGAGCAGATCGCTGAGCTCCGGCCAGGTCCCGAAACGCTGCGTCTGCAAGGGGTTGTAGATGGCGTAGCCCTGCTGCCAGGGTGCACCGCTGGCTTTGTAGAGCGCGCCGGACGCATAGACGAAGGACACGTGGCAGGTGACGACGACCAGCACGAGGTTGTGGAACAGGTTCGTCAGCCACAGCGGCATCAACGCCTCGCCGCGCCACTTGCGCTGGAGCCAGCTGCCGGTGTGCGTGCTGGAGTCGGCCCGCCGACCGGCGTCGAAGGACCAGCGTGCTGCCGTGTCCGCGAAGAGCAGCGACATCAGCACGATCCGGTACATGTTATCGCCCTGGTCGCCCACCGAGGCGTTCATCTCGATGAAGCTGACCCACATGACGAAATAGACCGGCAGCACGATCTTGGTCCGCCACCCGAGCAGCAGGAGGACCGCGAGCCCGAACAGGGACAGGTAGGCCAGCGTGAAGGCGAGGTCGTTGAGCGCGAGGCGGTGGAAGAGGCTGAAGATCCAGATCTGTGGGAAGTCGCTGAGCGGCTGAGCTGCCTCGCCGTTCCAGGCGGAGCCGCTGCCGAAGGTGTACAGCCGGGTGCTGTAGTTGCTGATCAGCAGGCCCATGCCGGTCAGCGCCAGGAGGATGCGCGTGACGGCCAGGCCGTACAGCGCGTGTTTCGAACCGAGCAGCCAGTTCTCGACGAACCGCCCGCCCGCGACCAGGCCGTTCTTCGCTCCCCCGGCAAGGTCACGGACCAGGGCGGAGGTGAACCCTGCCGCTGCCCGCCCGTATCCCGCGGCAGCACCGCGCAGGTCGGCGCCGCTCACTGGCCCGACGCCTCTACCGCGGCGCGGAAGGTCCGGGCGAAGTTCTCCCGCGACTGGCCCGGCTCTTCGATGAGCCCCCGCCATCCCAGCGGCGCCGACTGCACCGGCGGCCGTTCGGCGTCCGGGTCGTTGCGCTCGCCGAACGGCACGACGTTCTGCCGGCTGGCGATGAACTGGATGTGGTCGACGTTCTCGCCCCACATCGCGTAGGCCACCTGGGTGGCGTAGGCGGTGGCGACGCGTTCCGCCGCCATGTAGTCCTCCACCGCGGCCTGGTTCCCGTGCGCATCGAGCCCGTCCTCGAGCCGGTCTCGCCAGTCATGACCTTCGTAGAACCCGAGTGCGGCGACCTCCTGCTGCTCCTCGCTGAGCGAGTCGAAGGCGCCCTTGAAGTCGGACGCGACGCCGCTCGCTTGGACGCCGGCGCGAGGCGGGGTCAGGTTGTGCGTCAGCATGGACAGCTCGGCGGCCGTGGCATCCACCCAGTCGGTCGTGCGCGTCACCCCGCCCTCGGTGACCTCGGCGCGCACCTGGAGGCGGTACTCGCCGTTGATCGGCTCCGGGGCGAAGACGCTCCAGCTCTGCCCCTGCATGGGAATCATGTATTCGTGCAGCAGGTTTCCGGGGACGATCTGCCGCAGGCCCGAGGCAGGGGCGATCCACAGGAACGTGGCGAATATCTGCCATGCCGCGAAGACCGACACCACGACGAGCACGGTGCGTCTGAGGAATGTCGATCCGGGTGGCAGATTTGTGGTCGATGTCGTGGATTCCGACATGGTCGATTCCTTTTTTCTTTCTCCGCGTCACTCCGACGCTCAAGTGAACCGAGGTCCGGCTCCGTGATCTCGTGGATCGCGGAACCGAACCCCGGTTCATCTAGCTGACGAGAAACTCAGCTCGTCATGTTCTTCCTGCTGCGCATGCGCTGCGTCATGAGCAGCGCGCCGCCGGCGAGGAGCAGCAGACCGGCAACGAGCGCGAGCCCGGTGCTCGAGCCGGCGCCGGTGTCGGGCAGCTGCCCGACACCGTTAGCGTCGGCGTCGTCCGAGGCGTCGTCGTCGGCCGTGGCGTCGCCCGCATCCACAACCACGAAATCCGTGTCGGAGTTCTCGTCCGAAACCTGCCCGGACTCTTCTCCGACGAGGACAACGTAGTGGTCGCCGAGCTCGAAGTCGCTGTCGACGGCGAACTGGAACGTGACGTTCCCGGACTCGTCAGCGGTGGCTTCGAGGTCGAACGGCGTCGAGTTGACGGTCGCGGTGACCGACTCGCCAGCGGCGAACCCGGTCCCGTAGACCTCCTGCTCGACACCGGTGCCACGGACGATGCGCTCGTGCTCAACCCTTGCCGTGAGCCCGTCGGCGCCGTCGTCGTCACCAGCAGCATCGGCCGAGGCGGTCGTCGACGAGTCAGCGGTCGACGCAGCCGAAGCCGCAGCAGCCGCGTTGCCGTCGGCAGCAGCCGTGGCGTCAGCGTTGGTGTCGTCGCTGGCGTCAGCGTTGGCAGCAGCCTGAGCAGCGGCCGCAGACGAGGCATTGGCGTCAGCAGTCACGTCAGCCGTGGCGTCCGAAGAGGCGTCCTCGTTCGCCGCAGCCTGAGCAGCCGCAGTCGCGTCGACGTCCGAGGCGGCCGAAGCCGTCGTGGAGGCGTCAGCGTTCGCCGCAGCCTGAGCAGCGGCCTGGGCCGCAGCGTTGCTGTCGTCGTCTGCGTTGGCCGAAGCCGCAGCCGCCGCCGCAGCGTTGGCGTTGGCGTCCGTGTCCACGTCAGCAGTCGCGTCCACGTCAGCAGTCGCGTCCACGTCAGCAGTCGCGTCCACGTCAGCAGTCGCGTCCACGTCAGCAGTCGCGTCCACGTCAGCAGTCGCGTCCACGTCAGCAGTCGCGTCCACGTCAGCAGTCGCGTCCACATCGGCAGTCGCGTCCACATCGGCAGTCGCGTCCACATCGGCAGTCGCGTCCACATCGGCAGTCGCGTCCACATCGGCAGTCGCGTCCACGTCAGCAGTCGCGTCCACGTCAGCAGTCGCGTCCACGTCAGCAGTCGCGTCCACATCGGCAGTCGCGTCCACATCGGCAGTCGCGTCCACATCGGCAGTCGCGTCCACATCGGCAGTCGCGTCCACATCGGCAGTCGCGTCCACATCGGCAGTCGCGTCCACATCGGCAGTCGCGTCCACGTCAGCAGTCGCGTCCACGTCAGCAGTCGCGTCAGCGTCAGCGTCCGGGTCGCTATCGTCCGGGTCCAGACGCACCGTCGCCGAGGCGAGATTCACATCCGCCGCCGACCCCGAGGGTCCCGGCAGCAGCGCGATGGCGACAGCGCGCTGGGTGAAGGAGCCTTCGTCCTGAGCGTCCGCAGTCGTGAAGTTGCCGGGAGTCTCCTGGACGTTCACCGTCACCGAGAGCGCCTCGTTGACCACGTCGAGAACCGGATCCAAGGCGGTCACGACGTCCTCCACCAGCGGACCGACGAGATCACCGAGAGCGGCGTCAGCGATCACCGGACTGATTGCCTCCTCGAGCAGCGGGAGGATGTTGCCGACAACGGCATTGGTGACCGGGTTGATCAAGTCTCCGATATCCAGATTAGCGACATTGGTGCCGTCGAGGTCGACCGTCGGGTCGTCTGAACCCTCCGCGCCGACGAACTCGGCGAGCGTTCCGTCGATGTTGACGTGGACGCCACCGACATCGAGGCCGCCAGCCAGATTCACGTCGCCAGTGATGTCGACCGTGAGCTCGGCCGCCGTAAGCGCGTCGCTCACGGCCTGGACCACGTCGGCCTCAAGCTCGTTGAGGATCTCCTCAACAGCGCCATCGACGGCAGTCTGGAGGACTGCCGAGCTCAGGAGGTCGGTGTTGACGGGAAGATCGTTCAGCGTCGCCACGCCGAGAAGGTTGGCCAGGTCGAGGCTTACCTCTCCCGTGCTGAGGTCGATCGTGACCGCGCCGTCTTCGCTGGTGAGGGGCTGGCCGAGCACAGGGTCGAGTGCGGCCTCGAGGTCGACGTCCAGGGTTGCATCGACACCGAGCTCGTCGACGCTACCGAGAGAAACGCCACCCAGACTGAGGACGTCGTTGATCGTAGTTTCGAGGTCACCAAGGAGCGGGTCGACGGTGCCGTTGACCACACCCGCCTCACCGTCAATGTCGTTGACAAGGCCAGAGGCGCCTTCAAGCGTGCCCAGGAGCGTACCGCTCAGGTCGCCGACCGCCGGGCTGGTGAAGACGAGCGTGCCGTCGGAGATCTGGTAGTCGCCGACGGGGTTACCGTCTTCGTCGTAGGTCGCCGACGCGGAGAGAGCACCAAGGTCGAGCCGGAGATCGCTGATGACTGCGCTGGCGTCGGGTGACTCGGCGAGAATCGGACCGAGATCGACGTAGGCGTTCTCGGTCGGGTCCTCGGGGGCGCCAATGTCAATTGCGCCTTCGGAGGTGATGGCGCCCGACGAGGCGAACGGGATCTCGCCGCTCTCGGCGCTGGAGTACTGACCCAGTGCGCCGACTCCGATGACGCCGTTCAGACCGAAGAGCTCGATGCCTTCGCCGAGCTCGATGTTCAGCGCCTCGATGACGCTGACCTCGAGCGGGCTGTTCGACGTTCCGGCAGCGCTCGGGTCGGCGTTGTACGCCGGCGCGAGCTCGACGACGTCGTCGAGGTTGACCGTTCCGCCGCCACTGAGGACCCTGCCCTCAGCCTCGGCCCGGTCGGACGGTAGCGCGGCCGCCGGGGCCATCGCGCCTGCGGCAGCGAGAGCACCCACCGCCCCCACTGCAATTCCTGCAGCCAGACGGCTGCGCCATTCTGAAAGAATTCTCACGCACTTCCCCCAATAAGAATTATGCGAGGCCGGATGACCCCCCTGCTGCCCATCCGATTCGCATGCCCGCACCCATCCGAAAACAGGCGTCGTCGGGTCTTTTGAGTCGCGCTGAAACGACTCTGCGACCTTACTCGATGGCCGAGGAGATCCGGCCGTCGTTACCGAACCGTTACCTTCCTTCTCGGCATATGGGATAAACGCTCAATCATCGGCGTCCGCCATACACCAGCTCACGCCGCAATGCAACCCTTGCTCACCGGGATGTCGGGCCCTTCTGTTCACCAGGACTTTCCGGTGAGTTCGACAGGGTCGCGCGCCGGCGAGCAATGGATGAAGTCGCCACGTTTCCCGGCGAAGACCGCGCCGAACCCGCCCGGTCGCGGAGCGGGCCTGTACCGAGCGAGCGTGACGCTTCGCCTATGGCACGATGCGGATCGCAGCTGGGCGGTCCAATCTCGAACGCACTTCAGGTCGTCGGCAGCGGAGGCTCTCCCGGGTAGGTCCCGAAGGACCACAGGTTGCCTTCTGGGTCGCGTACGACGAACTCCCGGCTGCTGTAGTCGGTCACGGCGAGCGGCCGCACGATGTCGGCGGCGCGGCTGACGACACGCTCGTAGAGGCTGTCGACATCACGAGTCACGATGTAGCCGCCGGCCGTCCCCGGTTCCCGCATCCACTGCCCGCCCGGACGGTACGTCCCGAGCATGAGGCCGCCCGCTCCGGTCACGCGAGCTGCGCGTGCTGGACCACACCGTCGTCCTCGTAGCGGGCCGCCACGACGAAGCCGAACGTGTTGACGTGGTAGTCGGTCAGTGCGGGCGCATCGGTCGCCTGCAGGGCGAGGTACACGGTGGGGTTCTGGGCCTTCCGGCGCGTCGTCGGTTCACTCATGGGCCCACCCTGACGCCGCGCGGTGGCCACCGTCTTCAAGGTTCCGGAACTCCTCCGCGACCCAGCCGAGCGGGGAGATCCCGGCGTAACGTGCGAATTCTCGGCTCAGATGCGCCTGGTCGCTGAAGCCGGTGTCGGCCGCAACCCCGGCGAGGTCTGCGTGTCCGTGCGTGCGAATCTGGTTGGCGATCCGCTTGGTGGCGTGTTCGAAACGCATCAGACCGGCGACGGCTTTGGGCGACCGACCGAGCTCGCGGTGGAACAGCGTGCCGAGGTGGCGGGGTGTCAGGCCCACGGTCCGAGCGACTGAAGCGACCGGCAGCGTGCCGCGGCTGCGTTCGAGCAGGTGCCAGGCATGAGCGACCTCCGGCCGGAGCCGATCACGCACGTCCGGGTCGTAGCGCCGGACGAGCTCGTCGGCGACCAGCCGGAACGCCTGACGCAGGTCCTGCGCGTCGGTGAGCCGCTCGTGGAGCCGGGTCCCCCAGCGGCCGAGGAACGACGTGCCGTCGAATTCGGTGACACTGAGCTCGGCGGCCCGGATGCCGAAGACCGCGCGGGCGGCGAGCGGATGCATCGCCAGCTGGACACCCGCCTGCGCCGGACGCTGGTGGACATAACTCGCCGTCGTGTGCAGGCCGCCCAGGATGATCGGGGCCGGGTGCACCGACGCGAGGGCGGGCTCGGTCGCCGCGGCTTCGACTCCGTCGTCGAGCGCGACGATGAAGGTCAGCCGGGACGAGGGAAGCCCGCGGTGAAGGGCGTCGGGCAGCGCATGCGCCCGGTACCCCACCATCGAGCTGGCGCCGGGCGCGCTGCGGGGCGGAGCCTGCACGAATTCCCACGCAGGCTCATGGTCACTCATGGCCCGAAGATACGCGGCGCGTCCTGTCAGGCAGAAGGAGCATCGTCGGCGAAGGCCAGGAATCCGTCGATCAGCAGGCGGCGAACCTGGGGCAGCAACGACTCTCGGAGCTCGGCAGCGTCGACGTCGAGCAGCGCGGCGATCGCAACGGTGAGCTGCCCGACGGCGAGCTCGCCGTCGCACGCGCCCACCAGTGCCGCGAGCGAGGGGTCGGCCGTGACGGTCCGCGCGAAGCCGCCACCCTGGCGGAGCTCGATGACGCTCGGCTCCGGCGTACCGGGCATGTGGTGGCGGGCCTCGGTCACGTCCCGCGCGACCGTGAGTACGGCGTCGGCAAGCGCGTCGTCGTCCATCGTCGTGAGCCGGTCGTGGGCGGCGAGCGCGGCGGCGAGACCCGTGCCGAGCGCGCTCTGGGTGCCGAGCGGCTGCGGGAGTCGCTCGTACCGCGACAAGGTGGGTCCGCCGTCGGCCCGCCGGAGGAGCACGTACCCGAGCCCGACGGCGGTCACGCCCCGGTCGGCGAAGTCGTCCAGCCAGGCCTCCAGCATCTCGGCGTGACGTGGCGTGCCGGGCCGCGTCCCGCCGTCGCGGATCCACAGCTCGGCGTACTCGATCGGGTTGAGCTGCTCACGCTCGACGACCCACGCGTCGAGGGGCACGGGCGACGACTCGACCCACTCACGAACCCTGTCGAGACCGTCGTGGCCCTCCCGCGACTCCCAGTTACCGAGCAGCTGGGCGACGCCTCCCGGTTCGAGATGTGTGCCGACGCCCGTGACGACCGCCTCGACGAGCGCGTCACCCATGAGACCGGCGTCGCGGTACTCGTAGGCGGGTACGCCGTCGGCCCGCGGTGTGATGACGAACGGCGGGTTGGAGACGATGCGGTCGAACGTCTCCCCCGCGACCGGTTCGAACAGACTCCCGTGACGAGTGCCGATGCCCTCGACGTCGTTGAGGAGCGCGTTGAGGTCGGCGTACCGCAGGGCGCGACGCGAGACATCGGTCGCGACGACCGCGTCGCCGTCACGTCGGGCGCGGAGTGCTTGGATGCCGCACCCGGTGCCCAGATCGAGCACGCGGCGCGCGGGTGTGGGCAGCTGCAGGCCGGCGAGCGTCAGGGAGGCTCCTCCTGCGCCGACCACGTGGTCGGCGGGCAGAGCGTCGCCAAGTGCCGCTTCGTCGAGGTCGCTCGCGATCCACCACTCGCCGTCGCCGGACCCGTCCGCGAACGACTGCGGGCGCACCAGGGCGAGCGGGACGACAAGATCGCGGTCGACCTTCGCGAGGCCCAACCCAGCCAGGCCGCGCGCACCGAGCCGCGGCAGCGCGTCGTCGACCGCGTCGACCGGCTGCGGGACACCGAGGGCGAGCTGCCGGCCGAGCGTGGCCAGCGCGTCGGTGCGCTCGCCGAGCGCGCGTTCGGCGGGTCTGCGCAGGCCTCGGCCGATCGCGTCGTCGGCCGCCTCGCCCCATGCCTCCCGCAGGGCGTCGGAGCGGAAACCGGACGCGCGAAGGTCCGCGGCCAGCGCCGCGCACAGCTCAGGATCTGGCGTCGGCAGTGACGAACCATCGGCTACGTCACCACGGTGGCTCCGCGACGGGGGTGCGTCGAGCGCATCATTCACGGGCCAAGGTTCCCATGGGCGTGAGCTACGGCCGCTCGACCGACTGTGCCAGTAGGCCAGTCTCCTGGGTCACCGAACGCCTCAGGGCCGAAGACGCCGAACGGTTCCCGCGCCGGAACGCGAGTCCTCGGCCTGCCCCAGGTTCGTCTCCCCCAGCCGTGGCGGGCCGACCCGGCAACGCGCCTGAAATCATCTCGCTTCTGCTCGTCTCGATCGATACGTTCGCGAGAATGTCCGCACCGCCGGGGCCCCCGAGATCCACGGCCCAGCAGGTCTCACACTGAAAGTAGGTTGCTTCAATGGCTTGTCGAATCAGTGAGCTTGTGCTCGATTGCCACGATCCAGAGGCGCTGGCGCGGTTCTGGTGCGAGGTTCTGGACTTCATCGTGCTCGATCGCGAGGACGACGGTTCGGTGGAGATCGGGCCGCGCGAAGGATTCGGGGGCCCTCAGCCGACGATCGTCCTCAGCCGCAACGACGAGCCGAAGAACGGGACGCTGCGGCTGCACATCGACGTCAACGCCACAGACCGCGATCAGAACGCCGAGCTCGAACGCCTTCTGAACCTTGGTGCGCGCCCGGCCGACGTCGGGCAGACAGGAGAGGAGCAGTGGCACGTCCTGGCCGACCCCGAAGGCAATGAGTTCTGTCTACTCAAGGCTCGGCTCGCACCACTCTGACGGCCCTCGTTCGCAACGAGGACGTCGCCCCGGCGCAACGAGGAGTCGCCCCGGGTTTCCGGGAGCGGTTCAGGCAGCGGCCTCCGGGTCCTAGCGTCTCGAGCCGCCCGCTACGACCGCGGGCCGGCACCGGCGTCGGCTAGCCAACGGCGCATCCGGGTTGCCCAGTCGTGATCGGACCGGTCCGGGGCCAGGGCTGCCGCGAGCAGCAACCTCGCCTGCCACGGAGACAGGTCGCCGGCCGGGACCGCACCAGCGGCGATCAGATCGGCTCCTCCCCCGGTGTACAGCCCCGACACGGCGCCCGAGCCGGTGCGCGAGGACATCACCACCGGGAAACCCCGGTCGAGCAGTCGAACGAGCGCCGACGTCACCGCGGGCGTCGTGTTGCCCGAACCGAAGGTGGCGACGACCAGGCCCTGTGCCCCGGACGCCACCGCCGCGTCGATCTCGGCCTCGTCCGCGCCGAGATACTGCGGCACGAGAGCCACGCGTGGAAGGTCCGTCGTGCCCGGCTCCAGCAGTGGGCCCGGCACCGGCGGCACGGCATGGCGGCGCACGCCGCTCTCGTCCACATGACCGATCGGGCCGCGGCCCGGCGCCGTGAAAGCCTCAGGGGCGAGGGTTGCGGACTTGTGGACACCGATCGCGGGGAGCACGAGGTCGGCGAACACGACGGTGACACCCGCGTCCGCCGCGGCGCGGTCGGACGCCCAGGCGAGCGCTGCGGCAAGGTTGCGTGGACCGTCCGGGGCGGAGTCGTCGAACGCGCGCTGCGAGCCGGTGACCGCCACGGGCGCGGGACCGAGTGCGAGCGAGAGCAGGAACGCCGTCTCCTCCATCGTGTCGGTCCCGTGCGTGATCACGACCCCGTCGGAACGAGTCAGAGCCGCACGCGCGGCCTCGACCAGGGCGAGCACGTCGGGCACGGTCAGCGCCGAAGAGCCCACGCCCGCCACATCCCGGACGTCGACCTCGCCTTCGAAGCCCCACACGGCCCTGGCCCTGTCGAGCACGTCCGCGCCCGGCACACCGTCCGAGGTGTTGCGGACACCGTCGCGGCTTCGTGCCGCGATGGTCCCTCCGGTCGCGAGCAGTGTCAGGCCCGGCATAGGTCCTCCAGTCAGGGCTCATGGGTGGCGGTGGGCCCAAGTATCGGCCCTGGCGCCCGTGACAGCCGAGTGGCGCGCGCGACGGCGAGGAAGCCGACCGTGGCGAAGACCGCGGGAACGGCGGCGACCACGGGCAGCACCTCGACCGACCACCGGTCCACCACCCCGCTGCCGAGCGCCGCGCCGACGGCGATCCCGAGGTTCATCGCCACGGGCATCAGGGTGCCGGCGGTCGACCGGTGCTCGGGCCCGGCGGCCCGCATCATCGCCACTTGCACCGCCGGACCGACCGCTCCGGTCGCCACACCCCACAGCACCACGAGACCGATGTCCACGCCGCCGTGCCGCCCGAGCAGGACAAGGCCGATCAGGCTCACGGCAACGACCGCTGCCATCACGACCGGCGTCCCGCTGGGGAAGCGATCGCTGGTGGCACCGACGAGGACGACACCCGACGCGCTCACGAGACCGAAGACGAGCAGCAGGGCCGGCGTCGGTACCGCACTCGGCAACACCAGCTCGGCAACGAAGGTGAAAGCCGCGAAGTGCGCCACCAGGATCAGCCCACCCAGGGCGCCGATCACGAACACCGGCCGCAGCTGTCGGCGCGGGGCGACGACGGTGCTGCCGGTCCCGGGCGTGCCCGGGGCCGACACGTCGACCACCCGGGTACGCCGGAGAACGACGTGGACGGCGAGCGCCGTAGCGAGCCCTAGCAGGGCCAGCACGACGAACGGCACGCGCCATCCCCACAGGGCCGCCGCGGCGTTCCCGGCGGGAACCGCTGCGACAGTGCCCAGCGTGCCACCGAAGAGCACGATCGCCGTCGCACGCGCGATCCGATGCTCGGGGACGATGGACGCGGCGTACGTGTTGACCGTGGACCACAGGAGCCCGGTCGCGGCCGCCGCGACGAGGCGTGACCCCATGGCCAGGCCGTACGTGCCGGCCCAGGCCGTCGCCAGGGTCGCGCCGGAGAAGACCACAAGTGCGACGGCGATCACCGTGGACCGGTCGAACCGGGCGGTCAGCCGTGCCAGTGGGAAGCTCGCGACCACGACGGTCGCTGCCCAGGCCGAGACGAGCAGTCCGGCCTGCGCCACCGAGACGTCGAGGTCGGCCGCGAGCACCGGCAGCACCGCGGTCGGCATCATCTCGCCGCTGACCACGACGAACACCGCCAGGGTGAGCGTCAGCAGGCCGCTCCAGGGCAGGGCTGCGGGCGCGTGCGAGCCGGCCGGTGGCGCGTCGAAGGCGGGAGCCTGGCCCCCGCGAGAGTGTGATGTCTGTTCCATACCGGAGACGCTAGAGTTTGACACTGATGTCAATGTCAAGGCCTGGGTCGAGGAGGTCTCGATGAAGATCGGCGAGCTGTCCCGGCGAACCGGCGTTGCCCCGCGGCTGCTGCGCTACTACGAGCAACAAGGCCTCATCACGGCGGGGCGTGCCGAGAACGGTTACCGCGAATACATCGAAGACGATGTCGCACGCGTCCAGCGGGTCGCCTCGCTCGTGCGCTCCGGCGTCCCGACCCGGCTCGTCCGGGCGATTCTCGACCTCGAGGGCATTCGCTCCGCCGAGCTGGCTCAGACGTGCACGCGCTCTCTCGCCGAGCAGCTGGCGACGGAGCTCACAGAGCTGGACGAGCGCATCGCGTGCCTGACGAAGAGCCGGAACACGATCCACGACTTTCTCACCAGCACACGGCACAGCGAGCTGGTGAAGACGCCGCGCTGACTCGAGCGCGGCGCCGGGCTCCGGGCCGGTCCGGCGCTACTCCTGTCCCACCAACGCCGCCACGTTCTCGACCACCTCGACCTCGGCGTCGAGGCGCGAGGCGTCGCGCACCGTGCGATCGCCGAGCGGCTCGGACAGGCGCACCGTGTCGATCATGCGGACCCCGACATCCGGGCATGCCTTGTCGTGACGGGTCGCCTCTCGGACGATGACCTCCGCGAGGAGAACCACCTCGTCGCCGTCCTGCTCCTCGACCGCCACCTGGTAGGGATCACCACAGCCGTCGCTACCGCCGATGTATTCGACCACCAGGTCGGTCCCGCCCTCGCCCATCGGCGCGACGCGCGAGACCGGCGCGTCCCTCAAGCGGTCGAAGCCGATGAACACCGTGTACAGCAGCAGGAGAGCACCGATCGTCAGCACACCGGTGACGAGCCACAGTGCCGAGGCCCGGATCCGGTCCCGTACCTCCTTCGGCAGTTCTCCCACGACCACATCCTGCCGCGCCACGCCACTGCGCGCTCACCGGCGCCCGCGCTCAGCCGGCATCCCGACGCTGCGGCGACCATCCCGGTCATCGGTTCCCCGTCGACCCGGCAGTGTTGGGCCACTTGTGGCAGTAATCGTTTTCTGATTGGCTCGGAAGCATGCGTGGCCACTACCAGCAGCAGATCCGAGGAAACCGATGAACCCATATGCCATGCCCACGCCCGTCGCACCGCGAACGGCACCGCCCCGGACCGCCTACCTGATCACCAGCGGCGACTTGCGCGAGTCGGCGAACGTCGCCGCCTGGCCCCTGCAGGTCGAGCTCGAGCGGCTCGTCACCGAGCAGGTCCGCGAGGCCGGCTGGGACGTCGTGCGCGGCTTCGAGCCCGACACGGCCGCCGGCCACGGCTTCATCTCGAACCAGCGCATAGGCCTCGAGGTGTTCCGCGACCTCCCGATCGACGCGCCGCTGATCGTCGCGATCGCGAACTGGCAGTACAGCCACCACGTCCTGGCGGGCCTGCGCTCCCACACCGGCCCGATTCTCACCGTCGCGAACTTCGAGCCCGCCTGGCCGGGACTCGTGGGCCTGCTCGGCCTCAACGGCTCGCTGACCAAGGCCGGCATCCGGTACTCGAGCCTCTGGACGGTCGACGGCACCGACGCCTGGTTCGGCAACAACCTTCGGCGCTGGCTCGAGACCGGCGAGATCACCCACGACGAGTCGCACGTCCGAGACCTTCCGGAGCTCCCCGGGACGGCGGAGACGGAGCTCGGACGGGCACTGGCCGACCAGCTGCTCACCGAGAAGGCGATCATCGGCGTCTTCGACGAGGGCTGCATGGGCATGTACAACGCCATCTTCGACGACGAGCTGCTCAACCAGCTCGGCATCTACAAGGAGCGGCTCTCGCAGTCCGAGCTCTGGGCGCAGATGCAGACCGTCAGCGACGAAGAGGCCGACGCGATCGGCCGGTGGCTCACGGACGCCGGCATGGCATTCCGCCTAGGTTCCGACCCGACGACGGAGCTGACCGAGGACCAGCTGCGCTGGCAGTACAAGATGTACATCGCGGCGCTGCGCATCAGCGACGACTTCGGCCTCGACGCCGTCGGCATCCAGTACCAGCAGGGCCTGAAGAACATCTGCCCGGCCTCGGACCTGCCCGAGGGACTGCTCAACAACGTTCAGCGACCCCCGGTGACCAGCCGCGACGGCTCCCGCGTCCTCTACGAGGGCAAGCCCCTCCCCCACTTCAACGAGGTGGACGAGGGTGTCGCCGTCGACGCGCTGGTGACCAACCGCGTCTGGACCGCGATGGATCTCGACCCCGCCACCACCCTGCACGACGTGCGCTGGGGCGAGGAGTACGACGGCCGCTACGTCTGGGTCTACGAGATCTCCGGCTCCGTCCCGGCGTCCCACCTCATCGGCGGGTACGCCGGCGCCGAGGGCTGGCGCCAGGGCCACGTCTTCTTCCCCGCCGGCGGCGCCACCATCAATGGTGTCTCCCGTCCGGGTGAGATCGTCTGGTCCCGCGTCTACATCGCGGACGGCGTGCTGCACGTCGACATCGGTCGCGGCAGCGTCGTCGAGCTGCCCGAGGAGGAGACCCGCCGACGCAAGGAGGCGACGAACCCCGAGTGGCCCATCGCCCACGTCGTGCTCCACGGTGTCACGCGCGACCAGTTCATGGGCCGGCACAAGGCCAACCACGCGCAGATGGTCTACGCGCCCGACGGCGAGACGGCCGACAAGGCCCTGGAGGCCAAGGCTGCGCTCTTCGAGCGCCTCGGCGTCCGGGTGCACCTGTGCGGCGACGTGGCCCTGTGAGGCGCGTCCTCTGAGCCCGCACACGGTGCCGATCAAGCCCTGATCGGCCATCCGCCCCGGTCGGGAGTCAGAGCTTGCTCGGCGGGCGTGGACGGATGAGGCGTCAGCCGGTGGGCAGGTGGCTGCGCGTCGGCATCCGGGGCCCGCGGCGCGGCTGGCGTATGCCCGCCACCTCGACGAGGCGCTGCACGCGGTACCGGTGGGGACGGAAGGGTTCGAGCAGCTCGGCCAGCCCGGCGTCGTCGACGTCGTAGCGGCCGGTCAGCGCCCAGCCGACGTCGCGGGCGACGTTGTAGTCACCGAAGCTGACCGCGTCCGCGTCCGCGTGTGTGCGCATCCGCACCTCTGCGGACGTCCACGTCCCGATCCCGGGCAAGGACTGGAGCCGCCGGTCGGCCTCCGCCGATTCGACGGCGGCCGCCCGCTCGAGCGAGGGCGCCACCTTCGCCGCACCGACCACCGCCCGCCAGCGGGCGGGCGTGATGCCGAGACGGAGCCACTCGTAGGACGGGATGCGGGCCATCGTCGCGGGTGCCGGCGGGAGCCACAGCTTCAGGTCGACACCCGGCCCCGGCGCGCGTTCGCCGAAGAAGCGGACCAGGCGCCGGTAGCCGGCGAAGGCCTCGGAACCGGTGACTTTCTGCTCGATGATCGCCGGCACGAGGGAGTCGATGATCAGCCCCGTGCGGGGCAGCCGCAGATCCGGGAAACGACGGGCCAGCTCCGCGACCGCCGGGTGCCGATCGGCGTCGAACCCCGACGTGTCGTCCTCTGCGCCCAGCAGCGCGGGTGCCGCACCGACCGCCCAGTCCGCGCCCTCGCCCCAAGCGCTGGCCCGGACCTCCTGGCCGAGGTCGAGGCGCAGGGTGGCCGGGCCGTCGGGCGTCCGCAGCGCCCGCCACCACACACCCGCGCCGCGACGGGAGGTGGGGTCGGCAGGGCCGTGGGTCAGGGACGCGAGGGTCGGTCCGGGCCGAAGCGGCCAGTCGGGCGCCCAGGCGCGCTCGGCGTCCGGCCGGTCGGTGGACTGCACCCGTTCAGCGTAGGCACGCGCGCCCACGTCGGCGGCACGCGCGCCCACGTCGGCGGCACGTGCCAGGATCGACGTGTGCTCCTCGCCGATCTCGTCGAGACCCACGCCGCACTGGCGGCGACCCGCTCCCGCCTGCGCAAGCGCGAGCTTCTCGCCGCGGCGCTGCGCGAGGCGGCCGCGGGCGAGCCGACCGAGGTCGAGGTGGTGGCCTCCTTCCTCTCCGGGCGTCCGCGGCAGCGGCGGACCGGCCTGGGTTGGCGCAGCCTCGCCCAGCTTCCCGAGCCGGCCAGCTCCCCCGCCCTGACGCCCACGGACGTGGACGCCTCGCTCGAGAAGCTCGGCGCGCTGGCCGGCGCGGGTTCCCACGCCGCCCGCGCCTCCGCCGTCGGGCGGCTGTTCTCGGCGGCGACGGCGGACGAGCAGCAGTTCCTGCGCGCGCTGATCCTCGGCGAGCTGCGGCAGGGTGCGCTGGACTCGCTGCTGCTCGACGCGATCGCCGCCGCGGCCGACGTGCCACTGAAGGCTGTCCGGCGCGCGGCCATGTTCAGCGCCCTGTCCGGGCCGATCGCCCGGGCGGCGCTGTCCGGCGGCGCCGCGGAGCTGGAGTCGTTCCGGCTGCAGGTGGGCCGGCCGGTGCGTCCGATGCTGGCCTCCTCGGCGCCGGACGTGGCGGCCGCGATGGACAAGCTGGGTGACGAGCGGGTCGCGGCGGACGCCAAGATCGACGGCATCCGGGTGCAGGTCCATCGCAAGGGCCGGGAAGTGACGGTCTTCACCCGTTCCCTCGACGACATCACCGACCGCGTCCCGGAGGTCGTCGAGGCGGCCCAGAGCCTGGCGAGCGACGCCGTCGTGCTCGACGGTGAGGCCGTCGCGCTCGACGCCGACGAACGCCCGCGCCCCTTCCAGGAGACGGGCTCACGGACGATGAGCCGCGACGGTGCCGCACTGCGCGAGCAGGTGCCGCTGACGGTGTTCTTCTTCGACGTCCTGCACCTCGACGGGACCGACCTCATCGACGCCCCGGCCGCCGAACGGTTCGCCGCACTCGATCGGGTGGTGCCCGAGGAGTCGCGGGTGCTCCGCCGGGTCACCGGCGAAACCCAGGAGGTCCAGGACTTCTTCACCGAGCTCGTCGCCGGCGGGCACGAAGGGCTCGTCCTGAAGGACCTTGGCGCGCCCTACGACGCCGGCCGCCGCGGCTCCGCATGGGTGAAGGTCAAACCGCGCCATACGCTCGACCTCGTCGTGCTCGCGGTCGAGTGGGGCAGCGGGCGGCGGCAGGGGTGGTTGTCCAACATCCACCTCGGAGCACGCGACGGCGACGGCTTCGTGATGCTCGGAAAGACGTTCAAGGGGATGACCGACGAGACGCTCCAGTGGCAGACCGAGCGGTTCCTGGAGCTGGAGACCACCCGCGACGGCCACGTGGTCCACGTCCGTCCCGAGCAGGTCGTCGAGATCGCGTTCGACGGCGTGCAGCGCTCCACGCGTTACCCGGGCGGGATGGCGCTGCGGTTCGCGCGGGTGCTGCGCTACCGCGACGACAAGACTCCGGCCGAGGCGGACACCGTCGAGACGGTGCGGGAGCTGGGGCGAGTCACCGGCGAGGCGGCGGGGTAGCGACCGAGCACCGGTCGGCGCCGCCAGCTGCCGGTGCGGTCGCGACGCGACCCCAGCCGGCGGCAAGGGCTCGGCGCGCGGACGAGCGAGGTGTGCGTCAGGCCGCCTTGAAGTCCTCCAGCTCGGCGTAGGTGACCCAGCGCTGCGCCGTCGAACCGAGCGGGTGGCAGGCGACGAGGGTCATCAGACGGCCCACGGCGGGTCCTTCGGGGTTGTGCGGGTCCTCCTCGACGACGCGCACCTGATCGGGCGTGACGATCTCGTACTCGCTCACCACGTACGTGTACTTGCCCTGGTCGGTCGTCACGACGATCTCGTCGCCGACCTCGAGCTCGTTGATGCGGTACAGCGGCCGGGAGTGCAGGGTGCGGTGCCCGGCCATCGCGAAGTTGCCCATCTCGCCGGGCATCTCGCTGGACGGGAACCGACCGAGGCCGAGGTTGTCGAGCACGTGGTCGGTGATGCCCTCGCTGATGGGGTACTCCTCGTCGCCCCAGCTGGGCACCCGCATCGTCGCGAAGGTCTCGCCCTCGGGCACCTCGTCCGGGACGATGACATCCTCGAGCGACTCGGCGGCCTCGGCGGAGGCGTCGTCACCCTTGTAGGGCACGTCCTCGGTGACCACGGGCTTGTCGACGGCTGCGTAGGCCCGCGGCGCCGCCTCGGGCTGGAGCGCGACGGCGGCGGCTCCTCCCCCGGCCGCGAGCACGAGGGCGACAAGGACGGCGATGAGGACTCTGGAGCGAGACTTGCCCTCGCCGGTGCTGCTCATGGCTCTCCCCCGGTGATGTGCGCGTGGGTCAACTATGACCCCAGCACAGGTCGGCTCGCCAGATCTGCAGGTGAAATCTCGGTGACCGCCGCGCGTACGAGAGCCGACGGACGAATCGATGTGCCTGCGAACACCGCTGCGTGCAGGGGCCCGCGTAGGCTCGTCCGCGGCCGTCTCTGTCGAACGAAGCGGATCTTTGGTTCTCATGCACGACGATGTCTCCCTGACCACCGAACGGGCCCGGCGGGTACTCACCGAGCGGGTCTGGCCCGCGATCCATTCCGAGTCGGCGCCCCTCGAGGTCTCCTGGCACGAGCTGCCCGGCGAGCCCATCGCGCCCTCCGAGGGGCTCGCCCTGGACTACACCCCGTACGAGGTGGGCACCCCGTGGGGCGCCGCCTGGGCCACGACATGGTTCCGGTTGCGTGGCACCGTCCCCGCGCAGTGGGCGGGGCGCGAGGTCGAGGCGGTCATCGACCTCGGGTTCGACAAGGACCGGCCCGGCTTCCAGTGCGAGGGCCTCGTCTACCGCGGCGACGGCAGCCCGGTGAAGTCGGTGAACCCGCGCAACCAGGTCGTGCCGCTCACGCAGTCCGCCAGCGGCGGCGAGGAGATCGAGCTCTACGTCGAGGGCGCTGCCAACCCTGTGATCCTCGACGCCCACCCCTTCCTGCCGACGGAGCAGGGTGACATCCAGACGTCCTCGGCGCGCAAGCTGTACGAGACGCGCCGGCTGGACCTGGCCGTTCTCGAGCGCGAGGTCCACGACCTCGCGCTCGACGTCCAGGTGTTGCTCGAGCTGCAGGCCGAGCTGCCGGCCGGGCCACGCCGGATGCGGATCCTGCAGGCGCTCGACGATGCCCTCGACGTCCTCGACCTCCAGCGCATCCCCGAGACGGCCGCCGACGCCCGCGCGCAGCTCGCCGACGTGCTCGCGAGTCCGGCCGAGCCGAGCGCCCACGTCATCTCGGCCGTCGGGCACGCGCACATCGACTCCGCGTGGTTGTGGCCGCTGCGGGAGACCATCCGCAAGGTGGCCAGGACGACGGCGTCCATGGCCGAGCTCATCGAGGGCACCGAGGATTTCGTGTACGGCATGTCCTCCGCCCAGCAGTACGCCTGGGTCAAGGAGCACCGCCCGGAGGTGTACGCCCGGATCAAGGAGGCCGTCGCCGCCGGACGCTTCCTGCCGCTCGGCGGCATGTGGGTCGAGTCCGACACCGTCATGCCGGCCGGCGAGGCACTGGTCCGCCAGTTCTCGCAGGGGCAGCGGTTCTTCGAGCGCGAGTTCGGGATCCGCTCCCACGGCGTGTGGCTGCCGGACAGCTTCGGCTACTCCCCGTCGCTGCCACAGCTGATCCGGCGCTCCGGTTTCGACTGGTTCTTCACCCAGAAGATCTCCTGGAACCAGGTCAACGTCTTCCCGCACCACACCTTCGAGTGGGAGGGCATCGACGGCTCCCGCGTGTTCACCCACTTCCCGCCGATGGACACGTACAACTCCGAGCTCTCCGGCGAGGAGGTCGCGCTGGCCTCCCGGCAGTTCCGCGAGTCGCGGCACGCCACCGGCTCCATCGCGCCGGTCGGGCACGGCGACGGCGGAGGCGGCACCACCCGCGAGATGGTCGGCAGGGCGAAGCGTCTCGCCGACCTCGAGGGCAGCGCGCAGGTTCGCTGGGAGCACCCCGACGAGTTCTTCGCCCGCGCCCGGCGCGAGCTGGAGACGCCACCGGTGTGGGTCGGCGAGCTCTACCTCGAGCTGCACCGCGCGACCCTGACCTCACAGCACAAGACCAAGCAGGGCAACCGCCGCAGCGAGCACCTGCTGATCGAGGCGGAGGTGTGGGCGGCGACCGCCGCGGCGCGCTCCACGGCGGACCGGCCCTTCGCCTATCCCTACGACGAGCTGGACGAGCTGTGGCAGCGGGTGCTGCTGCACCAGTTCCACGACATCCTGCCCGGCACGTCGATCGCGTGGGTGCACCGCGAGGCGGCGGCCGCGTACGAGGAGATCCGCTCGGGCGCCGAGGCCGTCATCGACCGCGCGCTGGGGGCGCTCGTCGGTACTGGTGACAGCTCCGTCGTCGTCAATCCGGCCACCGCGGCACGTGCCGGGGTGCCGCCGCTCGGCGCCGCCGTCGCCGGCGACCTCCCGACGGCGGAGCGGACCGGTCTGCACGAGACCGACACCGGATACGTGCTGGAGAACGACCTGGTCACCGTGACACTCTCCCGGGAAGGCCACGTCACCTCCGCCGTCGACAAGGCGTCCGGGCGCGACGCCGTCGCGCCCGGACGCGAGGCCGGGGTCCTGCAGCTGCACCAGGACTTCCCGAACAAGTGGGACGCCTGGGACGTCGACCGGTTCTACCAGAACAGTGTCACCGACCTGCGCGACGTCACGTCGATCTCCGCAGCGGAGCAGGACGACGGCGCCGCCGCCGTCACCGTCGAGCGCACCTTCGGCGGCTCCTCCGTCCGGCAGGTCATCTCCCTCGAGCCGGGCAGCCGAACCCTGCGGTTCGCCCAGACCACCGACTGGCACGAGACGGAGAAGTTCCTCAAGGTCGCCTTCCCGCTCGACGTGCGCGCCGAGCACACGGCCGCCGAGACCCAGTTCGGCTACCACAAGCGGGTCACCCACACGAACACCAGCTGGGAGGCCGCGAAGTTCGAGACGTCCATGCACCGGTTCGTCCTGGCCGAGGAGCCCGGCTTCGGCGCCGCCCTGGTCAACGACTCGGTGTACGGCTACGACGTGACTCGCACGGTCGGCGACGACGGTGCCGCCCCACAGGTGACCACCACGCTGCGGCTGTCGCTGCTGCGCGCGCCGCGCTTCCCCGACCCGGAGACCGACCAGGGCGCGCAGACCCACGTCTACGGGCTCGTCGTCGGGGCGGACGTGGCCGAGGCGACGGAGGCCGGCATCGCGATGAACCTGCCCGAGCGCACCGTGCGCGGCGACCACGGGTTCGACCCGCTTGTCACCGCGTCCGGCGAGGGCGTCGTCGTCTCCGGGGTCAAGCTCGCCGACGACCGGTCCGGTGACCTCGTCGTCCGGGTGTACGAGGGGCTCGGCCGGCGCGCCAAGGGCTCGGTGACGGTCGACGCGCCGGTCTCCCGGGCCCGCACCGTGAACCTCATCGAGGACGATCTCCAGCAGGACGCCGTCGAGCTCGACGGCGGCACCGCTGCGCTGGCACTGAGCCCGTTCGAGGTGCGCACGCTGCGGTTCACGCTCGCCTGACCCCGCCACCGCACCTTCGAAGGCCGACCCGGGCCCACTCCGGACGGCGAGGGCCGGAAATCTTGTCGCGCGACTCCCATTCCGCGACGGCGGCGTGCCCATCGGTGCCATCCTCGGAGGCATGCTTCTGGGAGACGAGGTGAGGACATCGCCGAGCACCTCACGATCCGCGCGCCCGGCCGCGCGGATCGGCCGCCTGGTGCCGCTCGAGGGCCCGGTCGAAGGCTGAGGGCGAGAAGCGGGGGGCGATGGGAACTCAGCGCGTGGGGCGGCCGACGATCACCGACATCGCCAAGCGGGTCGGTGTCTCCACCGCGGCGGTCTCGTTCGCCCTCAACGGCCGCCCAGGTGTCAGCGAGCACACCCGCAAGCGAATCCTCGAGGCCGTCGATGAGCTGAACTGGCACCCGAACCGGGCCGCTCGCGCGCTCAGCGGCAAGCTCGCGGACACGGTCGGGCTCGTGGTGGCCAGACCAGCGCGGACCATCAGCATCGAGCCGTTCTTCGCCCAGCTCCTCTCCGGCCTGCAGGCGCGCCTGTCCGCTGACATGGTGGCCCTGCAGCTGCTGGTCGTCGAGGACATGGCGGCCGAGATCGCCACCTACCGGCGATGGGCGGCCGAAGGGCGTGTCGACGGCTTGGTCCTCCTCGACCTGGAGGTCGACGATCCGCGACCGGAGATCGTTGCCGCCCTCGGCCCGCCGGCGGTGCTGGTCGGCGGCGCCGGTAGCCCCCAGCCGCTCCCTGCTGTGTCCACCGACGACTTCGACGCGATGCTGCAGATCATCGAGCACCTCGTCGGGCTCGGTCACCGCAGGGTGGGACACGTCGGCGGGATCCGAGACTTCGTGCACTCGGCACAACGCGTGGCCGCCCTGGAGGCCGCGGCGCGCGACCACGACCTGGACATCACCAGCATCCCGACGGACTTCTCTCATCAGGAGGCCGCGGCCGCCACCACACACCTGGTCCGGCAGCCCGACCCGCCGACCGCGATCGTCTTCGACTCCGACATCGAGGCTCTGGCCGGTGTGGCCGCGCTCCGCGACGCCGGCATGTCGATCCCCGACGACGTCTCGGTCGCCTCGTTCGACGACTCCGAGCTGGCTCGCCTCGTCGCACCGCCGCTGACCGCGATGACGCGCGACGCCTTCGCGCTGGGCGGGTTGGTCGCTGAGGTGCTGGTCGCCCGGATACGCGGCGCACAGGTGGACGACGTGGTGCGGGCCCCGGCGTCCGTCCTGACACCGCGAGCGAGCACCGGGCCGGTCCCCGCGTCATCGTGACGCACGCCTGGGTCGTGCAGTCCGTGCACGACGCGCGGTGCAAGCTGCCCTGACATCCACAGGGTGCGGCGGTGGCCGACGGCGGTCCCCAGCCTGAGAACCGGTGTCGGACCGACGTGCCACGATTGCTTCCGTCATGAACGTACTCGCGGCACTCACCGACGACCTGCTGGCCCACCACTTCGGGCCCAGGACGCTCGCCCGCGCACGCGGCTACGTCGACCGCCTGCACGGCCGGCCGTCGGTGAAGGATCTGACGAACGACGCCGTGACCGTCACGGCGTCGGTCCGCGGCACGGAGCCCGCGCCGTACCAGGTCGAGTTCCATGCCGACGTCGGCGAGCCGGGCAACGGCACGTCGCTCGACGGCGGATGGGTCGCCAGCGTCTGCAGCTGCCCGGTCGGCAGCCTGTGCAAGCACGGCGCCGCCGTCGCCCTGGTCCTGCGGCAGACCTTCGTGGGAACCAGCAGCGTGCCGGCATGGCAGCGCCAGCTCGACGCCCTCACCGGTGAGCTGGCGAGCCAGAACCAGCCCGTGGCGACCGACGAGCTCGCGCTGCAGTTCTCGGTCAGGCCGCCGTCGCGCTACAGCTACTCGGACGCCCCGAGCTTCGGCCTGCAGCCCGTACGCCGCGGTGCCAAGCGGAAATGGATCAAGACGGGCGCCGGCTGGTCCGACCTGCCGACCGCCATCGCGCAACGCCGGATCCACCCCGGCCAGGTCGACGCGCTCGAGGCGCTGTACCTGGCGTTCGACGCCCACGGCTACGGGATCGCCGGGAATCGGGCAGCGCCACTGCAGAGCTTCGGCCACCACCTTCCTCGCCTGCTGCGGGACGCCGAGCAGGCCGGCATCGAGTTCCTCACGACGGGCGCGCTGCGCTCGGTCACTGTCCGCGAGGAGCCGTTGACGCTCGCCGCCGACGCCACGTCGCGAGGTGCGACCACCCGGCTCGAGCTCGGCGTCGCGGTCGACGGCGAGGTCTGGCAGGGCGAGCGCCTGGTCCTGCTCGGCGGGCCCCGCCCCAGGACCGTGGCGCTGCTCGACGACGGGCACCTCCAGATCGCAGCCCTCGCAGCCCCGGTCCCGTCGTCCGCGCTGCGCCTGGTCGAGGGCGGCCCGATCGAGGTGCCCGCCGGTGATCTCGACGCGTTCCGCGACCGCCTCGCCGGACTGGTCCAGCACGTCGACGTCCGATCGCCGGACGGTTCGGTCGACGTGCCCCAACCGCTGCGCCCGATCCTGCGGGTCACCGTCACCTGGCGCAGCGCCACGGCGGCGGAGCTCGAGTGGAGCTGGTGCTACGGCGAGTCGCGGCACTGCACGCTGGACAGCGACGACAGCCTCGGCGGGGTGCGGGACCACACTGCCGAGTCGGTGATCGTCTCCTCCGTGCCGGCAGACGTCCGTGGCCGCGCCGTTGCCGCCGACGGCGACGCCCTCACCCTGGCGATCCACGACCTGCCGTACCTGCGCGAGCTGGACGACGTCGAGGTCACCGAGCGGCACCGGCCCGACTTCCGTGCGGCGACCGAGGCGCCCGAGGTGACCTTCGACGTCGTCGAGGCCTCCGAACCCACCGGGGACGACCCGGACTTCACCGACTGGCTCGACCTCGGCGTGACCATCACGGTCGCCGGTGAGTCGATCCCGCTCCCCCAGGTGCTCGCCGCCCTCACCCTCGGCGACGACTTCCTCGTGCTGCCGAGCGGGCTGTACCTGCCCACCGACATCCCCGAGCTCACCGACGTGCGCGAGGTGGTCGAGGCCGCCTCCCAGCTGCGCGAGCGCGACGGCGACCGGATCAGCGTCGGCAAGCACGATCTGGGCGTGTGGGCACAGCTGGCGGAGGTCGGCGTCGTCTCGCGGCAGGCGGCGCAGTGGGTGGAACGCGCGCAGGCGTTGCGCGACCTGACCGACATCCCACAGCCTGAGCCGGAGGGTCTGACCTGTGAGCTGCGCAGCTACCAGCTCGACGGCTTCTGGTGGCTCGCCTTCCTCTACGAGCACGGCCTCGGCGGCATCCTCGCCGACGACATGGGCCTGGGGAAGACGCTGCAGGTCCTCGCCCTGATCCAGCACGCACGCGGTCGGGGCACCGACGAGCCGTTCCTGGTGGTCGCGCCGACCAGCGTCGTCACCGCCTGGGAGCACGAGGCGAGCCGTCACGCGCCCAACCTGCGGGTCGGCGTGGTCCGCCGTCGTACCGACGACGTGGGCGCGATCGCCGCGAGCTCGGACGTCGTCCTCACCACCTACACCCTGCTGCGCCTCGACCAGGAGGCCTACGCCGCCGGCTCCTGGGCGGGGCTCGTCCTGGACGAGGCCCAGCAGGTGAAGAACCACCAGAGCAAGACCTACGCCGCCGCCCGCAAGATCGACGCGGAGTTCCGGCTCGCCGTCACCGGGACACCGTTCGAGAACCGGCTGATGGAGCTGTGGGCGTTGCTGTCGCTGACCGTGCCGGGCCTCTATCCCTGGCCGCGCCAGTTCACCGACCGCGTGGTCAAGCCGGTGGAGAAGGACGGCGACGAGGCGGTGCTACGCCGATTCCGGCAGCGCATCCGTCCGTTCATGCTGCGGCGCACCAAGGAGGTCGTCGCCAAGGACCTTCCGCCGAAGCAGGAGCAGATCCTCGACGTCACCCTCACGCCCAGGCACCGCAAGCTCTACGACGCCTGGCTGGCCAAGGAGCGCCAGCGGATCCTCGGACTCGTCGCCGACTTCGACCGCAACCGGATGGCGATCTTCAGCGCGCTCACCAAGCTGCGCCAGCTCGCGCTGGACCCCGCGCTGGTCGGCGAGGACAGCAAGGCCGGGTCGGCGAAGCTGGACCTCCTGCTCGAGCACGTGGCCGAGCTGACGGCCGAGGGACACCGGGCGCTCGTGTTCAGCCAGTTCACCTCGTATCTGGCGCGCGTGCGCGAAGGCCTCGAGGAGGCGGGCATCGCGTCGACGTATCTCGACGGCTCGACGCGCGACCGCGGCGCCGTGATCGAGGAGTTCCGTTCGGGCGCGGCGCCGGTGTTCCTCATCAGCCTCAAGGCGGGCGGCTCGGGACTGACCCTCACGGAGGCGGACTACGTCTTCGTCCTGGACCCGTGGTGGAACCCGGCCGCCGAGGCTCAGGCCGTCGACCGGGTGCACCGGATCGGCCAGCACAAGAACGTGCACGTCTACCGGCTCGTGGCCGCGGACACGATCGAGCAGAAGGTCATGCAGCTCAAGGCGCGCAAGGCCGAGCTGTTCGCGCAGGTGATCGACGGCGACGGCGCGGCCTCGACGGCGATCGACGCCAACGACATCCGTCAGCTCTTCGCGGAGTAGAGCAGGCCCTCAGGTCCCGGACGTCGGCGGCTACCGCAGCATGCCGTACGCACGGTCCGCCCGGATCCGCAGCGCCACCCGGCGCTCGCCGATCATCGCCCGGCGGAACGCGTCCCAGTCGGGGTGCTCGCCGCCGAGCGCGCGGTAGACCTCGACCAGCTCCTCGACCGTGTCGTCGTCCGGCGCGGCCGCGACGGGCGAGAGCTCGGCCGTCCCCTCGATGACGACGTAGGACCAGAAGGTCTCACCGTTGACGTGCAGGGCCGTCCACGGGTCACGCCGCAGGTTGTGGTACTTCGCCCGCTCGGCGGTGATCGAGATGTGGATGACGCCGTCGTCGTCCGTGTACTGCAGGACGTTGGACAGCTGGGGGCGGCCGCTGCGGCGGATCGTGGCCAGCGTGGCCTCGCTGCGCGCACGTGCCGCCTCGAGCGCCTGTGCGATCTCCATGCCGAGGCAAGTACCGTGCCGGCAGATCTATTCCGGAGGCCCTGAGACACCGTCCGGTCCTCGCACCGCCGGCGTAACGTGAGGCCGGCCGCCGGAGCGAGGCCGGCCGCGAGCGCAGGAGAGACATGACGACGGGGACATCCGAGCCGCTGTGGACCCGTGACTTCGTCCTCGCCACGATCGTCAACCTCAGCGCCTCGACGGTCTTCTACCTGCTGATGACGACCCTGGCGCGCTACGCGTCCGAGGAGTTCGGCGCCGGCGACAGTCTCGCCGGCCTGGCGGCGAGCATGTTCATCGTCGGGGCGATCTTCGCGCGCCTGCTCGGCGGGAACCTCATCGAGCTGGTCGGGCGGCGGCGGATGCTGGTCGCCGCGCAGGTGGTGTTCCTCGTCGCCTCGATCAGCTACCTGCCGACGACCTCCCTCCCGCTGCTCCTGATCGAGCGGTTCGTCCACGGCCTCGCCTTCGGGATCACCAGCACGGCCACCATCACGATCGCGCAGAGTCTCATCCCGCCGTTGCGGCGCGGCGAGGGGACCGGCTACTTCACGCTCAGCAACACCGTCGCGACGGCACTCGGCCCCTTCCTCGGTCTGACCCTGATCGACGTCTTCGGGTACCAGGGGCTGTTCTGGGGCGCGGTAGGGGTCTCCACCGTCGGCATCACCGTGGCGCTGGTGCTGCGGGTGCCGCCGGTCCACATCGCCTCCGAGGACCTCGCGAGGATGCGGCGGTTCCGGCCACGGGACCTCCTCTCGGCCGAGGTGCTGCCGATCGCCGTGTTCATGGGTGTCATCGCGACGGCGTACGCGGGCATCATCACCTTCCTCGACTCCTATGCCTCGTCGGCCGGCCTGAGCGCCGGAGCGGCCGCGTTCTTCCTCGTCTACGCGGGCGTGCTGTTCGTCTCCCGGCTCTTCGTCGGCCGCATCCAGGACCGTCGGGGCGACAACGTCGTGGTGTACCCGGCGATCCTCTCGCTCGCGCTGGGTCTCGCGGTCCTGTCCTTCGCGACCACGGACGCCATGGTCGTCGTCGCCGGCGCCCTCGTCGGGCTCGGTTTCGGCACGATCATCTCCTCGTGCCAGGCGATCGCCGTCGGCCTGACGGGTCCCGGGCGGCTCGGCGTCGCGGTCTCGAGCTTCTACTTCATGGTCGACGTCGGTACCGGTTTCGGCCCTGCTGGTCTCGGCGCGCTGGTCTCGGCGGTCGGCTACAGCGACATGTACCTCGTCCTGGCGTTCGTCGTCCTCGCCTCGTCCGGCCTCTACTTCCTGGTCCACGGACGCCGCGCACCCAGGTCGTCGGCCGGCCGCCGTCCGGCATGACGGCAGCGGCGCACCGTCCCGGCCGCGCGTGGTTTGATCGAACGAGACCCGTCCAGGCGAGGAGGAGCAACCATGCACGGTGAGCAGGAGACGCACGCGTGCTGCGCGCCGTCGTTCGAGCACGACGGCGCCGCCGCACCCGCCGCCGTCACGATCGAGACCGGCGTACGTCGGGCCGGGCGGCAGCCCGGCGACGGGCCGACCGACGACGCGAGCCGCCACACCGTCGAGCAGGTCGCCCTCCCGGGCGGCGTCTTCCGCATGGGCGACGCCCACGGCGACGGCCACCCAGGCGACGGGGAGGGCACGGTCCACGAGGTCGAGCTCGAGCCGTTCACCATCGACGCCACCTCGGTCACCAACGCCGACTTCGCCCGGTTCGTCGCGGACACGGGCTACCGCACCGAGGCCGAGCAGTTCGGGTTCTCGGCCGTCTTCCACCTGGCGCTGCAGGCCGACCGGAGGCAGGACGTCGTCGGCCGGCCCCCGGACGCACCGTGGTGGCTGGGCGTGCGAGAGGCCGGCTGGCGACGCCCGGGCGGGCGGCACTCGTCCGTCGAGGGCAAGGACGACCACCCCGTCGTGCACGTCAGCTGGAACGACGCCCAGGCCTACTGCGAGTGGGCGGGCCGACGGCTGCCGACCGAGGCCGAGTGGGAGTACGCCTCCCGCGGTGGGCTGACCTCAGCCCGCTATCCCTGGGGAGACGAGCTGGACGCCGACCACGGCTGGCGATGCAACATCTGGCAGGGACCCTTCCCGCGCTCGAACACCGAGGAGGACGGCTACCTCACGACGGCGCCCGTGCGCACCTACCGACCCAACGACTTCGGCCTGTGGCAGACCGTCGGAAACGTCTGGGAGTGGTGCGGTGACTGGTTCTCCCCGAACTACTACGACGAGTCCCCGAGGAAGGACCCGCAGGGCCCGGCCGAGGGAACGGCGCGGGTGATGCGCGGCGGCTCGTTCCTGTGCCACGACTCCTACTGCAACCGCTACCGCAACGCGGCGCGGTCCTCGAACACGCCGGACTCGTCCATGGTCAACGGCGGCTTCCGTACCGTGGCGGCCTGAGGGCCGCCGCGGCCGTCCGTCCCTTCACCGGCCCGAGGCCCCCCAGTGCTGCCCCTCAGCGCAGGCGCTTGCGGTAGGCGCCCGGTGAGCAGCCGCAGGTGCGTCTGAAGTGTTCGTAGAAGCTGCTCTGGGAGGCGAACCCGGCCTCGTGGGCCACCTCGCCAGTGGTCCGGGAGGTGGTGATGAGCAACCGCTGCGCCTCCGCCACCCGGCACCGTGTCAGGTACCCGCCCAACGTGATTCCCACCGTCTGCCGGAACAGCCCCATGGCGTAGGTCGGCGCGAGGTGCGCGGCGCGGGCGACGTCGAACGGCGCGATCGGGTCGCGGAAGTGGGCGGCCATGTACTGGGCCATCACGGCGACGTGCCGCACCCCCGTCGCCCGTTCGACGTCGTGCCCCTCGGCCTCCGGCTCGCGGCGGGGAGCCTCGACGGCGGCCGCTTCGCCCGGCCCGGCCGTCGCCGACTCGCGGTGGTGCTTCAGGGCCCGGCGCACGAAGGCCTGCGCCTCGAGCAGCGCGATCTCCGTGTGGTCACCGGTGAGCTCGTGGCGCCACGACTCGAACAGCGCCTCGGCGTCCCCCGGCACCGCGTCCACCGGCACGATCACCGGTGCCATGCGCAGGAGCGTGCACACGTCGTGGTCGGGCAGCGACCAGCTGAGGACGGTGCTCAGCGGGATGTGCACCCAGCACACGTCCCCGCTCCGCGGCTCGATCAGCCGGTGCGGCGTGGCCGCCCAGAACATGGCGATCTGTCCCGCGTGCACGCTGACGCGGGAGCCGCCGAACAGGTAGTCGAGCCGGCCGCGGAGCACGACGTTGATCTCGAGGTCGTCGTGGCGGTGCGGGCGCTCCATGGTCGGCGGGTCGCCGCGCCGGACCCACAGCGCGGAGTCGAGATCCTCCACGACGTCGGTGGGCGCATCGGTACGGGGCAGGGCGATGGAGGGCGCGTCGTCGAGCACACCGGCACCGTAACGGACGGACCTGAGGATCCTGGAATTGTGGCACCCGAACGCGGAGGTTCTGCCGGGTGCAGCGCTCCTAGCGTGGCCCTATGACGACGACGCATCCCAAGATCACCATCATCGGCGCCGGCGGGTTCGTGTTCCCCTTCCGCCTCATCGGGGACCTCGTGAGCTTCCCGGCGCTGCGCTCCGCCACCCTCTCCCTCATGGACATCGACGCCGGCCGGCTCGCGCGAGTGGCCGGCGCCACCCGCGAGCTCGTCACCCATCACGGGTTCGACACCGTCGTGGAGGAGACGACGGACCGCCGGCAGGCGCTGCAGGACGCGGACGTCGTCATCATCACCTTCCAGGTGGGCGGGGTCGAGTCCTACCGCCACGACGTCGAGATCCCGCGCCGCTACGGCGTCGACCAGACCGTCGGCGACACCGTCGGCCCCGGCGGCGTCTTCCGCTTCCTGCGCTCGGTCAACGCGTACGAGGCCATCGCCGCCGACGCGCGCGAGGTGTGCCCGGACGCGCAGGTCATCAACTACGCCAACCCGATGGCCATGGCGACCGCCTTCCTCAACGCCAAGGGCTTGCGCACCGTCGGGCTGTGCCACAGCGTCCAGGGCACCACCCGGATGCTCGCCCGCACCCTCGGCGTCCCGTACGACGAGGTCAGCTACAAGTGCGCCGGCATCAACCACCAGTCGTGGATCCTCGAGTTCCGCCACGGCACCGAGGACCTCTACCCGCGGCTGCGCGAGACCATGCGCGTCCGGCACCTGCCCGGGCAGGCCGCCGCCGGGCTCACCGTCGACGACGGCGACCACAGCGAGGCGGCCGAGGCCGCCAGCACCTACGAGGGCGGCAACGAGCAGGTGCGCACCACGATCATGGACGCGTTCGGCTACTTCCAGACCGAGTCCAGCCACCACGCCTCGGAGTACCTGCCGTACTTCCGCAAGAATCCGGAGCTCGTCACCGAGTACATCCCCGAGCGCTGGGACTACTACGAGATCTGCGCGAGCCACGACGAGAGCGGCGACGTGCATACGCAGCTCGCGAAGCTCAAGGACAACCTGGCGCCGTCCGTGGAGTACGGCGCGAGCATCGTCAACTCGATGGTGACCGGGAGGCCCTCGGTGATCTACGGCAACGTGCCGAACTCGCTCGGTTCTTCCAGCGGCTCCGGCGGTTCCAGCGGTTCCAGCGGGGCCGGCATCATCTCGAACCTGCCGTCGGACGCGTGCGTCGAGGTGCCCTGCCTGGTCGATCACAACGGCGTCCAGCCGACGGCCGTCGGAGACCTGCCACCGCAGCTCGCGGCGGTCAACCGGACCAACATCGGCGTGCAGACCCTCGCCGTGCAGGCTGCTCTCACGGGGAACCGGGAGAACGTCTACCACGCGGTCATGCTGGACCCGCTCACCAGCGCCCTGCTCACGGTCGAGCAGATCCGGCAGATGACCGACGAGCTCCTCGAGGCCCACGCCGAGCTGCTCCCGGAGGCGCTCAAGCCGGCGGCGCGCCCTGTGACCGTCTGACGCTCACCGGCTGACTGCCGGCGCTCGCCGGTGCCGGCGTTCGAACCTCGGTGCTCGATCGTCGGCACTCGACGAGTGGCCGCACCGACCCCCGGCCGCCGCGTCACACAGCAGCGCGGGGCCCCACGTCCGCCGCCGCTCGGCAAGGCACCTCGACGGAGAGGACCAACCATGCACACATCCCCCGCCACCGCCGACGTCTCCCGGCGCCGGTTCCTGGCGGTCGCCGGCATCTCGGTGGCCGGTGCGCTCGCCGCCTGCTCGGGTGCGCCGACCGAGACCAAGCACCTGCGGCTGTCCTCCTGGAACATCCCGCTGGACCTCGAGTCCTACCAGCGGATCGCCGACGAGTTCGTCGCCGACCATCCGGGCACCAGCGTCGCGGTGGAGGTGACCACCGGCAGCTTCCACCAGTGGTTCATCACCCGGCTCGCCGCCGACCTGGCGCCGGACATCATCCGGATCACACCGCAGCAGATCGGCCGGTACGCCGCCAACGGGAGCCTGATCGACATCTCGGCGGCCGTCCCGGACAGCTACCCGGAGGACTACTCCGACGCGTTCTGGGCGATCGGTGCCCGGGAGAACGGCCTCTTCGGCGTCTTCCAGCACACGGACAACTTCATCACCTACTACCGCCGATCGGTCATGGAGCAGATCGGCGTCACTCCCCCGGACTCGCTCGACACGGCCTGGCGCTGGGACGAGTTCCTCGAGGTCGCCGCCGAGGTGAAGAAGGTGACCGGCCAGTACGCGTTCGGCTACGGCTGGTCGGGTACCCAGACGGCCTACCGGTGGCTGCCGATCGTCTACCAGAACGGTGGCGCGTTCCTCGGCGAGGACGGTGAGACACCCAGCATGGACACCGAGGAGGCCATCGGGGCGCTCGAGTTCGGTCACCGCTGGTACGCGGACGGCCTCGTCTCCCCCTCCAACATGTGCAAGTCCGGGGGCGGCGACGTCGCCCGCAACCTGTTCCTCACCGGCCAGATCGGCATGATGCTCAACAACCCGGAGTCGATCGCCCAGCTCGACGAGGAGATGCCGGGCGAGTGGGGCACCTCCTACATGATCCGCAACGAGGACGAGGCTTCCGACCTCGGCGGCAACGCCCTGGCGGTGACGAAGTCGTCGAAGCACCCGGAGCTCGCGGCCGAGCTGGTCGCGTACATCACCAACCGCGAGAACGTCGTCCAGTTCTGCCACGACGGCAACTGGCTGCCCGCCCGGTCCTCGCTCACGGCGGAGGACATCGACTACGCGAGCAACGTCGACACGATGCAACGGTTCATCGACCAGGGCACGACCATCCCCATCGAGATGGTCCGCGCCGAGACCGGCCAGTACTTCAGCTCGTTGAACACGGTGTTCGCGGACTACGCCGACCTGTGCTTCCTCGGTGAGCTCACCCCCCGAGAGACGTCCGAGCAGATGATGGAGGCGATGCGCGATGTCACAGAGCAGTGACGTGACCACGCCGGAGATGGCGACCACCCGCACCGGCCGCACCACCCCCGGGAGCCCGACAGGCGACCCGGATGCGACTCCCCGGCGCCGCAGATTGGTCGCGCCGTACCTGTTCGTGAGCCCGGCGGCGCTGCTGTTCCTTGCCTTCTCGCTCGTGCCGATCGTCATCGCCGTCACGCTCAGCTTCCAGGAGACGGCGTCGCTCGGCGACGGCGAGTGGGTCGGGTTCGACAACTTCGAGACCATGACGGGCGACGGCCTGCTGCGCACCGCGTTGCTCAACACCCTCGTCTTCACCGTCGGGACCGTGCCGACGGCGATGCTGATCGGGCTCGGGCTCGCCGTCGCGCTGAACCGCCCGCTCCCGGGCCGGTCGCTGCTCCGAGCCGCGTTCTTCGTGCCCATGGTCGCGGCCGGCGTCGTGGTCGGCGTCGTCATGTCGTGGATCTTCAACGGCGACTACGGGGTGCTGAACAACTTTCTCCAGGTGTTCGGGCTCGAGCGCGTCCCGTGGCTGACCTCGCCCAGCATCGCGATGTTCACCCTCATCGCGGTGGTCGTCTGGACCCGGATCGGCTTCTGCATGGTCATCTACATGGGCGCACTGCAGTCCGTGCCGTCGGAGCTGCAGGAGGCGGCGGCGATCGACGGCGCCTCGCCCTGGACCCGGTTCCGCCGGGTGACCTGGCCGCTGCTCGGGCCGACGACGTCGATCCTCGTCATCCTCAACGTGGTCTTCTCGATCCAGGCCTTCGACGTCATCTACGTGATGACCGGCGGCGGTCCCGGCTTCTCCACCACGGTGCTCATCCAGTACGTCTTCCGGTCCGCCTTCGCCGACGCCCGGATGGGCTACGCCGCGGCCCTCGGCCTGCTGCTGGTGGCGATCCTGCTGGTCTTCACCCTGCTCAGGCAACGCGCGAACCGACGAGCGGAGGAGCTCCTGTGAACCCGCGTTCCCGCAGCCGACGCTGGCTGCTGACGGCGGCACTGACCGCCCTCGCCGCCCTGATGATCTTCCCGATCTACTGGATGGCCGTCTCCGCCCTCACACCGGGCGGCCAGTCGCAGAGCCGAGAGTTCTACCTCTGGCCGGACGACCCGACCACCGCCAACTTCGTGGAGGTCTTCTCGACCCAGCCGGTGTGGCAGTGGCTCGGAAACTCGCTGTTCGTGGCCGTCATCGGCACGGCGCTGAGCGTGTGCGTCTCGCTCGGCGCCGGCTACGCCCTGGCGAAGTTCCGCTTCTTCGGCCGAGGCCTCATCTACGCCGCCTTCCTGGTCACGATCATGATGCCGATCCAGGTGACCCTGGTCCCGGCCTTCCTCGTCGTCGCCCGGATCGGCCTCGTCGACTCGCCCTGGGCGGTGATCCTGCCGACCCTGTTCGACGTGGTCGGCATCTTCATCGCCCGCCAGTTCATGCTCGGCGTGCCCGACCCCCTCCTGGAGGCGGCACGGCTCGACGGCGCCGGCGAGCTGCGAACGTTCCTCAAGGTGGTGCTCCCGACCTGCGGCCCGCTCGTCGGGGTGCTGGTGATCCTCGGTTTCATGACCCGGTGGAACGACTTCCTGTGGCCGCTCGTGGTCCTGCAGGGCAACGAGAACTTCACGGTCCCGGTGGGGCTGTCGACGCTGACGAACAACCCGGCGTTCTCCTCGCCCTGGGGCGCGGTGATGGCGGTGGCAACGGTGACCGTGCTGCCGCTGCTGATGGTCTTCCTCGTCTTTCAGCGCCAGTTCGTGCAAGGCATCGCCAGCTCGGGGATCAAGTAGCGCCCGCCGCCCGTGCCCGACCCAGACCCAGGCCCCTACCCGACCCGGCACCGGCACCGGCCCAGAAATGTGCTGTTCTTGCTGCTCGCCGCGACAAGAACAGCACATTTCTGCGCACCAGGCCCGGCCCGGGCGAGTGACACGGTGGGCGCGTCACATCCCGAAGCGCCGCCGGAGCTCGCGGGCGTGCCGGCGGGAGACCTCGACCTTGCTGCGCTGCCGGTCATCCATGACGAGCACGAGCGCACCGCGGAAGTCCGGGACGAGCTCGCGGACGTGGTCGAGATTGACCAGGTAGGACCGGTGCGTGCGGAAGAAGTGGCCGCGCAGCCGCCGCTCGAGCTCGTTGAGCGAGAGGGTGACGAGGAGCCGCTCGTCGGCGAGCTTGAGGGAGGAGTAGCCGTGCGTCGCGCTGGCGTAGACGATCGAGGCGCCGTCGACCAGCACCGTGCGTCCGTCCCGCTGGACCGGGATGCGCACGAGCGGCTCGACGTCGGACCCCGCCCCGTGTCGCTGATCGTGCCCGTGCCCCTGCCCCGGCCCGTGCCCGTGCCCGGATGAGGCCCCGCCGTCGGCCCCGGAACGCTCGGCGCCGGCCGTGAGGGCACGATCGAGCGCCCGCCGGAGCCGGTCGCTGTCGAACGGTTTGACCAGGTAGTCCGCGGCCGAGAGGTCGAAGGCCTCGACGGCGTGGTCCGGGTAGGCGGTGGTGAAGATGACCTTCGGCCGGTGCGGCAGCTCGCGCAGGGCGGCGGCGACCTCGAGGCCGCTCCCGCCCGGCATCCGCACGTCGAGCAGCACGAGGTCGTACTCCAGCGACTGCAGCAGGAGCAGGGCCTCCTCGCCGTTGGTGGCCTCGCCCACCACCTGGACCTGGCCGATCTCCTCGAGCAGGTAGCGCAGCTCGGCCCTGGCCGGGGCTTCGTCGTCCACGATGAGGGCGCGGGGGCGCATCCGTTCAGACTAATGGGCACGCGCCAGGCCGGTCCGGGCACCTGGAGTCGAACCCCGACGGGCACCTGGAGCCCCCTCCCCCGACGGGGCACCTTGAGTCGGACCTCCGACGGCCACCTGGAGTCGAACCCCGACGGGCACCTGAAGTCCCCCCCCCCGACGACTACCTGGATTCGGACCCGCAGCGACCGGTGGCGAGCCCGGTCGACGCGTGCGCGTCCTGAGGGCTCTGCTGCCCGCATGTCACGGGCGGCGGGGCCGTCCTGTCTAGGGCTTCGACGAGGGTCCGCGACGGACGGGCCCCGTCCCACACCGAGGAAGGACGCCGCTCATGAACGACAAGACCACCCATCAGCGGGTCGCCCTGGTCACCGGGGCGAACAAGGGCATCGGCCGGGGCGCTGCCGAGCAGCTCGCGGGGCTGGGCATGACGGTCCTGGTCGCCGCCCGGGACACGGGCCGGGGCGAGGAGGCTGCCGCGGGCCTGCGGGCCGCGGGCGGCGAGGCACACGCGGTCACCCTGGACGTCACCGACCCGGCAACGATCGAGGCGGCCGCGAAGCAGATCGAGGAGACCTTCGGCCACCTCGACGTGCTGATCAACAACGCAGGCATCACCGGCTCCGGGCAGGTCTCGCCGGCCGACGCCGACGACCAGGTGCCGAGCTCCGTCGACCTCGACATGGTGCGAGCGGTGTTCGAGACGAACGTCTTCGGGGTGATCGCGGTGACCAACGCCATGCTGCCGTTGCTGCGGCGGTCACCGGCCCCGCGGATCGTCAACGTCAGCAGCCACGCCGCGTCGCTGACGATCTTCAGCGACCCCCACGGCCCGCTGGCCGCGCTGCTTCCGTCGGCGGCGTACTCGCCGTCCAAGACGGCGCTGGGCGCGCTGACGGTGCAGTACGCCAACGAGCTGCGCGACGACGGCATCCTCGTCAACGCCGTCGCCCCCGGCTTCGTCGCCACGGACAGCAACAACCACAGCGGGCACCTCACGGTCGCTCAGGGCGCTGCCGTCCTGGTTCGGCTGGCCACGGCTGGGCCGGACGGACCGACCGCCGGGTTCTTCGGCGAGGAAGGCCGGGTGCCGTGGTGACAGCGGACCGGCGCCACCGGCGACGGATCCCCAGGCCGGGTGATGTCACAACCGGGCGGCGCTGTCTTGTCTCAGTGTCAACAGGCAGCTGACCGAGGAGGAGCAACATCATGCACGTGTTCGTGGCAGGCGGGACCGGGGTGCTGGGCCGACGGCTGGTCCCACAGCTGGTGTCCCGGGGCCATCAGGTGACCGCGACGACGACGAACAAGGCCAAGCTGGGGGTCCTGGAACGGCTGGGTGCCGACGGCGTCGTGATGGACGGGCTGGACGCGGCGTCGGTCGGGGAGGCGGTGGCGGCCACCCGCCCGGACGCGATCGTCCACCAGATGACCGCGATCTCGATGGCGCATGCCGGAAAGCCCGACATGCGGCATCCCGACCGGTGGTTCGCCACCACCATCGAGCTGCGCACGAAGGGGACCGACCACCTCCTGGCCGCCGCCGAGGCGACCGGGGTGTCCCACGTCGTCGCGCAGAGCTATGCCAACTGGAACGGGATCCGGCAGGGCGGATGGGTCAAGACCGAGGAGGACCCGCTGGACCCCGAGGAAGGGACCAAGGCCCGTCCTGGGGCGATGGCGATCAACCACGTCGAGGACGCGGTCGTCAAGGCCGGCGGCGCGGCCCTGCGGTACGGCGGCCTGTACGGCCCCGGCGCCACCGAGGACCAGGTCGAGCTCGTGCGCAAGCGACAGTTCCCCCTGGTCGGGGGCGGCACCGGGTACGGCTCGTGGGTACATCTCGACGACGCGGCGAGCGCGACCGTCCTGGCGGTGGAGCAGCGAGCGCGGGGCGTCTTCAACATCGTCGACGACGAGCCGGCTCCGGTGAGTCAGTGGCTGCCCTATCTTGCTGAGTGCGCCGGTGCGCGGCCGCCGTGGCGGGTGCCCAGGTGGCTGGCACGGCTGCTGGCGGGAGAGGTCGCGGTGACGATGATGACCGAAGGACGGGGCTTCTCCAACGCGAAGGCCAAGCGGGAGCTCGGCTGGGAGCTGCGGTACCCGTCGTGGCGGCAGGGCTTCAGGGAGGAGCTGGGATGACCAGGACTCGGGAGTTCGAGGAGCTGCGGCCGCTGCTGTTCTCGATCGCCTACCGGATCCTGGGGAGCGTGAGCGAGGCCGAGGATGCGGTCCAGGAGACCTGGCTCCGGTGGGATGCCTCCGAGACGACGCCCGACTCTGCCAAGGCGTTCCTGTCCGCGGTGGTGACCCGTGTCTCGATCAATGTGCTGAAGTCGGCACGGGTCCGTCGCGAGGCGTACGTGGGGCCGTGGTTCCCGGAGCCGCTGCTCGAGGACCCGTACCGGGAGCCCGAGCGCTCGGCGGAGCTGGCCGACTCGATCTCCATGGCGGCGTTGGTCCTGCTCGAGCGGCTCAGCCCGCTGGAGCGAGCGGTCTTCGTCCTGCGGGAGGTGTTCGGCTTCGACTACGGCGAGGTCGCCGCCGCCGTGGGCCGTTCGGAGCCGGCGTGCCGCCAGCTCGCGGTCCGGGCGCGGCGCCACATGGATGCGGGCAGGCCCCGCTTCGAGGCTGACCGGGAGGAACGCAACGAGCTCGCCGGGAAGTTCTTCGACGCCTTCCGGGATGGACACGTCGACGCGCTTCGCGAGCTGCTCGCGGCGGACGTGAACATGATGAGCGACAGCGGCGGCAAGGCACCGCAGTGGGGCACGGGCATCTTCGGCGCCGAGAACGTGGCACGTCTGCTCGCCGCTCTGGTCGCACCCTTCGCCCGAATCGGCGGAACCGTGGAGCAGCACCCGGTGAACGGCCAACCCGGTGCGATCTTCCGCGACCATGACGGCAGGGTCCTCAACACCTTCGCTCTGGACATCGTCGACGGGCAGATCCAGACGATCCGCACGGTCATCAATCCGGACAAGCTCGGGCACGTGGGCCCGGTGGCGGACGCCTTCGCGGTGCTGCGCGAGACCCAGCGGGCTCGCCGGGACATGAGCTGACCGACGGTCCGCTCAGCGCAGCGGGACGCGCAGGTCGACGACGGTCCCGGACCGGGTCGACTGGATGCTCAGGTCGTACCGCTCGCCGAAGAGGGAGCCGAGCCGCTCGGAGATGTTGCGCAGGCCCACCCCGCCGCCGGCGCGGGTCTGGTCGGGTTCGCCGTCGTGCTCGACCGGGCCCGCCGGGGCGACGCCGCCGTCGCCGTTGGTCAGGCGGGCCAGCACCTCGGGTCGGATCCCCACGCCGTCGTCCGAGACGCGGATCGAGGTGGTGCGGGTCAGCGGGTCCACGCGGGCCTTGAGGTGGATGGTGCCGCCCTCGACCTTGTCGGCGATGCCGTGCTTGACGGCGTTCTCGACCAGCGGCTGGATCATCAGCACGGGCACCCGGCTGGTGAGCACCTGCGGGTCGATGTCGTAGCGCACCCGCAGCCGGTCCCCGTAGCGGGCCTGCTCGAGCGACAGATAGGTCCGGACGAAGAAGTACTCCTGCGCGAACTCGGCGAAGTGACCGTCCTGGCGCACGGCGTACCGGAAGAAGTCGGACAGACGCAGCAGCAGCTGGCGCGCCTCTTCGGGATCGGTGCGGGCCTTGGACGCGATGGTGTTGAGGATGTTGAACAGGAAGTGCGGGTTGATCTGGGCGCGTAGCGCGTCCAGCCGCGCGTGCGCGGACAGCCGGCGCTCCCGGTCCATCTCGGCAAGCTCGAGGTGCAGGGAGAGCATGCTGGCCATGTCCTCCACGAGCCCGCGCGGCGGCGGCTCGGGCTGGACCCGGTAGACCTTGAGCGCCCCGACCACGCGCGAACCGATCGCCAGCGGCGCGATGACCGCCGTCTGCAGGGGGCAGTCCGCCTCCGGGCAACCCATACCCGAACGGTCGCGGACCACGACGGTCCGCCCGCGCTCGATGGCGCGTGCCGTCACCTTCGTCTGCAGCGCGCCCCCGACCAGGTGGTGGTCGGCGCCCGGGCCGACGAACGCCAGCACCCGCTCGCGGTCGGCGATGGCGATCGCGTCCCCGCCGAGCAGCGGACGGATCAGCTCCGCGGTGCGCCGGGCGGCGTCGGGCGTCAGGCCGGAGCGCAACGGCATGGAGCGGCCGGCCGCGGCGATGGGGCGCACGCCCGGGTCCGGCTGCGGCCCCGCCAGCCGGCTCCCGCGCGGCCCCCGCAGCGCGGAGGGATAGCCCAGGACCGCCGCGACACTGAGCACGGTGCCCGCGGCCAGGGTCGGCAGGACGCTCAGCGCCGGGTCCACGAGCACCTGCGTGACGAGGTACACCAGCGCCCAGAGGCCGACGAGGACCGCGGCCAGGATCGTGCTACCGCCGCGCACCGCGCCACCCCCTCCCGAAGCGCCGTCCCGCGGCCCGCCGGTTCTCGACCGTCAGCCGCGCCAGGCGCTCCGCGTGCCGGTCGGCGGCCGTGCCGTGCATCCGTAGCCAGGCCTGCTCGACGTCGGGTGGAGCCGCGGTGCGCCGGGAGACGAGGATGGTCACCGCCGCGGCGACCGGCGCGACGACGAGGGTCGGGGTGACGAGCATCTCGCGGAGCACCGCGGTCTCCACGAAGTTGCCGACGGTGAACATCGAGACGGCGAGGACCGCGCCCGTGAGCATGCCCGCCGTGGCGCCGGCCGCCGTGGTCCCCCGCCACCAGATCGCCAGGAGGAACACCGGCGTGAAGGCCGACCCGGCGACGGCGAACGCCCACGTCACCATGGTCGCCACCATCGACGGCATGACCGGCGTGAACGAGTCCGGCCGGATCGCGAGCGCCAGCGCCGCCGCCGCGCACGCCGCCACCAGCGTGGTCAGCCGGCCGGCGTTGACGGCCTGGCGCTGGGTGGCGCGCGGGTTGATGTGGCGTTCGTACACGTCGTGGCCCCACGTCGCCGCCGAGGCGAGCAGCAGCCCGGCGATGGTGGACATGACGGCGACGAGGGCGCCGGCCGCGACGACGCCGAGTCCGGCGTCGCCGCCGTAGATGCGCCCGAGCACGGGCAGTGCGTGCTCGGGCACGCGGAGCACGCCCTCGACCGTGAGGTCGGCCAGCCACGGCCGGTCCGCCACCGCCGAAGGGATGAGCTCGCGCGCCGCGGTGCCCAGCATGACCGCGAGCGCATAGAAGAGGCTGGCCAGGCCGAGCACCCACACGGTCGTGGTGCGCGCGGCCTTGCCGGTCGGGGAGGTGAAGTACCGGTTCATCACGTGCGGCAGGCCGGCGGTCCCCATCGCGAGCGTGACGATGAGGGCGAACTGGCCGAGACGGCCGTAGCGGGACCCGGGCTCGCCGAAGGACGCCGCGGTTCCCGGCTCCGTCCGGCTCTGCTCGGTGGCCAGCTCCCAGCCGTCGGGGCCGTGGGTGGGATTCTGCAGCGGCTGGGCGCTGAGGTCGTCGATGGCCTCGCCGTAGCGGAAACCCTCCCCCACGACGGTGGCGGTGAGCCACACGAGCGCGGCCAGCAGCAGCAGGAACTGCACCGCCTGGGTCCAGGTGGTACCCCGCATCCCGCCGAGGGCCACGATGCCGGCCACCAGCGTGGTCGAGACGAGCACGCCGGTCGCGTACGGGGACAGCCCGGCGACGCCGGCACCGACGAGGAGCTGCCAGGTGATGCCGCCACCGACCGCCTGCGGGATGAGGTAGGACAGGATGACCAGCTGGACGACGCCGACGGCGACCAGCCGGACCCGCTCCGAAGCCAGCCGGCGGCCGAGGAAGTCGGGGATGGAGAACTCCCCGAACCGCCGCAGCGGAGCCGCGACGAACAGCAGCACCGGTACGAAGCCGGCCGCGAACCCGACGGCGTACCAGGCGCCGTCGAGCCCGGAGACGTAGACGGCGGCCGCGACCCCGAGGAACGAGGCTGCGGAGAAGTAGTCCCCGCAGATCGCCCACGCGTTCGTCACGACGCCGACGCGCTGGCCGGCCAGGTAGAAGTCCACCGTCGACGTGCCTCGCGGGCGCATCACCACGGAGACGCCCAGCACCACCGCGAGCACGATGGCGAGCGCGGCGATGCTCGCGCTGTTCACCGACTGCCGCCCGGCCGGTCGGCGTCCTCGTCATGTCCGCCGTCATGCCCGGTGCCGTTGTGCCCGGTGCCGGCGGGCCCCGCCTCCGCGGCCCCGGCTTCGGCCGGTCCGCCGAGCATGCGTGCCTCGACGGCGGTGGATAGCCTCGCGGCCGCGATGCCGAGCAGCGCGAAGAAGGCGTACAGGCCGAAGGCCGCCACGACGAACCCCGGGCTCATGCCGCCCACCGTCCGGCTGTGGGACCACCAGTCCAGGGTGAGGGAGAGCGCCGGGAACCCGCCGACGGCCACGAGGAAGACGACGAAGTACCCGACGGCGACCCGGCGCAGCGTCCGGAACGCCGCGTCCACCTCCGCGGGGGTGTCGCGGGCGTCGAGCTCGTCCACGACGTCGCCATCGAGGTCGGCCCGGACGCCGCCTGTGCCGTCAGCCATGGCGGGCACCCTATTGGCGGCGTGGGGTCGTGGCTACGTCCCCTGCCGAGCGGTCACCAGGCGGTAGCCGGTGCGCAGCAGGATCACGGCGCCGCCGGAGACCATCACGAGTCCGATGCCGGGCAGCATCTGGCCCCAGGCGTCGGTGATCGCGCTGAGGTAGACGAGCCTGCCCAGCTGCCACCCGGCGATCACGGCGACGGCGAGTCCCGCCGCCAGACAGTGCCCGATGGCGATCTTCCGGTAGGGCAGCAGGGCACCGGCGATGGCGATGAACGCGGCGCTCAGGGTCCACAGCCCGGGGCCGGCCAGGCCGGGCAGCGACCCGACCGGTGTCATCACCCACGGCAGCAACGAACCCACGAGAGCCAGGACGCCGCCGAGGAGCATCCCGAGGCTGCCGGGGTGGAAGACACGCTTGCGGACCGCCGGTGCGTTCGCGCTCGTCGTCGAGGCCATGCACGTGATGCTAGGCGACCCCACGCCGGGCACGGCCACGCGATCGGCGAACGGTCCCGCCGGATCAGTGAGCGGTCGTTCTCGCGGCACGAGCGGTCACGACGGTCGAAGCCTTCCGGTCAGTGCGCCAGAGCGACCGCTCGCAGACCCAGACCCGCCGTCCGGCGGGTGCCTCTTGTGCGCGCGTCGCCGGGTGCTGTTCCCTCCAGAACGAGGGCTGGACGTGCCTCTGGACAGAGTTGCCCAGAAGCAGATCGCGACGAAGGGAGCGTCCATGGCCGACACGGCGCACGAGAGCGACACGGGTGGCGTCTCTCCACCTCCGGACAACAGCTGGCGCAGGCGGTACTGGCGCCGGAACCTCCGGCTCATGGTGGTCCTGCTCGTGATCTGGTTCGTGGTCTCGTTCGGGTTCGGCATCTTGCTCATCGAGCCGCTGAACTCCATCGAGATACTCGGCTTCCCGCTCGGCCTCTGGTTCGCCCAGCAGGGATCCATCTACACCTTCGTGATCCTGATCCTCGTCTACGCGCTGCGGATGGACCGGCTCGACGACGAGTTCGGCGTGAGCGAGCGCGACGGGAACGGTGATCGGCTGCGAGCGACATCCAGGGCTGGACCCTCTTCTTCATCGTCCTGACGTTCGGTACCTACATCTTCATCGCCTGGCGCAGCCGGGTGAAGGAGACCGCCGGCTTCTACGTGGCCGGCCACGGCATCCCGACCGTGGCCAACGGTGCTGCCGTCGCGGCGGACTGGATGTCCGCGGCGTCGTTCATCTCGATGGCCGGCCTGCTCGCGTTCCTCGGGTCGGACGGGTCCGTCTACCTGATGGGCTGGACCGGCGGGTTCGTGCTGCTCGCGCTCCTGCTGGCGCCGTACCTGCGCAAGTGGGGGAAGTTCACGGTGCCCGAGTTCGTCGGGGACCGGTACTCGGAGGCCGTCCGCATCATCGCGGCGGTCGCGGCCATCGTCGTGTCCTTCACGTACGTCGTGGGCCAGATGAACGGTGGCGGCATCGTCTTCAGCCGGTTCCTCGGCCTGCCGATCGAGGGCGGCGTGGCGGTGGCCGCGGTCATCATCTTCACGTACGCGGTGCTCGGCGGGATGAAGGGCATCACCTGGACCCAGGTGGCGCAGTACACCGTGATGATCATCGCGTACCTGATCCCCGCATTCGCCGTCGCCCAGCAGATGACGGGCATCCCCGTCCCGCAGATCTCCTTCGGGCAGATCCTCGCCGAGCTCGACGCGCTGAGCGCGGACTTCGGGCTCTCGGCCTACACGGAGGCCTTCACCGCCCGTCCACAGATCGACGTCTTCCTCGTGACGATGTCCCTGATGATCGGCACGGCCGGCCTGCCGCACGTGATCATCCGCTTCTACACGACCAAGTCAGTCCGGGGCGCACGCTTCTCGGCGTTCTGGGCCCTGTTCTTCATCTCCCTGCTGTACACCACCGCTCCCGCGGTCGGCGCGTTCACGAAGCTGAACCTGCTGCGCGGCGTGCAGGGCGTCTCGGCCGACAACCTCCCGCAGTGGGTCGACAACTGGGCCGCGACCGGCCTGGTGACCGTGAAGGAGAACGCGGCGGCCATCACCTCGGTGAGCAACGACCCGGCGTCCGGGGCCGACCTCATCATCAACAACGACATCCTCGTGCTGGCCAGCCCGGAGATCGCCGGCCTGCCCGCGCCGATCGTCGGCCTGGTCGCGGCCGGCGGGATGGCGGCGGCCATGTCCACGGCCGCCGGACTGCTCCTGGTGATCTCCTCGTCGTTCTCGCACGACCTGTACTTCCGGGTGGTCAAGCGCGAGACGACGGACCGGCAGCGCCTGATGGCAGGCCGTATCGCCATGGGTCTGGCCGTCCTGGTCGCGATCTACTTCGGGATCAACCCCCCGGCGTTCGTGGCGCAGGTGGTCGCGTTCGCGTTCGGTCTCGCGGCGTCCACGTTCTTCCCGGTCCTGCTGCTGGGCATCTTCTGGAAACGGGCCAACGCCATCGGTGCCGGGACCGGCATGGTGGCCGGCCTGCTGTTCACCTCGACGTACATGATCTACACGCTCGAGGTGTTCGGCAGCCAGGCGCATGACCACATCATGGGCATCAGCCCGGAGGGCATCGGCGCCATCGGTGCGGTGGTCAACCTGGTCTTCACGGTCGTCGTGTCGAAGCTGACGCGCCCGCCGTCGGAGCACATCCAGGAGATGGTCGAGGGCATCCGGTACCCGGCCGCACTCGCGAGGAGGGAGAAGGGGGCGTAGTCACGCCGCCGGGTGCCCGCGGCCGACGGTCGCGGGCACCGGGCGGCCGGTGGCGGCCTGGGTCTCGGGGCCGCTAGGAGCGTCGCACGCGCAGCATGGACCACGAACCGGGCGGCAGCTCGACCGTCGGCTCGCCCTGTCGCAGCGGTACGGCCTCGTGCGTGGCCGGTGCCACGGCGTCCGGGCGGTCGGGACCGTTCGTGGCTCCGAGCTCGGGGCCGCTGAGGCACGTGTGCACGATCGTGCGGTCGCCCGCCGGCGCGCCCCGTAGGTCCAGCTCCGCCGCGACGGCCGTCTCGGTCGAGCGGTTGACCACGAACACGACGTGCTCGCCGTCGTCACCGCGCACGGCGGCGACGTCCAGGACGGGGACGTCGTCGTGCCCCGTGGTGGTGCTCCGCGGGCAGCTCACGCTGGGACGCAGCGACGTGCCGCGACCGTGACGCGCGGTGAGCGCGAACGGGTAGAACGTGGGCTGGCGCCACACCGTCCCGGCGCCCGGCTCGGTCCGGATGGGGGCGATGACGTTGACGAGCTGCGCGAGGCATGCCATGCGCACGCGGTCGCTCGCCCGCAGCATCGAGTTCAGGAAGCTGCCGACGACGACGGCGTCGGCGAGCGTGTAGGTGTCCTCGATGAGCCGCGGCGCGTGCGGCCAGTTCCCCAGGTCCCGGGGGCGGGAGTTGTACCAGACGTTCCACTCGTCGAAGGAGAGCGAGAGTCGCCGGTTGTGCCGCCCGGCCGCGCGGGCGTAGTCCACGCTGGCGACGACGGAGCCGATGTACTCGTCGATGTCGACGCCCGCGGCGAGGAAGTCCGCGGTGTCGGCGTACTTGTCCGGGTCTGCGTACATGTGCATGGAGACGTGGTCGACGTGCGGATAGGCGTGCTCCAGCACGGTCGCTTCCCAGCTGCCGAACGTCGGCATGATCGGCTTCGACGTCCCGCAGGCCACGACCTCGATCGACGGGTCCACCCGCTTCATGGCGACGGCGGTCTGCGCGGCCAGCTTGCCGTAGTCGTCGGCGCTCTTGTGCCCGAGCTGCCACGGACCGTCCATCTCGTTGCCCAGGCACCACACCTTGACCCCGTACGGGTCCTCGGTGCCGTGCCGCCGGCGCAGGTCGGAGGCCGGCGTGCCCCCCGGGATGTTGCAGTACTCCAGCAGCGCGACGGCCTCGGAGATCCCGCGGGTACCGAGGTTGACCGCCATCATCGGGTCCGCTCCGACCGTCCGGCAGTACCGGAGGAACTCGTCGGTGCCGACCTGGTTGGACTCGACGCTGCGCCACGCCAGGTCCAGCCGTTCCGGCCGCTCGGACCGCGGGCCGACGCCGTCCTCCCACTCGTAGCCGGAGACGAAGTTCCCGCCCGGGTAGCGCAGGATCGTCGGGCCGAGCTCACGGACGAGTTCGGCGACGTCGCCCCGGAAGCCGTCCGCGTCCGCCGACCCGTGCTCGGGGGCGTAGATCCCGTCGTACACGCAGCGGCCCATGTGCTCGACGAACGAGCCGTAGACCCTCGGGTCGACGTCGGCGATCTCGTAGTCGTCGTCGACGACGATGCGGGCGGGCGTGGTCATCCAGGGCTCTCCTTGTTTCGGCGGCGTGGTTCGACGGCGTGCTCCGTCGTCGTTGCGCAAGCGTGCTCAGCAGTCGTCCCGGCAGGTCACTGGCCGCCGAGCCCGGTCGTCGCCACGCTCTGCACGATCTGACGCTGGAACAGCATGAAGACGATGATGAGCGGCAGCCCAGCCAGCGTGGCCGCCGCCATCTCCTGCGAGTAGATCTGACCGTAGGCGCTGAGCACGTTCGGCAGGCCGACGGGCAGCGTCATCAGCTCGGGCTCGCTCGTCACGATGAACGGCCACAGGAAGTTGTTCCAGGCGTTGATGAACACGAAGATTCCGACGGCGGCCAGGATCGGGCGCGAGAGCGGCAGGACGATCGACATGAAGATCCGTAGCCGCGAGGCACCGTCGATCCGTGCGGCCTCCTCGAGCTCGACGGGGACGCCGTCGAAGAACTTCTTGAGGATGAAGACCATCACGGGTGCGATCACCTGGGGCAGCGCGATGCCCCAGTAGGTGTCGACCAGCCGCCAGCTGACCATCTGCTGGAACAGCGGCACCACGAGGATCTGCGGCGGCACCATGATCGAGCCGATCGTGAGGGCGAACAGCAGGTTCTTGCCCCGGAAGGTGGTGCGCGAGAACCCGTAGGCGGCGAGCGCCGAGACCACCATGGTCAGGACGGTGACCATCAGCGCGACGACGACGCTGTTGAGGAACCAGTTCTGGAGGTTCCCCGCGGCCAGCACGTCCCGGTACGAGTCGAGCGTGAAGCCGTCGGGCGGGATCCACGACAGGGGCAGCGCACCGGCGTCGGCCTCGGTCTTGAAGGAGGTGTTGACGGCCCAGGCCATGGGGATCAGCCACAGCACGGTCATGACGAGGAGGGCGCCCCAGGTCAGGACGCGCGGGCCCCAGGAAGTGCCGAGGAGGAGCCGTTCCTGCTCGGTCTGCGCGGTCAACCTCCGGAGTCTCCCCCTGCGCGGGCTCCCGGTGGTCAGCGGAGCTGCGGACGTGGCGGTCATGCGGGGGTCTCCCTCCGGCGGGCGATGAGCACCTGGGCGATCGAGACGATCACGATGAGCGCCAGGAACAGGTACGACAGCGCGGCCGCGTAGCCGAGGCGGTAGCCCGTGAACCCGGCGTCGTAGACGTAGAGCAGGAAGGACTGGGTGGCACCGTTCGGTCCGCCCTTGGTCATCAGGTAGATCTGGTCGAACACCTTCAACGAGGACAGGATCTGCAGGATCAGGACCACGCCGGTGATGCGCCCGAGCTGTGGCAACGTGATGTTCCACAGCCGGCGGAAGGGGCCGGCACCGTCGATGGAGGCCGCCTCGTACAGGTGGTTCGGGATCGCCTGCATCGCCGAGAGGTAGAGCAGGAAGTTGAACCCCACCGTCCACCACACCGTCGCCATGGTGACCGACCACATGGCTGCGTTCTCGTCGGAGAGCCAGCCGATGCTGCCGATGCCGAGCGAGGCGAGCGTTTGGTTCACCAGGCCGAGGTTCTCCTCGAGCAGCCAGCTCCAGATCATCGCCACGGTCGCGACGGGCAGCAGGTAGGGCGCGAAGAACGCCAGCCGCCAGAGCCACTGACCGCGCACGCCGGTGTAGACCACGATCGCCATCAACAGCGCGATCAGCACCAGCGGCACCGTGCTGATCAGGGTGAAGAACGCCGTGTGGCCCAGGGCTCGCCACGCGGTCGGGTCGGACAACGCATTGGCGTAGTTCGTGAGCCCGACGAAGTTCGGGGCGCCACCGACGAGCGACTGGTCGGTGAGGCTGAGCCAGATGCCGTAGACGATCGGCCAGATCATGAACAGCACGAAGAAGACCAGGAAGGGGAACACGAACCAGCCGGCGGACCAGGACCGCTTTCGCCGACGGCGGTCGTTGCCGCTGCCTCCACCGCCGCCACCGCCTTCACCCGGCGCCGGGGCTGCTGAGCTTTCGCGGGTCTTCGTCAGCGCATCCGTACTCACTGCACACCACCTGTGGTCGGGTTGGGTTCGGCGGCTCTCTGCTCGCAGTACCGGACGAGCTCATCTGCGGCGCGTGCCGGGTCGCCGCCGAGGATCGCGTTCTGGACCGGGAAGCCGGCCTCTCGCTGGAACTCGGACCCGGACCCGGTGAACCACGCCTGGGGGTCCAGCGCGGCGGTCTCGGACGCCTGGACGTAGTCGCGCTGCGGCTCGAGCTGCTGGTACTCGGAGGTCTGGGTCACGGGTGTGTAGGCGGGGATGTGGCCCGCCTCCGCCCACGTGATGCTGGCCTTGAGGAACTCGGCCACGAACTGGTGCGCCTCACGCCGCTTGGCCTCGTCGGCGGCCAGCTGGGCGGGCAGGACGAAGGAGTGGGAGTCGGCCGCGCCGGCCGGCTCTCCGAGGATCGTGGGGAACGGCGAAGCACCCAGGTCGGGGACCTCCGCGTCGCGGAACGTCGTGAGCTCCCACTCGCCGTTGAAGTGCATGGCGGAGCGGCCGTTGACGAAGGACGCCTCCGACGCCGCCGACTGCTGGTTGGGCAGGGCGCGGGTGCCGTCGAACAGCTGACCGAGGAAGGCCATCACCCGCTCCACGCCGTCGACGTCGATGTCCACGACCCCCTCGCCGAGCTCGAACTTCGTGCCCTGCTGACTGAGCAGCGACCAGAAGATCCGCCATGCCTGTGAGTCGTGGTTGATGTGCCCGAAGCTCACCGGCGTCAGGCCGCTGGTGGCGTGGAGCTCGTCGAGGGCGGCGAGGAAGTCGTCCCCGCCCTCGAACTCACGGAGCACGCCGTCGGTGGTCAACATCCCGGCAGCGTCGAGCGGCTCGCGCTGATAGAAGCTGATGAAGGGGTGGGTGTCCATGGGGATCGCGCGCTGCTCGCCGTCGAAGACGCCTCGGGACCACAGCTTCTGGTCGAAGTCCTCGGGCCGGATCCCGAACTCGGCGAGGAGGTCGAGGTCGAACGGCTCGAGCAGGCCGCCCGGCGCGTAGCCCGGCAGACGGGACAGGTGCAGGATCGCCAGGTCGGGGCCGCGCCCGCCGGTGGAGGCCATCGCGAGCTTGGTGTAGTACGGCTGCCCCCACTCGAGCACGGTCGAGTGGACCGAGCCGACGATCGGCGTGATCTCGGCGAGGATCTCCTCCAGGAGCACCCCGTCCCCGCCGGAGAAGAGGTTCCAGAACCGGACGCTCTGGCCGGAGGAGTAGTCGCCGGTGAACCGGGCGCAGGAGCCCAGGACGGGTGCGGCCAGGCCGAGCAGACCCGCTCCGAGCACGGTCCGCCTGCTGGGCCCTGGCTGATATGGGGTCATGCCGACGCTCCTCGAGAGCTGGTGGGTTCTTGCGCCGCCGACCCGCCGGCCGGCGCAACCGCCTGGGCGAGGGAGGACGGTGGGACACGGACGTCGGACGCCCGGATCGGCGTGCCGGCCGGGATCTCCCTGGTGACGACGGCGCCGTCCAGGAGGTAGAAGGGCACCACGTCACGCGGCGCCCGCCGGCCGAGTCGCGGCTCGACGCCGGCGATGTCGTGGTGGTGGCCGGCGACCGTCAGCCGTTCGCCGGCCGGCAGCCGGCCCCGCGCGACGCCGTACATCACCATCGGTTCGGGGTCCGACTGGTTGTCCGGCGCCGGCGCCGACCCCGACGCCATCGGTGAGGTGCGGCGAGCCGCCGCGACGATCGAGCGGACGGCCTCCAGGCCCATCAGGTGGTGCGGCCAGTAGACGCAGGCGTAGCGACGGTCCCGGCTGATCACGTGCCCCTTGGCGGCGAGGACGTCGAACGTGCCGGGGTCGTCGCCGCGGACGACGGCGAAGACCCCGCCGCCGAAGCTGGCCTCGTCGCTGCGTCGCAGGAGCGTGAAGACGTCGACGACGCCGTCGGTGCGGCGGATGCCGCCGTGCTCCCGCGCGGCGTAGACGTCCGCGAGCTCCGGGACGCGGACGAGCGGGTGGTGGAGCGTGTCGACGTCCGCGTCGAGGCCCAGCGCGTTGGCGGCGACGGTCATCTCGCACACGTCGGCGGCCGAGCGCAGGTCCACAGGCCCCAGCGCGTCGGCGCGCGCGGCGAGGACCTCCTCGACCGAACCCTCGAGCTGCCAGAGGCCGCGCAGCGAACCGTCGTCGACCTCGTTCTCCAGGTACCGGCCCCGGCCGGTCGCCGCGTCGAGGACGACGTCGTACTCGCCGGCCTTGCCGGCGGCGAGTACGTCCAGGCCGCACTCCCGGGCCCAGGTCACCAGAGCGACGAGGTTCGCTGGCTGGTCACCCTCGACGGGCAGCAGCCGGACCCCGGCCGCCGCCGCGGCCGCCTCGAGCTGCGGCCCGGCGGTGGCGTGCGCCTCCTTCGTGACCATGACGACGTGGCGGCCGGCGACGATCGCTGCGGACGCGACGTCGTAGCCGGTGGTGGCGCGGCCGGTGGCCTCGACGACGACGTCGTAGGCGGCCGGGTCGAGCAGCTCCGGGTCGGCGACGACGGCGATCCGGCCCGCGCCGACCGCGTCCCTGACCTCAGCGCGGTCGTGGCACTGGATCAGGTCCGCTTCGGCGTAGCCGGACGAACGGCAGGTCCGGCGCAGGGCGGCGATGTCGAGGTCGCACAGCACGGCGGGACGGATGCCGGGGTGCCGACGTGCCGAGGGCAGCAGCGTGCGGGCGAACCCGCCGGCCGCTCCGGTGAGAGCGAGACGAACGGCGTCGTCGTCGCCGTCCCGCTCTGGCCGCTGCGGAACCTTCATCGATCTCCCTGCGCCGTCGTCGCCGCTCGCTCAGCACACCCGAGGACCGGGTGTCGATACGGACGAACCTAGAGCGGTTTCACATGTGCGTCAACATCTGTATCGTCGTTTCACATGCCGGAAGAAGCGCTGCCCATCGGTGTCGTCGCCGACGACCTCACCGGAGCGACGGACCTCGCCCTGATGGCGTCCGAACGAGGGCTGCGGAGCGTCGTGTGCGTCGACGTCCCCGCGGCGGGCACGGTACCGCCGGACGCGGACGTGCTCGTCGTCGCGCTGCGGTCCCGGACGGCGCCCGTGGCCACCGCCGTGGACGCCAGCCGCCGGGCGCTCGGCTGGCTCCGCCAGCAGGGCGCCCGCCGCTTCCACCTCAAGTACTGCTCGACCTTCGACTCCACGCCGCGCGGGAACATCGGCCCCGTCCTGGAGGCGTTGCTCGACGATCTCGGCTCGCCGACGACGGTGGTCGTGCCCTCGTTCCCGGCGACGGGCCGAACGGTCTACCGCGGCTATCTCTTCGTCGGGAACGAGCTCCTCGCGGAGAGCTCGATGCGCGACCACCCGCTGACGCCCATGCGGGACTCCCACCTCGTCCGGCTCCTGCAGCCGCAGATGAGTGGCCGCGTCTCCGCCGTGGCGCTCGAGCACGTGCGCGGCGACCTGCCTGCTGCCTTGGACGCCGCCCGGCGCGGCGGCGTGCGCGCCGTCGTCCTCGACGCGATCGAGGACGGGGACCTGGCCGCGATCCACCGCGCGACGGCGGACCTGCCGCTGACGACCGGCGCGGCCGGGCTCGTCACCGCGTGGGGGCGTGGCGGCGAGTCGGCGGCCGTCGCCGTCGGCGCACCCGGGCCGTCGGTGAGCCTGGTCGGCAGCCAGTCCCGGGCGAGCCGCGAGCAGGTGGAGCGTGCCCGCGCTCACCAGCCGGTGCTGGCGATCTCTCCGCCGGCGGGTGAGGACGGCGTCGCGCCGGCGGCCGACCGGGCCGTCGGCTGGTGCCTGGAGCGCTGGTCCGAGGACGCCGAGCGGCCGGTGCTCGTCCACGCGGCGCCGCCGGACAGCGACGTCTCCCCGGACGAGGCCGCCCTGCTGGAACGCACGTTCGCGCGGACCGCGGCGACGCTGGCCGCCCGGGGCGTGCGCCGGTTCGTGGTCGGCGGCGGCGAGACATCGGGGAGCGTGATCGCCGCGCTCGACGTCCGGACCCTGGCGATCGGCCCGGCGATCAGCCCGGGGGTCTGCTGGGCGTCCGGGGAGTTGGCGCCCGGGGACCCGGGCACGGGACTCGCCGGCGAGGGCACGAGCACGAGGGCCGCCCCGGGGACGACCGGCGAGGTCTCCGCCACGTGCGCCCTCAGCCTCAAGTCGGGAAATTTCGGAGGCCCCGACTTCTTCGTCGACGCCTGGGAGATGCTGCGATGACGCCGGCCACCGGACCAGCCGGCGACCCGGCCGGGGACCTGGGCGCCGCCGGGCGGGCCGTGGTCGCCGCCGGGCGGGCCGCGGTGGCCGCCGGCCTCTCGCCGGGCACGTCGGGCAACATCAGCGTCCGCGACGGCGACGTCGTCCTCATGTCACCCACCGGCGCGCGCCTGGACGCCCTCACCGCCGACTCGCTGTCCGTGCTCGGCCTCGACGGTGAACCGGTCGCCGGGCCGGCCCCGTCGAAGGAACGCTGGCTGCACCGGGCGATGTACCGGCGCGACCCGGCGGCCCGTGCCGTCGTCCACGTCCACAGCCCCTACGCCGCCGCGGCGTCCTGCCTGCCACCGTGGAGCCCGACCAGCGCGCTGGCGCCCCTGACGCCGTACTTCGTCATGCGGGTGGGTCAGACGCCGCTGGTGCCGTACGCCGCTCCGGGTGATCGGCGCCAGGCCGACACGCTCGAATCGCTCGAGGTGCCGCTGCGCGCCGCGCTGCTGCAGAACCACGGCCCCGTGGTCGCCGGCGTGGACCTCGACGCGGCCGTCGACTCGGCGGTCGAGCTCGAGGAGGCAGCACGGCTGACCGTGCTGCTCTCCCCCGCCCGGCCGCGGACCTTGACGGAGGGCGAGGTCCTCGAGCTGGCGGAGCGCCACGGAAGCCCCTGGACGCCGTCGGCGGGCGGTCACACGTCATGAACGCCTGGCGGCGGCCTCTGTGATGACGCGTGATGATCTGTTAACGTCCGGACGATGACGGCCGGCGGCAGCAGTGCGGGGAGCGAGAGCGCGGAGAACCAGCCACCGCTCGCGCTGATCCCCGAGCAGCGCCGGCAACGGATGGTCACCCTGCTGGAGCAGGACGTCGTGCTGTCCGTCCGTGAGCTCACCACCAAGCTCGGCGTCTCGCACATGACGGTGCGCCGCGACATCGCCGCCCTGGAGGCGGAGGGGCGCGCCGTCTCGGTCACCGGCGGGGTGCGCCTGGCCCGTCACCTCCACTCCGAGCCCAGCTACGAGGTCAAGGCCGTCACCCACCTCGACCTCAAGGAGGCCATCGCGGCGGAGGCGGCCAGTCGGGTGAGCTCGGGTGCGGCCATCTACCTCGACGCCGGCACGACCGTCGCCGCGCTCGTGCCGGCGCTGCTCACGCTCACGGACCTGACGGTGGTCACCAACGACTTCACCACCTTGAGCCTGCTGATGGACCACGACCTCGAGCTGGTGCACGTCGGCGGCCACGTCGAGAACCGCAACCGGTCGAGCATCGGGCGCCTGGCCGCCGCGACCCTGCGCCAGATCAACGTCGACGTCGCGTTCCTGAGCGCCAGCTCGTGGGACGGCACCCGGGGGGTCACCACGCCGTCGGAGTCCAAGGTGGACGTCAAGCACGCGGCGATGGAGGTGGCCTCGACCTCGATCCTGCTCGCCGACGCGACCAAGTACGGCACCTTCGCGATGCACCGGGTTGCCCCGCTGACGGCCTTCGACGAGGTCATCACGGACACCGGGTTCTCCGGCGACGCGGCGAGCCAGCTGCGCGCCGGCGGCGTGCCGCTGACCCTGGCGGGGCCCGAGGGATAGTGTCGGCGACGCACGCTGCTCGTCCGATCGGCGGGACTACCGAAGGAAAAGCCTTCCGGATCGGCGCCCTACCCTTACGGACGCCGCCACCACGTCGATGGGCGTACCCGTCGACCGCGAGCGGGCGCCGTCCCGTCGGTGTGGTGGGGGCGTCGACGTGCGGAGCGGGCCGCTCTGCTGGCTGTCCGGCCCTAACCTCTCGGAACCTCGTTCGAACGAACCCTGAACGCTAGCCAAGAGTCGGTGCCGCCCGGCCACCGGGGAGCGGGATGATCGCACCGTGGTGATCCTCGGGTGGGTGGTACTGACGGTGCTCTTCGTCGCCGAGCTGGCGGCCATGGCGGCGTTCGGTGTGTGGGGCTGGCAACAGGAGCCGCGGTGGTTGCTGGTGTGGGTGCTGCCAGTGGCTGCCGCCGTCGCCTGGTACTTCTTCGCCGCGCCGCGGGCGCCATACGGCGGACACGGGGTCCGGCCGGCGGTGAAGGTGGGGGTGTTCGGGCTCGCGGTGCTTGCCCTGCACGGCGCGGGGCACACAGGCTGGGCGGTCGTGCTCGGGGTCACCGCCGTGGTGGTGCACCTGCTCGCCCTCCTGCCAGGCATCCGCGCACTCACCTCGGCTCCGGCAGCCCCGCCGAGCAAGCGGTAACTGCGCGTCTGCGCACTTGGACGAGCAGTTAGGGCTTGTTCGGCGGTCAGTGGCCGCCCTCGGGCAGGGCGACGGCGAGGCCGGCCGTGAGTCCGCCGTCGACCTTGAGCTCCGCGCCGGTGATGAAGGAAGCACGCGGGCTGAGCAGGAACTCGACGGCCTCGGCGACCTCCGCCGGCTGGGCGACCCGGCCGAGCGGGTGGGCACGTCCCCAGTCGGCGACCAGATCGTCCGGGTCGCCGCCCTCGCTGAACTGACCGGCCGCCCACCGCAACATCGGGGTGTCGACCGAGCCGGGGCACACGGCGTTCACGCGGATGCCCTCGCGGGCGTGGTCGACGGCCATCGCCTTGGTCAGGGACACCAGGGCGCCCTTGCTGGCGGAGTACGCGGCGACGCCGGTCTGCGTGGCGAAGGCCTGGACGGACGCGACGAGGACCACCGCCCCCCCCCCGCCACGCGCCCGCAGGAGCGGCACGCCGATGCGGCAGGCGTTGAACGCACCGCCGAGGTTGACGTCCATGACCTCGCGGTACAGGTCCGGCGACGTGGCCTCGACGGTGCCGTACCGCTGGATCCCGGCGGCGCACACCACGGCGTCGAGCCCGCCGTGGCGCGACTGGATGTCGGCCGCGACCTCGTCGAGCCGTTCCGTGTCCGTCAGCTCTGCGGCGATCGGTACGAAGTTGCCGGGTGCGCCGTCGAGCGCGGACCCCGTGGCTGCGAGCGCGGTCTCGTCACGGTCGATCCCGAGAACCACGCCGCCACGCGAGACCAGCGCCCTGGCGACGGCGGCGCCGATCCCGGCGGCCGCGCCGGTGACGAGCGCGACTTTGCCGTGCCAGCTCAGCGAGGACTGGTCGGCGCTTGCGGTCGGGTCCGTGGTCATGTGGCTCCTCGGGACGGTAGGGCTTTCTCGGTGGGGCGCTCAGGTCTTGGCCGGCGGGGCCGGCCGGACGAGGACGTCCTCGTGGTGCAGGGTCAGTGAGAGTGTGCCGGCGGCCACCTGGGCCAGGCGCCGGCGCCGGTAGGGCCCCGCGGCAGCGTCGAGCTCGGGTCGCTGCTCGCACGCCGCGCCCAGCCAGCCGGCGAACCATTGCGCGACCAGTTCCGCGTGCTCGGCGCCGAGCCTCCACGGGCTCGGCCAGACGATGACGTCACGGCCGAGTGCCGCGAAGCCGTCGGCCACGGCGCGCACGGCGTCGGGACCTGCGGTGGCGCGCCGCTGGTGGAGGTTGAACGCGTCGGCGACGTCGCCGTCGAGCGGGTCGGCCGGGGCGAGCTCGACGCCGCCGCTGACGCTGAGGGTGATCAGCACGGGGCATCCCACGCTTGCGCAGCTCGCGACGAGGCTGTCCAGCTCGTCGGCGGTCATCATGTCGAGCAGTGCGGACGCACAAATGAGGTCCGCGCTGGCCAGCTCCTCCGGCGCGAGCCAGGCGACGTCCTGGCGACGGGTCTCCACGGTGACCACGGAGCCGTCGGCCGCCTCCCCGGGCGGGTTCGCCGCGGCATGGAGCAGCAGGTCGGCGTCCCTGTCGTGCAGCACCCAGTGCTGGGGCCCGTCCAGCCGCGGGCCGAGCCAGCGGGCCATCGACCCCGTGCCGCAGCCGAGGTCGTGGATCTCCAGGCCGCCACCGCTGCCACCGACTCGGCCGGTGAGAGACGGGAGCGAGCGCCGCACCTCTTCGACGAGGTGGGCGGAGCGCGCGGCAGCGTCGGCCGGCTCGCGCAGCTCCAGCCAGCGGGAGCTGACCCGAACCGTCTCGATCGTCATGTTTCTCCCTGCCACGGGTGAACCGAACGCCGGCACCTTCCGTAGTAGAAGGTACGACGACTTCAAAGACGGAGGCGCGATGGTCACGGTTCAACGTGCCCTGGAGGCGGGCCTCGTCGGGCTCGCCGCACTCCTCGCCGTGCTGGCGACGACCGTCGGGCTCAGCATCCGGTCCGCCGGCATCGGGCTGGCGTGCGGCGTCGTCCTCGGCGTGGCGGTCATCCGGTACGTCCGCGGTAGGGCCGTGACGCTCGGACCGGCCGATCTGGTGACGTTCTTCCGCGCCACGTTGACCTGCGCGGTGGCGGCGCTGGTGGCGGACTCCTACCTCGGGCAGCCACCGGTGACGCTGCTGGTGGCGCTGGCCGGGGCCGCGCTCCTCCTCGACGCCGTCGACGGCATCGTCGCCCGGCTCACCGGCACGGCATCACGGTTCGGCGCCAAGATCGACGGCGAGGCCGACGCGTTCCTCCTCCTGGTCCTCAGCGTCTACGTCGCCCAGTCCGTCGGCGCGTGGGTCCTGGCCATCGGGGTGGTGCGCTACGTGTTCTCGGCGGCCGGGTGGGTGTGGCCGTGGATGTGGGCGCAGCTCCCCTACCGCTACTGGCGCAAGCCGGTGACCGCGGTCCAGGGTGTCGTGCTCGTGGTCGTGGCGGCCGAAGTCGTCGCCCCGTTGCCGATGTACGCCGCGCTGGGCGTGGCGCTGGTCCTCCTGACCGAGTCGTTCGCGCGCGACGTGCTGTGGTTGTGGCGCCATCGCCCCTCCGCACGCGTCGGCAGCCGCGCGGCCAGCGGCACGGCCAGCGGTGCCGGCAGCGGAGCAGCGGACAGCAACAGCACCGCTCCGGCCCGACGCCTGCACCCGGGGATGCCATGAGACAGGACGAGCGCGGGCATTTCGACCAGGCTCTCCGGGGCGCCCGGATGACGGCGCACGATCCCGACGAGTTCGTCGGCCAGGAAGGTCTCATGCGGGCCGGGGAGATCCTCGAGCTCGCCCGCCGCGCCGGTATCGGGCCGGGCGTCTCGGTGCTGGACCTGTGCTGCGGCGTCGCCGGGCCGGGACGCTTCCTCACCGCGGAGCTGGGCAACAGCTACCTGGGCGTGGACTACAGCGCGAGCGCCATCGACCTGGCGCGCGAACGCGCCGGCGACCTGCCCTGCCGCTTCGAGGTCTCGCACGTGCCGCCGGTCCCGCCCGGGCCGTTCGACGTGGTGCTGCTCCTCGAGACCATGCTGGCCTTCGCCGACAAGGAGGGGCTGGTGCGGGAGGTCTCCGCGGCGCTCCGCCCCGGCGGGCGGTTCGCCTTCACGGTCGAGGAGGGCCGTCCGCTGACGGACGCCGAGCGCGAGGCCATGCCGGACGCCGACACCGTGTGGCCGGTCGCCCTGCCGGATCTGCTCGCCTGCTTGGAGCGGGTCGGCCTCGAGGTGACCTGGATCCAGGAGTGCAGCCGCCACCACCAGGCGGTGGTCGAGTCCCTGCTCGCCGCGTTCGTCGCCGACGGCCGGTCCATCGCCGAGCGCGTGGGGCACCTCGCCCTGGAGGAGCTGCTCGTCGCGCACCGGTTGTGGAGCGGCTGGCTCAAAGACGGACGGGTGCGCAAGTTCGCCGTCGTCACCCGCCGGAGCTCCGGGCACGCACGCCGGAGCGCAAGACACGCGTCGATGAACCGCGTGGGGGTGCCACCTCGTCCTTGTACGTGACGGGCCGGTGCGCCCCGCGGCGCGGCCGGCGATCGAACGATGGGAGAACGTCATGACGATCCGGGTTCTGACCGCGCTGGCGGTCCTCGTCTCGGCGGCGGTGCACCTCTACCTCTGGTTCAGCTTTGCCAGCGGCGACGACGTGCTCGGCCCCGGCTTCATGCTCAACGCCGTCGGCGGGGTCGTCATCGCCCTGCTGCTGCTCGCCTGGCGGCACTGGCTCCCGCCGCTGCTCGCCATCGGGTTCGGGCTGGCGACACTCACCGCCTTCGTGCTCGCCACCCAGGGCATGCTCTTCGACGTGACCGCCAGCTGGGGAGGCTGGGAGGTCTGGACCGCCGCCGCGGCCGAGGTGGTGGCGATCGTCGGCGGCGTGCTGATCCTCGCGCGGCGCGGGCGCTCGGGCTCAGGTGCCCAGCGTCAGCACCACGCGACCCCCCGGCGTGCGCACCTCGACTGACTCGATGTCCTCGCGGCTCGCGGCGGTCCCGGCCGCGAGCCGCATCGTCGCGCCATCGACCGACTTCCAGCTGCCGACCTGCTCCGTCTCCCCGTCGCGCGTGCGCACCACCAGGACGTAGTCCACCTCTGGCGGAAGCTCGTACTCCACCGAGTCCGGCTCGTAGGAGCAGGAGAGACGGAGCCGGGTCCCCCACGCCACGTCCTCCATCAGGACCGTCGCCTCCACCGGGACCTCGCCCACTGGTTCCATGGCCTCCGGCTCGGCAGTCGCCGTGACGCTCGGTTCCGGGGTTCCTACGCCGTCGTCCGCTACCTGCGACACGGTCACCGGCACGGCGACCGCCGCGGCGGCAGCAGCGGCGAGCCCGGCCACGGCGAGGGTGCGCCGGCGCCGGCGACGGCGAACGGCGCGCACCAACGACGGCACCAGGTCAGGCGCCGGCTCGTCCAGCGGGCGGGTCTCCAGCAGCGTGGCGTCGACGCGGCCCAGCAGGGCCGGGATGCCGGCGAAGTCGCGCACGGCGCTCGTGCACTCCTCGCAGCCGTCCAGGTGCCGCTCGAAGGCGAGCCGCTCGGCGGGCGAGAGTGCGCCGAGGACGTACGCTCCGGCGTCGTGGGCGAAACGGCAGCTCATGCGCTCACCCCCATCTCTTCCAGGGCCAGCTTCAAGGCACGCAGGGCGTAGTGCGTGCGGGACTTCACCGTGCCCTCGGGGACCCCGAGGCGCCGCGCGGCGTCGGCAACCGGACGCCCCCGGTAGTAGCACTCCAGCAGCACGGCCTGGTGCTCCGCCGAGAGCTGGGTGAGTGCCTCGGCCACGACCCAGGACAGGAGCAGCCGGTCGCTCTCGTCGTCCTGCGGGCCCTCCTCGGGGATGTCTGCGACCGGGATCTCGTTGTGCGAGCGGCGGCTGCGCCACTGGTCGATCACGATGTTGCGGGCCACGGTGAACAGCCACGCACGCACCGCCGGCGGCGGCGCCTCGAGGATGGTGCGGTGCCGCCAGGCGCGGAGCATCGTCTCCTGGACGACGTCCTCGGCCCGCGCTCGGTCGTTGCTCACCTGGCGGAGGCAGAAGTGCCAGAGGGCGGCGGCGTGCTCGTCGTGCAGCTGCTGCATGAGCGCGCCCTCGTCCTCAGGCATTCCACCCTCCTCGCCCGTGAAGAGATACGTGCCTGCAGCGGCTGGGGTTCATCGCCGCCCGGTCCCATTGTGCGTCTCGGGACCGTAGGCGCCGAGGAACCGGTCGCGGAAGGCGTCCATCCGCCACACGGGGGCGTCCGGGTCCGGGCACAGCCCGTGGCCCCAGCCCCACCCGGAGATTCGTTCGAGGACCGCGGGATCTCGGGCCAGGATCGCGACCGGGACGTCGTGGCCGGCGCCCTCGCCCGAAACGATCGTGGTCGGCTGGTGGTCGCCGAGGAGCACGATCACCGTGTCGTCGTCGCCGTGGGTGGCCACGAAGGAGACGACGGCGTCGAGCGCGTACTCGACGGAATCGGCGTAGGCGTCCTGGACCCGTCGCGGTGAGGTCCAGATGTCGCTCCGGGACGGCAGCCGCTCGGGCATGCCGTCGTAGACCGAGCCGTCGCCGACGCTCTGCGGGTCGATCATCGGTGGTGTGGGGACCCAGGGTGCGTGGCTGCTGATCAGGTCGATCTCGGCCATCACCGGCGGCCGGTCGTCCTCCGCCAGCTCGCGGCGCGCGAAGGTCTCGAGGGTGTACTGGTCCGGCATCGTGGCGTAGCCGAACTCCGGGCCCTCGTAGCCGAGGTTGCGTGAGTCGTAGATGTGGTCGTAGCCGTAGAAGGCGCCCTGCGGCCAGTCGCGGTTGTTGGCCGGGACGGCGGCCACCGTGCGCCAGCCGGCTCGTCCGAACAGGCGGCTGAGGGTGAGACGTTCGCTGGTGACGAGCACGTCGTAACGCTGCTGGGTGTCGGTCCACATCCCCGACTGGAGGGTGCCGTGCGCCAGCCAGCTCTTCCCGCCGAAGGTGGGTGAGGTCAGGAACGCACTCCGGCCGGCGAAGCCCTCCTCCGCCAGGCGCGCGGTGGCGTCGTCGAGGGCCGAGTCGAGCCGGTCGGAGAACCAGGCCCCCTCGACGGAGACCCGGCCGAGGCTCTCCACGAACACGAACAGCACGTCCTTGCCCCGCAGGCCAGTCAGCAGATCGGCCGGATCGGTGTCGCGGTACGGGTCCTGCTGGGCGGCCTCGGCGAACTCCCGGCGGTCACGCAGCTCGGAGGGGATGTGGCTGATCTGGCCGTAGAGGTAGCCGGCTCCCTCCCGCGACGCCACCGGTCCCGCGGCGCCGCGCACGTCCAGCACCGCGAGCACGACCCACACCGCCAGCAGGGTGGCTACCACCTTCGTGGCCGGCCGTCGGTGACGGGCCGCGACCCGCGTCAGCCGCCGCACCGAGAGCGGCACCAGGACCAGGAGCGCGAGAGCGAGCACTGCCGCCGCGACCAGCAGGACCGTGCCGAGCAGCCCGCCGAACAGGTCCCGGACGAGCGCGTTCAGGTCGCCGGCGTAGCGCCAGTCGATCATCGGGTCGAACGGCCGGTTGAGCGCGTGCCACATCGCCATGTCGAGCAGCTTGAAGACGGCGGTCAGGCCGAGCACGATCCCGACGGCGACGGCGATCGCCCGTCGTAGGCGAGCCGTCCGCGGGCGTAGGGCGAGTGCGACCGCGAGCAACGCCAGGAGCACGATCGGCAACCGCACGAACGCGGCGAGCTCCAGGTCGCTGACCCGGTTCGGCACGGTGAGCACCACGAGGACCAGCAGGGCCGCCAGCACCGTCAGGACCCACGCACCGACGGCACGCCTCGTCGGTCCGGGACCCGCACCGACGGCGCGCGTCGCCGGTTCGGGACCGCGGTGAACCCGGCGCACACCAGCTCCGTTCTTCACGGGTGACAGGGAGTTACACGTGCTACGAACGAGACGGCCGCGGCTGCGGTTCACTCGACGCCGGTGAGGTGGTGCGATGCGGGAGGGCACACCTGGCCGCACGACCGGCCGCGCGACGGCGGTCCCGTGGCGGTGGGTCCGCACGATCGTCGGCGCGGTGGTGCTCGGCGTCGTCGTCTGGCAGACGGGCCTGGCCCCGTTCGCCGACGGTGTCCGGGCGCTCGACGTGGTGACGCTGGCGGCCGCCGCTGCCGTCGCCGTGGTGACCACGGCGGCGTGCGCGTGGCGGTGGCACCTGGTGGCTCGAGGGCTGGGCGTCGACGTCGCCATGGGCCCGGCGGTGGCCTCCTGCTACCGCGCACAGTTCCTCAACGTGACGCTGCCGGCCGGGGTGCTCGGTGACGTCCACCGCGGTGTCCGGCACGGCCGTCTCGCCGGGTCCACGAGCCGCGGGTTGCGCTCGGTCGCGTGGGAGCGGTTCGCCGGCCAGGTGGTCCTGGTCCTCATCGTGGTGGCGACGCTGCTGCTCGTCCCCTCCCCGGTCCGCCTCGCCGCGCCGGCGTTGCTCGCGGTCCTGGTCGCCGCCGCGGCGGTGGCGGCGCTAGCCCTCCGGCTCGTTCCGTCGACGGCCACCGCGTCTCGCTTCGGCAGGCTGCTGCGCGGACTCGGTGACGACGTGCGCCACGGGCTCCTGGCACGTGCGGCGTGGCCCGGCGTTGTGGTCACCTCGGTGGTGGCCGTCGCGGGCCACGTCGCGACGTACCTCCTCGCCGCCCGGGCCGTCGGGGTGACGGCGCCGCTGCTGACTCTGGTGCCCCTCGCACTGCTGGTGCTCCTGGCGGCGGGGCTACCGCTGAACGTCGCGGGATGGGGCCCGCGCGAGGGCATGGCGGCCTGGGTGTTCGGCGTCGCAGGACTCGGCGCCGAGCAGGGAGTCGCGACGGCCGTCGCGTACGGGGTGATGGTGGTGTTCGCCAGCCTGCCGGGCGTCGTCGTGCTGGCGGTGGGCTCCGCCCCGCGTGCTCGGGGTCGGGCGGTGCAGCCCTCGACGCGCGCCGGCGGACCGCTTCACAGGTCGCCGACGTAGGTCCACAGATCGCCGCTGAACGTCACCGCCCACAGACCTGGCGCGCCAGCCGGAACGACGCGGCACACCACCGCGTCGACGGTCTCGCCCGGTAGGACAGGACGCGCGAGCTCCTCGACCTCGTTGTCGTACGCCTTGCACCGCGTGCTCTCGACGGTGCCGTCGAACCGCTGGAACGCGAAGGCCGCCTCCGCGCCGATCGCTCGGGGCTCCGAGCTCGTGTTGGTCACCGCAACCGGCACACCCCACAGCTCGTAACCGTCACCGCGCGGATCGTAGAACCCTTGGGCGACAACCTCCTCGGTCACCTCGACCGGCTCGTGGAAGGCGATCTCCCAGACGCCGTTCGTGATCGCACTTCCCCACCCCATCGGGTTCTCCCACGCGCCGTGGTGGCCGTCGGGGTTTCGCTCGTGCGGGACGACGGGTTCCCTGAGCGGCTCGCCGTCACCCGGTGGCGGACCGGTCAGCGGCTCGGCGGCGGCGGGCGGCTCGGTGAGCTGTTCGTTGTTCGATGTCGGTTCGGTCCGCTGACCGGCCGAGACTTCCCACGTCGCTGTCGAATCCGCGGCGGACTGTCCCTCACCGCGGCCCGCCACCGGGTCGGACGCCACCTTCCACAGAAGGACGCCGAGCACCAGAACCACGGCGGTTCCGGTGACGACTGCGGGCACCATTCCACGGCGCGACGACGTCGCAGATCGTTGCGGCGTGCTCATCCGTCCTCGTTTCCTCGGCCGCACCACCCCGCGCGGCGCGAACTGACGTCAGCTTGGCAAGCCGGCGAGATCCGCCGTCGGGAGGTTGTGGACAACGTGCGACCACGCAGCTGTCAACAGGCGCCGTCTCGGTAGGTGTGATTCTCAGAAGCAACCGCGCCGAGGGTTTATCGTTTCTCAATGTCGTCTACAAGCGGTGCCAAGTGGTTTGGCATGACGAAGCGGAACCAAACTCTGAAGGACCGGCGATCAGAGGCCGGTCTGGCCAAGAGCCTCGTCACCGTCATCGGTGGCCTCGCCGTACTGAACGGCCTTGCCGGAGTCTTCGTCCTCCTGTCCGGTCATTGGCTCTTCACCAACGGTGACGCCCGACGGCCGACGATCGCCGAGCTGCCGCAGTCTGACTTCACCTTTGTCGAGGGCCAGACGGTCTACCTGACCGATCTGCCCCTGTGGATCCGGCTGGTCTTCGCACTTCCGGGCAGCCTCCTCACCCTGATCTATCTGGTTTCCGCGCTGTCTGTACGACGACTGGTCATCCAGATAGGTCGGGGCGAACCCTTCAGCGTGCGGGCGCGCCGGTCGCTCGCCGCGTTGAGCCTGACTCTTCTCAGCGGCAGCCTCCTGGACCTGATCATCACGTTCACCTTGGAACATTCGATGCCTGAACAGATCACCGCGCATCTGCATGGTCAGGGCATCCAGCTGGCCAGCTTCTCCCACGGTCCGAACTGGCACGTCATGCTGCTCGTCCTCGGCGCCATCTCCTCAGCCCTGCTCGCTGCCTTCTCCGACGGCGCTCGCCTGCGCGAGGAGGCCGAAGGTGTCGTCTGAGCGCGCGCTCTCGAGACCGCACCGCATCCGCTGCCATCTCGACGACGTCCTGCGCGCCCGGGGCATGACCCTCACCGAGCTGTCGGAGCGGACAGGCATCACGATGGCGAACCTGTCGATCCTCAAGACCAACAAGGCGCGCGCGGTCCGCTTCACGACGTTGACGATCCTGTGCGACGTCCTCCGGACGACGCCCGCAGAGCTGTTCAGCGTCGAGCCGCGGGATGGCTGAGGTCGCTGCCCGCGCCACGCAGATCTGCACCACGTCGTCCAGGGCGAACAAGCCGGAAGTGCCCGTCTGGTGCGGTGAATGGGACCTTAGGGCTTGTTCGGCATGGACCCGACAGCGGATGACCGATCGAGCGGCGCGATGCGGTCGGGGCGGGTCCCGGTCACTTCTCGGCCGAGAAGCTGTGCTCGATCATCCAGGACGGGAACTGCGGGATCTTGAGGTCGACGACGAGCGGTGCGCGGCGCTCGCCGTCGACCCATCCCCGGACGCCGGCCAGGTCTTCCACGCTGCGGACCGTCACGGCCGCGCAGCCGAACCCGCGCGCGACGGCGGCGACGTCGGTCTCCGGGAACGTCACGGTGGCCAGGTCGTCCGTCTCGGGGGCGAAGTGGTGCACCTCGGCCCCGTAGGCGGCGTCGTTGTAGACGACGATCACCACGGGCAAGGACTCGCGCACGGCGGTGTCGAGCTCGGTGAGGCTCATCATGAACCCGCCGTCGCCCACGCCGGCGATGGCGATCCGGTCGCGGCGGGCGACGGCCGCGCCGACGGCGGCACCGATCGCCAGGCCGATGGACTGGAAGGCGAGCGGCAGGCAGTACCCGTCGGCGTCGGGGATGGAGAAGAACATCGCCGGGTAGCCGTTGAAGTTCCCGCCGTCGGGCACGACGATCCGGTTGTCGGGCAGCATCTCGTCCAGCGCGATGGTCGCGGTGCGCGGATCGATCGTCGTGTCCGTCCCCATGTCTTCGAACGGCTGGTCCTGCCACCGCACGCCGGAGACGATCCGGTCGCGCACCTCCGGCGTCCGGTAGCCCTCGTCCGGCCGCGCGCTCAGGCGGCCGGTGGCCGCCGCGGCCACCGGCGCCGCCTCTCCGAGGACGCCGTGATCGGGTTTCGCGTGCCGGCCGATCGCCTCGCGCTCGACGTCGACCTGGACGACGCGGGAGCCGGCCAGCAGCGTCCCGTCCCGGGTGGTCCACGTGTTCAGGCTCGCGCCGAAGGCGACAACGGCGTCCGCGTCCGTGATGAGGTCGACCACGTCCGGCGGCGAGAAGCCGCCCATGGTGTCGAGGTACCAGGGATTGCCCGCGAACAGGCCCCTCGCGACGCCGGATGTGGCCAGCAACGCGCCCGACGCCTCCGCGAGCGCCTCGATCTCCTCGCGGGCGTACCGGGCACCGCGCCCGCCGACGATCAAGGGCCGGCGTGCCTCCGACAGCACCCGCGCGACCACCTCTGCGCCGTCCTCGGACGTGCCCGACGGCGCGACGGGGACGGCCGCTGGGATGCTCTCGGGCGAGAAGTCGATCTCCCGCTCCTGGACGTCGAGCGCCATGTTGAGCACCACGGTGCGCCGCTCGCCCGCCGCTCGGTGGAACGCGCGAGCAGTGTCCGCGACGGCGGTGCTGCCCTTGTGCACCCGCTCGACCTCCGCGCCGAGCGCCGTGATCGCGCTCTCCTGGTCGATCCAGAAGTTCGACGTCTTCGTCGTCGGCGGGGTGTCGCCGGTGACGACGACGATGGGCGTGCGGCTCTTGGCCGCCTCCGTGATGGCGGTCATCGCGTTCGTCAGCCCGCAGCCCTGGTGGAGGCTCACCACCGAGACCTCGCCGGTCATCCGCGAGTACGCGTCGGCCATCATGGTGGCGCCGTGCTCGTGCCGGGCGGCCACGTACCTCGCGCCCTGATCCGTCATGGCCCGGGTGGCCCAGAAGTTGCCGCTGCCGACCACCCCGAAGACCTGGCCGACCCCGAGCGAGACGAGCGTCCGTCCCACCGCTTCCGCTACGCGCATCTGATGTCTCCTCTGACTGACGACTCGCTCTCAGACTACGGAAGGTTCGCCACGTCTCCGGTCAGCTCGTCGGCGACGCCGGTGACCAGCTCCGCGGCCCGCTCGAGCGCACCGTACTCGTGCCCGCTGAGCGACCACTCCTCGACCCCGACCACCCCGCTGCGGCCGAGCCGTGCCGGCAGACCGAGGAACGACGAGCCCGGCGCGTAGCCGGTGCCGTCGGTCGCGATCGATGTCGGCAGGACGCCACCGTCGCGCATGCCATGCAGCATCCGCGCGACCCCCTTGGGGCTGCTCCAGCCGCTGGTGCGTCCGGACTGGAGGGCGGACCACCGCGCGAAGAAGCCCTCGATGTCTTCCACGACCCGACGGCGGGCCGCCTCGTCGAGGGCGACGTGCGCGCCGTCGACCCGGATCTGGCTGAAGATCGGTACCTGGGCGTCGCCGTGCTGGCCCAGCACCCAGGCCTCGACCCGCTCGACGCCGACACCCAGCTCTCGCGCCACGGCGGACCGGAAGCGGGTGCTGTCGTTGAGGCTGTACCCGAGGACCTGGTGCGCCGCGAGGCTCGAGGTGCGGCGAAGGCACTCGGCCAGGATGTCGATGGGGTTGCTCAGGAGCAGCAGGGTCCCGTCGTCGCCGACGCTGTGCTCGACGGCGGGCACCAACGTGCGCAGCAGCTCCCAGTTCACGGTCGCGAAGGTGAGTCGCGAGCGACCGGGCTCCTCGGGCCTGGAGGCGGCGACGACGGTGACGTCGGCGGGCGGGAGCTCCTCCGCGGGCACGACGTCGATGCGTGGCGCCGACAGGCCAGCGGTGACGGCGGCCTCGGTGACATCCCAGGCGTGGGCGCGAACGAGGCCCTCTCGCGGGTCGCTGACGGTGACGTGCCGGCACAGCCCCGACGTCACGATCTCGTACAGGACACCGGAACCGATGAGCCCGCCCGCGCCGAGGATGGCCACGCTCGCGGGCCAGGGCGTGTCCGAGTCCCTTGTCTGTTCCGACATCAGTGGTCGCCCCTCTCGTCGAATTGATATCCACTCTTCCATCGATCGGGAACCAACCTCTGGAAGCATGCGCCCGTGCCCAGACTCGTCGTCATCACCGGCCCGGTCCTGGCGCGCTGGCTGGACTAGGTCACCGGGCTGTGGCTCGACACGACGGGTCAGAGTCCCGAGGAGACCGTGGAGGCGATTATGGCCGACGGCATGGTGGCCTCGCGCTCCTAGCCGAAGGTCGCGGTACTAGCCGAAGCACTCAACGCCCCAGGATCTCCTGGCCGCAACCGCCGGTCACGAAAAGGCGGGGCCCGATGTCGCCAGCACACGCCCCGTCCAGGTTCTCGAGCATCCGGCGCATGGGCGCCTGCGTGAGAGGACGTGTGCGGGAGCGGACCGAGCCAGTGTCCGGTGCTCCGGCCCGTACCGCATGAGGATTGGCTGCCCGGCGTGCATGAATGGCAAGCGCAGCAGTTCGCCAGGAAATCAGAATCCGGGACGCCCGAATAGTTGTCCGCTGGCGAGGCAATACGACTCCTGCATTACCTCTTCATCAGTCAAGCTCGTTGAAGGCCGGTATCGCCCTGATTTGATCGGTCAGCAGGCCGTTGGTGTAGACACCGCCGGCCGCGTCGAAACGCGCGCCCCCGAACCGGTCGTAGTAGCAGCCGCCCGCCTCGGTCACGAGCAGCACCTGTGGGGCGTGGTCCCACGCGCCACCAGCGGGAGCGATCACGGCATCCACGCGTCCCCCGACCAGCGCGATGATGTCGCCGAGCGAATCCGCCGACCAGCGGGCGTGCAGAGCGATCGCCTTGGCCAAATGCGAACCACTTGCGACGAACCCACCTATCCGCGCGTGAGCTAGGCGAGCCGTCCGCGAGACCTGCATCCGCTGAGCGTTCTCGGGCGACTCTTCGGCGTGACCGCGCCATGCTCCTTCGCCGCGGATGGCCCACCATCGGATTCCCTCGGTCGGCCGAGTGATGATGCCTAACGCGAGCTCGCCACCAATCGTCAGCGCAACATGAGTCCCCCACGACCGGCGGCCGGCCAAGAAGGGCTCCGTCCCGTCGATGGGGTCGATAATCCATTGCCGGTGCCGTTGCCCCGGACTTCCGCCACCCTCCTCGCTCAGCACACCGTCACCTGGACGCTGCTCGCGAAGAATCTTGATGAGAGCGGCCTCCACCGCGACGTCTGCCGCACTGACGATTGTGCCGTCGTCCTTGACCGAGGTGCTGACAATGCGACGGAAATAGCGAAGGCTCACGGCGTCGGCAGCGTGCGCCAGCCGATGGAGCAGCTCCAGATCATCGCAGCTCATGAAACCGATCAAGGCTCGAGGCCGAGCGTGCCCTCATCGTCATGACCCCACTCGCACTGCTCCGACGCCTCGTCGAGAACCCAAGATCTCGGATGTCTCGCACGTGTTGTCAGTGTCCGGAGTCGAGTGGGCCCTGTGTCCACCCGGGGCGCGTCGCGGGCACAAGGTCGCCGACCACGCGGACCAGCGCCACCGCCTGCTGGACGATCGCGCGGCGGGTGACGTCGAACGTGTCGTCGCTGATCGCGAAGTCGCTCCCGAAGTGCTGCATGTCGGGCGTGTGGATGTGTCCCGCGGGGATGTCCAGACCCATCCGGTCGCGCAGGAGCGTGTTGCGGTAGGCGCTCTCGTTGGAGAGGTAGTTGCCTCCCCCGCCTCGGTACGACGCCGACCCTGCCGAGGGTTCGACCGGCGCCTCGGGTGGTGGGTACTCGTGCGGGACCGGGTCGTTGCGTGCGACGCGCTCGCTCGAGCTCGGCTCGGGGAACTCCGTGAAGCGGGTGTTCCAGACGACGCCGTACGCGACGGTCCCGTCGGGCCAGGTCGAGCGCGGCGGGCGGGTTACGTCCGCTCCGCTGCTCGCGGCGATCATCTGCTCGACGGGCAGGCTCGCGCGCGTCCACTGGGGCGGGTCGTGGAGGTCGAACGTCTCACGTCCGCCCAAGCGAACCGGGATCTGGATGTTGGCGTCGGGGTTGTCGGTCGCGAGCTGCGGCCGGCCGTCGACCGGAGCCGCCGGGGTGACGCCCTCGTTGTCGGCACGGGCGCCGCGGTAGCGCGCGTTGAACTCCTCGAGGTGGAACTCCGACCCGCCGCCCTGGCTGAGGGTGAGAGACGCGTGCACCTGTTTCGGCCCGGACCGCATCCACGGGCCGACCGTGTCCTCGAGGTAGCCGCGGTCGAAGGCCGTGTACCTGACGGGCAGGATGTACGCCTCGATCCGAGCCTCGGTGCCGTCGGGTCGGGTGTGGCTGGTGCCGTCGAGCGCGAGCGCCGCGGCACCGGAGGGGTTGCCGTGGCGGAGGTTGTTGCCGGCGGCGTCGGCAGTGGTGCCGGTGTCTCCGCCGTCGAGCGTGTACGGGTCGAAGCCGCCGACGAGCACGCGGGCGCGCCCGTCGGGGAAGTCGATGTCGGTCATGCCGCGCGAGGCGCGGTCGAAGGCGTCGCGCAGGTGGTCACGCTCCTGCGCGGTCAGGTCCGGTCCCGGCCACAGGCGGATCGTCAGCAACGCGAGCACGCGGGTCCAGTAGAGCGGCCGGTCGTCGCTCGCGGGCAGGTTGCCGCGCTCGACCCGCCCCTGGGCGCGGTCGACCGCGGCACGCCAGAGCCTGCTGCCGTGCTCGGCGGCCACCTGGCCGGCCTCCTCGGCGGAGGTCGTCGTGTCCAGGGCCGCGCGCAGGATCGGCACGACGTCCTCGAAACCGCCGCCGTGGATCATCAGCTCCGCGAACGGGACCGACTGCGGCAGGGAGGCGTCGTCGTCGTCCGGAAGCCGCAGCTCCAGCCTGTCCTCCTCCACCGTCATCCCTGCGACGCTACCGAACGAAGCCGCCCTTCTTGTGCGCATCGACGACGAGAGCGTCACGCTTGTGCCGTGACGAAGGAGAAAACGTGAACGAGACGACACCGCGGACCGTGGTGCTGACCGGCGCGGCGGGCCGGATCGGCGGACACCTGCGCCGGGTCGACGGCGGGCTCGGTGGCCGCGGGTGGCGCCTCCGCCTGCTCGACGCCGGGCCGATCGACGACGCCGCCGGGGGCGAGGAGCCGTTCGTCGCCGATGTCGGCGTCGAGGAGTCGACCGAGGTCCTCGTCGAGGCCATGACCGGTGCGGACGCCGTCGTACATCTGGCCGGCATCGCGAGCGAGGACGTGTGGACGCGCCTCCGGCGCACGAATGTCGACGGCACCTACCGGGTGCTGGAGGCGGCGCGACGTGCCGGGGTGCGTCGCGTGGTGCTCGCCAGCTCGAACCACGCCGTCGGCTTCTACCCGAGCCACGAGGTCGCACGTACCGACCAGACCGTGCGGCCCGACTCCTTCTACGGAGTCTCCAAGGCGGCGGTGGAGGCGCTCGGCAGCCTGTACGCCGACCGGTACGGCCTCGAGGTCGTCTCGCTGCGCATCGGCCTCTGCGCCGAGCGACCACGCTCGACGTTCGACCTGGGCATCTGGCTGAGCCCTGCCGATGCCGTCCGCCTCGTCGACGCCGCCCTGTCTGGTCCGGTGGAAGGCCACGTCATCGCCTTCGGCGTCTCCGCGAACAGCCGAGGGTGGTGGGACCTGTCCTCGGCGCTCGCGCTCGGTTACGAGCCGAGAGACGACGCCGAGACGTTCGCCCAGGACGTCGAGGAGTACGCGGGACCGCAGCTGCTCGGGAACGGCATGACCCGCAAGGAGCCGACGCCGTAGCCAGACCTCCGCAACCTCGGACTCATCTCGCGGACTGTGCCTGGCTTGTAACCGGAATTGCTGTCCGCTACCGTTCCGGAGGACGCCTTCTCCGTCGATGCTCGGAGACCCCTCTCAGTACGTCCGCATCCTGTGCGTCCGACGGAACCTTCCCGCCGGCGACGACGGCGCAAGCCCGGGCTCACCTACCCCTCGGGTCCGAAGAGCCGAGCGTGTGGTTGGGCGCTCCGCGAGCGGCAGAACGACGGATGGGATGACCATGACGCAAGGACCCGAACGCGGCCAGACGGTGCCGGCCCGGAGCGGGCGCGCACCGATGGCCGGTGAGGACATGACCACCCGCGAGCGGGTGCGGCTCGTCCTCGTGCTCGGGTTCCTGATCGCGATCGGTCCGTTGACGATCGACATGTACCTCCCGGCGCTGCCGTCCATCACCGAGGACCTGATGACCACGGAGGCCGCGGTCCAGCTCACGCTGACCGGCACACTCGCTGGGCTCGCCCTGGGGCAGCTGTTCCTCGGTCCGCTCGCGGACGCGTTCGGGCGCCGCAGGCCGCTCCTGGCCGGCGTCGCCGTGCACATCCTCGCCTCGATTGGCTGCGTCATCGCACCGAACCTGGCCACCCTCGGCACGCTACGGGTGCTGCAGGGCCTGGGCGCCGCCGCCGCGACGGTGGTCGCCATGGCGGTCGTGCGTGACCTGTTCTCCGGTCTGGCAGCGGCCAAGCTCCTGTCCCGGCTGATGCTGGTGATGGGCGCCGCGCCGATCCTCGCGCCGACCCTCGGTGGCCTGGTCCTCGGCGTGACGTCCTGGCGGGGCGTCTTCGTGGTGCTCGCGGTGCTGGGGATGGCGATCCTGACCGTCGTCGCGCTCCTGCTGCCCGAGACCCTGCCGGTCGCCAGGCGCCGAACCGGCGGCGTGCTGGACACCGTCCGCGACTACGGCCGGCTGCTGACCGACCGCACCTACGTCGGCCTGATCCTGGTGGCCGGGTTGGCCATGGCGGGCATGTTCGCCTACGTCTCCGGCTCCTCGTTCGTCTTCCAGGAGCAATACGGCCTCAGCGAGCAGCAGTTCGGATTCGTCTTCGGCGCCGGTGCGATCGGCCTGGTCGCCGCCACCCAGTTCAACGTGCGCCTGCTGAGCCGGTGGAGCCCGTCGCAGATCCTGACGACCGCCCTGGGGTGCGGTGCTGTTGCCGGGCTGGTTCTGCTGCTTCTTGCGGCCACCGGCTTCGGCGGCATGTTCGGCATCCTGGTCCCGCTGTGGCTGGTGCTCGCCTCGGCCGGCCTGGCGCTGCCGAACGCACCAGCGTTGGCGCTGTCGCGGCACGGCGAGGCCGCCGGCACCGCCGCGGCACTGCTCGGCGCCGTGCAGTTCGGCGTCGGCGCCCTCGCCGCTCCGTTGGTCGGCATCCTGGGCGCCGGCGCGATCGGCATGGCGCTGACGATCGCTGGCGGCATGGTGGCGGCCAACGTGGTCCTGTGGCTCGTGGTGCAGCCGTGGCGGCTGCGGAAGGAGCCGACCGCGCACACCGTGACGGCTCGGCCGGGCGAGTGAAGTAGCAAAAGGCGTAGCGCTCGGACCGCTCCCCAGGATTGCATGGCCACCATGCCCACACCCCAGCTCGTTCTCGGCACGATGTACTTCGGCACGCGTCTGGACGACGCCGAATCCTTCGCCCTCCTCGACCGTTTCGTCGAGGCGGGCGGCCGCTGGCTCGACACCGCCGACTGCTACTGCTTCTGGGAGGCCGAGTCCGGGCACGGTGGTCAGAGCGAAGCGGTGATCGGCCGCTGGCTCGCCGCCAACCCGTCGATGCGCAGTGAGGTCCGCATCTCCACCAAGATCGGCGCCGAGCCACAGTTCCCCGGCGGCTTCCCCGAGCACGTCGGCGGCCTCTCGGCGCAGGCAATCCGCGATGCCTTCCTCGGCAGCCGCGACCGGCTCGGCGTCGACTCGGTCGACCTGCTCTGGGCACACATCGAGGACCGGTCGGCGCGCCTGGAGGAGACGGTCGAGGCGATGACCGACCTCGTCACCGCGGGAGCCACGCAGGCGACCGGATTCTCCAACCACCCGACCTGGATCGTCGAGCGCGCCCAGCACCTGGCCCGCGGACTCGGACGACCGGCCTTCACGGCATTGCAGCACAGCTACTCGTACCTGCAGCCCCGCCCGTACGCCCCGATCGACGGGCAGGACCACCGGTTCGGCATGCTGACCGACGAGCACCGCGACTACGCCCGGTCCAACGGCCTGGACGTCTGGGCGTACAGCCCGCTCCTGCAGGGGCGGTACGACCGCGACGACCGGGACTTCACGTCCGCGTACGAGCACATCGGCAACGAGCGGCGGCTGGCCGCCCTGCGTCAGGTGGCGGATGAGCTCGGCGTCTCCCCCGGCCAGGTGGTCCTCGCCTGGCTGGTCGGCTCGACGCCGTCAATCACACCCATGCTCGGCGGCAGCACGGTCGAGCAGCTCGATGCCGCCCTGGTCGGAGTCCAGCTGACGCTCGCCCAGGAGCAGCGCGGGCTGCTCGACGCCGCGAGCTGAGCCCCGCTCGACAGGCCGAGCCGAGCTGCGCTGGATCAGAACAGGGAGAGCTGGGTCGGCTCGGCAGCAGCTGGCGGTGCCGCGTCCGGCTCCTCCGCCGTCGGGTCCCGCGCCCAGCGCCGTGACGGGCGTATGTCAAAGCCGTGTCGGCGGCGCAGCCGGCCCGACCGCTCTCCCAGCCACTGCCGATACTCCTTCGACGCGTACGAGCCGCCGCCGTAGAGGCGGCGATACTGCGGCACGAGTGCCGGGAACTCGCGGGCGAGCCAATCCATGAACCACTCACGCGCGCCGGGACGCAGGTGCAGCGCACCGGTGGTCACGTCGGAGGCGCCGGCGTCCGCGAGCGCGGAGTACAGCGCGTCGAGCTGCTCCTCGGAGTCCGTCAGCCACGGCAGGATCGGCATCGCGAGGACGGTGCACTCGAGGCCCGCGTTCGTGATCGCCCGGACGAGGTCGAGGCGCGCCTTCGGGTTCGGCGTGCCTGGTTCGACCCGCTGCTGCAGCTGCGGGTCGACCATCGCCAGCGACACGGCGACGGACACCGGCACCGTGCGCGCCGCCTCCTCGAGCAGTGGCAGGTCACGTCGCAGCAGCGGTCCCTTGGTCAGGATCGAGAACGGGGTCCCGGACTCCGCGAGGGCCGTGATGATGCCGGGCATCAGCTGGTAGCGGCCCTCGGCCCGCATGTACGGGTCGGAGTTCGTGCCGAGTGCCACGTGCTCCCGTTTCCAGGACGGCCGGGCGAGCTCCTTGCGCAGCACGTCGACCACGTTGGTCTTGACGATGATCTGGGTGTCGAAGTCCTGGCCCGAGTCGAGGTCGAGGTACTCGTGCGTCTTCCGAGCGAAGCAATAAACACACCGGTGCAGGCAGCCGCGCGTCGGGTTGATGGTCCAGCTGAACGGCATCGCCGACTGCTCGGGCACGCGGTTGAGCGCGCTCTTGGACAGGACCTCGTGGAACGTGACGCCGTCGAAGTCGGGCGTGCGGATGCTGCGAACCAGACCCTTGAGCGGCAGCAGTGCCGCCTGGTCCGTGCCGTCGATCCGCTGGGCTTCCCATCGCATGCCGCCATTCGAACACACATTCGATGCTCGGTCCACGTCTTGCCACGGGCGTCTCGCTCCACTCCCGAAATCCTTCTGGCGGGCGACAAAACTCCCCCTGGGGGCGGACGCTCTTTCGACAGGCCCTGTGGCATTCTGAGGTCGTCTATCACGGTCGCTACGAGGGGGTCACCATGTCGCAGGATCAGAATCCGTACGGGCAGCGGGGTAATCAGCCCGAACAACCGCAATACGGGCAGCCGCAGTCCGGCCCGCCGCAATACGGCCAGCAGCAGCCACCGCAGTACGGCCAGCAGCCGCCCGCGGCGCCTCAGTACGGTGCGGAGCCGTACGGCCAGCCGACTGCACCGCCCGAGCGGCCGCGGAGCATCGACCTCGCCGTCAAGCTGATGTACGTCGGTGCGGTCCTGAGTGCGCTCGGTGCGATCCTCGGCTTCGCCTCCATGGACGAGATGCGCGCGATGGCCGAAGAGACGGCCCAGCAAGCGGGTACTCCGGAGATGGTCGACACCATCATGGCCATCTCGACCGGGACGATCATCGTGACCTCGTTGATCGCCGTCCTGCTGTGGATCTGGATGGCGATCAAGAACGGCCAGGGCAGGTCTTGGGCACGGATCGTCGCCACGATCCTCGGCGGGATCTCCATCCTCAGCTTCCTGTTCACCATGGGTCAGGGAGCGACGACCACGCTGCAGCTCGTGCTCGGTGTCGTCCAGCTGGCGCTCGCCATCGCGATCCTGGTGCTCCTGTGGCAGCGCACCTCGTCGCAGTACTACGCGGCGAGGTCGCAGAAGAACTTCTGAGGGCCGCGCCGCGTCCCGTCCCCCAGGGACAGCACGGCACACCTGGCGGACGGGATCCGTGCGACTGACGGACGAGATCCGTGCGACGGCGGGACGCCCGGTCAGCCGCGGCTCTCCCCCGCCCGCACCAGCCCCGACTCGTACGCGAGCACCGCGAGCTGGACCCGGTCGCGCAGGCCGAGCTTGATCAGCAGCCGCGAGACATAGGTCTTCACCGTCGCCTCGCTGAGGAAGAGCCGTGCCGCGATCTCGCCGTTCGACAGGCCGCGGGCGACCAGGCGCAGCACCTCCGCCTCCCGGTCGGTGAGCGCGGGCAGGCTCGCCGAGGGCACCGGGGCGGCAGCGAACCGGTCGAGCAGCCGGCGGGTGAGCCGCGGGGCGAGCATCGCGTCGCCGCGGGCCACCACCTCGACGGCCCGCACCAGGTCGGACGGGGCGAGGTCCTTGAGCAGGAATCCGCTGGCACCGGCCCGCACCGACTCGAAGACGTACTCGTCGAGGTCGAACGTCGTCAGCGCGAGGACCTTCACGGACGGCTGTCGGGCGATGATCCTGCGCGTTGCCTCGATGCCGTCCAGGCGCGGCATCCGCACATCCATGAGGACGACGTCGGGCCGGGTGCGGGCCGCCTCGGCCACCGCCGCCAGCCCGTCGCCCGCCTCGCCGACGACGTCGAGCCCGCCGTGCTCGAGGATCAGCCGGAAGCCACCGCGCAGCAGCTCCTGGTCGTCGACGATCAGCACGCGGGTCATGCGGGCTCCAGTGGGAGTTCGGCCTCGACGGCGTACCCCCGCCCGGGCAGCGCCCCGGTGCGTAGCCGGCCACCGTAGAGGCTCACGCGCTCGTGCATCCCGATGAGGCCGTGCCCGGACCCGCCGGTCGACGGGTCGCCGTGCCCGTCGTCGCGGACGTCGATGCGCAGCTCGGCGCCGGCGAAGTCGAGGACGACGGCGACGTCGGTCACCGACGTGGCGTGCCGGCGGGCGTTGGTGAGCGCCTCCTGGACAATGCGGTACGCCGCGAGGTCGAGCCCAGCGGGCAGGTCACGCACGTCGCCGCGGACCTCGAGCCGGACCGGCAGGCCGGCGGCACGTGCGTCGGCGATCAGGGACTCCAGGGCGGCGACGCCGGGCTGCGGTCCGCGCAGGGCCGCGTCGTCCGGGTCGCGCAGCATCGTCACCACCCGGCGCATCTCCCCCATCGCCTCGGTGCCGGTGCTGCGGATGGCGCCGAGCGCGCGGCGCACCTCCTCGGGACGGTCGGCCACGAGCTCGGCCGCGCCGGCCTGGACCACCATCACGCTCATCGCGTGCGCGACGACGTCGTGCAGCTCGCGCGCGATGCGGGTGCGTTCCTCCAGGACGGCCGCGAGCGCCCGCTCGGCTGCCTCGACCTCGGCCTCGATCGCACGCCGCTGTGCGGCCTCCGCACGGGCGGCGGTGACCCGCTGCCAGGTGCCGAGCGAGTAGGCGACGACCAGCAGGCTCCAGTGGAAGATCAGCTCGCCCGCCCCGCCGAGCCCCGGGATCGTGAGGTCGGCGTAGATCATCACGGCGGCGATCAGTCCGCCGCCGAGGTATGCCCGCTTGCCCTCGCCGTAGCGCGCGACGGCGAAGCTGAGCAGGACCAGCGGCAGCAGCTGGCCGTAGAACAGCAGGTGCACCACGTCCGCCGCATGGAAGGCCACCATGGCCACGGACCCCACCGCGACTGCCGTCAGCGGACGCTTGCGCCGGAACCAGACGGCTGCGGCGAGCGCCGCGACCTGCAGCGTGCTCGCGACCAGGTGCCCGTCGCCGGTGCGGGAGCTGAACGGCACCCAGATCTCCGCCAGACCGCTCAGCAGGACGACGGCGGCGACCAGCGCGTCGACGAGTCGCGGCCACCAGCGCACCATGGATCAACGGTAGGGAACAACCACCCTCCGCGACGTCATACCAGGGATGACATCTGAGACCACCTCCGGCCGACGACGCCGGTGGCGGCCCGGCGGTTCGCTGGAGCCATGACTCAACACCTTCGCATCCTGACCGCGGTTGCCCTCGTCGCCACCGCCCTCCTCAGCCTCCTCTGGACGCTCCTCGAGCCCCCGCTCCCCGCGGAGGGCCTCCTGACCGCGCTGGCCGACGGCGGCACCTCCGTCGCGGCCAGCGGTCTCCTGTTCGCGTTCGCGCAGCTGCTCTTCGCCGTCGGCATGGTGGGCCTGGGCTGCTGGTTGCGCTCCGCCAGTCCCCGACTGGCCGCCACCGGAGCGAGCTTCGGCGTCCTCGGCGCCTTCGGCCACACGCTGTGGGCCGGCGTCATGCTGGTGCAGATCGTCATGGCCGCCGACGCGGCGAACCACGACGTGCACGCGGCACTGGTCGCGGATCTGGAGGCGTCACTGTTGTTCCTACCGTTCTCGATGCTCGGTCTGGCCGGGACCGTCCTCGGCGTGCTGCTGCTCTCGATCGCCTTGTGGCGCTCCCGCCGGGCACCGCGGTGGGCGGCGCCGGCGCTCTGGGCCTTCCTGCTGGTGGAGTTCGTCGGCACCAGCCTCAGCGACTGGGCAACCTACGTCTCCGGAGTCCTCTACCTCGCCGCGTTCGCGGCCCTCGCCGCCCGCATCGCCACCGAGCGCGCGGACGTACCGACCCCGGCGCCTACCGCCTAGCCCGGCACGTGCCGCGACCCCGACGAGATCGTCGTCGGGGTCGTCGATGACCGTGGCCGTGACCGGTGCGACGCGCGGCGCGCGGCGCGGATGTCTACCCGAATCAACCTCACCGCCCTGGTCCGGAGACGTTCGATAGCGTGTGCAGTCCGCGACCCGGGCAGGCCGTTCTCACGGACGAGCCCAGCTCGGCAGACGAAGGAGTGGTTCATGCCCGCGGCCTCCACGCCGTCAGGTGTCATCGCGATCATCCGGCTCCGTGAGCAACGAGCGGTCGACGAGATCTTCCAGGCGCTGCTCGACGGAGGCGTCCGGGCGGTCGAGGTCACTGCCGACACCCCGGGTGCCTTCGAGGCGGTGACTCGGTGGCGCGGGAAGGGCTCCGCCCTGGTGGGCGTCGGCACGGTGCGCACGCCGGCGATGACCCGGCGGGCCATCGACGCCGGTGCCGAGTTCCTGGTGACCCCCACCACCATGCCCGAGGTCCTCGAGATCGCCGGCGCGGCCGGCGTCCCGGTGGCGGCCGGCGCGCTGAGCCCCACCGAGATCGACACCGCCTGGCACCACGGCGCCGCTGCGGTCAAGGTATTCCCGGTCGACACCGTGGGCGGACCGGCCTACATCCGGGCCGTCCAAGCTCCCCTGTCCGACGTCCCCCTGGTGCCGACCGGCGGTGTGGACGCGAGCGCCGCCCGCACCTATGCGGGCATGGGTTGTGTGGGCGTCGGTGTGGGCAGTGCCCTCGTCGACGAACGGATCGTCGCGGCCGGGGACTGGTCCGAGCTGCAGTCACGCGCCGCGGCACTGGCGGCCGCGTGGTCCCAGGGCCTGGCGGGCTGACATGGCGTGGCCACCCCTCGCACGCCCGCTCGGCGAGACCCTCGACGTCGCCGGCGTCGGCGAGGCCATGCTCCTGTTGCAGGCCACCCCGCCCGAGACGGTCGCGGACGCGTCCTCGATGCTGGTCGACGTCGCGGGCGCGGAGCTCAACATGTCCGCCGCCGTCGCTCGCCTCGGCGGAACCGCCGCGCTCCTGACCCGGCTCGGCGCGGACTCCCCCGGCACGCGCATCCGGCACGCCATGAGCTCGCTCGGCATCGACACCGCCATGGTCACCGCTGACGACTCCCGGCCCACCGGGCTCTTCCTGCGCGAGACTCCGCCCGACGGCAGCCGTCGGGTGACGTACTACCGCGCGGGCTCCGCCGCCTCGGCGATGGACCGCTCGGACGCCGAGCGGCTCTGGACGACGCCGCCGCGCGCCGTCGTCCTGTCCGGTCTGACGGCCGCGCTGGGCACCGGGCCGCGAGAGCTGGTCACGGCGATCGCGGAGGCCGCGGCGGACCACGGCACGAGCGTCGTCGTCGACGTGAACCTGCGGCAGGGCTTCGGCGATCTGGACGCCGTCGTCGCCGCCCTCGGGAGGGTCCTGCCTCGCACCGACCTGCTCGTCCTGGGCGACGACGAGTCCGAGCCGGTCCTCGGGGTTACGGAGCCGGAAGCGGTCTTCGCCGCCGCCCGCGAGCACGGCATCGGCGAGGTCGTGCTCAAGGGCGGTCCGCGTGGGTGCTGGTTCCAGGATGACGACGGAACGCCGCGACACCTCCCCACTCGGGCCGTGGAGGTCGTCGATCCCGTCGGCGCCGGCGACGCCTTCCTCGGCGGATATCTCGCGGCCCGCCTCGCCGGCGCCCCGACCGGCGCCGCGGCGGAGCTCGGGTCCGAGCTGGCCGCCGGCGTCATCGGCGCGTTCGGGGACACAGCGGGACTGCCGGATCCACCCGCCGCACGCGCGGCCCTCGCCGCGGCGGTACAGCGGGGGATGCGGGCCTAGCCCCCGCGGACGCCCCGAGCGTCGTCGAGGACCCACGGTCACGACGACGTCGGCCGAACGGCGACCGGCAGCCGAACCCGTTGCGCCGCACCGTCTCCGCTCGGACCGAGCAGCCCGACGAGCAGGTCCATCGCCGTGCGGCCCAGCTCAGCACCGTCGACATCGATCGCCGGGGCGGTCTGCATGCCGAGGGCGTCGACGACGTCGGACTCCAGGCTCACCGTCACGTCGCCCGGCACGCTCTTGCCCCGGGCGGTCAGGGCGAACATGGCACCGAGCCCGATCGCGGTGGCGTACGGGACGACGGCGGACGCACCGGCCGCCAGCACCGGTTCGACGGCCTCGACCCCCGCCGAGAACGTCGCCGGGTACGGGCCCAGCACCGTCAGCTCGGCATCGCCTTCCGTCGCCGCCGCCCGCACGGCCGTCGTGCGCTGGCCGTTCTGCCAGGACCCGTCCGGCCCGCCGAGGTAGGCGATCCGCTCGTGCCCCTCGTCCACCAGCGCCTCGACCAGAGCCCCGAAGGCACGTGCGGTGTCGGCCACCACGGAGGCGAGGCCGTCGAGCTCGCGGTCGACGAGCACGGTCGGCTTGAAGGAGCCGGCGGCACGGACCACGGCATCGTCCGCACGCGGCGCGATCACGAGGAAGCCGTCCACCTGACCGGCGAGCCGCTCGAGCGCGTCCAGGTCGCCGGCGTCGTCGAGCTCGTAGACCGAGATGGTCAGGTGCAGGTCGGAGTGGGCCGCCCGCTCCTGCGCCCCGCCGATGATCGGGGCGAAGAAGAGGTTCTCCAGCGTCGGGACGACGACGGCGACGATCCCCGTGCGGCCGCGCGCCAGCGACCGCGCGGCGCGGTTCGGCACGAAACCGAGTCTCTCGGTGGCGTCCACCACTCGCGCCACCGTGTCCGGGGCCACCAGCTCCGGACGCCCGAGCGCACGGGACGCGGTCGCCTTGGAGACACCCGCGAGCGCCGCGACGTCCGACAGCGTGGCCACATCAACCGCCTCTCGCAACGGTCAGGTCGGGCCCGGCCCAAGACGTTCCACAAGATGAACCGGGAGTGACGGGCGCGACAACGACCCGCTAGTGTCCCACCGTAACCGGTTCCACAACCGGTTACATCCGACCGAGTACGCAGATGTGTGCGCGGGAGCTTGCGCACGTCGTGCGTCGGCCTGCCGCACTCCTCAGAGAGGTTCCGGAGGCGACGGCGTGGGTTCTCGACGGCAAGGGCTGCTCATCGTGCCCGGCCTCGCCGTGCTCCTGGCAGGGTTCTTGATCCCGTCGGTGATCATGCTGCTCGCGCCGCCGGGCGTCACCACTGGCGAGGTGCTCGCGCGGCTCGGCCGAATGCTCACCGACCCCTTCGACCTGACCATCATCGGCCGCACGATCGGGCTCGGGCTGATCGTCACGGTCCTGTGCCTCACGCTCGGGTTCCCGCTTGCCTACCTGCTGGCTCGCTCCCGGTCGCGCTGGGCCGGTCTCCTCCTCGCGCTGGCGATCTTCCCGCTGCTGCTCTCCAACGTCGTGCGCACGTTCGGGTGGCTGGTCATCCTCGGCTCCAACGGCGTCATCGGCCAGGCGCTCACCGCGCTGGGGCTGGTCGAGGACGCGCCGCAGCTGCTCTACACGCCCGTGGCGATCGTCCTGGGCCTGACCCAGCTGTTCATGCCGCTCGCGATCATCGCCACGTACTCCGCCGTCGCGCAGGTCCCCGCCGGTCTCGACGAGGCCGCCCGCGGGCTCGGTGCCGGCCGCGCCAGAACCTTCTGGGACGTCGTCGTCCCGCTGTCCTGGCCTGGCGTCGTCGTCGCCGCGACCCTCGTCTTCGCCGGCTCGATCACCGCCTACACCACGCCCTACCTGCTCGGTGGGTCGCGCCAGCGGATGCTCTCCACACAGCTGTACTCGTACTCGACGGCCACCCTCGACTGGGCGGCGGCCTCCGCCACGGCGCTGATCATGACGGTCCTGGTGTTCGCCGTCTCGGGCTTCTCCACGCTGGCCGGCCGCAGAGGAGCGACCACGTGAGCACCAAGCATCCCGTCATGGCGACCATGGCGGTCCTCGCCTACATCATCATGATCGTCCCGATCTTCTTCGTCGTGACGACGGCGTTCACGGCCGGCAGCACGCTCGAGTTCCCGCCGCAGGGGTTCTCCCTGCGGTGGTTCGAGGAGGCGGCGACGTACGAACCGTTCACCTCCGCGCTGGTCTCCAGCGTGGAGCTGGCGCTCATCGCCACCGCGGTGTCGCTCGCGCTCGGCGTCCCGGTCGCCCTCGGCATCCACCGCGGCCGCATCCCGGGGAAGAACCTGGTCGAGGGCCTGTTCCTCTCGCCGTTGATCGTGCCCGAGCTGGTGGTCGGCCTCGCGCTGTTCCAGCAGCTGATGGTCGGGCTGGACATGGCGAACTTCCCGACGCTGGTCATCGGGCACACCGTCCTGATGTTCCCCTACGCCGTTCGGGTGACCGGGGCCTCGCTCGCCATGGCGGACCCGGCGCTCGAGGAGGCGGCGCGCGGCCTGGGCGCCTCCCCCGTACGCACGTTCTGGACCATCACGCTGCCGCTGCTGCGTCCCGGGATCTTCTCGGCCGGGCTGCTGAGCTTCGTGACCTCTTTCAACAACGTACCGCTGTCACTGCTGCTGCAGACCCGGCACTTCCGCACGCTGCCGGTGACGATGCTCGACTACGTCCAGCAGCGCTACGACCCGATGGTCGCCGCCATGTCGACCCTGCTGCTCGCCCTGACCGTCGTCATCGCGCTCGTCGCGGAACGGACTGTGGGCTTCGCCAAGATCTTCGGAGGGATCAACCGATGACCGTCGCTGCCGAGCTGGTCGACGTCAGTCAGGTCTTCGGCGACTTCGCCGCCGTCGACCACGTGGACCTGACTATCGAGGAGGGCAGGTTCACCACGCTCCTCGGGCCGAGCGGCTGCGGGAAGACGACGACGCTGCGGATGCTCGCCGGATATCTCATGCCCACCTCCGGACGCATCCGTATCGGCGGCGTGGACGCGACCCGGACACCGCCGGAGAAGCGTGACCTGGGCATGGTGTTCCAGTCCTACGCGCTCTTCCCGCACATGAGCGTGGCCGAGAACGTCGGGTACGGCCTCAAGCTGCGCCGAGTGCCCCGGGCTGCGCGGCGCGAGCGCGTGGCCGAGACTCTCGACCTGGTCGGGCTCAGGCACCTGGCGACCGCGAAGCCGGGCAAGCTCTCCGGCGGGCAGCAGCAGCGCGTCGCACTGGCTCGAGCCATCGCCATCCGGCCGAGGCTCATGCTGCTCGACGAGCCGCTGTCCAACCTCGACGCCCGCCTGCGCCTGCAGATGCGTGCCGAGCTGCGCCGCATCCAGGCCGAGACCGGCCTGACGATTGTGCTGGTGACCCACGACCAGGACGAGGCGCTCGAGCTCTCCGACGAGATGGTTCTCATGCAGGACGGCCACGTCATGCAGCACGGGTCCCCGCGAGAGGTCTTCCCCGCGCCCGCCAACCGGTTCGCCGCCGAGTTCCTCGGCTACGAGAACTTCCTGACCACCGCGGACGGCGCCACCCTGACGGTGCGGCCGGAGCATGTGGACCTGGCCACCGAGGTGGCCGACGCCCCCGCCGGCGCCCTCACCGTGCCGGCCACCGTCGTCGACGTCGCCTACCGGGGCGTCGACATGCTCGTCACGCTCGCCGCGGTCGACCCGAGCGGCGCCGACGTCAAGCTCCTCGCCGACGTCCGCGCGGGCGCCGCCGGGCCGTTGGCCGCGGGTGACCGCGCCGTCGCCACGATCTCCGCATCCCGCCTCGTCACCCTGCCCGCCTGACCCACTGCGTCCCGCCCGCCCGAGCTCGCCCGTCCCGGAAGGAACCGACCATGACCCGAACCGCACACCCCCGCAGCCGCGCTGCCGCCGTCGGCCTGACCGCCGCGTCCCTGGTCCTCGCCGGTTGCTCCGGCGGCACGGACGACGGCGGGCAGGACGGTAACGGCGCCAGCGACACGGTCGTCCTGAGCACCTTCCCGTTCGGGGTCGAGGAGTTCCAGGAAGCGGTGATCGACCCGTTCACCGAGAAGACGGGCATCGAGGTGGTGGTGGAGACCGGTTCGAACGCGGACCGCGTCTCCCAGCTCCAGCTCGCCGACGGCGACCCGGGCATCGACGTCATGCTGATCTCGGACTACTACGCCGCGTTGGCCCAGGACAAGGGCCTCTTCCAGGAGCTCGACGCCGGTCAGGTGCCGAACCTGGAGACGATCGCCGACTTCGCCGTCGAGGACGCGTACCACGGCCCGGCGTACAGCTACCAGCTCAACGGCACGATGTACCGCACCGACGAGCTCGACGCCGAGACCGCGGCGGACTGGGAGCTCTACGGCGACGAGCAGTACGCCGGCCGGGTGGCGCTGCCGGACATCTCCGTCACCGCGGGCCAGCTGATGATCTCCGGCGTCGCCGAGACCTACGGCGACGGCCCGTACGACATCGACACCGCTTACGCCAAGCTCGGCGAGTGGGCGCCCGGGATCCTGCAGTTCTACAGCTCCACGACGGAGGTCACGAACCTGCTCACCCAGGGCGAGATCATCGCCGCCGACACCATCAGCGGCTTCGCCACCGACCTGGTGGCCTCCGACGAGCCGATCGCCTGGACCGCTCCGGCCGAAGGCCGGTTCATGGCGACGAACCGGGCGATGATCCCCGACGGTGCCCCGAACGCCGAGGGCGCGCACGCCTTCGTCGACTACCTGCTCTCCGCCGAGGCGCAGACCTCGTCGGCCGAGCTCGTCGGCGACCTGCCGGTCAACCCCGAGGCCACCGTCCCGACCGAGGTCACCGACGTCGTCGGCGACATCGCGGACGACCCGGTGGCCGCCGGCTACCAGACCCTGGACCCGACCCAGCTGGTGCCCAACCGCGACGAGTGGGTCGAGCGGTTCGCGCGCGAGGTGTCGGGCGCCTGATGGTCCAGCCGCGAGTCCAGGAGCTCATCGACCGGCTGCCGAAGGTGGATCTGCACTGCCACCTCATCGGCACCACCCGGGCCTCGACGTTCGCCGAGCTGACCCGGCGGGAGAAGCTGGCGCTGCCCGCGTCCCCCGAGCAGATCTACGCGAGCGTCAACTCCAAGCCGCCGGACCCGACGCTGTACAGCGACACCCGCGTGCCGGTGCCGCAGGGCCCGAGCGCGGACGAGCCGGCGGTGTCCTACCCGCTGTTCCAGGTCTCCAGCTGGGTCAACGACGCGCTGCGCGACGGTGACGACTACACCCGCCTGGCCTACGAGGCGTTCGAAGCGGCGCACCGTCAGAGCGGCACCGCGCACCTCGAGGTCTCCTTCGACACCCTCCCCGAGCAGCTGACCTCCCTGGGCTACACGGGCATGGTCGAGGCGATCGCCGAGGGGGTGCGGATGGCCGAGCGGGAGTTCGGCATGACTGGCCGGCTGATCGCGGCGATCGACCGCTCCGGCACCGCTGAGCAGGCGCTCGAACGGGTCCGGGAGGTGGTGGCGATGCCGCACGAGTATGTCGTGGGCATCGGGTTGGACAACCTCGAGACGAAGGGCCCGCCCGAGCGGTTCGCGGAGGCGTACCGGCTCGCCGGCGAGGCGGGTCTGCGGCGCACGGCGCACTCCTCCGAGCACGCCCCGGTGGCCGCGAACACCATCACCTGCCTCGACCTGCTCGGCTGCGACCGGATCGACCACGGCTACTTCGTCCTCGAGGACGACGCCGTCGTCGCGCGGGTCCGCGAGGAGCAGGTGCCGTTCACGGTCGTCTCGACGACGTCGCGCCGGTCCTGGCGGCCGTGGCGCCGCGCATCGATCGCCGCGATGCTCGAGGCGGGCCTGAACCTCGTCCCGGCGTCCGACGACCCGGGCATGTTCCCGACCACGCTGGCGGGCGAGTACCGGATCCTGGCCGACCAGCTGGAGGTGCCGGCCGAGCGGCTGGGTGCGATGGCGCTGGCCGGCGTCGAGGCGTGCTGGCTGCCGGAGGAGCAGAAGGCACCGCTGCGCGAGCGCGTCCAGGCAGAGGTGGCGCGGTTCGCCGCCCAGGTCTGAGGAAGGTCCGAGGGCTGCCCGCTCGCTCCCCGCGTCGGCAGTTCCCGGCGCGGGGGGACGTCGGCGGCTCAGCCGCGGCGCGGCTGGTGCCCGAACCGCCTGGGCGCCCGGCTCGAGCCGTGCACGTGGGGATCGACACGCCGTTGGCCCGCCATGGCACCGGCCGGGTGCCGGTCGATCACCGGCTTCTCCTCCCCCGCCTCGACCATCCGCTCGAGCAGGCGTTCACAGAGCTCGTCGGCGATCTCCCGGTGCGACGGCAGGCCGATGAGGTTGTCGAGCTCGTACGGGTCGTGGTCCAGGTCGTACAGCTCGGCCTCGACGTAGCGGTCGCTCGACGCGGCGTGCCAGGGGTCGGCGTCGGGCGCCGTCACGAAGTACTTCCACCGTGACGTCCGGACGGCACGCCCCACCACGGACTCGCTGACCTGGATGAAGGCCTCCTGCGGCCAGTCGGCGGCCGCCTCGCCGTCGGGCTCGGCGAGCAGCGGCAGCATCGAGCGACCCTGCATCTGCGGGGGCACGTCCAGGCCCGCGGCGTCGAGCAGGGTCGGCGGAAGGTCGATGGTGCTGACCGGGCGGTCGATCCGGCGTCCGCCGTCGAATCCTGGTCCGCTCAGCGCCATGGGCACGCGCACCGAGCCGTCGTGGCAGGAGCGCTTGTACTCGCTGTTGCGGGTCTTGAAGTGGCACCCGTGGTCGGAGGTGAACGCGATGATGGTGTTGTCCAGCTGATCCATGCTGCGCAGGGCGTCGAGCAGCCGGCCGAACCCCTCGTCGACACGGCGGATCTGGCCGTAGTAGCCCCCGATGTGTCGGTGCACGGTGGTGTCCTCGGCCGCGGCGAGCGTCGCCAGGTCGGGCGGGAGCCACCGACCCTGGTAGCGCTCCTCGTACCCGGTGGGCGCGGGGTAGGAGTCCGTCTCGTTCTGGTGGTGCGGCTCGATCAGCGAGCAGAACAGGAAGAACGGCTGCCGCTCCTCACCGTCCTGCCCCTCCGCGGCCTGCTTGTCATCGACCGAGCCGCCGGCCGGGTCGGCGTGATCGCCGACGAAGCGGATCGCGGCGTCGAACAGCGCGTCCGAGCGGTACCCCGGCAGCATGACCGGCTCGCCGTCGTCGTCGAACACGACGACGCGGTAGGCGTCGGAGGTGAACTCGAGGACGTTGGCTCCCAGCCACGACTGGTAGCCGCCGCGCTGGTCCCGCGGCACGGGCTCGGTGTCCGAGAGGTGCCACTTGCCGATGTACCCGGTGGCGTAGCCGGCGCCACCGAAGTGGTCGGCCAGGGTGCGGCAGTCCTCGGGCAGCGGGATGCCGTTGCGGAAGCAGCCCGTGGTCGTCGGGTACTGCCCCGTCTGGATCGCCGCCCGTGCGGGCGCGCACACGGGCTGGGGCGTGACGGCCTGCACCGCGTGGGTGCCCGATCGGGCGACGCGGTCGAAGGTGGGCGTGAGATCCAGCGGGTTCCCGTGCACCCCTGTGCTGTCCCAGCGCTGCTGATCGGTGAAGACCACAATGACGTTCGGCCGCTCGGCCCGATGACCAGACATCCATCTCCTCTGTATTGGTCCTGCTCGACTGCTCGATACCGCGCCACTACTTGATGCCGCTCAAGGTGATGCCACGGACGAAGTAGCGCTGCGTGAGCAGGAAGATGAGAGCGGTCGGCAGGAACAGCAGCACAGAGCCGGCGGCCGTCAGGTGCCACAGCGTGAAGTATTCCTGGTTGAACAACGTCAGCCCGACCGGGATGGTGCGCATCTCCTCCGTGGTGGTCGCGACCAGCGGCCACAGGAACTCGTTCCACTGGAACACGAACGTGAACAGGCCGAGCACCGCGAGCGCGGGCTTGACCTGCGGCAGAATAACCTTGACGTAGATCCGCAGCTCGGACGCGCCGTCGATCCGCGCGGCGTGCATCAGGTCGTCCGGGATCGGCTGGATGAACTGCCGCATCAGGAAGATGCCGAACGCGTCCATCAGGAACGGCGCGATGAGTCCCTGGTGGGTATTGATCCAGCCGATGTTCGACATCATCGTGTAGAGCGGGATCATCCGGACGAACAGCGGCACCATCAGCGTGACCAGCAGCAGCAGGAACAGCGTGTTGCGCAACGGGAACCGGAACTTCGCGAAAACGTACCCGACGAGCGGGTCGAAGATCATGTGCGCCAGCGTGATCCCGCCGGCGACGATGATGCTGTTCAGGATGAAGTGGCCGAACGGTGCCCGCTCGAACAGCTCGGCGTAGTTCTGCCACTGCAGCGCCTCCGGCCAGAGCACCGGATCGGCGGACATCGTCTCCGTCCGGGTCTGCAGGGACAGCGACAGCATGTAGATCAGCGGCAGCACGGTCGCGACCGCGGCGAGGGTGAGCAGGACGTAGCAGGCGATCCGCGCCGCCGGGCTCATGCGCTGAAGCATCAGTACTGCACCTCCCCCCGGCGGCCCGCCCGTAGCTGCAGCACCGTGAACGCGATGATGACGAGCAGCAGCAGGAAGGACAGCGCCGACGCGTAGCCGAAGTCGCGGGACGTGAACGCGACGTTGAAGACGTGAAAGATGTAGAGGTCGGTCTCGTTCGCCGGCCCGCCGCCGGTGATGATGTAGGCCTGCGCGAACGCCTGCAGACCGCTGATGACGGACATGACGGAGACGAACAGCGTGGTCGGGGCGAGGAGCGGCAGGGTGATCTTCCAGAAACGCTGCCACGAGCTCGCGCCGTCGATGGTCGCGGCCTCGTGATACATGTCGGGGATCCCCTGCAGGCCGGCCAGGAACAGCACCATGGTGTAGCCGACGTTCATCCACAGCGTGACACCGATGATCGTGGCCAGCGGGTGGGTGGTGAGCCACATCTGCGTCGGCATCCCCAGGCTGTCCAGCAAACGGTTCAGGATGCCGAGCTGGGGGTCGAGGATGTTGCGCCACAGCAGGCCGACGATGGCGACGGACGTCAGGTACGGCACCAGCAGCGCCGCCCGGAAGACGACCCGGCCCCGCAGCGGTTTGTCGACCAGCAGAGCGAGGGCCAGCCCGATGACGAGGGCCCCGAGCGTCGTTCCGGCACCAAAGATCAGGGTGACGACGAAGGAGTTGTGCACGGCCCGGTCGGAGATGACCCGGACGAAGTTCTCCAGGCCGGCGAACTGGTCCGCCTGCGGGCCCGTGTGGAACGAGTTCCCGAGGATGTTGATGATCGGGCCGTAGTACATGAGCCCGAAGAAGATGAAGGCCGGGATCAGGAACAGATACGCCGTCAGCGCGTACCGGCGCGACATCGTCATGCGCCATCTGCTCGGCGGCCCTGTCGATCCCGGACCGGTTGCTGTGGGGTCGGCCGTGCCGGCGGCAGGGCCGCCCGCACGTGGTCCGACCCGTGTGTCGGGTCGGTTCATGAGTCAGCTCGCCAGGACCCTCTCGCCGGCCGTGACGAAGGTCTGCACGGCCTGTTCCGCGGGCGTGTTGTTGATGACGACGTCCTGGTAGAGCGTCTTGAACAGCTCGGTGATCTCGCCGCTCTTACCGGTCAGGCGCAGGTTCGACGAGTAGTCCACCGCGTACGGGAAGGCGTCGGCGAACACCGAGAAGCGCTCGTTGTTCTGCACCATCTCGGACTGGGCCCACGACTTGCGCGGCATGAGCATGCCCGCCTCCTCGGTGACCTGCTTCTCGACCTCCAGCGAGGTGAGCCGCTTGATCAGGTCCCATGCGGCGTCGGGATGCGCCGCGTTGGCCGGAATGAACATGCTGCTCCCGGCCTGCACACAGGCCTGCTCCACGTTGCGGAAGGCGGGCGCGATGCCGAGGGGCAGGTCCGGACTCGTCTCCTCGATCGGAAGGAGGTCCCACGGCCCGGTCAGGATCATCGCCGCGCGGTTCGCCGAGAGCAGCTTCTGCGGACCCGAGTAGTCGGTCCCGGGCGTCGGGATGGGTGCGACCTTGTGCTTGTGCACCAGATCGGCCTGGAACTGCAGGGCTTCGATCGCCTTGTCCCGCGGCGCCAGCAGCTCCTGCGTGTCGGGGTCGTAGTACCGCACGCCGTTCTGGAGCAGCCAGGACCACGCGTAGCTGTGGTCCTGGTTGAGGGCGATGCCGTGCACGTCGTCGGTGGTGAGCTCCTGCGCCGCCGCGAGGACGTCGTCCCAGGTCTGCGGCACCTCGACGCCGGCGTCGTCGAGCATCGCCGTGTTGTAGAACGGCAGGACGCACGTCAGGTGCAGCTGGATGCCGTAAGTCTCGCCCTCGTAGGAGACCCGGTCGAGGGTGGTCGGCTGCCAGTCGTCGGGATAGCCCATCTCCTCGCCGTCCCGATCGATGTACGACTGCAGCGACATCGCCTCGCCGCTGATCGCGAACTCCTGCACCCAGCTGGTGTCCTCGACCAGGTCCGGGGCGTTGCCCGAGGCGAAGTCCGAGAGCAGGCGGGTGCGCAGGTCAGGCCACTGGTACTTCTGGAAGTTGATGCTGAGGTCCTTCTCCTCGCCGAACTCCGCCAGCACCTCCTCGTACGTCTGGTACGCGTGTCCGGCGTTCCAGTAGACGGTGAACGCGTTGCCGGACCCTTCACCGCCACCTCCGCCGGTTCCGCCGGGTTGCTCGGGCGCACCGGAGCCGCATGCTGTGAGCGACCCGGTCAGGCCGGCGACTGCGCCGACGCCCGTCCACTGGAGAAGCTGGCGACGGGTGGGTTGTACAGCCATGGTGGTTCTCCTTCTCGCGACGTTGCGAACACGGGTCAGGTCGACCCGCGCGGGACGAATGCCCACGGGTTGGTGATCTCGCGCTCCGGGAGGCGCTCCTTCGCCAGGAGTCGATCGAAGAGCAGGCGGGACACCTCGGTGAAGTCCTCGGTCGTGGGCGGACCGACGGTGCTCAGGCGGGGACGGGTGATCTCGGTCTCGGGAAGGTTGCCGCAGCCGACGACGGCGACGTCGTCGGGAATGGCGAGACCGGCGTCGCGCGCCGCCCAGATGGCACTGATCGCCGAGCGGGCGGAGGCAGCGAAGATGGCTTCCGGCCGGTCCGGCCGCTGCAACAGCTCCGTGGCCGCCCGGTAGCCGGCGACGCGCTCGTCGGCGCCCTCGACGATGAGGCTCTCGTCGGCGTCGATGCCGTGCCGTGCCAGTGCCCACAGGTACGCGCCCATCCTCGCCGACTCGGCGCGCGTAGTCGGGTTCGTGACCTCTTCGTGGTGGCCGAGGAACGCGACCCTCCGCCGGCCGCTGGAGAGCAGGTGGTCCATCGCCTCCCCGCACGCCTCCCGCTCGGGCGCCCGGACGACGTCGAAGCCCGCCGGCCGCACGGTGTTGTTCATGACGACGAGCGGGAGGCCGCCGCGGGCGAGGTCGCCCAGGCTCTCCTCACGGAACCGGAACACGTTCGACGGCGCGATCACGGCGCCGTCCGCGATCCGCTGGTGCAGCAGCCTGGTGGCCTTCTCGCCACGCTCGTCCGAGCCGACGACGATGGTGATCAGTCCGTAGCCGATGTCGTCGGCCGCGGCGTGCAGGTCCCGTGCCAGCTGGTCGATGACCGGGACACCGATCGAGTCGACCACCAGGCAGATCTGCTCGGTCTTCTGCCGGCGCAGGCTCTGGGCGGCGCGGTTGGGCGAGTAGTCGAGCTGTCGAGCGGCGGAGAGCACCTTCTCCCGCGTCGGAGCCGGGATTCGGTCGATCATGCGCCCGTTCATCACGTAGGACACCGTCGCCACCGACACCCCGGCCAGCGCGGCGACGTCCTGAGATGTCCAACGGCGAGCCATGCTTAAACCTTTATACGCACGTCGCCGGACGTCAAGAGGCACGAGCAAATACGCAGGCCATCGCTTTGCTGCGGCGAGTTGTGGCAGCGCTTAAACGATGCTGGACCCTACACGTACACGGGCAACGCCGGCCGAGTGGTGCACGCTGCACCATCCGGCAGGTGCGGCACGGCCAGGTCCGCGACACGGATCACGCTCGACAGGTTCGGCGGCCCTGCGAGGAAAAGAACGTCGCGATCACGACACGACCTTCTGACCACACGAGCCACCTCGGACCGCAGTGCGGCGCCGTGCGGCGGCGTCAGGCAGCGTCGGTCCGTCGCTGTCGACGGTCTTCGGATGCGCTCGGCTCTGGTGCTGCCCGACTTTGTCGGGGTGCGCCCGGCGGTGCGGGAGGTCGGGAGGTGTAGGTGTGCCCGGTGGGGGTGACGATGGTGACCGGTGGCCCGGTCGAGCCTGGCGATCCCGTCGAGCCTGCCGCGCCGTCGGAGCTGGCTCGGGTGGACCACCAGGGTGCTTCTTTGGCGTAGTTGCACGCCTCGCAAAGTCCTTCGAGGTTGTCGGCTTCGGTAGCTCCACCGCGGGTGTGCGGTTGCACGTGGTCGATGTGGCGGATCGGGGCGTCGCACCACGGGGTCCGACAGGTCTGGTCCCGAGTGGTGATGTAGCGGGCCAGGCCGGCGGGTGCGCGCCGGGCGGCGGATTCCATTGCGACCAGGGCGCTACCGCTCGGGTCGGTGAACAGGCGCCGCAGCCAAACCCCGACAGACCCGCTACCGGCTTTTGTCGACGTACTGGTACCGGTGCTGGAGAGGTCCGTGCCGGTCGTCGAGGTCCCCGTCGTGCCGGTCGCGGTACTGCTGGCGGTGTCTTTGTGGTCGGTCTGGAGGGCCGTGGTGACCAGGTCGCGGGCCCAGCCGGCGGGCACGGTGCCGTGACCGGGGATCACGGCGGGCTCGGTATCGGCGCCGAGGAGGGACCGGTCGGTCATGATGAGGTTGACCTGGACCGGGACGTCCTCGGCGCGGGACTGTCCTGTCACGCGTTCGACGAGGGTGTCGGCCATGACCTGCCCTCGGGTGCGCTCGTCACCCCTGGAGCGCGCGGCGTCGGCCTCGCCCTTGAGCGCGGCGTAGACGGCGACACCTTCGCCGACGGGCAGCAGTCCGGAGAGCTGGCTCATGGTGTCCGGGGCCGGCCGCAGGGTGACCCGCCGGTCCGCTTCGGCGCGTTTGGCGCGGTTGACCAGGGCTTCGGGCTCGAGATCGGCACCGAGCCGGCGGACCTCGGCGACCAGCTGCCGGTCTCCCCACCCCTCCAGACCAGCCGGGTCGGCGCAGAGCTCTTCGTCGATCTCCTCACGATGCTCCCGGGTCAGGCACGCGGTCTCCTTGACGAGCAATGTGGCGCGCCACTCGCTGAGCTGCCCGCCCGCCAGGGCGGCGATGGTGTGCGGCATCTCCGCGGTCAGGGCCTTCGCCAGTCCGAGCTGGACCACACCACGCGAGGGCGAGACCCGCCGGGCCAGGGCCACCTGGGCCGCGACGCCCGCGCCACGCCGGGCCGCCGGCACCCCCGCGGCCCTTTGTGCTTCCCGCACCGACGCATCCAGGTCCGCGGCCAGCGTGGCCTGCGCGGCGGCGATCGAGCCGGTGACCTCTTCCAGGGCGCGCAACAGATCGACCCGTTCGGCGTCGGTCATATCCCGATCCATCGCGGTCAGACCCTCACGGAACTCCACGAGCTGGCCCACACTCAACCGCATCGGAGCCTCTGTGGCGGCCGATCTCCTCGGCGTCGCCATCTCGGCGCTCTCCGCTGGCTTCGTTGCCTCCACGTTCCTCGTAGCCTTCGGGTTCCTCGTCGCCTTCGGGCGCTTGGGGCCCCTGCCGCCCTTGCCGCGCCTCGGCTCTGCCGGCTTGGTGAACCTGGTCGGCGAGGCGGCCTCGCCGGACGCGGCAGTAGCCGTCACCCGGGATGCCTCTCCCGAGCTAGCGGCGGCTGCTGCGTCGTTGACCATGAGTCGAACACTAGTACGACCCACTGACATGGCGGACCTTCCGCGGAATCTCGCCGCTCGGAGCCACCCTGCGACGACACCCAGTGATCGCAGCCACCGGCAGGCCATCGCCCTGCCGGTCCGCTCGCAGGGCACAACTCGCGGACGACTCCAATGACATGCACCGAACAACTGACATCTCACCGCGACGAGGACCCGGCGACCCGCTGATCGGGGGTTGCCCCTGTCCGACGAGCAAGTGACGTCTCACCGAAGCAGCGACGTTTCCCCCGTTGGCGGAGAAGGGCGGTGCGGCAGTCAGTAACCGGCGGCCTTGTCTACCACGTTGCGCAGGGGCTCGCCCGTCAGGAAGCGGCGGACGTTGTCGAGGTAGATGTCGACGCCACGTGCCTTGGTCTGTGGCGTCGTCGCCCCGTTGTGCGGCGTGACGATGACGTTGGGCAGGGACCAGAACGGGCTGTCGGCCGGCAGGGGCTCGACGCCGTGCGCGTCGAGGCCGGCGCCGGCGATCCGCCCGTCCTGCAGAGCGGCCAGGAGGGCGTCGTCGTCGGCGATCTGCCCGCGGGAGATGCAGATGAAGTGGGCCGTGGCCTTCATCGCGGCGAAGGCCGCGGCATCGAACATCCCGCGGGTCTGCGCGGTCAGCGGAGCGGTGACGACGACGAAGTCGGCGGCGGCCAGGAAGGTGTGCAGCTCGGCGGGGGTGTACTCCCGGTCGACCCCGGGCACCGGTTCCCGTGCTGCCCGGCGCAGCCCGAGCACCCGCATGTGGAAGGCCCGCGCCTTGGCCGCGAGGTCGGCGCCGCTGTGCCCCAGCCCGACGATGCCGACGGTCGCGCCGGCCAGCTCCCCGTGCGGGAACCGGTCCCAGCGCGCCTCGTGCTGCGCCCGCTGCCAGCGCGGGGCGTCCCGGCTGAGCATGAGCATCAGCAGCATCGCGTGCTCGGCGAGGGGGACCGCGCCGTTGCCGGTAGCCGAGGTGAGGGCCACCGGGCTGTCGAGCATCTCGGGGAACAGCAGCCCGTCGGCTCCCGCCGCCCAGCTGTGCACCCAACGCAGGTCGTGAGCACGCCCGAACAGCTCGGGGCTGACGGCGCCGGCGATCGCCGTCGCGCGCTCAACGAGGGCTCCGGCATCCGCCAGGGACGGGACGTGGTCGATCGCCGTGTCCGGGGCGAGATCGGTGACGAGACCGGCGAGGCGGGCGCGATCGTCGTCGGACAGGCCGCCGGTGACGAGCAGCCGGTCGGGGGCGCTCACGAGCCGTCCTCGACGACGAGCACCTCGAAGAGCTCGAGCGTGGGCAGCTCCACGGTCGGGCCGTCCGGTCCGCCGGTGACGGGGAGGTCGACGCCGGTCACCAGCGCGCGCACCCGCGAACCGTCCCGCAGCCACGGCAGCCACAACCGCGCGCCGTGGATCGGCAGCGGGGCGCCGAACCGCTGGGGCGCGGCGCCGGACATGTTGATCAGGTGCACCACCTCCCCGGCGGCTGAGCGGCCGGCGATGACGTCGACCTGGTCGGGCAGGTCGGTGCGGGCGGCGACCGGGCTCGGGGCGACGCGCAGCAGGAGGTCGACGATGAGGTCGCGGTGGGCGCTGAGTCCCACCTCTCGGTAGCCGTGGCCGACGGTCCAGGGCACGACGGCGACGGTTCCGGGCCCGTGGTGGCCGACGAGGTAGCCGGGGTGATCGAGCTCGAGGTGGCCGTAGCACTTCTCCGGCGGGCCGTAGGGCGCGCGGGACATGGCGGCCATGTGGCGGTCCGCGCCGTCGGCGGGCTCCACCACGTGATAGGCCCCGATGACGGGTACCGGGAACCCGTCGGCGGTCTCTGGCCGCAGGTGCATCGAGCGGGTCGCCTCCACGGTGTCCAGCACGGCGAGGCGACCGGCTGCCGGCGACCCGGCCAACTGGGCGGAGTCGCCGTCGAAGCTGGTGGAGCCGGTGGCGACCACCGTGCCGCCGTCGGCGGTGAAGGAGTCCAGGACGTCCCGCGCCGCAGGCGCCAGAGGCCCGAGGTCGGGCAGCACCACGACGGCGTACCGGCCCAACCGTTCGACGTCGGCCTGCCGGTCCTCGGCAGTCCCGTCAGGGTGGGCGAGCCGGTGCTCGGGCAGCACGTCGAAGGGGACGTGCCGCTCCTGCAGTGCCACGTACAGCCCCTGGAACTCGGCCGTGCGCAGCCGGTGGTCGCCACGCTTGAGCGGGTCGGGTCGCGCGAGCAGCGTGCGGGCGGCGGGGACGAGCCCGGAGTAGACGTCTCGGTGGTCGCGGTGGTGCCGGGTGATCCGTGCGGCCACGTCCAGGCACTCGTAGCGGCCGACGTCCGGGGTGCCCATGATGTAGGTGGACGGGTTGGCCCCGCGTGCGATGGCCTGCACCAGGTGCTGGGCCATGTGGTGCGGCTCCTCGCCGGCCCACCGGTAGGGCATGTCCACGAACGACACGGCGTTGGTGAGCACCGGCTTGCGGGGCCGGAAGGTCTTGGCCGCGCTGACCTGCTCGGCGGTGCGGTAGTGCCACAGCGGCCGGCCCACCTGGTTGTTGGCCTCGTGGAAGACGATGTCGGAGGTGTCGCCCATGATCAGCGGCGCCTCCGGTCGCCGGGCGGCGATCAGGTCGCGCATCCGGGCGCCGAGGTCGGCGATCGTGCCCGCCGCGAACTCCTGCCACTCCGGGTAGTCCGGGTGCTCGGGCCCGGCGGGCAGCGCCCGCCCGACCCGTCCCGATCGAGTGGACCAGGCGGTGAAGGCTCGTGCGCACGCCTGGCAGTGGCACACGCCCCAGTAGGTGCCGGAGTAGTCCACCTCGTTGTACGAGGCCCAGTTGAAGAAGAACCCGTCGACGTCGTAGCGGTCGAGGACCTCCTCGACCACCGCGAAGCTCTGCTGCTGGTAGTACGGCGCGCTCGGGCACACGCTGGTGAGCCCGTTGTAGACCTGACGGCTCCCGGTGGGGCTGACGAAGCACCACTCCGGGTGCTGCTCGGCGCGCCGGCGATCCACCTTGGAGAAGTCCATCCGGGCGAGCAGCCGCACGCCTCGGGCGTGGGCGGCGCGCACGGCGTCGCCCACGAGATCACCGCCGGCCCGCTCGTCCAGGGCCGGGTTCGGGGTCTGTGCCGACAGCTCGCTGGGGTAGTTGGCGATGATGCCACCGACGTTGAGCAGCCAGGCGTTGGCCCCGAACTCCTCGATGTGGTCGAGCACCCGCTCGACGCCCAGGCTCGCGTCGATCTCGCGCAGGTTGGTCTGGAACATCTGGAACGGTTCCTGCCACCACAGCGGCCCGGCGGAGGTCATGCCGAGGGGGCGTCGCCGTCGGCGTCACCGTCGATGCCGGAGAGGTGCTCGACGGCGCGGACGAGGGCGGAGTGGTCGGCGTCGCCGTCGCCGCGCGCCAGCGCGGCGTTCATCAGCTGGGCCGCGCCGGCCGTGGCGGGCAGCGCCAGGTCGAGGCTCGAGGCGGACTCCAGCGCCAGGCCGAGGTCCTTGCGGTGGAGCCGCATGCGGAAACCGGGCGTGAACTCCCGGTCGATCATCCGCTGCCCGTGCACCTGCAGGATCTTGGAGGAGGCGAACCCGCCGAGCAGGGCCTCGCGCACGACGGCGGGGTCGGCCCCGGCGCGCCGGGTGAAGGTGAGCGCCTCGCCCACCGCCTCGATGGTCAGGGCGACGACGATCTGGTTGGCGACCTTGGCGGTCTGGCCGCTGCCGACGTCACCGATGCGGGTGACCGTGCCGCCGAGCACGTCCAGCAGGGGCCGCGCCCGCGCGAAGGACTCGGCGGTGCCGCCGGCCATGATCGTCAGGGTGCCGTCCCGGGCGCCGGCCTCGCCGCCGGAGACCGGGGCGTCGACGTACTCTCCGCCCAGCTCGGTGATGCGGCGGGCGAAGTCCTTGGTGGCCACCGGGGAGATCGAGCTCATGTCGATCACGAGGGTGCCGGGTGCGAGACCGGCCGCCACGCCGTCCTCACCGAAGAGGACCTCCTCGACGTCGGGGGTGTCGGGCACCATGAGGATGACGACGTCAGCGCCCTGCGTCACCTCCCGCGGCGAGGCTCCCGGTGTCCCGCCGGCGTCGACGAGCGGCTGGGAGATCTCCTTGACGCGGTGCAGGCGCAGGGCGTGCCCGGCGTCGATGAGGTTGTGCGCCATGGGGCGTCCCATGACGCCCAGGCCGATGAATCCGATCTGCATGGTGCTCCGTCTTCAGTGGGCGGTCTCGGTCAAGCGGGCGGTCTCGGTCGTCGGGATGATCTCGGTCAGCCAGGAGGGTCCGGCTGGGTCGGTCGGCACGTACTCGCACCCGATCCAGCCGGTGTAGCCGGCCGCGTAGAGGGCGGACAGCAGGAAGGCGTAGTTGATCTCGCCCGTGCCGGGCTCGTGCCGGCCGGGGTGGTCGGCGATCTGGATGTGCTGGATGTGCTCGGCGTGCCGCAGGTAGGTGGGCAACAGGTCCCCGTGCATGATCTGCGCGTGGTACAGGTCGTACTGCAGGGCCAGGTCGGGCGAGCCCACCCGCTGCCGCAGGCGCTCGGCGTCGGCGATGGTGGGGACCGCGAAGCCGGGCACGTCGCGGGTGTTGACCGCCTCCACCAGCAGTGTGATCCCGGCGTCGGCCAGCAGCGGCGCGGCGTGCTGCAGGTTGGCGACCAGGGTGCTCTCCGCCTCGGCGGGGCTGACGCCGGCCGGCGCGATCCCGGCCAGGCAGTTCAGCCGGCTGCAGCCCAGCGCGTGGGCGTACTCGATGGCGCGCTGGACGCCGTCGCGGAACTCCGCGACCCGGTCGGGCAGGCAGGCGATGCCCCGCTCCCCCGCCGCCCAGTCCCCGGCGGGCAGGTTGAACAGGACCTGGGTCAGGCCGGCCTCGCGCAGCGCGGCGGCGACGGCGGCCGCGGGCTGCTCGTAGGGGCTGACGAACTCCGCGCCGGTGAAGCCGTCTGCCGCGGCGGCGGCGAACCGGTCGAGGAAAGGCCGGTCGGTGTACAGCATGGACAGGTTCGCGGCGAAGCGCGGCCGGGCCGCCGCGTCGTCGTCGTCGCGCGAGGTCATGGGGTGCCTCCGTCCCAGGTGAGGTGCGCAACCTCGAGGAGCTCGAGGCTCGGCACGGTGCTGGTGGCCTGACCGTCCTGGACGGTCACCGGTTGGTCCTGCCCCGCCACCAGGAGGGTGGCGGCGGTCGGCCGCGCGTGGGGCGGCAGGGTGACCGAGACGGTGAGCGGGCCGACCGGCATGGTTTCCCGGATGGGGCCGCGCATGGTCATCGGGTTGGTGAGGTTGACCAGGGCGACCGCGATCTCGGAGGTACCCTCGTACACGGCGATGTCGAAGAGCCCGACGCCGTCCACGCGCACCCGAGGCTCGGTGCCCAGCGCCCAGTCCACGGTGTTGCCGATGAGTCGGCCGTGGTCCTGCTGCAGGGCCTCCCAGAACAGCGAGCCGATGTTGAAGGCGAGGTAGGCCACGCGACCGCCGCCGGGGTGCTGCCGGGTGACGACGGCCGGGTCGCGGGCGGGCTCACGCACGTACAGCTCTTCCATGGGCAGGTCGGGGTAGTCCGGGATGAACCGGAACGGCACGTCGGCGTCCTCGTGCGCCGATACCCCGACCAGCTGGGTCCCGCCGATGATGCGCTTGGCCCCCTCGAAGCCGCGGTGGACCGGGTGCTCGCCGGTCAGCTCGGCGTAGTTGTTGCGCACCGGGCCGCGGACGGGTTCCTGCAGGTCCACGCCGAGCACGTCGCTCAGCCCGAAGTTGGACCTTGGCTCGCCCCGCTCGGTCAGCAGCGAGGTCTGGTGGGCCGCCACCAGGGAGCCGCCGGCCCGGACGAAGTCGGCGATGAGCCCGCACTGCGCCTCGCTCAGCCGCTCGGCGTTGGCCAGCACGAGCACCTTGAAGCGGGCGAGCTCCTCGGCGGTGAGCGCCTTGTCCGAGATGAACTCGAACGGCACCCGCGCCTCGAGCAGCGCGTGGTAGAAGCCGTCCTCGTGGCTGAACCGCTCGCCGTCCTGCTTGAGATGGCTGGGCCCGGTGCTGGTGGGGTCGAGCAGCGCGACGTCGGCGGTGATCCGCAGCCGGGACAGCACCGGTTCCACGGTGGCATGGAGCGCGAAGGCCTCGGCGACCGGTTCGATCCACCGGTTATCGGAGATGGTGCCGTTGAACTTGGTGAACCAGGGGAAGGCGCCCTGGGCGAAGCCGTCGACGATCCAGGTCTTCATCTCGGCGCCGGTGGTGACGGAGTCCTTCCACCGGTGGGTGGCGTTCTCCGGACCCACCGAGGAGATCAGTCCCACGGGACGGTCTCGGAACACGCCGCGGCTGCGCTTGGCGTTGCGGCCGGCCGACCACGGCGCGTCGATCCCGTCGCGCCCCTGCCGGTCGATGAAGAACAGCGGGTAGTGCTTGTCGATCAGGTCCCGCTCGAGCTCGTGCGCCGCGAACGAGCCGAGGTTCGGGATGAAGCGGGCGTGCGGGCGCACGTCGCGGATCGCGGTGTCCCAGAAGGCGACGAGGTCGCTGAGCTGCTGGCGCCGCCAGCCCGGGTACGCGCGCCAGGCGGGGTCGTCGGCGTCGTAGGGGCCGGTGGGCAGGTGCAGGCCGGTGTCGTCGCGGAAGGTGCGGCGGGCGTGCTCGCTGTAGGAGATGCCGTGGCCCTGCCAGCGGTTGGCGAAGACGGCGTCGATGTCGTAGTCGCGCACCAGCTCCCGGGCGACGTCGGTGATGAACTCCCGGTTGTACGGGCCGAAGGGGCAGGTGACCCAGATGCCCGGGAAGGCCCAGTGCTCGTAGGGCTCGCCGTCCTCGTCCAGCGCCGCCCACTCCGGGTGGGCCCGCAGCGCGTCGGCGTGGATCGCGTGGGAGTCCACCCTGGCCATGACGTGCATGTCCAGGCTGCGGGCGCCCTCCACGAGAGCGCCGAAGGGGTCGGAGTCGCCGAGGTACTTGCTGCGGTAGTGGAACGGGACCTGCGAGGGGTAGAAGGCCATGTATCCGCCGGCGCTCAGGCAGGCGGCGTTTGACCGGTTCTCTCGCATGATGTCGACCCAGACCTGCGGGTCGAAGTGCAGCGGGTCGCTCTCGGTCAGCGTCAGCTGGGTCCACCGGGTCGCGGTGCGGTACCACTCCTCGGTACGTAAGCCGCGTCGGTCGTCGAGTCCCAGCGTCGGTTCGGCCTGCACGTTGTCTCCCTTAGGTCGGTCAGCGTTGAGGTGTTGGCGGGGCGGGCAGGCGCGGGCGCCTACTTGATCCCCGTGGTGGCGATCCCGCGGATGAGGTACTTCTGCGCGACGACGAAGAACACCAGGATCGGGATCAGGGACAGCAGGGACATCGCGAAGAGGATCCCGATGCCTTGCTGGGTCTGGGAGTCCACCAACGACTTCAGCGCCACCGGCGCGGTGAACATCTCCGTGGACGTGAGATAGATCAGCGGGGTGAAGAAGTCGTTCCACGTCCAGATGAAGGTGAAGATCGTCGTGGTGATCAGCGCCGGCTTCAGCAGGGGCAGGATGATCGACCAGAAGGTGCGGAACGGGCCCGCGCCGTCGATGGCGGCCGCCTGGTCCAGCTCGCGGGGCAGCGTCCGGATGAACTGCACCATGAGGAAGGTGAAGAACGCGTCGGTCGCCAGGAACTTCGGCAGCAGCAACGGGAAGTACGTGTTCACCATGCCCAGCTCGGAGAACACGATGTACTGCGGCACCACGAGCACGTGCAGCGGCAGCATCACCGACGCCAGGGTGATGGCGAAGTACAGCCGGCGCGCCCGGAACTCCAGCCGTGCCAGCGCGTAGGCCGCGAGCGAGCAGGAGAAGAGGTTGCCGAGGATGGCCCCCACGCTGACGAACAGCGAGTTCAGGAAGAACCGCGAGAACGGGTAGTTGAGGGCGTTCCAGCCGTCGCGGTAGTTCTCGAAGGTCACGTCGCTGGGGATCAGGCCCGGCTCGGAGAGCACGAGCTCGCCTGGCTTGAACGAGCTGGCGACCATCCACAGCAGCGGATAGATCATCAGCAGGACGAAGAACCCCAGCACCAGGTGCTTCAGGGCCGGACGCCCCGGACGACGGCGGCGCGGACCTCGGTGGGCCAGCTCGGTAGCGGTTGCGGTAGCCATCAGTTATCCCCGTAGAAGACCCAGTACTTGGACAGCAGGAAGTGCCCCGCGGTGACGAGCCCGATCGCCACCAGCAGCACCCAGGCCATCGCCGAGGCGTAGCCCATGCTGAAGTTCACGAAACCCTGCTGGTACAGGTAGAGCGTGTAGAACAGCGTGGAGTCGAGCGGGCCGCCGGTGCCGCCGCTGATGATGTGCGCCTGCGTGAAGGCCTGGAAGGCGCCGATCGTCTGCAGGATCAGGTTGAAGAAGATGATCGGCGTCAGCAGCGGCGCGGTGATCATCGTGAACTGCCGCACCGGCCCGGCGCCGTCCACCCGCGCGGCCTCGTACAGGTCTGCGGGGATCTGCCGCAGCCCGGCGAGGAAGATGATCATCGGTGAGCCGAAGGTCCACACGTTGAGCACCACGAGGGTCGACAGGGCGGTGTCGGGGTTCTGCAGCCAGCTGGAGCCCTCGACGCCGAACAGTGCCAGCGCCTGGTTGATCAGGCCCTCGTGGCCGAAGAGCTGACGCCACAGGATGGCGACGGCGACGCTGCTGCCGAGCAGCGACGGCAGATAGAAGGCGCTGCGGTAGAACGGCAGCCCCTTGATGCCCTTGTCGAGGATGACGGCGAGCAGCAGGGCGAAGCCGAGCTGCACGGGCACCGAGACCAGCACGTACCGCAGGGTGACCCCCACGGCGGCCCAGAACCGTTCGTCGTCGAGCATCTGCCGGAAGTTCTCCAGCCCGACGAACTCCGGCTCGGTGAGGAGGCTGTAGTCGGTGAACGCCAGGTACAACGAGGCCAGGAGCGGTACGGCGGTAATGAGCACCAGTCCCAGCAGCCACGGCAGGAGGAAGATGTGGGCCGCGCCGCCCTGGCGCCGGTAGGAAGCGGTCTTCGGCCTCTTCCTGGTCTGCCGGGACTCGGACACGGCCTCCGCGGGCGCTTCGTGACGCAGGGCCGTGTTCGTCATCGTGCTTCGGCGAGCGCGGCTCGGATGTCCTCGACCACGCGGGTGGCGGCGTCGGAGATGCTGGACCGCTCCAGCGCCACCTCCTCCACGCCGCGGGTCATGATGATGCGCCAGGTGCTCGAGCCGGCCGGCGACTCGTAGCGCGGACGCCGCTCCGCGGCCTGCTCCTCCTCGATGATGGCGAGCATCTTCTCCTCGTCCGGGGTCGCCGTCTCGTACGCCTCCTGGAGCAGGCGCGGGTTGGGCGGGGCGCCGGCGGAGAGGCCGACGATCTGCAGCATGTCCGAGGCGTTGATGTTGAAGTCGATGAGTTTGGCGGTCGCCTCGATGCGGGAGTCCTCGGTGTCCTGGTACATCGCCAGGCGGCTGAGGTAGATGAACCGGTGGCCGGCCTCGGCGTCCGGCAGCACGGGCATCCGGCGGAGCAGGAACTCGTAGTCCGGGTACATCGCGGCCTCGTCGGCGATGTGGTTCGAGTTGCCGAAGGTGGCGAGCACCTTGTCCCCGACCACCGGCCACTCCGGAGCGGGGCCCTCCTGCTCGCTGAGGCTCGTCGCGGCGCCGGCCTTGCGCAGCGTCTCCCACCACTCGAACCAGCCGGCGACGCCGTCGACGTCGAAGCCGGCCTCTCCGTCGGCGGTCCACAGCTGCTGACCGTGCTGGCGCAGCCAGGCTTCGAAGCACAGGTCCGTCTGGGCGTTGTAGGTGGTGCCCTTACGGCCCTGGGCGTTGTTGTTGGTGTAGTCGATGAGGTACTCCGACAGCGCGTCCCAGGTCCAGCCCTCGTCGTCGGGCAGCATTTCGAGGCCCTCGTCCTCGAGGAAGGTCTGGTTGTAGCGCAGCGCCGGGCTGGACAGCGACTTGGGCATGGTGTTGAGCTCGCCGTGGAGCTTGAACGACTCCAGGTCGGCCTCGCTGAAGTCGGACAGGTCCAGCGCCTCGAGGTCGTCCAGCGGCCGGTACAGCCCGGCGGCGTGATAAGTGAGGACCTGGGCCGAGGGGATCCAGAAGACCTCCGGCACGTCGCCGGCCGCCATCTGGGTGACCATGCGCTCCTGGTAGGCGTCGTAGTCGGCGAACTCGGGAAGGACCGTGATCCCGGAGTTCTGCTTCTCGAAGAGGTCCAGGGCGTCGTTGTACATCTGCTGGCGTTCGGTGCCGCCCCACCAGGCGAACCGCACCTCCGTGGTGCCGCCGCCCTGCGCCGAGGAGCTGCCCTCCCCGCAGGCGGCCAGCACCGAGGCGCCCAGCACTCCCAGCCCCGTGGTCTTCATGAAGCTGCGTCGGTTCATGTCGTTCATGTGATGCTCCTGACCTCTCAGCGGTACGTCGACCCGCGCAGCCGTGCGCAGGGTCGTGTGGTGAAGCTCGTGAGCCGGCTGGTCCGGGTGTGTCCGTGCCAGTGGCCAAGACCGGGTGCCCTCGTTCGTCGTCGTCCCGAAGGCTGGCCGGATGTCCTCATGCCCCGGCGGTGAGGGGCTGGTGTGTCGAGGACTCTTCCATGCACCAGATTGTCAGTCAAGTCTTACACGTGTCCTTGTCTAACAATCAGTCAGTTCGGTAGGGTGTGTGCATGACCGATACCGAACCGAGGTACACCCTGGCGCCGTCCTCCATGATCGACGCGCTGTACGAGTCGATGCGCAAGCGCATCATCAACGGGGACCTCGGTCCGGGCGAGAAGGTGACCGAGGCGCGGCTGTCCAGCGACTACAAGGTCGCGCGGACCACCGCCAAGGCCTGCCTCGAGCGCCTCACGGCGGCGGGGCTGCTGCGCCGGAGCGCGCACCGCAGCGCCACGGTCCCCGAGTTCGACGAGCAGGAGATCCTCGACCTGTACTTCACCCGTGGTGCCATCGAGTCCGCCGCCGTCGTGCGACTGGCCGAGGACGCGGCGGTGCCCGCCGAGGCGCGCCGTGCCCAGGAGGGCGTCGAGCGGGCGGCCGAGTCGATGGTGTTCGAGGAGCAGGTCGAGGCGGACATCGCCTTCCACGCCGCGCTGGTCGATGCCGTGGGCAGCAAACGGCTGTCCCGCATGCACGAGCTGATCATGGGCGAGGTGCACCTGACCATGGGCCAGTTCCAGGCCCATCGCACGGCGCGACCCACCACCGTGGCCGCGGAGCATGCCGCCATCCTGCAGGCGATCGACGACGGCGACGTCGACCGGGTCGCGCACGACCTCTCCGCCCACCTGACCGCCGCGCGCGACCGGCTCATCGACCGGCGCCGGGCGGCCAACGGGGCCTGAGCAGCCACGGAGGCACGAGGGCGTGTCTCCCGAACTTGGGTGCTCGCCACCGTCTACCGCGGCGGAGCCGTCCCGGCCGCCATTCTTCGCTGCCTCCGAACTCGTCAGGACACCTGTCCCAGTCCGGCGCGGATAGCCGCGGCATCTGCGTCGAGCTCTGAGCGTTGGGGGTTCGAGCCCCACCTGGCACTGATCGCGAAGCCGTCACCGGCATAGCGCGGGAAGACGTGCAGGTGGGAGTGGAACACCTCTTGGAAGGCAGCCTCCCCGTCGGCATAGAACAAGTTGATGCCCTCGCACCGCAGTGACGACCCCCGCAGGGCCGCTGCCACCGATCGAGCGACAGCGAACATCTCGGCGGCGAGATCGTCACCGAGATCCGCCAGGCGCGGCAGATGCGCCTTGGGCAGCACGAGGACGTGGCCAGCAACAACCGGGTCCACGTCCATGATCGCCATGACCGTCGCGGACTCGAGCACGATCGAGGCGTCGAGCTCCCCGGCGGCGATCCGGCAGAAGATACAGTCATCAGTCGTCATCGACCCATGGTCGCAGCGGCGTCAGAGCGCAACGGCACCATCGAACTCGCCTGCCGGCTACCCGTGTCGCGGCCGAACACACCGCTGAAGTGCGCATCGCGACACACCCTGGGCCATGGCCGCACCTCAGGCGCGGGACAGCTCCGTGCGGACGGCGGGCAGCACCGACGAGCCGAGCAGCGCGATCCCCCCGGCGCCGGTCAGGCCGTGGGGCGTACCGAACTCCACCCGGCTCGCGCCGGCGTCGAACAGCCGCATCGCGTGCCCGACCAGCTGTTCCGGCGTGCCGGCCATGGCGAACCGGTCGAGCAGGTCGTCGTCGAGCAGGGCCCCGGCGTCGTCGGGGCGACCCTGGGCGAGCAGCGCTCGGAGCCGCGCCAGGCGGTCTTCGTCGATCTGCACGGTCGGGTCGAGGGCCGCCACGACGTCCACGTACATCGCCACCTCCCTGCGGGCCAGGGCGCGCGCGGCGTCACCGTCGCTGTCCACCACGGTGACCGCGCCGGCGGTGACGCCCACCGCGCCGGCTCCGCGCCCGGCCGCCACCGACGACTCGTCCAGCCAGCTGCGCATCTGCCCCACCATGTCGGGATTCGCCGACCCGCCGATCTTCACCTCGTCCGCGCATCGTCCCGCCAGCGCCGCGCCCCGAGGTCCCCACACGCCGAGCAGCACGTCCACGGCGGGCCGCACGGGTGCGTACTGCAGCCGGAAACCGGGCTCGAGCGAGAAGACCGTGCCGGCGTAGCCGGAGTCGTCGCCGGTGAGTAGCCGGCGGACGATCTCGACGGTGTCCTTCAGGTGCGCCAGCGGCCGGTCCTGCCGCACGCCGACCTGCTGGAGCCACGAGCCGCGGGACAGGCCGAGGTAGGCGCGCCCGCCGGAGGCCTCGTCGAGGGCGGCGATCTGCCCGGCGATCTCCACGGGGTGCAGCAGGTAGGGGTTCAGGCAGGACGGTCCGAGCCGCAGCCGGCTCGTCACGCCGGCCGCCACCATCAGCGGCACCATGGGCGGCTGGAAGCCGAGGTCGGAGTAGACCGACAGGCCGTCGAACCCGTGCCCCTCCACGGCCGAAGCCAGTGCCGCATACTCGGCGGCGGCCTTGTCGGACTGCAGGGCGACGCTCAGCCGCCCCCTCACGTGAGCTCGTCCGTGGGGGTGCTGCTTCTCCCCGTGCGCTCGATGCGCATGATGAGCCGCTCCTCCGGGTCCGGGCAGGCGACCTCGTTGTCGGTGGCGAGCCAGTCACCGGGGTCGACGGCGCGCTGCGCGGCAGGCAGCAGCGGCAGGACCGCGGAGAGCGCGTAGAGGCACACGTGACCGCCGTCGGGGATGGACAGGCGGCTCGAGCACGTCACCTCGAACGAGTCGCCGGGGCGCATCCCGCACACCGAGCGCCCCTCGATCCGGTCCACCACGACTCGCAGGTCGTACAGCTCGGTCCGCCGCTCGCTCATCGGGCTCCTCCGGTCCGCGCATCCACCAGCCCGCGGTCGTCGCGGCCACCCTGCACCAAGGCCGCCACCTTGCACCAGGCGGGGCGCGGGGCGCAAAGCGAAGGTGTCGCCGCGTGCACGGACGGCGGCACCGTCCGCCGTCCACATCGTGCTCACGATCTTCGCGCATGCGCCGGCGTGTGTACGGTTCCGGAGCACCGCCGCTCGTCGAGGCGCGGCCGGTTGTCCCACGAGGTGAGGTGAACCCGATGAGCGATGGACCCGCGCTGACCTTCCGCGGCGGGTGGACGATGGCATTCGTCCCGGTCGCGATCTTCCTGGCTTTCTGCGTCCTGTACTTCGTGGTGCTGGACGCCTTCGACATGACGGCGTTGGCCACGGGCGGCTTCCTCGCCCTCCTCGTCGGGGCGCTGCTGGCGCGCGGGTACTCGAGGTACTGGGACGCCGTCATGTCGGGGATCGGGAGCCCGACCTCGGTCTCGATCGTCGTGGTGCTGCTCATCGTCGGGATGCTCGCCCAGCTCATCAAGGACTCGGACGTCTCCGGCGGATTCGTGTGGATCGCCGAGCTGGCCGGGCTCAGCGGCTCGCTGCTGACCCTGTTCACGTTTCTGACCTGCTGCGTCGTCGCGATGGCGACCGGGTCCTCGATCGGCACGATGTTCACGGCGTTCCCGATCTTCTATCCGGCCGGCGTGCTGCTCGGGGCGGATCCCACGTTGCTCGCCGGCGCGATCGTCTCCGGCGCGATCTTCGGTGACAACCTGGCCCCGATCTCGGACACCACGATCATCTCGGCGTCCACGCAGCGCTTCCGTCGGCGCGACGGTGCCGCCGACATCGGCGGTGTGGTCACCAGTCGGGCCCGGTACGCCCTGGTCGCCGCGGCGTTGTGTGCGCTCGGGTACCTGATGCTCGGGGGCGCGGGCGGGTCCGGCCCGGTCGACGAGGCCCTGCTGGCCGAGAGCGCGAACCCGCTCGGCCTGGTGATGTTGGCGCCCATGGCGGTGATGGTGCTGGTCGCCTTCTTCAGCCGGGATATCTTCAAGGCCGTGACGGTCGGGCTCGTGCTGGGGACCGCGACGGCGCTGGCCACGGGCCTGCTGGAGCCGTCGGGAGTGATCGGCGTGAGCGACGGAGCTCCGACGGGCTACCTCGTGGCCGGGGTCTCCGCCCTGCTGCCGACGGTCTGCCTGGTGATCGCCGTCTTCGGGATCATGGGCGTCCTGCGGGCCGGTGGCGTCCTGGACCGGATCGTCGACGGGCTCGCCCGGGGCCGGCTGGCCGGCACGCCCCGCGGCGCGGAGACCGCCATCGGACTGGGCATCAGTGCCACGACGGTACTCTTCGGCGGCGTGAACTCGGCCTCGATGCTCACCTTCGGTCCGGTCGCCGACGAGATCGGCGCGCGGCAAGGCCTGCATCCCTACCGTCGCACGAACGTGATGGACTGCTTCGCGATGGGCGTGTCCTGCGTCGTCCCGGTGTTCAGCGCCTTCCTGTTCATCGGCGCGCTGCTCACCGACGGGCACGAGAGCGCGCCCGCGCTCTCGACCACCCAGCTCTTCGGTGCGGCCTGGTACCCGCTGTGCCTGACCGTCGTGATGATCGTGGCGGTGGCGACCGGCTGGGGCAGGACCTTCGAGGGCCCGGACGGCCAGCTGGTCCGGCGGCGTGAGGCGGCGGCCGAGCCGGCAGCCGCGTGACGAGCACGCCGCGATCGGACATGCGGTCACCGGTGAGCTCGGGCTGAGCGGGTCGGCGGTATTCCCCGGTCCGGTGGGAAAGGAGTGCAATTCCCGCACCGCGTTGTGGACCGACCGTTAACGTGCTGCGGTACGGGAATGAGCGAAGCCACCAAGGAGCCGCGCGAGCGCAGCGAAGAGCTCCACATGACCCGGATCGTCCTCCGCCCCACCGGCAACCCCCTGCCACTGGCCTTCATGTCGCTGGCCATAGCCACAACAGGTTTCAGCTGTCTGCAGCTGGGCATCCTCAGCACCGGTGAGGAGAGCACCGTCGCTCTGGCCGTCCTGGTGCTGACGGTGCCGCTGCAGCTGTTCTCCGCAATCGTGGGCTTCGGCGCCCGTGACCCGATCGCCGGCACCGGGATGGCCATGGTCTCCGGAGTCTGGGCCATGCTCGCAGTGTCCACGCTCACCTCGCCGCCTGGCGCATCAAGCCCCGCCCTGGGCGTGCTGCTGCTGACTGCGGCGGTAGCGGTCATGGTGCCGGCCGCGGCGGGGCACGGAAAACCCCTCGCGGCGGCGGTCGTCGTCGGCTCGGGGGTCCGTTTCGCCGTGACGGGCGTCGCCGAACTCACCGGTGTCGGCGGGTGGGAGGTCGCCGCCGGTGGTCTCGGACTGCTTCTCGCCTTCCTGGCCCTGTACGCAGCACTCGGCTTCGAGCTCGAAGAAGCCGATCACCCGATCCAGCTACCGGTTCTGCGCCGGGGAGCCGGGGTCAAGCCGTTGCAGGACGATCTGGAGACACAGGTCGAGGGCATCGCTCGCGAGGCGGGGGTGCGCCAGCAGCTCTGAACCGATGACGCAGGTGCACGCGCGGTCCGGTGCCGCCCGCTAGGCGACGGCGGCGCCGAACCACCTCGGTAGGTGGTCGAGCAGGTCCTGCTGGTCCTGACCGACCCACACCACGTAACCGTCCGGCCGCAGCAGCACGGCGGGGGCGTCCAGCTCCGCACTGACGTCGACGACGTGGTCGACCCGATCGGTCCAGCCCTCCACCGAGAGCCGGCCGGTCTGGTCGAGGAGGAGCCCGCGGCCGCCGTGCATCAGCTCGTAGAGGCGCCCTCGCTCCAGCTTCACGTCGCGCAGGCGCCGGCCGAGCAGCTCGTGCCCGTCGCCGACCCGTTCGTCGACGTCGTAGCGGATGCCGATCGCGGTGATCTTCTCGATCAAGTGCCGGTTCACGTCCTCGAAGTCCATCAGCTCCGACACGAGCCGGCGAACGGCCTGGGGACCCGGCTCGGTGGACATCAGCTCGCTCTGCACGCGTGTGTTGTCGAGGACATCGGCGGCCACCGGGTGCCGTTCGGTCTCGTAGCTGTCCAGCAGCCCCTGCGGTGCCCGGCCGCCCACCTCGGCGGCCAGCTTCCAGCCGAGGTTGAACGCGTCCTGAATGCCGAGGTTGAGGCCCTGACCGCCCAGCGGCGGGTGGACGTGCGCCGCGTCGCCGGCCAGCAGCACCCGGCCGACCCGGTACCGCTCGGCCTGCCGGGTGGCGTCGCCGAACCGGGAGATCCAGCGCGGCGAGTGCACGCCGAAGTCGGTGCCGGCGAAAGCCCGCAGTTGCTGCTTGAATTCCTCGAGGGTGGGCCCGGTCGTGCGGTCCTGCGCCACCCCTGCCGCGGGCACGACGGCGCGGAACACGCCCTCCCCGGAAGGTCCGACGCCGAAGCCCTTCTGGGTCTTGCGGACCTCGGTCACCACGGCCGCCAGCCTCTCCGGATCCGCGGTCAGCTCCATCTCGCCCAGCAGCCACTCGGCCTTGGCCGGCTCGCCGGGAAAGCCCACGCCGAGGAGCTTGCGCACCGCGCTGCGGCCGCCGTCGCAGCCGACGAGGTAGCGCGAGCGCAGATGCGTGCCGTCGGCCAGCTCGACGGTCACCCCGCCCTCGTCCTGCCTCAGCCCGGTCAGCTCAGCTCCGCGCCTGATCTCGGCGCCGACCTCGACGGCATGCTCGGCCAGCAGACGCTCGGTGACGGGCTGCGGGATGGCGAGGATGTAAGGATGCGCCGTGTCCAGCCCGCCGGGCCACGGCTTGTCGATGGCAGCGAAACTGTGGGGGTACTCGCTGAGCGCGTACCGCCGGCCGTGCGCCAAGAACCGCTCCAGCAGACCGCGCTGGTCCATCACCTCGATGCTGCGCACATGCAGGCCGAGCGACCGGACGTGGCTGGTCGGCTCCGCCGCCTTCTCCAGCACGAGCACGTCCGCGCCGTGCAGCCGCAGCTCGCCGGCCAACATCGCGCCGGTCGGTCCGCCGCCGGCGATGATCACGTCAATCATGAGTCGTCCATTCGCTGAGGTCACGTCGCAGCCAGCTGCTCGGCGCGCCGTCGGCCGACAGCGGAGAGGGCGCGTTCATCTCGAATCTCGGGCCTTCCGCCATTTCTGGCTACGGCGGTGATTCTGCGGCAGCACGGGGGTCTTGCGGCAAGCCCCCCGGTGAGCTATATGTTGAAAGTGGCGAGGAGCTCTACGACTTCTCCTGGCGCCTCGACACCCGGAACCTGTCCGGCAAAGGTTTCTTGATTGCGGTCAGTATGTGTCCGCAGCCGTCTCTAACGTCGGTTGTATGACACATCGCACACGGGCCCCGAGCCCGCAGGAGAGAACACCGTCAACAACTTCGTCATCGTCGACGGCGCAGCGGACCTCATCGCCTTCCTCACCGAGGTCTTCGACGCCACCGAGAACACCGACGCCCGCAGCCCCGACTTTTTCGCCGATGACGGGACCCTCATCCATGCCGAGGTGCGGATCGGCAGCTCGACCGTCATGCTCGCGGACCGGAAGTCCGACTGGCCGTTCACGCCCGCCTTCACACAGGTCTACGTCGCCGACGCGACCGAGACCCTGCGCCGTGCGGTCGGTCGCGGCGCGGCGATCGTCACAGAGCCGTCCCCGTTCTACGGCGGCTACGACATCAGCCGGTTCATCGACCCGTGGCACAACGTCTGGTGGCTCTTCTCCCCTGCCGCGGACCTCGAGGCCTCGTCCCAGGAATGGGACGAGGAGCCGTGGGAGACACCATCGGAGCCGGACGCCGTGTACACGACCCTGCTCGAGACGATGCGCGGCCTGGCCGACCCGAGGAGGGATCCCGCTTCGGAGACGAGCAAGCCGTAGGTCTCACGGCATGTCTCCGAGGAGACAGTTGCTCTGCGCGCCCAGCAGTGAGTCAAGCCCGCTGCTCGAGAATCGCCGCCGCCAGCTCGGCCAGGCCGGCCGTCCGGTAGTCGAACGAGTCGTTGGCGAGAGGTGGGTCTCCGACCGGCCGTTGGACGTAGGCGGTGCGAAGGCCCACTTCTTGTGCGCCACGGAGGTCCCAGGCGTGAGCGGCGACCATGAGCACGCGCTCGGGTGCACCTCCGGCGAGCTCGACAGCGATCCTGTAGACGTCAGGAGCCGGTTTGTAGCTTCGGGCGTCCTCCGCCGAGAGCAGATAGTGCCATCGCAGCCGGGCGTGGGCGTTGAGACGGATCAGCGTCGCCCGGCTGGGTGACGCCGCACCGGGTCGCCACGAATTCAGCTGCTTCACGGTCGACGACGTCGCTGTTGGCGTAGGGCCGCCGACCGTCGAGCATCTCCCGTTGCTGGTGGGCGACGTGGCTCTGCCACACCTCGACGAGATCGTCGACGCGGTCGTTGCCGACGTCCGGAGCGACCTCCCGGATGCTGCTGCGGAGCCCGCCGGGCTCGTCGACGAGGGTGCCCAGGACGTCGAGCACGACGAGATCGATGTCAGGGTGCGTGGGCATTCTGCTTCCGCCTTCCCTGCCTGCTGGTTCTGGTTCCGCTCGAACGGGTTGACGGTGTCAGCTTGGTCGACGACGTCCATTGCCGAGCGCACATGGCAACGACGCGACTGAGCATTCTTCTCGACCCAACAACCGAGACCGCGCCGTCCCCCTGCAGAATCCGGCGCGATCTCGGTCGATGGGTTCAGTGGACGCTCAGAGCGGCAGACCGCCAAGCAGGGCCTGGAGCAGACCCGTAACCAGTCCGAGCAGGTCGCCAAGGGGTAGGTCAGGCATAAAAACCTCCGATAGTCGGCTTTCCATTTCTGGGCCACACACTCTCTGCGCGGCAAAAGTCATTCTTGTGCGACCAGAGTCATGGGTCAAGGCATCGCGCGTGAATTCCACGTGACGTCGTCACTACCAAGCTCAGCGCGCACGTTCAGCATGCGCAGGCCCGAATTCTATCGCCGCCGCCGGGCATTTCTCTTGCACTTCTCACGGTCCGGCCTGACAGGAACCTGCCATGGCACGTACCTGCCACATCTCAGATCGATCGTCGAGACGCGTGCTGCCGACAACCAGTACTGCATGCTTGGTACGTGTCGGCATGGGTCGGCCGGTCGTTGAGCTAGGTGCTGACCGTCATCCGTTCGATACCGGTGACCCGCAGCATGTCGAGGGCGGAGGCGTCGCGCGTGCCTGCGGCGGCCGAGTAGACGATCATCGACTGGTCGGTGTCCGGCAGCAGCAAGGTGTCGCAGTCCAGGACGAGGGGCCCGACGTCGGGGTGGTTGATCGTCTTGTGCATCGATCGCCACACCGTTGAGCGACCTTCCTCCCACATCCGACGGAAACGCTCGCTGCCGGCCATCAGCTCGTCGATCAGCGAGCGCAGCTCCTGGTCACCCGGGTAGCGCGAGAGCGCGGTGCGCAACGATCCGACCGACTGCCGCGCCGTCGCCTCGTCCTCCTCCGGAGTGAGCGCCACACGACCGCCGTCGCCGAGAAACCGCTGCCACACGATGTTGCGCTGTCCCGCCGGCCAGCGGCTCAGGTCCCCGAGCAACGCCCGAGACATGTCATTCTGCGCCAGCACGTCCCCCTTCGCGGAGATCACCATCGCCGGCAGGTCGGTGAAGCGCTGCAGCAGCCGCTGCACGCTCGGCCGGATCGACATCTCAACCCGGCCCGCCAGCGGCGGCGAGCTGCCCGCGAGCCGGAACACCTGGTCGCGCTCGTCGCGCTCGAGCCGCAGGGCCCGGGTCAGCGCCGTCAGCACCTGGGTGGACGGGCGCGACCCACGGCCCTGCTCGAGGCGGACGACGTAGTCGACGCTCACCCCGGCCAGCTGGGCCACCTCTTCGCGGCGCAGGCCGACCACGCGCCGCCGAGATCCGGTCGGCAGGCCGACCTCCTCGGGCGCGATGCGCGCCCGCGCGGCCTTGAGGACGTGGGCGAGCTCGAGACGATCCATGCCGGACAGTCTCCTCCTCTCCGCGCCGGACATCCTGGGACGGGCGCTCCCAGCCTCAGGCCTCTCTGGATAGGTTCCTGGCCGGGAAGCATCGTCGAGGCATGAGCGATACGCAGAACACCCACAGCAGCACGACCACTGTCCTCATCACCGGTGCCAACAAGGGCCTGGGCTACGAGACCGCCCGCCGTCTCGGTGAGCTCGACTGGCAGATCTTTCTCGGGGCGCGCGACGAGGTTCGCGGCCGCGAGGCGGCCGAGCGCCTCGCCGACGACGGCGCCGACGTCACCTTCGTGCCCCTGGACGTCACCTCTGACGAGTCCGTCGACGCGGCCGTCCAAGCTGTCCGCGAGCGCACCGACCGGCTGGACGTCCTCATCAACAACGCCGGCGTCATCGGCGAGCCGGTCGCACCCGCGGAGACGCTGCCCCGGCACTTCCTGCCCGTCTTCGGGGTCAACGTGCTCGGCCCGGTGCGCGTCACGCACGCGTTCCTGCCCCTGTTGCGTGCCGGCCACGACCCGCGGGTCGTGAATGTCAGCAGCGGCAACGGGTCCATGACGATCGTGACGGATCCCGAACGGCTCGAGTCGACCATCGACCACCTGATGTACCCGTCCTCCAAGGCGGCCCTCAACATGGTCACCACCCAGTACGCCAAGGCCGTCCCCGAGATCCGGTTCAACCTGGCCGACCCGGGCTTCACCGCCACCGACCTCAACGGACACCAGGGCACCCAGACGATCACCGAGGGCACCGACGCGATCTTCGAGCTGGCCACCAGCTCACCCGGCCCGACCGGGCACTACCGCGACCGCGAGGGCGCCCTCCCCTGGTGACGGCCGGCCCGGCGGCGATACCAGACGCCGAAGAGCAGCAGCGCAAGGAGGATCTCGGCGACGTCGCCGCCGTAGTACATCAGCCGCGCGGCCGCCTCCAGCCCCACCACGTCGGCGCCGGCGGCCGTGCCATGGCCCGGGTGCGCGCCCGCGAGCTCACCGGCGCGGGCGTAGAGCAACTTGGCCAGGAACGCGTGGGCCCCGGCGGCGGCGACGAGGACGGCGGCGCGCACCACGAGGGACGGGCGGTGCGGCGCCGGGTCCGGGCCGGCGATGGCCCAGGTGTACAGGTACCCGGCGAGGATGAAGTGCCCGATCACGAGCAGATGGAGGCCGGCATGCTCGGCGCTCGCGGCGTACAGCGGACTGAGGTACAGCACGAACATCCCGCCCACGTTCAGCACCGCCGCCATGACGGGGTGCGATAGCGCACGCACGACGCCGCTGGCGAGGAGCGCCGTGACGCGCAGCCGCGACGCGTGGCCCAGCGAGCCGAGCAGCAGCCGTACCGGCGCCCCGAGGACGAGTGCCAGCGGTGCGTACATGCCGAGTGCCAGGTGCGCCGCCATGTGCACCCGGTGATCGCCGGCGCCCGAGCCGGCCAGGACGAGCCCGACGGCGATGACCGCCGTACCGGTCAACCACGCCCCGGTGCGCCACGTCGGCCACGTCCGTAGAGCAGTCGGTCGGCGCCGCAGCAGGACCAGATACCCACCGGCCAGCCCGGCGGCCACCACGGAGGCCCAGACCGGTGCCGTCGTCACGGCGCCCTCCCGTTGGCGTGCCGAGACCGCCGGACGAGGACGGCGCCGGCGACGAGGAGCACGACCCCGGCGAGGTTCCAGGCGAGGTCGTAGGGCAGCAGATCGACGCCGTAGCGGATCTCGTGCAGCGAGAGGACCTTGTGGTTCACCGTGCCGTCGAAGATCTGGAACCCTCCGGCGCCGAGCAGGAACCCGCCCCAGGCCGCAACACGGACCAGATGGGCGCCGCGGACGAGGTCGGCCAGCACGAAGAAGCCGGCCACCATCGCGACGAGCTCCGCCGCGTGCAGCACGCCGTCGGACAGCAGGGCGATCTCCGTCGTTCCGCGATCGTAGAAGTGGTGCCACGACAGGATCTGGTGGAAGACGATCTCGTCGACGGCGGCCATCGACCCGACGCCGACGAGAGCCGCGCCCCACGCGCTGCGGCGACGGCCGCGGTCAGCCTCGTCCCGCTCGTCCGCCCTCTGCGGCATGTGGCTGCCTCCTCGCAGTTGTGAATTCCCGGGCCGGACGCGGCCCTACCCCCCGGCACGAACCGGCCCGCGCACCGGGCTCGAACGGGTGGCACGCGACGCCAAGCCGTTGTGGTTACGCGGGACCGGCAGCTCTCGCCTCGGAGGCCGCGGCTGCGGCTCCGCCGTGCCAGGGCTCTCCGTGGCCGGGCAGCACCGTTCGGGCCTGCGTGGCGGCGAGCGCGTCCAGGGAGCGCAGAGCCATGGCCGAGTCGGCGGTCGCGGCGCCAGCGACGATGCGCGGTCCGGTGCGCGCGGTGTACGGGTCGAGGGTAACCAACGCGTCCCCGCTCAGCAGGGCGTCGCGGTCGGGCAGGTGGAGAGCGCAGTGCCCGAACGTATGACCCGGGCTGAAGACCACCCGCGGGCGGCCCGGGACCTCGAGCACGCTTCCGCCTTCGAAGGAGGCCACACCGGTGACTCCCTTGACCGTCAACGCCCCGGCCTTGGTCATCGCGCCGAGTATGGGAACGGCACGCGGGTAGCGCAGGGGGTAGATCCCGCGCACGTTCTCGTGGGCGTACCGGTACGGGTGCCTCGCGAGATCATGCTCCTTCTCGTGCCCACTGACGGGTACCCCGTAGCGGTCCTGCAGCCGCCGCGCCACCCCGAGGTGATCGAAGTGCGCATGGGTGAGCACCAGAGCCGCGAGGGCGTCCGGCCGGCGGCCCAGCTCACGCAGCGCTCGTCCCAGCAACGGCCAGAATGCCGGTAGGCCGGCATCGACGAGCGTGAGCTGATCGCCATCGCCCTCGATCAGGTAGCAGTTGACGTTCGCATGCCCAAGCCGGTGCACGCCCGGCGCGACGTCTCGTTCCAACATCCTTCACCTCCAGGCGCCTTCTGCATGCTCACCTCGACCATCGCCCCAACTATTCGCGCACCTCTCGGGGCGTGCACCTCGAGCCCTGTGGCCCGGGCCCGCTGCGGCTTCGGGACGCCGTACGCCGCTAGGGTCGAGGACGAGCTCTGGATCGGCTGCCGGGAGGGAAGCATGGGCCGCACCAGCACCGCGATGGAGCGGGCGACCGCGCAATGACGAGGATCCGCGGCGACGACGCCCGGCTGACCTGGGATGGCGTGATCTCCGTCGAGCACACGCCGTCCGGGACCCGTGGGTGGCGCCTGCCGCACGAGCGGATCGACCTCTTCCCCGACGGCGATCTGGCCCAGCGTGCCGCGATGCAGGCCGGCGTGCGCGTCCGGCTCGGGACGGATGCCCGAACGGTCGTCGGCCGCGCCACCGTCGCAGGCCTCGCCGACGAGGCACGCGTCGACGCCGTCGTCGGGAATGAGCTGGTCGCGTCGGCGAGCGTGACGCCGCAGGGCGACTTCGTCCTCGACGACCTGCCCGCCGGCGACGAGTCGATCGAGGTGTGGCTCCCGCAGTTCGGTGAGTTCCGCCTACGGGAGCTGACGGTCGACGACGACGCGCGGGTCTGGCGGGCGCCCCCGCTCGCGCAACGACGCCTCGTCACCTACGGAAGCTCGATCACGCAGTGCCGTACCGCGGCCTCGCCGGCGCAGACGTGGCCGGCACTCTTGGCGCGCCGGTTCGACCTCGACCTCACGTGCCTCGGGTTCGGCGGCCAGTGCCATCTCGACCCGCTCGTGGCCCACGAGATCGGCGCCCTCGCCCCGGACGTCGTGACCATGTGCGTGGGGATCAACATCTACGGGAGTGCCACGTTCAGCGCTCGTTCGTTGCTGCCCGCGATCCTCGGGTTCGTCACCACTGTCCGGGAATCCTCGCCCACCGTGCCGATCCTGATGATCTCGCCGATCGGGTCGCCGGAGCGAGAGACGACCCCGAACGCGGTAGGACTCACCTTGGTGCAGATCCGTTCCCAGGTCGCCGAGGCGGTCCGACTCCTGCGCAAGCACGGCGACGAGAACCTGCACCTTCTCGACGGGCTCGACGTCCTGCCTCTCGAGCGTGCCGACCGCCTGGACGACGGGCTGCATCCCGACGCCGAGGGTTACCGCCTCATGGCTGAGGCGATCGGCCCGAGGGTCGAGTCGTTGCTTCAGACCTCCTGAGCGTGACGATGTGCGCGTCGTCCGGTCGACGTCTCGTCGATGAGCGGCACTGTGGCAGGACTCACCGTGCATGGGTCCGGGCCCTGCCCCGCGGGTGACAGGATGAGCCCGTGAACTTGGCGGCACCGTTCCGGCGGTTGATGCACGGTCGGACCGCACTCCCCCGCAGCGTGTTCGTCCTCGCGTCGATCTCGTTCACCGTCGCCGTCGGGTTCGGGGTGATGCTGCCCGTCCTGCCGGTGTTCGCCAAGAGCTTCGGCGTCGGGACGTTCGCGGCCTCGGCCGTGGTCTCGGCCTTCGCCTTCGCGCGGCTCGTGGCCGCCCCGGGAGTCGGTCCGCTGCTGAGCAGGACCGGTGAGAAACCGATCCTGGTGGCCGGCATCCTGATCGTCGCCGTCTCGACCGCGGCGAGCGCCCTGGCGGCGAGCTACGTGCAGTTCCTGATCTTTCGCGGTGTCGGCGGCATCGGGTCGGCGATGTTCTCGGTGTCGGGCATGACCTTGCTGCTCAACACGGTCGCCCCCGATCTGCGCGGCCGCGCCTCCAGCTTCTACATGGGCGGCTTCCTGCTCGGCGGCATGGCGGGCCCGGCGATCGGCGGGCTCCTCGCGGCGATCTCGCTCAGGGCACCGTTCTTCTTCTACGCCGGTGCGCTCGTCGTCGCCGGCGCGATCGGCATCGTCGTGCTGCGGTCGTCGGACCGGCACCGCTCCCCCGACGCCGCCGAGGTGCGGCCGCTGCGCGCGGTGCTGCGCGACCCGCGTTTCCAGGCCGCGGCGGTCGCCGGCCTCGGCCAGGGCTGGACCTCGTTCGGCGTCCGGTCCGCGCTCGTGCCGATCATGGTGGTCGAGGTGCTGCACCGAGAGCCGTCCTGGACGGCGGTGGCCTTCACCGTCTCCTCGGTCGTGCAGGCGCTGCTGCTGGGACCGGCCGGCAGGTTCGTCGACGTCGTCGGGCGCCGGCCGGCGATGATCGCGGCCGGCCTGGTCGGTGCCGGCGCGATCGTCGGCGCCTCGTTCGCCACCAACATCTGGGTGCTGACCATCGCGCTGTCGGTCTACGGGGCGGGCGCGGCCTTCCTCAGCACCGCACCGCCGGCGGCGGTCGGCGACGCGGCCGGCGCACGGTCCGGCACGCCCGTCGCACTGTTCTCGATGATCACCGACCTCGGTGCCATCATCGGCCCGCTGGCGGCGGGCTGGATCGCCGGGCACGGCTCCTACCCGCTCGCCTTCGGCGTCGGCGCGGTGATCATGGTCGGGGGATCGCTGCTCGCCGTCCGGATGCCCGGCGGACCGCCCGGACGGCTCGACACCGCGGACGACACAGATCCGGCGCGTTCGGGCCCGCCGAACACCGGCGAGGGTCGAACCGGGCCGGGCCGACGGTCTTGACCGCGACCTGCCGGTCGTCACACGGCCAGGTGTCGATGGTTACGGACACCGCCCCCTGAGCCCAAGAGGGGACGGTGCCGCTCAGGGCAGGCGCGCCTGGTCCGGTACGAGCGCGTCGAGCTCGGACCAGAGCTCCTCCGGGATCGCGACCTCCAACTGGTCGAAGGAGTCCCGGACCGACGTCGCCCGACCGGCCCCGATGACGACCGACGACACAGCGGGGTGCCGGGCCGGGGCCTGCAGCGCGGCCGCTCGCAGCGGTACTGCGCGTCGCTCGCACGCCTCGGCCATGCGGCGCGCCGCCGCGACGAGCCACTCCGGAGCGGGCTCGTAGTTGAAGCGGGCACCGGGCTGCGGATCGACGAGCAGGCCCGAGTTGAACACCGCCGCGACCAGCACGCGGACACCGTGTTCCTGGCACAGCGGCAGCAACCCGTCCTCGGCCCGTCGGTCCAGCAACGAGTAGCGGCCGGCGATCATGATGGTGTCTGCCTCGGTCTCGCTCGCGAACCGTTCTGCCGTGGCGGTGACGTTGGTGCCGACGCCGAAGGAACGGATCACGCCCTCGTCCCGGAGCCGCGCCAGCGCCGGGACGGCCTCCCCGATCGCCTGGTCCATGAACTCCTCGGGATCGTGCACCAGCGCGACGTCGACTCGGTCGAGCCCGAGTCGCGACAAGGATTCCTCGAGAGATCGGAGGACACCGTCCGAGGAGTAGTCCCGACGACGCGAGCGAGCGGGTGTCCCGTAGAACTCGTCCGTGCCGTCGACCGCGTCCGGATCGTCGACGAGGAGGCGACCGACCTTGGTCGAGAGCGTGAACTCGTCGCGGGGCTTCGTCCGCAGAAAGCGGCCGAGCCGCTCCTCGGACAGGCCCACGCCGTAGTGCGGTGCGGTGTCGAAGGTGCGCACCCCCCGCTCCCACGCCGCCTCGAGGGCGGCGTGAGCCTCCTCGTCAGAGCTGGGCCGGTACAGGCCTCCGAAGCTGGCGCAGCCGAGGACGACGTTCACGAGCCGTCCCCGTTCAGGTGCCACACCACGGGCAGCCCGGCGCCGGCTCCCTCGTCGGAATAGTCGTGGGTGACCTCTTGCAGCTCGGCCATCCGCACCTGCCAGGCAACATTGACGGGTAGCTCCTCGAGCTTCGCCAGCATCGCCGCGTAGTCGTCGCAGTCGATAAGCTGGAACAGGTCCTGACCGCTACGCCAGATGGTCCAGTCGTTGACCCCGGCGTCGCGGATCGCCTGGACGAGCTCGGCAGGGACCTCGCGATGAGAGGCGTCGTACTCCGCTTCGCGACCGGCCTTGACCCGCAGGTGCAGCGCGACACGCATGCTGTCGCTCACCGTGCCCTCAGCACGGCGGGGCCGGGGCGCCCGGCTACCAGCTCGACGACGACGGAGCCGTCATCGCGCGCGGTGACACTCCCCCACGACTCCTCCACGGTTGACAGGTCGAGCCGCTCGGTGCCGGTGACGACGACCGTGCCGGCGTCGCCGTCGGGCCGGTCGACGAAGACGACGGTTCCGCCGTCGATGTCGACGCTGCGGACCCATCCGTCCTGCGCGTCGAGGACGAGGTCGGACGGCGCGGCGCCGGCGAGCGCAGGCTTGGCGACGCTCATCCACCGTCCCATCTCGACCAGCGCACGACGCTGGTTGTCCGGAACGGTCCCGTCCGCCTTCGGGCCGATGTTGAGGAGGAAGTGCCCACCGCGGGCGACGACGTCGGTGAGGTGGCGCGCGATGGCCGGTCCGTCGAGGCAGTGCTCGGGCCCCTCCACCTGGTTGTACCCGAACGATAGGCCGACCCCGCGGCAGTTCTCCCACTGTTCCTCGGCCTCGGAGTCCAGCATGTACTGGTACTCGCTGGTGGCGTAGTCGTGGTGGGTGTCGCCGTACCGGTCGTTCACCAGGCCGTCGGCGTTGCGGGCGTAGAAGTACTCGAACAGCTCACCGAGTCCGTGCTCGCCGAAGTGCTTGCCTGCGTCGGGCCAGTTGATGTCGTTCCACAGGATGTCCGGATCGAACTTGTCCACCAGGTCGCGGAAGTGTCGGTACGCGTACCGGGCGTACCCGGCGTCCTTCGGTCGTCCGGTGTCGTTGACGCTCTCGTCGCTGACGTGCGGCGGCATGGGACGGTAGTGCCAGTCCAGTCCTCCGGAATAGTACAGGCCGAGGCGGAGCCCGTTGCTCCTGGCGGCCTCCGCGATCTCGCCGACCAGGTCGCGGCGGGGGCCGCGGTGCACGGTGTTTCGCGTTCCTGTCTCCGGGGCGTCCCACAGGGCGATGCCGTCATGGTGCTTCGTCGTCGGGACGACGTAGTCAGCTCCCGCGTCGGCGATGAGCTGCATCATCTCGTCGGCGGCGAAGTTCTCGGCCTTCCACATGTCAAGGAGGTCGTCGTAGTCGGCGTCGCCGTAGACCTCCCGATGGTGGCGCTGAGCGGGGCTGCCGTCGATACGGATGGTGTTGAAGTACCACTCTGCGTAGGCGTTGTGCGTGAACCACTCTCGGTCGTCCACCACGGTGCCCAGCTCACCCGTCGGCTCGGCCCACGCGGGTACCGAGTAGGCACCCCAGTGGATGAAGATGCCGAAGGGCGACTTCCGGAACCATTCGGGCGTGGGTCGGCGAAGCTCCTGCCAGCGGGCGCGGTCATTCATCGGTTCGGTCCCTCCGTCGCGGTCTGATCGTGTCTCTTTCGGGTCAGCGGCCGCCGAAGCCGCCGAGGTTGACGCCGTTGGCGAGCTGCTTCTGCATGGCCACGACGATGAGGAGACTGGGTACGACGGCGAGCGTGGCAGCGGCCATGAGCGGGCCCCAGTCGGTGCCCCGCTCGCCGGAGAACATCTGCAGTCCCAGCGGCAACGTCGCCATGTCCTGGTCGTTGATGACGATGAGTGGCCAGAGGAAGCTGTTCCAGTACTCGATGAACAAGAACGCCCCGACCACCGCGAGCGGTGCGCGCAGCAGCGGCGCGATGACGTGCACCAGGATCCGAAGCTGGCCCGCGCCGTCGATCCGGGCCGCCTCCTCGTAGTCCCGCGGGAGGGTGAGGAGGAACTGACGCAGCATGAAGGCGCCGAAGGCACCGAACGCGAACGGCAGGATGAGCGCGGCGTAGGTGTCGACCATCTGGGCACGGCTCGCCATGATGTAGAGAGGGATGACGAGCACCTCCTGCGGCAGCACGAGCGTGCCGAGGAAGACGAGGAACAGTCGGTCTCGGTAACGGAACTGCAGCCGCGAGAACGCGTAGGCGGAGAGCAGCGAGACCGTCACGGCGAGGAGGGCGCCGGCCGCGGCGACGAGGAACGAGTTGACGAGGATTCGTGCGAACGGCACGGCTGTCCAGACGCTGGAGTAGTTCGACCACTCCAGTCGTGAACCCAGGAGGCTGCCGCCGCTGGAGAACACCTCGAGGCTCGGCTTCAGGGAGCTCGCGAACATCCAGATGAATGGGAAGAAGAACACGATTCCCACGAGGATGATCCCGACCTTGCTGATCAACCCCGGGCCGGCGGGCCGCCTGGCGCGAGTTCCGGTCTCAGCTCTCATAGTTCACCCACCGCTTCTGCCCCGCGAACTGCAGGGCCGTGACGAGCATGACGAAGACGAAGAGGACCCAGGCCAGCGCGGACGCGTAGCCGAGGTCGTGGTAGGAGAAGCCCTGGCGGTACAGGTAGAGCACGAGCGTGCTGGTCGCCTCGCCCGGTCCGCCGTTGGTGAGCATGTAGGGCTGCGTGAACACCTTGAACGCTCCGATGACCGTCATGATGGTGCAGAAGAAGATCGACGGGGAGAGCAGCGGGAAGACCACGCGCGAGAACCGTTTCCAGCCGGTCGCGCCATCGACCGTCGCGGCCTCGAGCACGAGAGGGCTGATGTTGGCCAGGCCGGCGCTGAGCACGACGATGTTGTAGCCGATGCCCTGCCAGATCGACATGGCGACGAGAGACACCATGGCCAGGCGCGGTTGGCCCAGCCACGAGGGGCCATCGATCCCCACGACCGAGAGGGCGGAGTTCAGGACTCCGGTGTCGTCGAGCATGAGCCGCCAGACGAGGGCGTTGGCCACCATCGGGACCACGACGGGGATGAAGAACAGGACGCGGAAGAACGGCGCCCACGAACCCAGACGTTGCAGCCAGACCGCCAGCGCTGTCGCGAGGACGAGGTTCAGGGCGGTGAACGTGACCGTGAACAGCGCCGTGTTCCCGAGGACCCTCCAGAACATCGGATCGGACGTCAGCATCTCGCGGTAGTTCTCGAGCCCGAGGAACTCCGCGGCGCCGAACAGCGGCCAGTCGAAGAGGCTGATGGTCAACGACGCCGCCAGGGGCAGCACGATGAACAGCAGGAACCCGGTCATTCCCGGCGCGAGGTAGCGCAGCGCGAGCCGGCCGTCGCTGCTGCGGCCGGCGCCACGACGGCGCCCGGGACGCTCCGGCGTCGGCCGTTCTCGCTCGGCCGTGACGGGGGCGGTGGCCGTCATCGCACCGAGTTCTGCATGGTCGTCAGGATCTCCTCGGCGGTCCGGTTGCCGCGGTACCCGTTCGAGGAGTGCTGAGAGAAGACGGTCTCCAGCTGGTTCCAGGTTGGCGTCGTCTCCAGCGCGACGCCCGACTCGAGCAGCGCCTCGACGACGGCGACGTCCTCCTCAGGCTTGCCCTCGGCCCAGGCGTCGACGGAGCCCGCGATCGACGGCACCGTGCCCCGCTCGCGGCCGACCTGGCCGACGACGTCCGGTGTCGTGATCTTCATGATGTTGGCGAAGGCTGCCTCGGGGTCGTCGCAGGTCTGCGAGATGCCGAAGCCCGAACCCTGGATCATCCCTTGGGGCTCTCCGGTGGCGGAGGGCACGACCGCGATGCCGACCTCACCCTCCGTCTCCGATGTCAGGGTCTCGTAGAACCACGGGCCGTCGATGATCATGGCCGCATTGCCGGAGGTGAACTCTTGGAGATGGACGTCCGAGGCGTCACCGGACTGCGGCGCACTGGCGACGTCGTGCTCGGCGACGAGGTCGAACGCCCACTGCATGTCCTCGACGAAGCGGGGGCCGGTCAGATTGAGCTCACCGTTCTCGACGGGCACATTGCCGTTGGCGAAGGCGACGGGCATGCCGGGGCCTCCGGTGAAGACTGGTGGGACGGCGACGCCGTACTGCCCATCACCGGTCAGAGCCTTGGCGTCGGAGAGGAACTGCTCCTGCGTGTAGTCCAGCCCGGGCTCTTCCAGTCCGGCCTCGGCAAAGAGGTCCTTGTTGTAGTACAGGACCACGGGCTCGGCGTCGTACGGGACGGCCCGCACGGTGCCGTCCACAGTCATCGCCTGCATCATCGCGTCGTTGTAGGCGCTGAGGTCGAGGCCTTGCTCCTCGGCCAGGTCGTCGAGCGGTATGAGGAGGTCCGCCAGCTCCTGGGTCCGGGCGGCCTGTGTCGTCAGGATGCACGGGGCGTCGGAAGCACCGATGCGGGTGTGCACGGTGGTCCAGTAGTCGGCGAAGCTGGGCCCCTCCAGCGCGAGCGTGAACTCGGGGTCCTCCTCCTGCGCCGCCGTGATGAACGCCTCCCACTGGGCGCGGTCGCTCTCGTTGCTGATCCAGGTGTACATGGACGCGGCCTGCGAGGAGCCGTCGTCGGAGCCGTCGTTGCCGCAGGCGGTGAGCAGCGCGAGGGCCAGAGTGGCTGTGACGGCCATGGTCTTCCGGGGGATCATCTTTGGTCCTTTCAGCGGTGTCATCAGGGGTGGTCCGAGGCAGAGCCTCGAGGAGCGGCAACGCTGCGGCTCGCGCTCATGTGCGAGGGCGCAGCCGTAGTCCCTGCATGCCGCCGTCGACGGCCAGGGATGTGCCGGTCGTGGAGCCTGCCTGCGGTGACGCCAGGTAGGCGATGGCGGAGGCGACCTCGTCGGCGGAGACGAGGCGCCCGTGCGGTTGACGGTCTTCCAGGGCGGCCCGCTCGGCGATGGGGTCGGGTGCGGACTCGAGCAGGCGACCGACCCATGGGGTGTCCGCCGTGCCCGGACTGACGCAGTTGACTCGAATCCCTTCGCGGATGTGGTCGGCAGCCATGGCGAGGGTGAGGGAGTAGACGGCGCCCTTGGCCGCCGAGTACAGGGCGCGCCGGGGCAGTCCCGCGGTTGCGGCGATGGAGCTGGTGTTGACCACGGCGGCGTGGGAGGAGCGGCGCAGATGAGGTAGCGCCGCGCGGGCAACCCTGACCATGCCGACGACATTGACGTCGAGGACGCGGGCCCACTCGGTGTCGGCGTTGTCCTCGATCGTTCCCTGTGCACCGATGCCGGCGTTGTTGACGACGACGTCGATCCCCCCGAACCGGTCGGCAGCGGCCGCCACTGCTGCACGGACGGAGCGGTCGTCGGCCACGTCAGCGGACAGGCCGACGAACTGTTCGGGCACTCCGGCGGCGACGGCCTGCGGAAGGTCGAGGACCGCGACATCGGCGCCTCGTGCTGCGAGGAGGTGTGCCGTCGCCAGTCCGATGCCCGAAGCGCCCCCGGTCACGACGGCGCTGAGGCCGTCGAAGTCGTTCATGACAGGACTCCTTCCAGCTCGGTCCCCGCGGCGGTGGGCGCGTCGGCGCACCAGACGGAACCGCCGGGATAGGTGTGGTCGACGACCGAACGATCCTTCATACGGGCGCCCATGCCCGGCGCGGTAGGAGCGACGTAGCGCCCTCCGGAGATCTGGACCGGGTCGGTGAAGTGCTCGTGGAGGTGGTCGACGTACTCGACGGCTCGGTCCTCCATGGAGCCAGAGATGGCGACGTAGTCGGCCATCGCCAGATGCTGGACCAACTCGCACAGGCCTACGCCACCCGCATGGGGAAAGACGGGGATCTCGAACTTACGGGCGAGCAGCAGGATGGCGAGGTTCTCGTCGACGCCCCCGACGCGGGTGGCGTCGATCTGGATGAGATCCACCGCGCCGGCCTGCATGAGCTGTTTGAAGACGACGCGGTTCTGCGTGTGTTCCCCGGTGGAGACCGGTGTGGAAACGGCCGCGCGGATGGCGGCATGCCCGAGGATGTCGTCGGGACTCGTCGGCTCCTCCACCCAGGCGAGGTCGAACTCGCCGAGTGCGGACAGCCATTTCACAGCGTCCGCGACGTCCCAGCGCTGGTTGGCGTCCACGGCGAGACGCACGTCCGGACCGACCGCGTCGCGGGCGATGCGCAGGCGGCGCACGTCGTCCTCGACATCGTTGCCGACCTTGAGCTTGATCGTGCGGTAGCCGCCGGCAACCGCATCGCGGCACAGCGACGCGAGCTTCTCGTCCGAGTAGCCGAGCCATCCCGGCGACGTCGTGTAGGCGGGGTAGCCTCGCGCCTCCAGGTCGCCGCGGCGCCTCTCACGGCCCTCGTTGGCTTCCTCCAGGAGCTTGAGCGCCTCCTCACGGGTGAGAGCGTCGGAGAGATATCGCCAGTCGATGCATGCGACAAGCTGTTCCGGCGTCATGTCGGAGATGAATCGCCACAACGGCTTACCGGCGCGCCGAGAGGCGAGATCCCACGCGGCGTTGACCACACCCCCGATCGCCATGTGCATGACGCCCTTCTCCGGACCCAGCCACCGCAGTTGCGAGTCACCGGTCAGGCGCCGGGCGAAGCCGCCCAGGTCTGCGCACAGCTCGTCGATGTCGAGGCCCTCGACGTGCTCGCGGAGCGCCTCGATGGCGGCCGTCTGGACATCGTTGCCTCGGCCGATGGTGAAGACGAGGCCGTAGCCGGTGAGCCGCTCTCCGCCCGGAAGCCACTCGTCGGTCTCGAGGACGACATAGGCGGCCGAGTAGTCGGGATCGGGATTCATCGCGTCCGAGCCGTCCAGGTGCCGCGAGGTCGGGAACCTCACGTCCCCGGCCTCGAGGCGGCTGATCGTTGCCATGCGGTGCGTGACCTCCGAGGGGTGTGCCTCGTACCGAGCCGCGTTGCTGCATGGCACGAGAAACATCGGATGTTTAGACATCGGATGTATAGCACGCGCCTAGGGAGGCCCGTCAACCTGAGCGAACAGCAGCGGGGGCGCCACGCGGGCGGCATTGCTGGCGTCTCGACCCGTTGCTGCCCAGGTCGCAGTGCACGCGTCGCGCGAGACGCACACTACCCATGTCGTGGTGGGCGGACCTATCGTCTGCGAGCGACTCAGGTCCGGGAGCCGCACAGACCTCCCATCACTGCCCGATCGACACTGTGGATCTAGCTCACGTCGCCAACCGCCCGCAGGCGACGGGCCTCCGTTCGAGCACCGGCGTCTCCACGATTGCGCAAACGTCGGAGGTATCGACCTGCAGCCCGTAACCTACTCGCAGAACCGAGCACCGAAGGAGATGCCGTGTCCGTCACAGACGACGCGATCAAGAAGATCAAGTCCATGATCCGATCGGGCGAGCTCGCGCCCGGGGACAGACTCCCGCGCGAGGCCGACCTCGCCACGGCGATCGGCGTCTCGCGGAACTCGTTGCGTGAAGCGGTCCGGGCACTGAGCATCGTCCGGATCCTCGACGTGCGCCAGGGCGACGGGACGTATGTGTCGCGGATGAGTACCGACGACCTGCTCGAGTCCCTCAACTTCCTCCTCGAGTTCCGGCAGGACACCGGAGTGGTCGAGTTCTTGGAGGTACGCAGGATCCTGGAGCCCGCTGCGGCCGCGATGGCGGCTCGCACGATGGTGGAGGACCAGATCACCAAGTTGCACGGAATCGTCCAGGAGTCGAAAGCGACCACCGACGTGCCTGATCTCGTCCGCCACGACCTCGCGTTCCACACGGCCATCGCGGCCGGCACAGGCAATTCCGTCCTGGCGTCGATGATCGACTCGGTCTCGATGCCGACCGAACGGGCGCGAATCTGGCGGGGCCTCACCCAGGAGGACGCGGTCACCAGGACCATCACCGAACACCAGGCGATCGTCGGAGCCATCGAAGCGCGTGACCCGGACCTGGCGGCCGCGCGCACGCTCGTGCACATTTCGGGCGTTCTCCAGTGGCTTCGTCAGGCCGATTCAGTCACCTCCGCCGCCGACGCCTGACGCGCCGCGGTCGTGGCGCAGCCATCGAGGTGGCGATCACAAGTACGGCTGCCCACCGGTTCTGCCGAGGACGAGGCGGACTCCGGGCGGCGGGTACCTACGATCGGGGCAAGGGCTCACGTGCCCGCGTGAGCACCGCCGGAGGTGTATGCGATTGGCACAGCCGCAGAGGCCGGACCCTGCTGAGATCTGGACCATCGGGCACTGGACCTGCCCGGAGCCGGAGTTCCTGCGACCGCTGCACGAGCAGGCCGTCGAGCTGATCACCGACGTGCGGGCTCAGCCGGGCTCGCGGCGGAGCCCGCAGTTCGACCAGGAGCAGCTGCCGCAGTGGTTGGACCGTGCCGGGATCGACTACGTCCATCTCTCGGAGCTGGGAGGCCGGCGGCGCCGGCAACGACAGGTGGATCCGAGCGTCAACGCGGGCTGGCAGAACACCAGCTTCAAGAACTACGCCGACTACACCCTGACGCCGGAGTACCAGGAGGGTCTCGCCCGGCTGATCGGGCTTGCTGAGAGCAGGCGGGTCGCGATCCTGTGCGGTGAGCCGATGCCCTGGCGCTGCCATCGGCTGCTGATCGCCAACACTCTCGCTGCCCGCGGCTGGACGGTGTGGCACCTCATCGGTGACGACGCGCCGCGGCGTCACGAGCTGGGCCGGTGGGGCGCGGACCCCTCGGTCGACGCGGACGGGCAGGTGACCTATCCGTCGCCATGAGACACGGCGCTCACAGCCGCGCGCACCGGTAGCGTGCTCGGCGTGACGATCTGGCTCGGTGTGCACGGTCCTGTCGCGGCCGGTGGCGGCGTCTGGCGGACTGCGCTCGAGGACGAGACCCTCGCCCCGCCCACGCAGGCCGCCGAGCTACCGAACGCCTCCTTCGTCGCCACGCACCCCACGCTGCCGGTCCTCTACGCGGTGGCCGAGGACGAGCCCGGAGCGGTCGCGACCTTCACCGTCGGCGACGACGGCGGGCTCACGCCGCTTGGGGATTCCGCCGCTGTCGGCGACAACCCGTGTCATCTATGGGTCGGCGACGGCTGGATCTACGTCTCCTGCTACGGCGACGGGACGCTGTGGGCCGTCCCGCTCGCCGCCGACGGCGCCCTGACCTCCGACGTCGTCAGGCTGCCGCACCACGGAAGCGGCCCCACGGCACGCCAAGAGGGTCCGCACGTGCACTCGAGCGCAGTGGTCGGTGACCGGCTCGTCGTGGCGGACCTCGGGACCGACTCGCTGTGGTCGTACCGGCTCGACGGCGGACGCCCGGGGGGTCGGGCTGCCCGGACGGCGATGCCCGCCGGGTTCGGCCCGCGCCACCTGCTCGTCCGCGACGGCGTCCTCCTGGTGACGGGTGAGCTGTCCGGCGAGGTCGCGGCGGTCGAGTGGGACGGGAGCGGCGTCGGGACGGTGGTCACCACGATCGCCGCGGGGACCCGACCGAGCGTCGACGAACGTCCGCCTCGCCAGCTCTCGCACCTGACCGAGGTGGCCGGGCCGCACGGCCTCCGGCACGTCCTCGTCGGCGTGCGGGGCTCGGACACGATCTCGACCCTTCGCCTCACGGGAGACCGCGCACCCGTCGCCCTCGAGCTGGTGGCTGAGGTCGCCACCGTCGCGTCCCCCCGTCATTTCGCGGTCGTCGGCGAACGACTGCTCGTCGCGGGTGCGCTCTCCGGCGACGTCGGCGTTCACCGGGTGACTGACGGCCTGCCGGGACCGGTCGAGGCGCGCGTGCCGCTTCCCGGCGTCATGTCTGTGCTCGGCCCGCCCTAGCGCCGAACATCGGCGCGTCGAAAGAGCCGTCGACGCAGCGCTCCATCGGTGCTGCGGCATGTCTGCGGTATGTCTGCAGGTTGTCCGCCAGTTGGTCATCGAGCAGGACAGAGTGAACGGCCGATGTCGCTGCCCGTAACCTTCAACACAGGCCCATGGGTGCTCCGTATCGCGGAAGGAACGACCGATGAATGCTCCACCTGCGCGCGGTCATCGCACCAGGCCCGCGGTCGCCGTCGTCCTCGGTGTGCTCCTGGCCGCGCTGATGGTCTATCCCTGGCCCGAGGGCACGGCCGAACCGATCGTGCTCGGTGTGGTGCCGGCGCCGTTCCTCTTCTGGATGATCTGGACCGGGCTCTTCATCCTCTATGTCGCCTGGATGGCCTATCGCTGGGACCCGTATGCGGCCGTGGTGCGCCGGGCGAACGCGGAGCACCAGCGCACGACCTCCGCCGGCTCCGGACCTTCCCGGGCGGCCGAGACGGGCAACGAGGAGGAGGATCGCTGATGCCGGTCACCACCATGTGGATCGGGCTCGGCGCCTTCGCGGTCCTGCTCGTCTACCTCGGCTACCTCAGCAACCGGCGCACCACGAAGACGATGGAAGACTTCGTCCTCGGGAACCGGAAGCTCAACAAGCTGCCCGCGTTCTTCACCGTCACGGCCACGCTCTTCAGCGCCTTCAGCTACTTCGGGATCACCGGGCAGTTCTACACGAACGGGATCGGTGCGTGGATCCAGGTGGCGACCACGGCCGCCGTCGGACCGATCATCTACTTCGCCGGCACCCGCATCTGGCTGGTGGCCCGCCGCTACGGACTGGTCAACGTCACCGAATATCTCTCCGACCGGTACGCCTCCCGGTCGGTTGGCCTGGTGGCCGGCGTGATCGTCATCGTCGCGCTGGTGCCGTACATGGGGGCGCAGTTCCGCGGCAGCGGCCTGACCCTGGAAGCAGTCACCAACGGGGGCATCCCCTACTGGGCCGGGGCGGTCTTCCTGGCGGTCGTGGTCACCCTGTACGTGATGAGCGGCGGGTTCCGGTCGGTCGTGTGGACCGACGTGATCCAGGGAGCACTGATGTACGTGCTCCTCGCCGTCGCCATGCTGGTCCTGGTGTTCACCCAGACCGGCGGGTTCAGGAACCTGATGGACACCGTCCAGGAGCAGCAGTCCGAGCTGCTCTCCAACCCCGGTGGAGGCGGGCTCTTCGGTCTGCCGTACCTGATCTCGGTGCTGGTGATCTTCGCCGCCGCGCACTTCACCATGCCGCAGCTGCAGCAGCGCTGGATGGCCGCGCGCAGTCACTCCACCCTGAAGTTCATCGCGATCTCGCTGCCCATCGGCACGGGGCTCATCTACGTCTGCTGCTTCTACATCGCCATGGTGGGCGTGGCGACCCGGCCCGGCTTTCCCACCCCCGAGGCGATCTACCCGGCCATGATCGTGGAGGTCCTGCCCCAGTGGCTCCTCCTGATCGCGATCCTCGCGATCGTCGCCGCCACCGGCAGCACGGCGAACTCCATCGTCCTGACCCTCAGCTCCATCGTCGCCAAGGAGCACGTCCGCCCCGTGCTGGCGCGGCGCGGCGCCTCTGAGCAGGCCCTGGACCGCACGGTCACGGTCACCACGCGGGTGATGCTGCCGGTCCTGGTCGGCGGCGGCCTGCTCGTGGCGTTCTTCGGCCCGGAGAGCATCATCGGGATCATCGTCTCGATCACCTGGCCCGCGGTGTTCCTGATCTTCCCCTCCCTGCTCGCGGGCCTGTATTGGCGCAGGGCGACGGCGCCCGGTGCGGTGGCCTCGATGATCGTGTCCGAGGCGGCGTTCCTCAGTCTCGACCAGGGATGGCTGCCGATCCCGCTGGCCGGGTGGCACCCGGCCATGCCGTCGGCGATCCTCGGCGTCGCGGTCCTCGTCGTGGTCAGCCTGCTCACCCGCCCGCCGGAGAAGGCGCACCTCGACCGGCACTTTGACCTGTTCGAGGAACCGTCGACGGTGCCGGACGCGCGCGGTTAGATCTCCGGGCAGACGCGGGTGCTCGACGTCCTCCCGGCCGACGCGCGTCCGGCTCCCTCTTGGTCGACGGTGGGTTCTGCTGCTGGTGAGCCCGCCGCGCCGCTGACTTCTTACGTACCACCCAGCCCCGACGAGGTGATGCCCTCGAGGAACCGCCGCTGCAGCGCCAGGAACGCGAGGATCATCGGCGCCGCCATGATCACTCCTGCCGCCGCGATCAGCGTGTAGTCCTGCGTGAAGCCCTGACGGAACTGGAACAGGGCGCTGGAGGCCGGCAGGTACTCGTCGGACTGGATGAACGTCACGGCGAGCAGGAACTCGTTGTACGAGAGCAGCGTCGTCGTCAGCGCGACCGTCAGCAGGCCTGGCCACGCCATCGGCATGACCACCCGGGCGAAGACCGTGAGCTCGCTCGCGCCGTCGATCCGGGCGGCGTTCTCGTAGTCCCGGGGCAGTCCCACCATGAACGAGCGCAGCAGCAGCGTCGCGAACGGCGAGAACACCGCCGCATGGATGAGGATCAGCCCGAGGTGGGTGTCGTACAGCTGCAGCCTGGCCCACAGGTAGAACAGCGGCACGAGGAAGAGCTGGATGGGCAGGGACGACGTCACCAGCAGGTAGACGACGACCGTGCCGTTGCCGGGCACCTCGAGCCGCGCGAGGGCGTACGCACCGCAGCTGGCGACCACGCACACGAGCAGCACCGTGCCAGCCACGATGATCGCGGAGTTCATCAGCCCGGTCCCGATCCGGCCCGTGGTCCAGGCCTCAACGAGGTTGGACCAGAGCCACTCGCGGGGCAGCCCCAGCGGGTTCTCGGCCAGCTCGGCCTGCGACTTCAGGGCCGAGGTCACGAACAGGTACAGCGGTGCCAGCGAGACGATGCCCAGCACGGCCAGGGCCGTGTGGCGGGCCACGTGGCTGCCGCGGATGCGCGGCACGTTCTGCGCAGGAGCGTCCGCGCGCGTCGTCACGGCGGTCATACCTCCCACCCCCTCCACCGGCGGAGCCCGAGGTACCCGCCGACCATCACCACGCTGATCAGGGCCAGGACGATCCCCATCGCCGCCGCGTACCCGGCCTCGTAGGTCGAGAAGGCGGTGGTGTACAAGAGCGTCCCGACGACCTCCGTGGCGCCGGCCGGTCCGCCGCCGGTCATGATGTAGATGTAGTCGAAGACCAGGAACGACCAGATCACGGTCATCAGGGCCATGAAGACCAGGGTCGGCCGGATGCCCGGGATCGTGATGTGGACGAACTGCTGCCAGCCGCTCGCGCCGTCGAGGCGGGCCGCCTCGTACAGGCTCGGGTTCACGCTCGACATGGCAGACAGGAAGATGACCATCAGGTAGCCCCACCACTGCCACGTGTTCGCGACCGCGACCGAGGCGAGGGCCGTGTCGGGGTCACCGAGCAGGTTGATGTCGAGCCCCAGGACGGCCGTCAGCCCGTACTCCGGCGAGTAGATGTTCGACCAGATGCTGGCGACGACGATGGTCGCGAGCGTGTACGGCACGAAGAAGACGACCCGGTAGATCACCTGGCCGCGTGTCGTGCGCGAGAGCAGGAACGCGCCGGCCAGCGCGATCGAGATCGGCACGAGCAGGAAGAAGACTGTCCACCAGAGGTTGTTCAGCAGCGCCTGGAGGAACGCGCCGTCGGAGAACAGCCGGAGATAGTTGTCCATGCCGACGAACTGGGCCGGTCCGATGCCGGACCAGTCGGTGAACGAGTAGTAGACGCTCATCAGCCCCGGCGCACCGATCACCAGGGCGTTCAGGGCGAGCAGCGGCAGCAGGAACAGCCAGCCGCGGGCGGCTCGGCGCCGTGACGGGCCGACCGCTCGTGCCGGGGCCGTGTCTGTGGCAGCCGCTCGTGACCGCGCCGTCGAGGTCAGGGTGCTCATGCGATCACCGGCTCCGGTGTCGGCGGGACCTTGCCCTGCTCGGCCTCGGTGCGGAAGAGCTCGTCGAGCCCGGCGCAGTACGCCTCCGGGGTGAGCTGGCCGGTGATCACGCGGTCCATCTCCTCGTAGATGTAGACGTCGCTACGCGGAGGCCAGAAGGTCCACGTCAGGTAGCCGATGCGCTCGGCCTCGGTGACGCCGTCGTAGAGACGGCGGATCCGAGGATCCATGCCCCCTGGGTAGTCGTCCGGCCGGTACTCCAGCGGAATCGGCTGGCTCTGGACCTCCGCGACGGCCTGCATCTGGGCGGCCCGGTCGCTGAGCAGGAAGTCGATGTAGGCCGCGGCGTCGTCCTGGCGAGGCGAGTCGGCGTTGATCGAGTAGGTCGAGCCGACGCCGATCGCGTACAGGTCGCGGGTGGTCTCGTCGCCGAAGGCCGGGATGGGCGCCCAGTCCCAGTCGTCGTAGTTGCCGGCCTCGGTGCTGAAGTACGGCGCCATCGACGTGAACGCCCAGCTGCCGACGAAGTAGACGCCGGCCGAGCCGTCGACGAGCTTGGCCCACAGCTGGGCCTCACGGTTGGTGAAGTACGCCTGCGTCCCGCCGCCCATCCAACCGCGGTCGAAGTAGTCCTTCAGGAGGGCGACGGCGTCGACGATGCGCTGATCCGTCCACGGGATCTCGCCGGTCAGGGCCTGGTGGATCACCTCCGGCCCGGCCGCGTGGTTGAAGAAGATGCTGACGAGCCACTCGGTGGTGGCCGCCCAGTCCGCGTTGCCGATCGCGACCGGCATGACGCCGGCCGCCGCGGCGGCCGAGGCGTACTCCTCGAACTCGGCACGCGTGGTGGGGACCGTCCAGCCGTGCTCCTCGAACGTGCGGGCGTTGTAGACCATGATCATCGTCTCGTAGGACGTCGGGATCATGTAGCTGGTCCCGCCGAGGACGCCGGCGCCGTACGCCCACGGCTGGAGCACCTCTTCCCACCCGTACTGCCGGCTGTACTCGTCCAGCGCGCGGAACTTGCCCGCCTGGACGAACTCCAGCCCGTAGGACGGCCCGGCGGTGTAGATCAGGTCGGGCCCCGACCCGGAGGCGATGGCGGTGCGTTGCAGCCGCTGGAGGCTGTCGCCGTCGCCGCGGATGGTCAGGCGCAGCGGAGCGCCGTCGTGCTGGGTGTTGAACGCGTCGACGAAGGTGCGCCGGAAGTAGTCACGCTGGGTGCTCGAGCTGAAGGTCATCCACAGCGAGAGTCCGTCGCCGCTGCTGCGGGTGGCCGAGCCCTGCACACAGCCGCCGAGGGCACCGAGCCCGAGCCCGCCGGCCCCGGCGAGCAGCGCCCGGCGCGAGATGGTCACCGGGCGGGTCATGAGGACCCCCGGGCCGTCGCGAGCGACTCGGTCCGGCGGGCGAGATCGCTGATGGTGACGCCGTCGAAGCCGAAGACCGCGGAGCGGACGGTGTCGCGCAGCGGATCCGTCCAGTGGGCCGGGATCCCGCCGGTGCCCACGACCGCCCCGACGACGGAGCCCACCGTGGCCCCGTTGGAGTCGGTGTCGAGGCCGCCCTGGACGGTCAGCGCGATGCTGCGGGTGAAGTCGCCCTCGCCCCACAGCAGCGCGGCCGCGATGACGGCGGCGTTGTTGACGGTGTGGACCCAGTGGTAGCCGTGCCAGCGGCGGTCGGCGTCCTCGAGGGCCTCTTCCCAGGTCCCGCCCCGCTCGTAGCAGGCGGTCACGGCATCGATGGCCTCGGCGGTCCGGCTCTGCCGCGGGACGTAGCGGCGGGCGCGGTCGTAGGCTTCGCGGACGTCATCGGCGACGAGCGCCGCTGCGGTCAGGGCCGCGGCCCACTGCTCGCCGTAGATGCCGTTGCCGGTGTGTGACAGGCGGGCGTCGCGGTAGGCCTGGCGCACCGCGAGGTCGGGACGGCCGGGATTGACGTACCCGAAGATGTCGGCGCGGATCAGGGCGCCGATCCACTCCCGGTAGGGGTTGCGGTGCCGCGCCGCCTGCGACGGCGGGATCTCCTCGATCAGGTTCCGGTAGGCGGCGCGCTCGGCCGTGTAGGTCTGGTGGTACGGGAGCCGGAGCTGCCACTCCTCGGCGACGTCCTCGGTGGTGAAGTCGAGGCCGTACTTCTCCAGCAGGTGGAGCCCGAGCACCGTGTAGTCGACGTCGTCGTCCCGGCAGGAGCCGTCCACGCGCCCGCGGGTGGTCATGTCCCAGTTGTCCGGCCGCAGCTCGTACTGCTGGCGCAGGCCGTCCGGGGCCGGGACGTAGTCCGTCAGGGGGTAGGCGTCGGCCGCCACGAGGTACTCGCGCAGCCGGGCGCGCGTCCAGTACTCCCCCTGCTCGACGGGCTTGCCGAGCATGTTCCCGGCCACCCGGCCGCGCCAGGCGGCGAGCATGCGGTCGGAGAACGCCTCCGGCAGGGCGGCGCGCTGCGGCGTCGTGCCGTCGGTCTCGTGCGCATCGGTCTCGGCGAGGATGTCGTCCAGCTCGTCGGGCTCGACGTAGCGGAACTCGCCTCGGGGCGCCGCCTCGATCCGCTCGAGGAGGTCGGCGAGGGCCGTCGTGTCGAGGTCTGTGCGGCGCGCCTCGGCGCGCAGCTCCTCGACGTCGTGCCCGGTCTGCTCACGCTGGTCGAGCTCGCTGTCGACGTAGTCACGCATGGTGGCGTCGTTGGCCATGTGTCACTTCCTTTCGTCGCGGACCGCGGTCCGCGTTGTTACGGCACGGCGGGTGCCGTGCCGGCTTGCAGGAAGGCGTGCACCTCCTCCGCGGTCGGCATGGCTTCCTGGCCTCCCGGTCGGGAGACGGCGATCGAGGCCGCGTGCACGGCGAACCGTGCGGCCTCGACCATGTCGGCGCCCTCCACGAGGGCGACGGCGAGCGCTCCGCAGAACGTGTCGCCGGCGCCGACCGTGTCGTGGCTCGGCACGGAGGGCGCCGCCAGGTGGCGGGTGTCGCCGTGGTGGCGGATGACCGCTCCCCCGGCGCCGAGCGTCGTGACGACGGTCGGGACGGCATCCAGGGCAGCGACGGCATCGGCGGCCGCGGCGGCGTCGCGCGGGACAGGGCGGCCGGTGAGCTCGGCGAGCTCGGTCGCGTTCACGACGAGCACGTCGACCCGTGACAGGGTCTCGGCGGCGACGGGCCGCCAGGGCGCCGGGTTGAGGATGGTCAGCCCGTCGGCTGCCAGCAGCGCCCGGTCGATCACGGTGGCGGGGACCTCGTGCTGCAGGAGCAGCGCGCCGGTGATCCGGCGCGGGAGGTCCTCGGGTCGGATCCGGCCGTTGGCGCCGGCGTCGATGACGACCATGTTCTCGCCGGAGTCCTCGACGAAGACCAGCGCTGTGCCGGTGCGCACGTCCTCGACCCGGACGGCCGAGCCGACGTCGATGCCGTGCGCCTCGAGGGCTGCCAGGACGTCAGCGCCGTCGTGCCCGACGGCGCCGACCCAGCAGGTGCGGGCACCGAGACGGGCCGCGGCGACCGCCTGGTTCGCGCCCTTGCCGCCGATGCGCTCGCTGGTGCCGCGGGCGGCGAGGGTCTCACCGGGCCGGGGCAGCTGCGGCACCCGCACGACGACGTCGCGGTTGACGGACCCGACGACGGTGACCTGCGGCGTCGGCTCGGTAACGCTGCTCACCGGGCGGACATCTCCGCGAGCTGGCCGGCGGCGGGGCGGGAGAGCTCGGAGAGCAGGAGCGCGACGAGGCAATCATTGTCGACGCCGGTGACGACGTCGATCTCCGGCGTCTCGGGCAGGTCGATCCCGGTGGCGAGCTTGACGCCGTCGCGGTGCCAGCGCACGGGGCGGCTGCGCACGAGACCGGTGAGCTGGACGTCGACGGAGCAGCGTTCGGTGCTGACGAGGTCCGGCTCGAGCAGGACGGCGGCAGCCAGCGGGTCGTGCAGCCGGCAGCCGACCATCTCGCGGGCGGACTCACAGTAGCGGATCCAGGGCGCCGTCGTGGTGGCGAGGTACTGGGCGAGCGGGGTCTGCGTGGCGGCGAGTCTGTCGACGTCCTCCAGGCGCAGCGTCGTGGTGATCGTGACGTCGAGCGGCACGAGGGTGATGTCGGCGCCGCTGGCGAGCACGATGCGGGCGGCCTCGGGGTCGACGCCGAAGTTGAGCTCCTGCAGGAAGCCGGGCACGTCGAAGCCGCCACCCATGATGACGATCCGCTTCGCGTCGCGGGCCAGGCCCGGGTGCAGCGCCATGGCGTGCGCGATGTTGGTCAGCGGGCCGACGGCGACGAGCGTGATCTCGCCCGGCTCTGCGGCGACCCGGTGCGCGATCTCGGCGGGGCCCGAGTAGTCGTGGCCGTCGTCGTACTCGCGGGGTGCGTCGACGCCCGCCCACAGGGCGGCCGCGTCGTCACCGCCGCGGGCGGCATCGCGCCGGGTGGCCCACGGCGCCGGCGGCTCCACCAGCGCGGTCGCCGCCCCGGCGTAGACGGGCACGTCCGAGCCGAGGTCGTCGAGCATGGTGCGTGCCACCCGGTAGCCGACGTCGCGGTGGGTGTTGCCGGTGACGATGGTGACCGCCTCGACCTGGACCCGCGGGCTGGCCAGCAGGAGACCGAGCGCGAGCCCGTCGTCGATGTCGGTGGCGGGCACACCGTTGCCCGGGTCGCAGTCGAGGATGACGCGGTGGTCGGACGTGGTGCTGGTGATCATTCCTTGCTCCCTGATGAGGCGGTGGATCCGGTGAAGTGACGCTGGAAGAACAGCAGGAGGAGTAGCGGGACGGCGGACGTCAGGATGGCCGCGGCGAACATCTGGCCGAAGTCGACGCCGGTCTGCTGTGCGAAGTCGGCGATGGCCACGGGGGCGACGCGCACGTCCGGCGCCGGGGCGATCAGCAGGGGCCACAGGAAGGACTGCCACTGGAAGACGAACAAGATCAGTCCGGCGCCGATGAGCGGGCCGCGCGAGAGCGGCAGGTAAATGCGCCAGAAGACGCCGAACCAGGTCAGCCCGTCCAGGCGAGCGGCCTCGCCGAGCGAGGTGGGCACGCCCATGAAGAACTGGCGGAGCAGGAAGATCGACAGGCCGTTGCCCAGCGCCGGGAGGATGAGGCCGACGTAGCTGTTCGCCAGGCCGAGGTCGCGGAACGTCGTCGAGAGCGGGATGGCGATGGCCTCGAAGGGCACGAGGAAGCACATCACCATCAGCGCGAAGACCACGGAGCGTCCCCGAAACTCCAGGCACGCGAGCGCGAACGCGGCGAGGGCGGCGACGGCGAGGCCGAGCACGACGCTGAAGAACGCGACGATCACGGAGTTCGCCAGCGCGAGCGCGAACGGGCTGTCGAGCACGGAGACGAAGTTGGCGAGCGTGACCTGCTCGGGGAAGAAGGTCTGCCACACCAGCGGCGACAGGTAGCGGAAGATCTCCTCCCCCGGCCGCACCGAGGAGATCAGGGCCCACAGGAGCGGGGCGATCGAGACGAGGGCGATCGGCACGGCCAGGAAGAGCGCCCGGCGGCCCGTCCGGCGTTCACGAGTGGTGGCTGCGGTGCTGCTCATGGCTCAGTCCTTCCCCGGCAGGAGGCGGAACTGGACCGCGACCACCGCCACGACGATGACGATCAGGACGAGCGTCGCGGCGGACGCGGCCTGGGTGTCGCCGAGCGTGTAGGCACGGTCCGAGATGTTGTACATGATCAGATCGGTGCTCCCCTGCGGACCGCCCTGGGTCAGGACCCGCACCGGGGCGAAGACCAGGAAGTTCGAGACCGTGTCGGCCACGAGCACGAACAGCAGCGGGCGGCGCAGGCTCGGCAGCGTGATGCTCCAGAACTGGCGCCAGCCACCGGCACCGTCCAGCGAGGACGCCTCGTAGAGGCTGTCGGGGATCTCGCGGATGCCGGTGACGAGGAAGGTCATCCAGTAGCCGACGCCGACCCAGGAGCAGACGATCATGATCGACGTCAGCGCCCATGCCGGCTCGGTCAGCCACGGGACCGGCGGCAGACCCAGAGCCGTGGCGACGCCGTTCAGCGGCCCGTCGGGACGCAGCAGCACGAGCCACACGATGGCGGAGACGACCTGCGGGACGGCGATCGGCAGCAGGATCAGCGTGCGCCAGAGCCCGACGAACGGCAGCCGCTTGGTCAGCAGCACCGCGAGCGCGAGGGCGAGGGCGATCTGGATCGGGTTGATGATCACGGCGAACAGGAGCGTCACGCGCACCGCGTTCCAGAACGACGGGTCGGAGAAGATGTAGGCGAAGTTCGACCACGGCGAGCGCTCGCCGCCCACCGGCACGGCCTCGGAGATCGCCGCGACGGTCGGCACGAGCCGCAGCAGGAGCAGCAGCACGATCGCGGGCAGCAGGAAGGGGATCGCGACCCGCCATCCGCCGGTGCGGCTGCGCGGGCGCGACCGGTCCGGTGGCGTCGCGGCGCGGCTCTTGCGGGTGGCTGGGTCGCCCGTCTGGACGGTCCCGGGCGCGGGGGCGCTCATGGAGGAACTCCTTCGTTCGGCGGGTCTCACTCGTCGCGGGCGAGCTCGCGACGCCGGTCGAGCTGACGGTCGAGCGTCGCTTGCGCCGACTCGAGCACCTGGGTGACGTCGGCGCCGGCGTTGAGGTCGGAGAAGGCGCTGTTCATGGTGGTCTCGAACTGCACGTAGCCGACGCTGGTGGGCCGGTGGCTGGCGTGCTTCTCGCTGTCGGTGCGGAACAGCTCCGCGAAGTGCTCGGTCTGCCGCGGCGCGACCTCGTGCAGGGTCTCGACGTACCCGTCGAACGCGGCCGTGTTGACCGGCGGCAGGCTGAGGACGCTGGAGGAGAGCTCGGCGCCCTCCGGGTCGAGGGTGGCGAACTGGACGAACTCGCGGGCGATCTCCTGGTGCTCGCTGGTGGCGCTGATGCCGATGGCCCACGAGTCGGTGGGCGTGACCACCGGGCCGTCCTCGAAGTGGGGCATCGGGGCCATGCCCCACTTGTCGGCGAAGTCGCCCTCCTGCAGCGTGGTGATGTTCGAGGCGCTGCCGAGCAGGAACGCGGACTGGCCGGACCGGAACACGTCGAGCATCTGCGCCGGGTCCACGCCGCGCGGGACGACGCCGCTGGCGAAGAGGTCGGCGTACCACTGCCCGAACTCGATCCACTCCGGGGTGCTGACCTCGGGCCGGAGGTTGCCCTCGCCGGTCAGCCCGGGGCCCGCGCCGGAGGACTCGATCATGGGCTGCAGCTGGTAGTAGCGATCGACCTGGTCCATCGCGAGGCCGTAGCGGGTCTCGCCGGCGGCGGTGACCTGCTCGGCCTTGTCGCGGACCTGCTCCCAGGTGAGGCGGTCCCCCGCCTCGGGGCCCGGTGGCTCGACGCCGGCACGCTCCAGGACCTGACGGTTGTAGTAGAGGAAGTTGTCGCTCGTCCACAGCGGGTAGGACCACTGGCGACCGTCCGCGGTGATGGACCGGATGCCGACGTCGCTGAGGTTCTCGCGCATGGCGTCCAGGTGGGCGCTCTCGTCGGTGAGGAAGCCCTGCTCGACCATGTTCGCCAGCCGGGGCGGGTCGACGGTGAGCAGGTCGATGCTGGTGTCGCCGGAGGCGAGTCGTGCCTGGGTCTGCTCGACCATGGCGTCGAACGGGACGCTCTGCAGCTCGATGTTGACGTCGGGGTGGGTCTTCTCGAATGCGTCGACGACGTTGACGAAGGCGCCCGAGTGGGCGTTGAGGAAGGTGAGGGTGACCTCGTCGTCGGCGGGGTCGGCCTGGCAGCCGGCGACGATCAGCGCTGCGGCGATCGCCGAGGCGGCGGCGGTGCGGCGTGTGCTCATTCTCAGGTCCTCGGTCGGCTCTGGGGGGACTCGCACCCGCACGAGCTGCGCAGCACGAGGTCGAAGTCGCAGACGGCGGTCCGCGACGTTCCGGCGGGTTGACCGACGAGCTCGATCGCACGGCGGGCGAGCTCGTCGAAGGGCTGGGCGATGGTGGTCAGGGAGGGCACGCAGTACTCGGCCGCCTCGGTGCCGTCGATGGCGACGACGGCGACGGTGTCGGGGACGGCGGTCCGCGCCTCGTGGGCCGCGCGGAGCAGGCCGACCGCCTGCTGCTCGCTCGCCACAAAGACGGCGTCCGGGGCATGCTCCAGGCGGAACAGGTCGGTGCCGGCCTCGTAGCCCCCGCTGCGGTTGAAGCCGGTGCGCCGCACGAGGGAGGGGTCGGGCTCCAGGCCGGCCGCCTCGAGGGCGTCGCGCCACCCGCGCTCGCGGGCCACGGCGGTCGGCAGCCAGTCGGGTCCGGTGACCAGGGCGATCCGGCGGCGGCCGTGCTCGAGGAGGTGCTCGGTGGCGGCGCCGGCGGCGGCCTGGTTGTCGATGCCCACGGCGCTGGCGTCGGCGTCGCCCAGGATGCGGTCGAGCACCACGACCGGGAGGCCGGCCTGACGGGCCGGCTCGAGGTCGAGGTCGTCGTCCACGCCGACGACGACGAGCCCGTCGACGCGCCGGGTGACGAAGCTGTCGATGAGCTCGTGCTGGCGCTCGCGATGCTCGGCGGCGTCCCCGAGGAGGAAGACGAGGCCGTGCCGGGAGGCCTCGTCCTCCAGGGCGTGGGCGAGGGCGGCGAAGAAGGGGTTCGCGATGTCCGGGACGACGAGCCCGAGCGTGCGGGTGGCGCCGGAGGCGAGGGCGCGGGCGATTGAGTCGGGCCGGTAGCCGATCGCCTCGACGGCCTCGAGCACCCGGCGCCGGGTGGCCTGGGCGACCGGCCGCGGACCGTCGTTGAGGACGTAGCTGACCACGGCCGTGGACGTGCCGGCGGCGCGGGCGACGTCGGCGCGCGTGACCCGGCGCTGCCGCTGCCCCGCGATCCGCATGGGGACGTCCATGCCCTCTCCCGTCGTGCACGGTCCTCGTGCAGTCATCGTTCGGTTCGCGCTCTACGCGGGTAGACAACCCGCGTAGACGGGAAGGTAGCGGACGACCGACGTTGGAATCAAGGACCGCCCGTCTGGCCGCACCTCCGTCGCGGGCCGGCGCTCGTCGGGACCCGGGCAGTAGATATTGCCTACTTGAAGGTGTCGAAACTGTCGACCAGCCGGCGTCGAAGCTGTCGGTCAAGCTCACGGCCGACCGCCGCGCTACTGGTTATCTAGCGGAGTTCAGCTCGAGCCGCGGTCCAGGGCCCGAACTGCTTGCGCAGCTCGAGCTCGCCAGTCCGGACCGCGCGACGGATCATCCGGCACCAGATGACGCGGGCGTCGCCGACGTCGTCCTCCAGTAGGGCAGCGCCCAGATGACCACACCGCCTCGGCGGTCGACTCGCTCAGGGCTTTGAGGATCCCGCGCGTCTGAATGCCGACATCGGGTTTGCCACCTTCGCCCAGTGCTGCCAGGCCGCGGCGATCTCTCCAACGTACCGACGTCATCGAGCGAGTGACCGACGGCCAGTGCCTGAAGAATGAGGATTGCCATGCTCGTGTCGCACGCAGCTGGCGCGGAAAGCGCTCGCGGCGGCCCTGATCCGCGGCCGGGGCCGATCCGGAAACGCCCGGCCCGAGGGGCCTTGCACGGCTGGGCGACGGCGGCAGTAGGCGACGCCCCAGCGCATGGTTACAGTGGCAGGGCCCTACTCCCCGTGGTCCGGCCCAGGCCGGACCTGATCACCGGTGCGGCTGGTCCGATCCGTCGGAGGTCGTGACCGCCCCCGTGCGTGGGAGTCCGCCACCCGAACGGAGCTGTTCTGTGATGACCGAGGACGAATCTGCCGCTGGCAGGAGAGGGCCCACCGGCTCAGGACGAACGGATCGTCGCGGTGGGGATCGCCTGCCCAGCCTGGACTACGCACGTCCGAAGTACCCGCACAACATCCACCCCGCTCTGGTGCCGGGCATCGGCATCGACGACCAGCGTCGCCTCTACCACGTCGACAAGATCGTCTTCGGGGCGGCAGGCGTCCTCACCGTCGCCTTCGTGATCTGGGGCATCGTCGATCCGGCGAGCGTCGGCACCGTCGCCGACGCGGCCTATGGCTGGACGATGAGCCATCTGGGCTGGATGTTCAATGCCGTCGCCACCGTGGTGCTGGTCGCGATGATCATCCTCAGCCTCTCCCGCTACGGAAAGATCCCGTTGGGCAAGGACGGGGAGAAGCCGGAGTTCTCCACCTTCTCCTGGGTGGCGATGCTGTTCGCCGCCGGGCTGGGCATCGGCGTGATGTTCTGGGGCCCGGCCGAGCCGCTCACCTACTTTCTCTCGCCGCCGCCGCTGACGAACGAGGCGGAGTCCGTCGAGGCTATGCACTACGCCATGGCCCAGACGTACTACCACTGGGGCTTTCACGCCTGGGCGATGTACGCGCTGGTCGGCGGCGCCGTCGCCTACGCGGCCTACCGCCGCGGGCGCTCGCTGCTGATGTCCTCGATCTTCCAGCACCTGTTCGGCAAGCGGCGCACCGAAGGCTGGGCCGGGCAGCTGGTGGACACCTTCGCGATCATCGCGACCCTCTTCGGCACCGCCGCCGCCCTCGGCATCGCGGCGCTGCAGATCGGCCAGGGCGTCGTCATCGTCTCCGGCGCCTCGGAGCTGACCAACACCGTCCTGCTGCTGGTCATCGCCGTGCTGGCCGTCGGGTTCGTGATCTCCGCCGTCTCGGGCGTCTCCCGCGGCATCCGCTACCTCTCCAGCTTCAACATCGTGCTCACCATCGGCTTCACCGGCCTGGTGTTCCTGCTGGGGCCGACCCTGTTCCTGCTGAACCTGCTCCCGTCGGGGGTCATGGAGTACGTCGGTTCGCTGTTCGACCTGATGGCGCGCTCGGCCTCCTGGGGCCAGGAGACGCTCGACTTCCAGTCCGCGTGGACCGTGTACTACTGGGCGTGGTGGATCTCCTGGTCGCCCTTCGTCGGCATCTTCATCGCCCGCATCTCGCGGGGACGCAGCATCCGCCAGTTCGTCCTCGGCGTCATCCTGATCCCCTCGTCGCTGCTGTTCATCGCCTACGGGATCATGGGCGGGACCGCCATCTCGATGTACCGAGAGGGCGGGCTGGGTGTGATCGAGGAGGTCAACGCCCCCGAGGTCCTCTTCTCCATCGTGGACAACCTGCCCTTCGCCAGCGTGATGCCGCTGCTGATCATGGTGATCCTGGCGATCTTCTTCATCACCGCCGCCGACTCCGCCTCGGTGGTGATGGGCATCCTCACCACCCGGGGAAGCTTCGACCCGCCCAAGGTGCTGGTGGTCTTCTGGGGTCTGGTGATGGCCGGCATCGCCGTGGTCATGCTGCTGCTGGGCAACGAATCCGCCCTCCAGGGCCTGCAGTCACTGGTGATCGTCACCGCCGTGCCTTTCGCCCTCGTGATGCTCCTGATCGTCGTGGCGTGGTTCCGTGAGCTGCGCACGGACCCGCACACCCTGCGCCAGCAGTACGCGGAGGCCGCCGTCAGCAACGCCGTCGTGGACGGCGTGGACAAGTACGACGACGACTTCAGTCTGCAGGTCGTCCGAGCCGAGCCCGGAGAGGGCGCCGGCGCCGGGGTCGACTCAACCCACGCCGACTACACCGAGTGGTACCAGCGCACCGACGAGCACGGTGAGCCCGTCGGCTACGACTTCGAGACCGGAGAATGGGCCGACGGCTGGACCCCGGAGACCGAGGAGGACGACAGCGCCTCGACGTCGCCGGAGGTCACCGACACCCCGAGCAGGCGAGAGGACACGCCATGAAACCGAACATCGTCGTCATCCAGGCTGACCAGATGGCCGCGCAGGCGCTCGGCGCCTACGGGGACAAAGCCGCTCTGACCCCGAACATCGACGCCCTCGCGGCGGACGGCGCGGTGTTCGACCGCGCGTACTGCAACACCCCGCTGTGCGCCCCCTCCCGGGCGTCGATGATGACCGGCCGCATGCCCTCCGAGATCGGCTGCTACGACAACGGAGACGACTTCGGTGCCTCGACGCCGACGTTCGCCCACCACCTGCGCGCGGCCGACTACCACACGGCGCTGGTGGGCCGCATGCACTTCATCGGCCCTGACCAGCACCACGGGTTCGAGCAGCGGCTGACCACCGACGTCTACCCGGCGGACATGGACATGGTCCCGGACTGGCAGCGGGATCTCGGCGACCGGCTGCAGTGGTACCACGACGCCGACGCCGTCTTCACCGCCGGAGTCTCGAAGGCCACCGTCCAGCAGGACTTCGACGATGAGGTGGGCTTCCATACGCTGCGCCATCTCAACGACCGGGTCAGAGCGAACCGGGCCGCGGGGGAGGACATCCCCTTCCTCATGGTCACCAGCTTCATCCATCCCCACGACCCGTACGAGCCCCCCCAGGAGCACTGGGACCGGTTCGCCGACGTCGACATCCCCGATCCCGCGCACCCGCAGGTGCCGAGCCCGGAGGAGGATCCGCACAGCCACCGCCTGCGCGCGATGAGCGGATTCGACCGGCGCGAGCCGACCCTCGACGAGGTCCGGCGCGCCCGGCGCTCCTACTACGCCGCGGTGAGCTACATCGACGATCACGTGGGCCGGATCCGTGAGCGCCTGGAGACCCTTGGGCTGCTCGAGAACACGGTCATCATCGTCACCAGCGATCACGGCGACATGCTGGGCGAGAAGGGCCTGTGGTACAAGATGTCGCCGTACGAGGAATCCTCCCGCGTGCCGATGATCGTCTACGGACCGGAGCACCTGGTGCCCCGTGGCCGGTACACGAACCCGGTCTCGCTGCTCGACCTCATGCCGACCCTGCTGGAACTGGCCGGAGCGCCCGGTGACCCGGCCGCCGCCCGCGACCAGGATCCAGCGCCGGGCGGTGAACGGACGACCGGCGAGGGCGACCTCCCGCGCTACGGCATGTCACTGCTGGAATCCGCTCGCCGCGAGGCCGACGGGAGGGCCGGCCCCGAGGACCGCGACGTCGTCATCGAGTACCTCGCCGAGGGGACGCTGCGCCCGCAGCTGAGCCTGGTGCGCGGCCAGTACAAGTACGTGATCTGCCCGGGCGATCCCGACCAGCTGTTCGACCTGGCCGCCGACCCGAAGGAGCTGACCAACGTCGCCGAGCGTCCCGAGCACGCCGAGCTCGTCAGCCGCCTGCGCGGCGTGCTGGAGAACCAGTACGATCTCGCCGCCCTGGAGGAGGACGTCCTGGCCAGCCAGGCACGGCGCCGCCTGGTGGCCGGGGCGCTGCAGCACGGCACGGCACGACCCTGGGACTTCGTCCCGGACGCCACGCAGCGCTACGTGCGCGGTGACTTCTGGGGCGCGCTCCAGTTCGGGCAGATCCGCGACGCGGCCCCGATGGAGGAGACCTCCTGAGCCGTTGACCGAGCCCGTTGACGGAACGGCTCACGGATGCGTGGGGTCAGGACTCGTGAGCCCGCCGAGCCGTGGTCAGGAGTCCTGTGCGCCCCGGATCAGGTCTGCGGCGCGCTCACCGATCAGCATCGTGGTGATGTTGGGGTTCACCGCGACCAGCTGAGGCATCACCGAACCGTCGACCACGCGCAGTCCCGTGACGCCCTTGACCCGCAGCTGCGGATCCAGCGGCGAGGCGTCGTCATCGGCCGGTCCCATCCGGCAGGAGCCGGCCGGGTGGTAGACGGTGTTGTGCGTCCGGGCGACGTAGTCGGCGATCTCCTCGTCACTCTGGACGTCCTCGCCCGGGTACAGCTCGCGGCCCCGGAACGCGTCCATACCGGGCTGGGAGACGATCTCTCGGGCCTTGCGGATACCGGCGACGGCGACGGCCATGTCGTGGCCGTCCTCGTCGGTGAAGTAGCGCGGGTCGACCTTCGGCTTGTCCCGGAAGTCGATCGAGCGCAGCCGCACCGTGCCGCGGGAGCGGGCGTGGGTGATGTTCGGCGTCAGCGCGAAGGACTCCGGGGAGGTCGGGTATCCCTGCCGGCGGGTGTGCATGTCGAAGGGCACCGAGCCGTAGTGCATCATCAGATCCGGCAGGTCCAGGCCCTCCTGGGTGTGCGTGAAGATCCCGATCTCCCACCACTGCGTCGCATCGCGCGTCATCTTCTGCGTGGATTCCCAGGAGATCACGGCCTCCGGGTGGTCCTGCAGGTTCGAGCCGACGCCGGGGGATCCCACGCGCACGTCGATGCCGATCTCGCGCAGGTGATCGGCCGGACCGATGCCGGAGAGCATCAGCAGCTTGGGCGAGTCGATCGCGCCGGCGGAGAGGATCACCTCGCGGCGTACGTGCATCACCGAGGAGCGGCCGAAGGCATTGTCGACGTACTCGACGCCGGTCGCCCGCTGGTCGGCGTCGAAGAGGACCTGCGCCACGTGGTGACCGGTGAGGATGTGCAGGTTCTCCCGCTCCATGACCGGGTGCAGGTAGGACACGGAGGACGACGAACGGGTGCCGTCGGCCTTGCGGTTGACCTGGAACCAGTTCGCACCGTTGACCACGGTCTCGAAGTCGTTGAACGTGGCCTTGGGGATGCCGGCCTGCTCGCACGCCTCCAGCAGGGCGACCCCCAGCGGATCCTCGGCGGGGACGTCCATGAGGTGGACCGGACCGTCGGTGCCGTGCCCCTCGCCGCTGCGGGAGCTGTTGGTCTCCAGGCGCTCGATGAGCGGCAGGACCGTCTCGGCGTTCCAGCCCTCGGCGCCCAGCTTCTCCCACAGGTCCATGTCCTCGGCCGGAGGGTAGAAGGCGATGCAGGAGTTGTGCGAGGAGCAGCCTCCCAGCACCTTCCCACGCGCATGGCGCATGAAGGAGTTGCCGTTCTCCTGCGGCTCGATCGGGTAGTCCCAGTCGAGCCCGGATTCGAGCAGCTCGGGCCAGCGCTGGAGGTCCAGGACCTCGGCGTGGTCGAGGTCGGAGTCGCCGGCCTCGAGGAGGGCGACCTCGACGCTCGGGTCCTCGCTCAGGCGTGCGGCGACCACCGCGCCCGCGGACCCGCCGCCGACCACGATGTAGTCGTACTCGGTGACGGGGTTCTCGGAGGGCAGGTCCTGTACGGACATCGTGTCTTCTTCCTGTCGTTCCGTGTGAATGGGGAGGCCGATCAACTGAGCTTGCTGGGCTGATCTCCTACCGCTCGCAAGTTCGCAGTACGTCGATCAGCCTTTACGCGGGAACCAGCCGGAGACCGCGGGCTCGGTGTTCTCGTAGATGTGCTTGGCCTCGGTGTACTCCTCGAGGCCGGAGGGGCCGAGCTCGCGGCCGACGCCGGACTTCTTGAAGCCGCCCCACTCCGCCTGCGGCAGGTAGGGGTGGAAGTCGTTGATCCAGATGGTGCCGTGGCGCAGGCGCCGGGAGACCCGGTTGGCGGTGCCGGAGTTCGAGGTCCACACCGCACCGGCCAGGCCGTACTCGGTGTCGTTGGCGATCGCGATCGCCTCCTCCTCGGTGGAGAAGGTCTCCACGGTGATCACCGGGCCGAAGCCCTCCTCGATCACGGCCGGGTTCTCGGCGGTGCACTGGTCCAGGACCGTCGGAGAGTAGAAGAAGCCCTGCTCGTGCTCGGGGCCGCCCCAGTTCCCCCCGGTGCGCAGGCGGGCACCGGCCTCGATGCCGCGAGTGACGTAGTCGGTGACCTTGTCGCGGTGTTCGGCGGAGACCAGCGGGCCGGTCTCCGCGTCCTCGTCGAGCGGGCCGCCCATCACGATGCCCTCGGCGCGCTGGACGAGGTCGTCGACGAACTGCTCGGCGATGGTGTCCTGGATGATCAGACGCGTGCCCGCGGAGCAGACCAGGCCCGAATCGAGGAACCCGGCGTTCAGTGCGTTGTCCAGCGCCGCCTCGTAGTCGGCGTCGGCGAAGACCAAGTTGGGGTTCTTGCCACCGAGCTCGAGGGCGACCTTCTTGATGCCGGTGGCGGCGGACTCGGCGATCTTGCGGCCGGTGGCCAGACCGCCGGTGAAGGAGATGAGGTCGATATCCGGGTGGGAGGACAGAGGAGCACCGACGACGCCTCCCGCGCCGAGCACGAGGTTGGCGACCCCGGCAGGAAGGCCGAGCTTGTCCAGCACGTCCAGGATCAGGATCGTGGTGTGCGGGGTCAGCTCGGCCGGCTTGATGATGAAGGAGTTGCCTGCGGCCAGTGCCGGGGCGATCTTCCACGAGGCCTGCAGCAGCGGGAAGTTCCAAGGGGTGATCATCCCGCACACGCCGACGGGCTCGTGGACCACGCGGGAGATGACGCTGCCGTCGCCGGCGTCGACGAGTCGCCCGGGATTCTGGTCGGCGATCTTCCCGAAGTAGCGGAAGCAGGCGGTGATGTCGTCCATGTCGCCCTCGGCCTCAACCAGGCGCTTGCCGGTGTCGAGCGCCTCGGCGCGGGCGAACTCGTCCTTGCGGGCCTGCAGCGCGTCGGCGACCTGCAGCAGGAAGTCGCCACGCTCGGAGGCCGGCTTGTCGGCCCAGACGCGGGATTCGAAGGCCGCTCGCGCCGCGAGGATGGCGCGCTCGACGTCCTCGGCGGTCGCCTCGCTGACCACGCCGACCTCGCTCTGATCGGCCGGGCAGGTCACGGTGCGGGTCTCGCCGGAGGAGGAGGGGACCCACTCTCCGTCGATGTACAGCGTGGCGGTCTGGTCAGTCATGACGCTCATTCTCCTCCGTCGTGGGTGCGCCCAGGACATCGGCGATGACCTGATCCTTCGTGTACCCCATGATGTCGCGTCCCCGCGAGCCGAGGGTCGAGAAGATCTCGATGCGGTAGTCGGTGTCCTTCACGGCGGCCCGGTTCGCCGCGAAGTTCGGCACGGAGTACGCCACGGTAGGCGAACAGGCCGAAGGCCATCCCCATCAGGGCGTACATCGCCCAGCCTGGGATGCCGTAGTGGAAGATCGTCCAGATCGTTGCCATCCGCGCGGACCGGCTGTGTCGCCGCACCGCCGCCACGGGTCGGCTCGTGGCGGCGATGGCCGTCGATCTTGCCTTGTTGAAGGTGTCGAAACTGTCGACTAGCTGGCGTCGAAATTGTAGGTTTGACCCATGGTCACCTACCAGCGCCGCATCGTCGACGACACGCTCGATGCGCTCACCGGCGGCCTGCCCGCGGTGGCGCTGGAGGGCGCCAAGGGCGTCGGCAAGACCGCGTCCGCCGTCGAGCGCGCCGACGACGTGGTCCGCTTCGACGTCCCGGCGGAACTGAGCGCATTCTCCGCCGCGCCCTTCGACCTCTCCGCCAGCGGCACCCTGCTGCTCGACGAGTGGCACCTCTACCCCGAGTGCTGGGACCAGGTGCGCCGCGCAGTCGACGCCGGCGCTCCCCCAGGGTCGTTCATCCTGGCCGGATCAACTGCTCCGGTCGGTACGCGCATCCACTCCGGCGCAGGGCGAATCGTTCCGCTCAGGATGCGCCCACTCTCCCTCGCCGAGCGTGGCACGGCCACGCCCGCGGTGTCGCTGACCAACCTTCTCGACGGCGGACGTGAGCCCGTCAGGGCACGCACCGACGTCGTGCTGGCGGACTACGTCGACGAGATCTTCCGATCGGGCTACCCCGGGATCAGGAATCAGCCCGACGGGTTCCGGAACCGCGCGCTCGACGGATACCTGACGCACACGATCGAGCGCGAATTCGTCGAGCAGGGCACGGCCGTCCGCCGTCCGCAGACACTCGCCGCATGGTTGCGTGCCTACGCGGCCGCCACCGCGACGAACACCTCGTACTCCAACCTTCTCGACGCCGCGACGGCCGGCCTGCCGAACAAGCCGAGCCGTGACACCACGACCGTCTACCGGGACGTCCTGTCGCGGACCTTCGTCCTCGACCCGATCGACGCGTGGATCCCGGTGTTCAATCCCCTGAAGCAGCTGGCGCAGGCACCGAAACACTTCTTGGCCGATCCCGCGCTCGCCGCACGCCTGCTGGAGCTCGACCAGGCAGCGGTGGCGGCGGGACGCGACGACGTCCGCCTCGACCCGCGCGGCGGCTCGATGCTCGGGCCCCTGTTCGAGCATCTTGTCGCGCAATCGGTGCTCGTGTACGCGCAGGCGTCCGACGCACGCGTGCATCACCTGCGACAGCATCACGGTCGCCACGAGGTGGACCTCATCGTGGAGCGTGGCCGCCGTGTCGTCGCCATGGAGGTCAAGCTCGCGGCCGACGTGGACGACACAGACGTGAAGCATCTCGTGTGGCTGCGCGCGCAGCTCGGCGAGGACCTGGCGGATGCCCTGGTGATCACCACCGGAACACGTGCCTACCGCCGACCCGACGGCATCGCTGTCGTACCCGCCGCGCTCCTGGGGGTCTAGCGGGGTTCGGCTCGAACCGCACGCCTCCTCGAACCGTCGCTGACGCTGCCCCGAGTCGCGGCCGGGAGCACGTTCAGAACCTCGCACCGAGGGGTTGACCCACCGCCTGCGTGCGTCTACCTTCAATAGTAAGCGGTTTCTATCTAGCGCATTAGTTGCATTGTTTGTAGTAGCCGGTTACTACAACCACCGGTTACACATCGCACCCGACGGTGGGTGCGACTCCCCCAGCCATCCGGACCGACGCATCGACGCGGAGGAGGCAGCAGTGGTCGTGACGATCCGAGACGTGGCCGAGGCCGCCGGTGTGTCCGTCGCGACCGTGTCCCGCATCGCCTCCGGCTCCGACTACCCGGTCGGCGCCCGCACCCGCGAACGCGTCGAGGCCGTCATCTCGGCCCTGGACTATCGCCCGAACCAGAGCGCGACCGACCTGAGTCGCCGCGACACGCATCTCGTCGGCGTCCTCGCGCCGGACATGGCGAACCAGTACTACGCCGAGGTCACCCGCGGCATCGAGGACGCCGCCCAGACGGCCGGCTACCAGGTCCTCTTCTCCAGCACCGACCGGCGCAAGGGACGAGCGGAGAGCGCCCTGGAGGCGCTGCTGCGCCGTCGGGTGGCCGCCCTGGTGATCCTCGGCGGCGGCGACGAGGTCAGCCTCACCCGCAAGCAGGTCACCGCCTACGGCACCGAGGTCGTGCTGGTCGGGCGCCCCTCGGACGAGTTCCCCACCATCCAGACCGACGGCGAGAGCGCCGGCCAGGAGATGGCCAGCCACTTCGTCGGCCTCGGCCACGAGCGCATCGCCTTCATCGCCGGCTCCCGCGGCTCCACCGCCACGCGCCTGCGCCTGGCCGGCGTGCGCAAGACCCTGCGCGGCGCCGGCCTGGCGAACCCGGCCACGGCCAGGGGCGGATACACCGAGGAGGGCGGCTACCGCGCCGCGCGCGAGCTCCTCGAGCAGGCCGCCCCGGGCGAGCGCCCCACCGCGATCATCGCCGCCAACGACCGCATGGCCATCGGCGCCATGGCCGCGGCGAACGACCTCGGCCTACGCGTGCCGGACGACGTCGCCCTCGCGGGGTTCGACGACACCCCGATCTCGGCGTACGTGCGGCCGGCGCTCACCACATTCTCGCTCCACTCCGCCCAGCTCGGGGCGGAGGCCATGCAGCAGATCTTGGACAGAGAGGAAGGGGACACCGCCATCCGCCACCGGACGGTGGAGGGCGAGATCGTCGTGCGGGCCAGCTGCGGAGCGCGACCCGCCTGACACGAACGCCACAGGTTCGACGAGACGAAGGAGTTCTCAGACATGTCGGTGAAGGACTACGCGAAGACCGATGCCGCGACAGACCGCAAGCACAACATCCTCGGGATGTCGTTCTCGGAGGTCGCCGAGCGTCTGAAGGAGAACGGGCAGGACACCGTCCTCGTCCCGATGGGCAGCACCGAGAAGCACGGCGCGCACATCCCGCTCGGCACGGACAGCTACGTGACGATGGAGGTCGTCTACCGCGCCGCCGAGGCGGTGGACGTGCTGCACACACCCCTGCAGCCCTTCGGCTACTCGCCCCACCACATGGGCCGCAACGAGGAGGGCGCCGGCACCATCACCCTGCAGGCCGAGACCTACCGGCGGGTCCTGCACGACGTCGCCCGGAGCCTGATCTACCACGGCGTCAAGAAGATCGTCTTCGTCTCCCACCACGGCTCCAACACCAAGCCGATCGACGAGATCATGCGCCGGCTGCGCTACGACACCGGTGCCTACATCTCCTTCTACAAGACGCCCACCGAGCGCGAGGCGAACGTCGTCCAGCACCTCTTCGACAACCCGCCCGAGGAGACCCCGGGCTGGCACTCCTCGGAGCTGGAGACCGCCTGCCTCATGGCGACGGCGGACAACCTGGTCCACATGGACCGCGCGGTCGACGACCGTGCCCACGCGCCCGCCTACATGGGTCCGGCGTTCTCCAAGATCGACGGCACCGGGACCGTGAAGTTCCAGAACTCGGAGAACATCTGGGTGCCGATGGAGCACCACGAGTACTCGGACACCGCCACCATCGGCAACCCGTTCCGGGCCACGAAGGAGAAGGGCCTGGCGATCTTCGACGCCATGGCCGAGCACCTCGCCGCGTACGTCCAAGAGGTCCGCAAGTTCGAGGTCGGCGAGGTCTCCAGCGACTACCCCGAGCGGGCCTGAACGCACCACGACACCACCTCGGAGGTGGTCAGATGATCGGCGTCGAGCCGACGGACGAGCTCCGTGAGGAGCTGGCCCGCCTGTCCCGCCGCAGCTTCGAGCGCGGACTCGTGCCCGGGGTCAGCGGGAACAACTCCATCCGCCGCCCCGGCACGGACACGATGGTCATCAAGACGTCGGGCTGCTGCCAGGGGGACATGACCGCCGAGGACACGGTGGTGATGACCTTCGACGGCGAGGTGCTGGACGAGGACCGGCGGCCGAGCAAGGAGTGGCAGTTCCACGCGGCCATCTACCGGAGCCGGCCCGAGGTGGGCGCGATCGCGCACCTGCACCCGCCGCTGTCGGTGGCGTACTCCGTGGCGGGCCAGATCCCGCCGCTGGTGACCGCCGCCGCCCGCGGGCACGTCCGCGAGATCGCCGAGGTGCCGCTGCTGCCGGCCGGCTCGAAGGAGCTGGCGGACGCCGTCGAGGGCGTCATGGCGGGCACCGAGGTGCGGGTGGTCCTCATGCGCGAGCACGGCACCATCGCCGTCGGGCCGGACCTCGACACGGCCGTGCACCGCACGGACTACATGGAGGACAACGCCCGCGTGGCGCTGGCGGCCGGGATCCTCACGTCCCGGCCGCCCGGGGACATCGAGCTCGCCCACGACCCGGACCCGACGGCGGAAGGCGCCTGATGCCGAGCCCGGGAGCGCCGACGATCGCCGTCCTGGCCACGGTGGACACCAAGGCCGCCGAGGCGCGCTACCTCGCGGCCGAGATCGTGGCCCGCGGGGGCGCGGCCCGCGTCGTCGACATCGGCCTGGACGCCTCGCACGGCGAACCGGTCGCCGTCACGGCGGACGACCTCGCCGGCCGGGCGGGCCGGAGGGTTGTCGACCTGCGGGCCGGCCCGCGGCACGAGGCGATGACCACCGTGGGCGAGGCGGCCGGCGCGGTACTGAGCGAGTGGTTCGCCGCCGGTGAGCTGCACGGCAGCATCGCGGTGGGCGGCAACCAGGGCACCGCCGTCGCCGCCATCGCGATGCGGCACCTGCCGATCGGGCCGCCCAAGCTCATCGTCTCCACGGTCGCGTCCGGCAACGTGCGCGACTACGTGCGGGACTCCGACATCACCATGCAGTTCTCCGTCGGGGACCTGCTCGGCGGGCCGAACCGGGTCACCGGGATGATCCTGCGCCGCTCGGCCGCGGCGGTCGTCGCCATGGCCACCTCGGCCGCCACTACCGACCCGTCCGAGGACGACGGCGCCCCCACCGTCGGGATCACGGCGTTCGGCAACACCGAGCCCGCCGTCGTCGCCGCCATCGCCCACCTGCGCGAGGGCGGCGTCGCCTGCGTGCCGTTCCACGCCTCCGGCGCCTGCGGCTCGGCGATGGAACGCCTGCTCGACGACGGCGTCCTCACCGGCGTCCTGGACCTCACCACCCACGAGGTCCTCGGCGAGATCGAGCCGGCCGACATCTACGCACCGGTGCGTCCCGGACGGCTCACCGCCGCCGGGCGGCGCGGGGCGCCGCAGGTGGTCGTGCCCGGCGGGCTGGAGTACTTCTGCTTCGGCGCGCCGGAGACCATCCCGGCGGCCTACCGCGACCGCCCGGTCCACGTGCACAACCCCTACAACACGAACGTGCGGACCTCGGCGGACGACCTGTCCGCCGTCGGGCGCCTCGTCGCCGAGCGTCTCAACGCCGCCCGCGGCCCGGTGGCCGTGCTCGTGCCCACCAAGGGCTGGTCCGGCGTCGGCAGCCCCGGCGGCGTGCTGCACGACCCGGACGCCAACCAGGCGTTCGTCGACGTGCTCGAGCGCGAACTGGACCCGCGGGTCCGGCTCGAGCTGCACGACACCACCATCAACGACCCCGCGTTCGCATCGGCAGCGGCGTCGACCCTGCTGGAGCTGATGCCGGCGCCGCACTAGCGGCCTGACCGCGCCGCCCGGCGGCGCGCGGACGACTCGAAGCGAAGGAGCATCGAATGGTTGCGGAACACGTGGCGACCGACCCACGACCGGCGAACGACCTCCCCGAGACGATGCGGGCGGCGGTGATGTTCGGCCCCGGCGACATCCGGGTGGTCGACAAGCCGGTGCCGCGCCCCGGCCCCGGCGAGGTCCTCGTCAAGGTCTCCGTCTGCGGCATGTGCGGCACGGACCTGAAGATCTACGACGGCCACTTCCCCGGCACTCCCCCGTACGGCACCTACACGCCCGGGCACGAGTGGGCCGGCACGGTCGTCGAGGTCGGCGAGACCGTCGACGAGGTGGAGACCGGCGATCGCGTCTGCATCGAGGCGCACCACGGGTGCGGGCGGTGCGAGAACTGCATGGCCGGCCAGTACACGGCGTGCCTGAACTACGGCGACGTCGCCAAGGGGCACAAGGCCTCCGGGATGACGGTCGACGGCGGGTTCGCCGAGTACGCGATCCACCACGTCGCGGCGCTGTCGAAGATGCCGGACAACGTCTCGGACCTCGACGCCGTGCTCATCACCACGGCGGGCACGGGCCTGTTCGGCATCGACATGATCGGCGGCTACCTGCTCGGCAAGGACGTCGTGATCTTCGGGCCCGGCCCGGTGGGCCTGATGACCGTGCAGGCCGCGAAGCAGCTCGGCGCGCGGCGGGTCATCCTCGTCGGCACCCGCGCGAGCCGGCTCGCCAAGGGCAAGGACCTCGGCGCCGACCACGTGATCGACGCCAATGAGACCGACCCCGTCGCCGAGATCCGGCGGCTCACCGGCGAGGGCGCCGACGTCGTCATCGAGTCCTCCGGGAACGTGCGCACGCCCCAGCAGTGCGTCGAGTCCGTGCGGCGCGGCGGGACCATCCTCGTCGTCGCCTTCTACCCCGAGCCGGTCACGATCGACCTGGCCGCGGTCGTGCGCCAGGGCGTCCAGCTGCACACCACGCGCGGCGAGGGCGGCAACAACGTCCGCCGTGCCCTGGCGCTGGCCGAGATGGGCCGGCTGCGCGGCGAGGAGCTCGTCACGCACGAGTTCCCCCTCGAGGACATCGCGGAGGCACTGCGCGTGGTCCGCGAGCGCGACGGCGACCCCCTCAAGGCCGTCATCCGCCTCTGAGCCGTGCCTCCCAGCTACCCCGCCACCACGAAGGAGTGAATGCACATGACGCAGAGTCTCTGCGTGGAGGACGTCCACGTGACGTTCAAGAACGCCACGATCATCGACGGCCTGTCCCTGACGGTGGACGACGACGAGTTCGTCAGCATCGTGGGCACCTCCGGCTGCGGAAAGACCACCTTCCTCCGGGCGCTCGGCGGGCTGCTGCCGAACAGCGCGCGGATCGGCCGGGCCGACCTGCACGGCCAGCCGCTGCAGGCGCCCGAGCCGCGGGTCACGATGGTCTTCCAGCACTTCGGGCTGTTCCCGTGGAAGACGGTCGAGGAGAACATCCTCTACGGGGTGCGGGTCCAGGGCCGCGAGGCACCGACCGAGCGGATGCAGCACCTGCTGGACGTGATGCACCTGGACGACGCGCGGCAGAAGTATCCGCGCCAGCTCTCCGGCGGGATGAAGCAGCGCACCGGCATCGCGCGGGCGCTCGTGCTCGAGCCGGAGCTGCTGCTGCTCGACGAGCCGCTCAGCGCCGTCGACGCCATCACCCGCGAGGTGATGCAGCAGGAGGTCATCCACCTCATCGAGTCCGAGTCCCGGACCGCGCTGCTGGTCACGCACGACCTGGACGAGGCGATCATCATGTCCGACCGGATCGTGGTGCTCGGCGGGCCGCCCGCGCGGATCCTGCTCGACGTCCGCTCCCCCATCGAGCGGCCCCGGACACTGGAGTCGGTGCGCAGCCACCCCGACTACCTGACGCTTCGCCAGGAGCTGTGGGGCGCGCTGGAGACCGGGAGGTCGGCAGCATGACGACCTCCCCCACGTCGCCGAACATCCAGCCCGGCCGCGTCGACCCGCTCGCGACCACGGCCTCCCAGGAGGAGGTCCGGCAGCGGCGCTCGATGAAGATCAGCCAGCCCACCCCGAGAAAGCGGGTCGTGGTGCGCTACCTCTCGCTGGCCGTGCTGCTCCTTGCGTGGGAGCTGTACGGGCGCAGCGTCAACCCGGTGCTGTTCACCTATCCGGTGGCGATCGTCCAGGCCGCGGTCGACATGATCGCCGACGGCACCTGGCAGACCGCCATGTGGGAGACGACGTCGGTGCTCGCCATCGGCGCCGTCTCCGGCACGGTGCTCGGGATCCTCGTCGGCCTGGCGGCCGGCCGGTTCTGGGTGGCCAAGGAGGTCGTGGACATCCCGATCAACGCCCTCTACGCGCTGCCGGCCGTGGCGCTGATCCCGGTGATCGTGCTGTGGTTCGGCTTCGGCAGCTCGGCGAAGGTCTTCATCGTCGCGTTCTTCGTGTTCTTCCCCGTGGTCATCAACACCACCCGCGGCGTCCAGGAGGTCGAGTCCGAGCTCATCGAGGTGACGCGGTCCTTCTGCTCGCCCGAGCGGGCGGTCTGGCGGGACCTCCTGATCCCGGCGTCGCTGCCCTACGTGTTCACCGGCATCAAGCTCGCCATCGGGCGCGGGCTGGTCGGCGTCATCGTGGCCGAGTTCTTCACCGCGATCTCCGGCCTCGGCAACCTCATCGTCACGAGCGCGAACACGTTCCAGACGGCACGGACCTTCGTGCCCATCGTGACGCTGTCCCTCATCGGCGTGGGCCTGACGGCGCTGCTCGGCGTGGCCGAGCGCCGCCTGGCGCCCTGGCGCCGCGACACCTGACGAATTGGAAGTGACAACGATGTCGACAACACCCATCACGGGCGGACCCACCCGCCGTACCGTCCTGGCTCGCTGCGCAGTCGCCGCGACGGCCGCACTCGCCCTCGGCGCCCTCGCCGCCTGCTCCGACGGCGGTGGAGGCGGCGGTGGCGGCGACGGCGGCGACGGCGGAACCACCGAGATTCGCCTCGCCCTGCCCACCGGGGTGACGAGCTTCGTCAACAGCGATATCGCCGTGGCGCGGGAGCTCGGTTACTTCGAGGAGGCCGGCCTGTCCGTCGAGACCTCCAACCTGCGCTCCGGCACGTCGGTGACCAACGGCGTGGTCGGCGGCGACTTCGAAGTCGGCGGCGCCAGCATCGAGCCCGTCATCAACGCCTTCGCCGGCGGCGCCGAGCTGGCCATCTTCGCCAGCTACGCCGACCGCCTCGAGGTCGAGATGGTGGTCCCCGAGGAGATCCAGAGCGTGGAGGACCTCGCCGGCCAGGACCTCGGCATCCAGGAGATCGGCGCGTTCCGCGAGGTCATGACCCGCATGGTGCTCGAGAGCGCCGGCATGACACCCGACGACGTCAACTACGTCTCCACCTCGACCGACGCCTACGTCTCGGGGCTGGTGCAGCGGCAGATCACCTCGGCCATCCTGCACCCGGAGCAGGCGATCCAGGCCAGGCAGCTCGATCCCGCCCTGCACAGCATCGTCAACCTGTACGAGGTGGAGCCGGACTACTACTACGGCACCTACTTCACCAACGCCTCGTGGATCGAGGAGAACCCGGAGGCGGCCCAGGGGTTCGCCGAGGCCATCACCCGCGCGCACCGCACCATGTACGAGGACCGCGAGACCGTGGTCCCGATCATCGCCGAGACCACCGGCATCGAGGAGTCGATCATCGACGAGGCCTGGACGGTCCACATGGAGGAGGTCCAGTCCTTCCCCCGCAACGTCGGCCTGGCCGAGGACCGCATCCAGTACACGCTCGAGCGGATGGAAGAGCTCGAGACGCTCGCGCCCGGCGCCGAGGTGGACCTGTCGCAGCTGGTGAACCGGGAGCCGATCGAGGCGGCTGTCGAGGAGCTGGGCGAGGTGGAGGAGCGTTAGCCCTCAGCCTCCTGCTGGTCGAGGCGAGCCGCAGGTGGCCGCTGCGAGACCGGACGGTGAACCTTGGTGCGGAGCCTCGGCGGCGGACAGGACGGCGCCGTGCGCACCCGCCCACACACCGAGCTCGGCCAGACGCATGTCCGGCAGCCGGTGGAAGGTGGCGTCCCTGCGCGCCTTCTCGAACGCCGGCACGACGGTCCACCGCGGAGAGCGCGCCACACCACCCCCGATCACGATCACGCCCGGGTCCAGGAGGGCGGAGATCTGCAGGAGGGCGCGCGCGAGGGCGTCGCTCGCCTGAGCGAGCGCGTCCTCGGCCCCTTGGTTGCCGGACTCGGCCGCCAGGACGACGTCCCGCGCCGTCGCGGCCGGGTCGCCGGTCGCCGGGCTCAGCTCCGCCCATCGGCGGCCCAGCTGCGCTCCCCCGATCAGGGTCTCCAGGCAGCCGATCTGCCCGCAGGAGCACCGGTGCGTGCCGCCGATCACGATGTGGCCGACCTCGCCGGCGCCCCCGTGGGCACCGGCGCGCACCTCACCGGCCACGATGTGTGCCCCGGCGATCCCGGTGCCCAGTGCGATCACGAAGACGTCCTCGACGCCGCGCCCTGCCCCCAGGGCCGCTTCCGCAGCGGCCGTGGCGACGCCGTCCTGCACGGCCACTCCCGGGATGCCGACGAGGTCGGTGAGCGTCCGCGCCGGTGAGACGCCGTCGAGCCACGGCATGTTGGCGCTGCGTCCGACCACGCCCGAGCGCTCGTCCAGAGTGCCCGCGACGGTGATCCCGAACCGCGCGACCGCCCGGCCGGCCGTGAACGTGCGGACCGACTCGGCCAGCTCCTCGAGCTTCCCGGTCCGTACGGACTCCCGCGCGACGACCGGCCCGTCACCGTGCGCGCCGTCGACGAGCAGCATCTTGGTGTGCGTGGCGCCGTAGTCGATCCCGAGCAGCGCGCTCAACGAGCCTGCCCCTGCCTCAGTGCGGTCAGAATCTCGCGCGCCGCCTCCTCGTCGGTGGTCTCGTACCCGGCCTCGTCCGCGGAGCCGAGGGCGAACGGCATCGTTCCCGCGACCCGGTGCTTCGCCGAGCCGTGCACGGACGGCACGCCGGTGGCGGCCACCCGCAGGGCGTTCGCTGGTGTGATGCCCGAGCCCGCCATCACCTCCAGCGCGCCGCCCGCGTAGCGGACGAGGTGTGCCAGCTCGTCCAGCGCCTCGACGGCCCGTGCGGCACCCCCGGAGGTCAGGACGCGTCGCACCCCCAGCTCGATCAGCACCTCGAGGGCCCGGTCGCGGTCGGCCACCGTGTCGAAGGCGCGGTGGAACGTCACCTCGGGTGCGACATCGAGCACCGCTCGCACGAAGTCTGCGTCCACGACGTCGCCGCAGGTGGCCCCGACGACGACCCCCTGCGCACCGGCGTCCACGGCGACCCGGGCGTCCGCGACGATGAGGCGCTGCTCCTCGGCGCTGTAGCTGAAGTCCCCCGCGCGAGGACGGATCAGCACGTGCACCGGCGTGCCGGCGGCGACCGCCGCGTCGATCAGCGCGCGGGAAGGGGTGAGCCCACCCGTGCCGAGCGCCGTGCAGAGCTCGATCCGGTCCACGCCCAACGCCCGGGCGATCCGGACGCCTGCGACGTCCTGGACGGCCAGCTCGAACGCGGTCACGCGCCGCCGCCGATGACGTCGCGCCCACGCAGCACGGTCGCCCGGAGCGAGGGCTCGGTCCGGAACTCGTCGAAGGGAAACATCGGGCGCCGGATCCTCTCGTGCCCGAGCCGCTCGAGATCCTGGTCCACCGGACCGGGCGTCAGGGCGAGGGTCCACCCCTGCGCGATGTCGTACAGCGTGGGTTCGAGGTAGCCGATCTTCGTCACGATGATGTCGGCCTCCTCCGGGGGAAGCCCGATCGCGGCGAAGTCGTCGACTCCGTGGAATGCCTTCCGGAACTCGGTGACGACGACGCGCAGGCCACCGACCCGGATGACCGCGATCCGCCCGGCTGCCGGGTCGTTCTCGTACCGGCCGTGCAGCACTCCCCTGATCCGGGCCGGAGGACTGACCCGGTCGTCCACGCGCGCTCCGGCGGTCACGTCGACCGGGTCGCCCACGGCAGCGGCGAACAGCTCCTCGATGGCACCGGCGTCGAAGACGGAGGCGACGTAGGTGACGGGAGCGTCGGGACCGGTCAGCTCGGGTCGCCGCAGCACCTGTCGCAGCGTCCAGGTCACGTCCCCCGAGCCGCCGGCTCCCGGGTTGTCACCCGAGTCGCTGATCAGGTACGGCCGCGCGCCACCACCTGCGCGGTGCGCGAGCGCGGCCTCGATCCCCTCCTCCAGGCTGCCCGGTGGACCCACGAAGGCGAACTGCTCGCGCACCCGCCACAGCTCCGCGGCCAGCGTCTCGGCCGCCGCGGTGATCGCGTCCTCTCGGTCGCCGGTGACCACGACGCTCGCGTGGCAGCGCGGTTCGTCCGCCCACGCGTACCCGATCCAGATCGCGGCGTCCGTGACCCCGTCCTCGCGGGTGACGCCGGGGATCCGTGCGTACAGGCTCCGGGCGGGCTCGACACGCGTGGACGTCATCTCGCCGGCCAGCAGGATCGGGACCCGGACCCACGCCCGGGCGGGGCGCGTGTCACGACCGATCCAGGCGAGGAGGTCGCGCGCCGAACGCTCCCGGGTCTCCCACGCGTCCTCGTGCGGAGCCATCCGGTAGCAGGTGGGCAGGTCCACCGCCGCGGCGAGGACCTCCGAGACGTTCCCGTGCAGGTCCATCGGTGCGGCGATGAGCGTGTCGGGCCCGACGACGTCGCGGACGGCCGTGACGAGGTCGCCCTCCGCGTCGTCCATGCCGACCACGCTCATCGCACCGTGGATGTCGAGGTACACGCCGTCGAGCGGGCCGTCCTCGACGGCCCGGGCGAGCCCGGAGACGATCCTGTGCCGGAAGTCGGCGTAGACCTCGGCACGGACCTGTCCGCCCGGGATGGCCTTGGTGACGAACACCCCGATCCACTCGGCCTGCTGCCGCAGCGCGGCTCCCTCGGCGAGGAACGGGTAGCGGTCCAGCACGGCCGGGCCCTCCAGCACGGGGAAGTCCCGGTAGCCGGCGCGGTGCTGGGCGTAGGCGCTCGACTCGATCGCCATGCCGACCACCGCGATGCGGGGCGACGAACCTCTTGCGGTCATGCGTTCCTCCTGTTCATCGCCCGGCGATCCCTGCGGTGGCGATGCCCTTGACGAGGTGCTTCTGCAGCGCGATCACCAGGATCGCCGTGGGCACCATGGAGATGACCGAGGCGGCCATCTGCAGGTCCCAGCGGGTGCCGAACTGACCGGAGAACGTGGCCAGCCCGATGGGCAGGGTGCCGAGGTAGCCGTAGTCGTTCACCACGATCAGCGGCCACAGGTAGCTGTTCCAGAAGCTGATGAACGTGAACACGGTGAGCACCGCTACCGCCGACCGGGCCAGCGGCAGGATGATCGAGAAGAAGGTGCGCAGCGGTCCCGCGCCGTCGACGCGGGCGGCCTCCTCCAGGTCGTACGGGATGCCACGGAAGAACTGGCGCATCAGGAACGTCCCGAACGCGGTGAACGCGAACGGCAGGATCAGCGCCTGCGGGGTGTTCACCCAGCCGAACCACTGCATGAGCTGGAACATCGGGACCACCAGCACCTCCTGCGGCACCATCAGCGTCACGAGGAAGAGCACGAAGACGGCGTCCCTTCCCCGCCAGCGCAGCCGCCCGAACGCGTAGCCCGCCGTGGTGGAGACGATGTTGACCACGAGGGTCCCGGCGATCGCCACGAAGAACGAGTTGCCGATGTAGGTCCAGAACGGCCCGAACCGGAACACCGCAGCGAAGTTCTCCCATCTCAGCTCGTCGCCCACCAGGGTCGGGGGCACGGCGAAGATCTGGTCGTTCGGTTTCAGCGCCGAGAACAGCGCATAGATCAGCGGGACGGCGAACACGATGGAGGCCAGCACCACGCACACGTAGGCGACCACCAGTCCCGGGGTGACCCGCCGCTTCTGCGGCGTCGAGGTGGGGGGACGGGCAGGTGCGGCCTGCACGCCGTGGTCCGGGACGGCGTCGAGCATCACGTCAGACCTCATAGTGCACCCACCTCTTCTGCGCGGAGAACTGCAGGGCCGTCAGGCCGATGATGATCGTGAACAAGATCCAGGCGGCGGCCGCGGCCAGACCCATCTGCTGGAACGTGAAGGCCTGGTCGTAGATGAACATCACGAGCGGGATGGTGGCGTTGCCGGGGCCGCCACCGGTGAGCAGCTGCGGCTGCACGAACACCTGCATCGAGGTGATCATCGTCATCACCGTGGTGAAGAAGATCGCCGGGCTCAGCAGCGGCAGCGTGATCCGGGAGAGCATCCGCCATCCCTTCGCCCCGTCGATCCGGGCGGCTTCCAGCACCGGTTCGGGCAGCTGCTCCAGGGCCGCGCTGAAGATGAGCATGTTGTAGCCCATCCCCTGCCAGACCGACATGACCACCACCATGACCATCGCCCACTGCGGGTGGCTGAGGAAGCTCGGCAGCTCGATGCCGAACACTGACGTGGAGATCCCGTTGAACAGCCCGTTCGGCTGCAGGAGCATCTTCCACACCAGCACGTTCGCCACCATCGGGGTGACCACCGGGATGAAGAACAGCACCCGGAACGCCGCCCGGCCCCTGATCCGGGGACTGAGCAGCAGCGCCAGGGCGAGGGAGACCACCAGGTTCAGCGGCACGGAGAGGACGGTGAAGATCGCCGAGTTGCGCAGCGCCGGCCAGAAGTCCGGGTGCTCGGTGAACAGCTCGACGTAGTTGCCGACGCCGACGAAGGTCCGCTCGCCCCAGGCGGGCCAGTCGTACAGGCTCATCACGATCGAGAGGATCACCGGCGCCACCGTGAAGACGCTCAGCCCCACCAGGGCCGGGGAGATGAACCCCAGCGCCTGGCGGGACTCGATCCGTCGGAGCCTGCTGCGCCGGGACCTCGGCGCGACAGGTGTGCGGGTCGCGGTCATCGATCAGTCGCCGTACTGGCTCTGCGTCTGCTCGAGCAGGTCCGTCATCGTCGACTGCCCCGTGTACACGTTCACCAGGTTGGGCTGGATCGCCTCGTTCACCTGCGCCCAGTCGTCGGTGGAACGCTGCCCCTCGAGATCGGTGAACACCGCCTCGAACGCGGTCTGCACCTCGTCGCGCACGCCCTCGTCGAGGGACTCGAAGTACAGCGGCTGCGAGCTCACGCGCGCCGGGTAGCTGCGCCCGGAGGAGGCGATCTGGTCCTGCGCGGCCTCACCCACGAGGGAACCGAGCACGCGCAGCGCCTCCTCGGGGTTCTCGCAGTCGGCGGAGATCCCGTAGCCGGAGCCCAGCACCAGACCCAGGCGCTCCCCGTCGGCGGAGGGCAGGTCGACCATCCCGGCCGCGAAGCCGGCCTCGTTGTTCAGGTAGCTGACGGCGTTCCACGTCCCGTCCACCGCCATGGCGACGTTGCCCGCCTGGTACTCCTGCTCGCCCCAACCGGTGTCGGAGGCCGAGGGCGGCAGGGACCCGTGGCCGTCCTCGGTGATCGAGGCGTACCACTGTGACGCCTCCACGAAGTCGGGGTTCGTCAGGTCGAGCGCGCCGGAGGTGTCCACCGGCTGCACCCCGGCCCGGGCGATCGGCAGCGCCATCCACTGGAACTCGCCCATGCCCATGCCGAACGCCGTGCCGTCGGTGCCCAGCGCGTCGAGCGTCGAGTCGAAGTCCTCGAACGTCCAGCCCGCCGTGGGCTCGGACACGCCGGCCTGCTCGAACATGTCCTTGTTGTAGTAGATGAGCATCGCGGCCACGTCGTACGGGATGCCGTAGAGCGTCCCGTCGTAGCTCATGATGCCCAGCGACCCGTCGGTGAAGTCGGCCGGGTCGATCCCGGCGGTCTCCAGCTCCTCCTCGCCGAGCGGCATGAACGCCTCGTGGTATCCGGAGAGGCGCTGGCCGTTCATCGAGGTCACGCAGGCGACGTTGCCGGACGCGAGGTTGGTGGTCAGCTTCGTGAAGTAGTCGTTCCACGGGGCATGCTGGAGGGAGATGTCGAGGTCCGGGTTCGCCTCCTGGGCGATCGCGAGCTGCGCCTCCAGGGCTGCGATGTCGGACTCGCTGGCCGCCCACATGTCCCATGTGATCGAGGTGCCCTCGGCGTCGGAGCCGCCGCCGCTGCTGTCCTCGGTTCCCGACGGCGTCCCGCAGGCGGCCAGGGTCAGTGCCGTGCCGACGGCGGTCGCCGCCGCCAGAGATCTGGTGATCTTCATCGTTCGTCCAATCTCGATGGGGATGGACCTCACGCGTCCGGCGTGAGGAAGAGCTCGACGACCGGGATGGCCACGTCGGGCCGAGCCGTCGGGACATGGAGGGTGAGGGTGCCGGGCGGCTGGCCACCCGGTTCGGTGTTCCAGGCCTGCTGGTCCGGGTCGATCTGGCTGGCGAGCACCTGCGAGCCGTCGTGCAGGAACCGCGCGAACACGACCTTGTCGGCCAGGTCGGCCAGGTGGATGTGGCCGAATGGCCAGGTGAGCAGGTGCAGGTAGAGGCGGTCCCCGTTGCGCGTGAGCACGGTGCCCGACGGCGCCCGGTAGCCGGTAGCGCCGGCGCCGATCACGGCTCGCTCGTGCAGGCGCATCCACTCGCCAAACGCCCGCAGCGAGGTCTGGTCGCGCGGCGCGATCCCGCCTCGCCCGTCCGGGCCGATGTTGAGCAGCAGGTTGCCGTTCTTGGAGACCGTGTCCACCAGCATCCGCAGCAGCAGGTCGGGAGACTTGACGTCGAGGTTGTCGCGGTCGTAGCCCCAGGAGCCGTTCAGGGTCTGGCAGGCCTCCCACATGACCTCCTCGCCGTCGCGGGTCATGGGGCCGTCGGGCTGGTACTGCTCCGGGGTGACGACGTCGCCGGGGATCCAGAGCCGGTCGTTGACGACGATGTCCGGCTGCAGCTCGCGCGTCGTCGCCAGCAGGGCTTCGGAGTCCCAGTCCTGCGGCCCCTTCCCGGCCCACCCGTCGCGGTCGTCCACGTAGGTGAAGTCGTAGAAGAGGTAGTCGATGCGGCCGTAGTTCGTCAGCAGCTCACGCACCTGGCCGTGCAGGTACTCCCGGTAGCGGGCCATGTCGCGGCCCTCGTTCAGCTCGCGGGCGTCGGGGCGGTCGCGCAACGGGTGGTGGTAGTCGATGGTGAAGTCCGGGTGGTGCCAGTCGAGCAGCGAGTAGTACAGCCCCACCTTCAGGCCCTCGGCGCGGAAAGCCTCGACGTACTCGCCCACGATGTCGCGCCCGAAGGTGGCCACGGAGCTGTAGTCGGACAGGGCGGTGTCGTACATGGCGAAGCCTTCGTGGTGCTTCGCGGTCAGGACGGCGTAGCGCATCCCGGCCTGCTTCGCCGCCTTCGCCGTGGCCGCCGCGTCGAACTGGTCGGGGTCGAAGAACTCCGCGTACCGCTCGTAGTCCTCGGGTGAGGTGCGCTCGTGGGTCATCACCCACTCGTGCCGGCCGAGGAGGCTGTAGAGGCCGAAGTGGATGAAGAGACCGAAGCGGTCGTGGGTGAACCAGTCGTGCGGGGTGGTCATGGGTGTCGGTGCTCCTTTGCGTGGCCGCGGACTTCATACGCTAGTCGTCCGATGTTCTTCCTGTCCAAGCATGATGTGTGACGAAGAAGTTACTTTTGTTTCGCATGAAGTTGCTGTTGGCGATATTGTGGCTCCATGTCCAGACGAAAGAGCACGGCCACCACCGAGGACGAGATGCTGATGCTCATCGGCTCCGGCCGTGCTCGATCGCGACGCGAGCTCGCCGAGGCTCTCGATCTGTCGGCCTCGACCGTCTCCCAGCACGTGCAGGTACTGCTCTCGGCGGGACGACTGGTGGAAGGGCCGGCCGCGGAGTCCAGCGGTGGCCGCCGGCCCCGTGAGCTGCGCCTGACCGCACGCGACGAGTACCTCGGAGCGATCGACCTCGGAGGTGCCCACGCGCGCATCGGACTGGTGCGGCGCGGCGCCGGCATCGTCGCCACGAACGAGATCCCGGTGGACCTCACGGCGGGCGCCCCGACGGTGATCGACGCCGTCGCCGAGGGGCTCGCCACCCTGACGGCGACGCCGTCGTTCGAGGGACGCCTGGTCGGTGTGGGTATCGCCCTGCCGGGCCCGGTGGACGTGACCCGCAGGACGGTCGAGAGCCCGTCCCGGATGCCCGGGTGGCCGGGCCACGACATCGGCGACCTGCTCGAGCAGGCGACCGGGGTGCCGGCCGTCGTCGAGAACGATGCGAACGCCATGGCCCTCGGCGAGCACTTCGCCCGCACTGAACGGGTCGACCACTCGGTCACCGTCAAGGCCGGGACCGCGATCGGGTCCGGCATCGTCGTCCGCGGGACCGTCTACCACGGGGCCGGTGGCGTGGCCGGGGACATCACCCACACCCGGGTGAGCGCGGCAGGCGAGACCCCGTGCTCCTGCGGGAACCACGGCTGCCTGGAGACCGTGGCCTCCGGTGCTGCCCTGGTACGGCTGCTGCGCGAGCAGGGCTGCGACGTTCGCACGACGGCGGACGTGCTCGCTCTGGTCCGCGACGCCGACCCGGTGGCGACCACCATGGCCCGCACGGCGGGACGCCACCTCGGAGAGGTCCTGTGCGCCGTCGTGAACTTCTTCAACCCTGGCGCGGTCTACCTCGGTGGCGCACTGGCCACCCTGGAGCCGTTCGTCTCGGCGATCCGCAGCCAGCTCTACGCCGGCTCACATCCGATGATGACCCGCTCGCTGGCGATCGAGCCGGCCCGCCTCGGGGCTGACGCCACGCTCACCGGCGTGGTGCGCATGCTCGACGAGTCGCTGTTCCGGCTCGGCCGATGATTCTCGCGTCGGCGGGTCGCGGTGGAGACTTGGTTCATTGCGGGTGACGCCGCGCACAGCCACCCGCCCTCGGCGGTTACGGCTTCAACACGGGCAGGGGTGGGCTCCGGAGGCCTTTTTGGACAACTACGATTTCGAGCGGCGCCCGGTCGTCCAGTCCACGTCGCGCGACTTCATCGCTCGATCTATCGAAGCGGACCGGACTTTTCTCGCCCGCTTCGACCCCGAGGCCGACCGGTCTGCCTCCGAGGACGAGTGGCAACGCCGGATCGGTGGGACGACGGAGGAGGTCACCTCGGTCGAGCAGCACTACACCGGCTCACCCACCGTCCTCGGCCCCGAGGCCGGCGACGTGAGCGCGTTGGGGGCGCACGAGTTCGCGGCGCGCCCCAGCCACCACCTGGCGCCGCACCTGCTTCCTGACGGCCGGGACGTTTACGAGCACTTCGAAACTGCTTTCTCCCTGGTCGTGGCAGACCTCGGCGACTCGCAACGCTTTTCGGCCGCGGCCGAGTGCATGGGCGTCCCCCAGGAGGTCTCCGATGTCCCGGCCTGAACGCCGTCCCATCACTAGAGTTGCGCCTGTGATCACCGGGGACTTCAAGAGCAAGATCGACCGCGTCTGGGACGCCTTCTGGTCCGGCGGCATCAGCAATCCGCTGGAAGTCATCGAGCAGATCACCTACCTGCTGTTCATCCGACGACTCGACGACATCCAGACGCTGGCGGAGAAGAAGGCCCGCATCACTAGGACCGACGTCGAGAATCCCGTGTTCCTGCCGGGCCAGGCGTACCTGCGCTGGAGCCAGTTCAAGAACGCCTACCCCGAGGTCATGCACAAGACCGTCGCCGACGAGGTCTTCCCGTTCCTTCGCGGCCTGGGCGATGGCACGACCTACAGCGAGCACATGAAGGATGCCCGTTTCACCATCCCGACCCCGGCGCTGCTGTCGAAGGTCGTCGACATGCTCGACGACATTCCGATGGCCGACCGCGACACCAACGGCGACCTGTACGAGTACCTGCTCTCCAAGATCGCCTCCGCCGGCGTCAACGGCCAGTTCCGCACGCCGCGCCACATCATCGAGCTCATGGTCAAGATGACGGCCCCGCAGCCGTCCGACGAAATCTGCGACCCGGCCTGCGGCACGGGCGGCTTCCTGGTCGCTGCGAGTGAGTACGTCCGCGAGACCCACGCCGACGCGCTACTCGACTCGGCGCAGCGCAAGCACTTCCACGCCTCCATGTTCCACGGCTATGACTTCGACTCCACCATGCTCCGCATCGGCAGCATGAACATGCTGCTGCACGGCATCGAGTCCCCCGACATCCGCTACCGTGACTCGCTGTCCGAGGGCGCGGCCGGGGACGCGGACAAGTACACGCTGATTCTGGCCAATCCACCGTTCGCAGGCTCGCTCGACTACGAGTCCACCGCCAAGGACCTCCAGCGCATCGTCAAGACCAAGAAGACGGAGCTCCTCTTCCTGGCGTTGTTCCTGAAGCTCCTCAAGCCTGCCGGCCGCGCGGCCGTCATCGTCCCCGACGGCGTGCTCTTCGGATCGAGCACGGCGCACAAGGCACTGCGTCAGACCCTCGTGGAGGACCAGAAGCTCGACGCAGTCGTGAAGCTCCCGTCGGGCGTCTTCCGCCCCTACGCCGGCGTCTCGACCGCAATCGTGTTCTTCACCAAGACCAACTCCGGCGGCACGGACGACGTGTGGTTCTACGACGTCCTCGCCGACGGGTTCAGCCTGGATGACAAGCGCAACTCGGTCGAGGCCAACGACCTCCCCGACGTCCTCGCCCGCTGGCAGCACCTCGCCGACGAGAAGGACCGCGCCCGCACCGAGCAGTCCTTCCTCGTGCCCAAGGCCGACATCGTCGCCCAGGGCTACGACCTGTCGCTGAACCGGTACAAGGAGATCGTCCACGACGAGATCGAGCACCGGGCCCCACTGGAGATCATCGCCGATATCGAGGCTCTCGAGGACGAGATCGCCAAGGGACTCGCCGAACTGAAGGCGATGCTCTCGTGAAGACGGCCCAACTCAGCGAAGTTGCCCAACTCGATTACGGGTTCGCCTTCGACTCCAAACTGTTCAACACCGAGGGACGCGGCTTACCACTCGTGCGCATTCGTGACGTAGTGCGGGGCTGGTCCGACACCTACTACTCGGGCGACTACACCGATCGTTACATCGTGAACGACGGCGATTATCTGATCGGGATGGACGGCCAGTTCAACCTCGCACGCTGGCGTGGAGGCAAGGCTCTCCTCAACCAGCGAGTTTGCCGCATCGGCGCGCTCGATGCCTCGCTCGACCGGACCTATCTCGCCCGTTTCATGCCACGCGCACTCAAGGCAATCGAGGACTCGACCCCATTCGTCACCGTCAAGCATTTATCGGCAAAGGCACTCAACGCAATTCGAGTCCCGCTCCCACCCCTCCCCGAACAACGCCGCATCGCGGCGATCCTCGACCAGGCCGACGCTCTCCGCGCCAAGCGCCGCCAGGTCCTCACCCACCTCGAAGAGGCGCTGCCGTCCCTTTTCGCTGAGACTCTCGCCGGATCCGATCACAACAGCGTGCCGCTGGCAGAGGCGGCAGAGATCTGGGATTGCCCACACTCGACGCCCAAGTGGACCGAATCAGGCGCCGTGTGCCTTCGCACTCCGAACCTGACGGCAGGGGGCTGGAACTGGGAGGACACGCGGTTCGTAGACGAGGAGCAGTTCGGGAGACGCTCGAAGGGAGGCGGTGCGCAACCTGGCGACATCATCCTCAGCAGAGAAGGCACCGTCGGCATCGCTGCAATCGTGCAGCCAGGCATGCGCGTTTGTATGGGCCAACGGCTCGTTCAGGTCCGTCCCCGCACTGACTCGCTCCTGCCGGAGTGGGCACTCGCTTACCTACTCACCGCCCTGCACCCATCCCGAATCGCGCAGGCGATGGTCGGCTCAACGGCACAACACCTCAATGTCAAGGACCTGCGTGCGTTGCCCGTTCCGATCCCATCCCTCAAGGTCCAGCGTGGCTTCGCAGATCGAGCTGCCCAAGTTGCGCGAGGGCGCGCGACGGTAGCGCGGGCACACACCGCGGACGACGAGCTCTTCAGTTCCCTCCAATCCCGCGCCTTCCGAGGGGAACTTTGACCGATGCCCGTTGAGATGAGAATGTGGCGGATCGATGGCGCCGACCCAAAGCCGCTGACGACGTCTGTCCTCCCTGCAGAGAAGGACTTGCACGAGTTCCTCAAGCGCGACCCGTCGCTGCTTGGCGACCGCCTGCTGGTCATCGGCAGCGAGGTAACCACGCCATACGGTCCGCGTCTGGACCTGCTGGCGATCGACGCCGAGGGCAATCTCAACCTGCTGGAGCTCAAGCGCGACAAGACTCCACGCGAGGTTGTCGCCCAGGTGCTCGATTACGGCTCGTGGGCCTCGACGCTGTCCCGCGACGCCATCATCGACATCGCCACCAAGCACCTCGACCAGTCGTTCGAGGCCGCGTTCGAGGACGTCTTCGGCAGCGCCCCGCCCGACGACCTCAACGGCGACCTCAGCCTCATCATCGTGGCTGCCGAGCTCGACGCCAGTTCGGAGCGCATCGTCAACTACCTGCGTTATTTCGGGGTCCCGGTCAACGCGGTCTTCTTCTCCTATCTCGAGGACGACGGGCGTCGCTACCTCGCCCGCTCATGGCTCACGGCCTCGGACGACGAGACCCCGCAGGCAACCACGGGAAACAAGAAGAGCAAGCGCGCAGCGTGGAACGGGAAGGACTGGTACATCTCCTTCGGTGGCGGCGACCGCGTGTGGGAGGACGCCCGCCAGTATGGCTTCGTCTCGGGTGGCGGCGGGAAGATGTGGTCGCAGGACATGCGGGCTTTGCCGAAGGACGCCCGCATCTGGGTCAACGTGCCGCCGATGCGTTACGTGGCGGTGGGACGAGTCCTGGCGCCGGCGGCACGTTTCGAGGACGCCCAGGTCCGCATCGGCGGCAACTGGGTGCCGCTAAGCGCCCAAGCGTTGCAAGGCACCTACCCTGGCGATCCGGCGACCGCCGACGACAACGCCGAGTGGGTCGTGCCCGTCGAGTGGATCGACGCCCGTCCGCTCGACGCTGGCTTCTGGGAGAAGGGCATGTTCGCCAGCCAGCACAGCGCCTGCAAGCTGCGCCAGGAGTTCACCCTCGGGCGCTTGGCCGACCACTTCAACATCGACGACGGCGAGTAGATGACTGCGATGGGGAACTTCGACTTCGTCCGCCAGACGCTGCCGTCACTCCATGACGACTGCGCCCGGGCGGAGTCGTACCTGTCGTCGGATCCTCGCTCCGCGTGCTTCTACAGCCGCCGCGTCGTCGAGGAGCTCGTCGGCTACCTCTACGACGTCATGTCGCTGCGGACGCCGTACCGCAACGACCTCGCCGCCAAGATCGGTGACCCCGCATTCAAGTCGAAGGTGCCGCAGGGCATCGCGCAGAAGCTGACCGCGATCCGTCGCATCGCAAACATGGCGGTGCACGAGAACCGCCAGATCCGCCCCGACGTGTCGCTCGCGGTGCTGCGCGAGCTGTTCAACGTCGTGGTGTGGACGTCGTACCACCACTCACCGTCCCCCGACGTGGTGCCGTTGCAGGCGCAGTTCGACCCTGCACTCGCCGTCAAGGCCGCACCGCTGTCGCGCGAGGAGGTCGCTCGGCTGGCCGCGAAGTTCAGGGAGCAGGACGAGGCCCACGCCCGCGAGCTTGCGGAGAAGGACGAACGTCTCGCTCAGCACGAGGCCGAGATCGCGCACCTGAAAGCGCAGATCGCCGCGGCCCAGGCGGCAGCCGCGCCAGACACCCGCGACTACGACGAGACCGCGGCACGCGATCTGTTCATCGACGTCCTGCTGAACGAAGCCGGCTGGGAGCTGACCGAGGAACGCGACCGCGAGTACGAGGTCACGGGCATGCCGAACGCCGAGGGCAAGGGCTTCGTCGACTACGTCCTGTGGGGCGCCGACGGCCTGCCGCTGGCCGTGGTGGAGGCCAAGCGCACTGCGAAGTCACCGGAGGTGGGCCAGCAGCAGGCCAAACTGTACGCTGACTGTCTCGAGAAGCAGTTCGGCCGGCGGCCGGTGATCTTCTACACTAACGGCTACGAGCACCGGATCTGGGACGACGCCGGCGGCTACCCGCCCCGCGAGACCCAGGGCTTCTACACCCGCGACGAGCTCGAGCTGCTCATCCAGCGCCGTCGGACCAAGCTGCCACTGTCGAGCGCTCCGGTGAACACCGACATTGCCGGTCGGCCCTACCAGGTCCGGGCGATCAAGGCGGTCAGCGACGCGTTCGACCGCAAGCAGCGCGAGGCGCTGCTGGTGATGGCGACAGGGTCGGGCAAGACCCGCACCACCATCGCACTCGTCGACCTGCTGCAGAAGGCGAACTGGGTCAAGCGGGTGCTCTTCCTCGCGGACCGCACCGCGTTGGTCAACCAGGCCGCGAACGCGTTCAAGGAGCACCTGCCGGGCTCGACCACGGTGAACCTCGTGACGGAGAAGGCCGTCGAGGGCCGCGTCTACGTGTCGACGTACCCGACGATAATGAACCTGATCAACGAGGTCGACGGCGGCGTGCGCAGGTTCGGTCCCGGCTACTTCGGCCTGATCGTCATCGACGAGGCCCACCGCTCGGTCTATGCCAAGTACGGCGCAATCTTCGACTACTTCGACGCCATGCTCGTCGGCCTGACCGCGACCCCGAAGGACGAGGTCGACCACAACACCTACCGGCTGTTCCATCTCGAGGACGGCGTCCCCACCGACAACTACTCGCTGGACGAGGCCGTCGATGCCGGCTATCTCGTGCCCCCGAAGGGCATCAGCGTGGGCACTCAGTTTCTCCGCTCGGGCATCAAGTACGACGACCTCACCGAGGAGGAGAAGGACCAGTGGGATGCGCTGGACTGGGGTGAGGACGGCCCGCCCGACGAGGTCGGTGCCGAGGAGCTCAACCGGTTCCTGTTCAACGAGGACACCGTCGACAAGGTCCTCGAGACCCTGATGATGCAGGGCTACAAGGTCGCGGGCGGCGATCGGCTGGGCAAAACGATCATCTTCGCCAAGAACCAGAAGCACGCGGAGTTCATCGAGAAGCGCTTCAACCTCGCCTACCCCGAGCTCGCCGGCCGCTTCGCCCGCGTCATCACCCACGGCGCGCCGTACGCCCAGTCCCTGATCGATGACTTCTCGATAAGGGACAAGGCACCGCACATCGCGATCAGCGTCGACATGCTCGACACCGGCATCGACGTACCCGAGGTCGTGAACCTCGTGTTCTTCAAGATGGTGCGGTCGAAGTCGAAGTTCTGGCAGATGATCGGCCGCGGCACGCGCCTGTGTCCCGACCTCTTCGGCCCCGGCGAGGACAAGCAGGACTTCCTCGTCTTCGACTTCTGCGGCAACCTCGATTACTTCAGCCAGGACCTGCCCGGCGCGCAGGGCCAGATCCAGAAGTCACTCTCCCAGCGACTGTTCGAGGCGCGACTCGGGCTCGTCACCGCGCTTGGCGGTGATGAACCCGACCTCCGGTCGTCCACCGTGAAGACGCTGCACGAGGTCGTGGTGGGGATGAACCTCGACAACTTCGTCGTCCGGCCCCACCGCAGGGCCGTCGAGAAGTACGCATCGGTGGAGGCGTGGCGCAAGCTCGGTCCGGAGGACTTCGAATCGCTCCTCACGCTCGCCGGGCTGCCGTCCTCGGTCCACGACGACGACGAGGACGCCAAGCGGTTCGACCTCCTCATCTTGCGCCGCCAACTTGCTCAGCTCGACGGCGACGCGGTCCTGGCCGAGCGGCTGCGCGAGACCGTTCAGCGAATCGCCTCGGCGCTGCTCGGCAAGACCACGATCCCGAGCGTCGCCGAACAGGCCGTCCTGTTGGAGTCGGTTGCCGGTGACGAGTGGTGGATGGATGTCACCCTGCCGATGCTGGAACTCGCACGACTACGCATCCGCGGACTCGCCCGGTTCATCGAGAAGACGACCCGCAACCCGATCTACACCCACTTCGAGGACATCCTCGGCGAAGGAGTCGAGGTCGTGCTCCCAAGCGTCACGCCCGGCACCAACTTCGAGCGCTTCCGCGCCAAGGCCGAAGCCTACCTACGCGAGCACCTCGACAACCTCGCCCTCCAGCGCCTTCGCCGCAACAGGCAACTCACCGCCGAGGACCTGAGCGAGTTGGAGGAAATGCTCGTGGCTTCTGGCGGCCAACACGTCGACATCGCCTGGGCGACCGAGCAGGGCGGAGGCCTGGGCATCTTCGTCCGCAGTCTCGTGGGCCTCGACCGCTCCGCGGCCATCGAGGCCTTTGAGGACTACCTGGACGGCGCGAGGTTCTCGGCCGACCAGATCCGATTCGTGAACCTCATCGTCGACGAGCTCACTAGGAACGGCGTCATGGAGCCGGCCCGCCTCTTCGAGTCTCCTTACACCGATCACGCGCCCACCGGCCCCGACTACTTCTTCCCCGACGCCGACGTCGAAGTAATTGTCGACACCCTCCGCCACTTCAGGCAGACCGCCGTTCCCGAGGACGTTGCGTGATCGCGCGACTTGGCGGTGCAGATTTTCGCTCCGGGTCCTCGTCGACCTGGCGTCGAACTTTAAGTAGGGGCCCGGCCTCCCGACTGGCCGTGTGTGACGTAACGAGCGCTACGTACCAGACATCTGACAAGGCCATTCGGCGGAAGTCGTCATCATCCAACTCGGTGCTCCGGTGCAAACCCGGTGCTCAACCACACGACGTCGTGGGTTTCGTCCCCGCCGCGTAGGTCGGGATCTGCCCGAGGTGGGAGTGGTCGGACGTGTCGAGCTGGTTCTCGACGATCACGGTCTGACAGGTGGACTCGTCGCGTCGGAGCAGGTCGAGCGAGAACCCCCGACCGGGTGTCCGGCGACATCGAGCGCTCAAGTCCGAGCCTCGGTCGCAGGCGCTGCATGTCGCCCATTATTGACGCGGTGGTCACGGCTGCTCGTCACGCTAGTTAGCGCGTATCCGCCTGAAACGCACGCAACCGCTCGATAATCTTCTCGGCAAAGATCCGACATTGCGTCCGCTGTTCCTCACTGAGGACTTCCGGTCGCCCGTGCGCCAGGGGTGCCCGATATTGAGCGAGTCCGACAATTATTGTTCTCCAGTAGGCTTTATCGCGCGTGTTGAATACTGGTTCAAAGACAGCCCACTCCGCTTGTACGATGGTCCACAAATCTCCGGGATATGTATAAGAAAGCCAGGGTGACGAACGACCGAACGATCGCTCATCTCGCTCAAGTTTTTCTGTCGCCTCGTCTTTGAGTCGCCTAATTCCGGAATGCCTCTTCGCCATTTCGTCTGCCCAGACTTGCCCATACGCGTCCCGCATAACAATGTCGACTATGCCGCGCAACTGCACCTCGGCGGCTCCCAAAACACCCCACGGATTCATGCTCCGCGTTCTCATGCGCAGAGCATCACGAAAGGTTCCTTGCCCAGCCAGCGTCTCCTCCACCGGTTGATCCGAGGCACTCGACGGAAGAACGCCTAGCAACTGCAACTCCTGTCGCTCGAACAGGAACTCGTCGATGACCGGTCCTAGCACCGTCTGCGCCGCCGCATCCACCAGGTCAACATCGGCAAGGTGGTCGAGCACTCGAAGCACTGTTCTTATACGCTCAAGCTCAGACGCTGGATCAGGCTGCCTGTCGGGTCGAGTCGACAGCCAGTACTTCGCGAGGGCGGGGTGCCCTCCCGACCACTCCAGGCACTCGTGACGTTTGCGTATAGAGAGCCCCTTCGCTCCTGGACCCAATGCGCTGAGGTCCTCCAACCGTGCGCTCCCGAGGAACTCGGTGTAGAAAACGCTGGCAAGAGTGGATATCCCTCGGACGCCCGCTTCAATTGCCTGTAGGGAGCGCCGAGAACCGACCAGGGCCGTGCAGCAAATGGACTCCGGGCGGTGCACGAGTTCTCGAAGCAACAGTAAGAACTCCTGGCCGTCACCAAACCGCAGAACGCGATCAAATTGGTCCAAGACCAAGACAACATGGCCCTGAAACCCCATCAGGCCAGCCCGTATTCCCCGCCACTCCACGTGAACATTGGAAGACTCGTATGAGGCTGCGGCGGTATCGGGTTCCAGCTGCCTACGGACTTCTTCGAAGACGGCCGCGCCCGACATGGTGGTACTTAGGTCGACTCGAATGACGGAAGTGGTCGGGTCAGTAGTGAGAAGGCCCACGACCTTGTCGCTGATAAACGACTTCCCTGACCCTGGGCTCCCGTGTAGTGCAACATTGGCCGGAGCGCGCAATAGCGTTGCCACCTTGCCCGGAAGTTTTGCCCGCTCTGTCATTACGTCACTGTCTCCGCAGGTAGTCGGCATAAAGAAGAACCCGGATGACGACGCCGGCATCGGACTTTCGGACGACACCCCGCATGAGCAGGTCGTCCAACGCGAGCTCGTGTCGAGAGTCGAGCTGGAGCCGCTCGATTGGAACCGCCTCATTCAGGCTTCCTGAGACGGCTGCTATTCGCCTCAATACCGCTAGGGCGTCCCGCGATCCGTCTACCTCCTTTTCTCCACCCTCGCCGGTCATGTCGACAAGCAGCGCGTGCGTGTTGTCGGCGGTCACAAGACAGTCAAACTTATGAAACTCGATGCAATCCTGGCCAGCAATCAAGCTCTCGACCGCCTCCTCCACGTCGCTTTGAGTAATCTCGACTCGAGATTTCGAGTTGACTGTTGAGATGACACGATCACAAACGATTTGAGTGAAGAAGGGGTGGCCGTCTGTGTATGTCGCGATCGTGCTGAGCGCATAGCCCGAGTAGCGACTTTGTCCGTCACGGGTCCGCACCGGCTCGTCTGCAAGGGCCTGAGTCTCGTCATGGCGCAAGTAGTCCAGTTTACGTGTCGCCATAACACTAAACTCGTTCGGGTACGCATCCAAGAATCGAGGCATTGTATCTTGACCAACCAGGAGCGCCGAAAACAGTCTTCCTTCGAGAAGGCCCTTCAATTGGCGCATAAAGTCCCGTAACTCGTTGTGTTCGCTCGGTTCAATGCCGCGCCTCCTGAGGATTTCATGTAAATATGTGAACTCGTCCACAACAACGACAAAGGGGATCGCGGTGTGACCAGCGGAACGAAGAATCGCAGCAGCAGCAGCGCGGGCACGCTGGAAACTCCTTAGTGGCCGCTTCTCGATCGCGGCCGAGTCGGGCCATCGGGACAAGAGAGTGCTGGAAAGCTCCTTTGGCAGCCGACCGTGCACTTGAACACGAAACTGATCGAGAACTTCCTCTATGAAGTCGATCGTCATGCTCTTGCGATCGATAGTCCCGATAGAGAGAGCCGCGACGATTGCCCCTCGCTCTCGAAGTCTGCTACGCACTTGCGCTAGCACTGACGACTTTCCGGTCCGTTGCTGGCCGTACAGCGCGTAACACATCCCACCTGAAGCTTTGCTCAACTCCTTGACGAACTCCGCAACCAAATCCCGGCGTCCGAAGAACATCTCTTCGCTCTCGATTGGGAGGCCACCAGCGTAAGCTCTGAATGGGTTCGGAATCTCCTCACGGATCTCTCTGCTGACTATGCGTAGGTCCAAGGTTTGGCGCGGCGACTCTCGCCGCCTGCCTGCAAGGTCTTCGAACGCAAGATGGGCATCGATGCGGATGTCGGCCCTCGCACCCTGCTTCCGATTGTCTCGCATTTGCGTGCGAAGAATAGCCGAATCGCCAGGCTTGAGAACGTCGATCTTTGGTGCAGCTCCAATGATCTTGAGGTTGCGAAACTTGTCCAGACGCACTCTGACGTCATGAACTTCTGCGGCGCTTGAGTCTAGGGTGACACGAATTGGCAATTCAAACTCGTTGGCGCTATCTCGACTGACGTTGATTCGATCTCTAGTTATGATTCGTGGAGGCGCGTAGTGTAGGGCAGCAAACGTGTCCCAGTGCTCGGTTTCAACCCCATAGAGCCAGCCAAGAGCAGCATCGATTTCTGCAGCTAGGGAAGTGGGTTTGTAACGCGGACCGCGGCCCACACGTGCCGACTTTACGACGGAGAGAATCTGCTGGCGTATACGCGAAGCCCGCCTGAGATCTCTGCTAAGCACATGTCGCTCCACCAGGTTGCTCAACTCAATCGCGCTTTCGATCCTGGCCCGATTGGCCGCTGAGGTGACACGTGGGGCTATCTCGCGCATCGTTTCCCGAACAAGCTTCACGCCTTGTATCGGGTCCTCGTCCTTAGCGGCTTCTTCACGTGACCGCTTGATTGCTCGTCCGAGGTCCCGCTGGGATGGATCTGCTTCCGTGATACCACGCGGGCCATCGAGGGCCCGAGCGAACGTCACCGCTCGGAGTGGAATCGTGAGGCTTCGGCCCTCGTCTGTGTCGAAGCGAATCGAGGTGTCAGAGATCTCCCGTAGGCGGCCAGTGAGGGTGTATGCGGATCGCTGGCCCTGCAGGTCGAGTGTGTAGCGAGCGCCCGCAGTGAACTCGATCCCGATAGAAGCCACCTTGCTTAACCCCCCTTGGCCTGGGCGCGAAAGCGATCGACTCGAGCCTATACATCAACCACCGCTTGACGGTGCGGTTCGGTGAGCCTTGGTTGTCTATCTCGCCGTTGCCGGCGCGCCCCGCATCTGACACTCAACGGTGTGACTTCCCAAGCAACTTCCGCACTCTTCGGAGCAACTCGGTTAGCAACCGCCGCCCTCACTATGGCCAGTCATGTCATACCGCCGCGAATGGCAGACGAGGACCGCCCCCGTAGATCGGGTCGAACTCCAAGATGTGTGCTGGCAGAGACAGGAGCCGCGTCGGCACGACGCCACCCCTAGCTACGTGCACTGCGAGATCACCGACATCTAACACGAGACCGCCAGCATGCTGTACGTCGACCGCACCATCAAGGACCTGGGCGGATGCGTGCGGGCCGACGTGCACGCGGAGACGGTGCTGATCTTCGACCTGGTGCAGGTTCCAGGCCGGCGCGGACATCCCGGTCCCGAAGCGGCCCGACGCAGCTCGGCGCCCGCGTGTCGCACCACGGGACCGGCGGGGTCACCGGGCGGCTGGCGGCCGGGTGGGGTCTGCGGGCACGCCGACGTCGGCGGGCTGCGCGCGGCGACCGGGCTCAGGGCCGAGATGACGGTCGAGCCGTTCCGGGTGAGCGATGCGATCACACTGGGCGTGCCCCCGCCACCGTCGGCCGGACCGGGCCCGGCTGGTGGTGTGACTCGACGACGGCGACTCCGTACGCGCGTGGTTGAGGCCAGGCTGAGCGGGGCCAACCGCCACCGCCCTTGACACCATCCCGTCAAACCGGTTTGATGACATACGTCAAACCGGTTTAACGAGGAACGGGGTGACAGGTGCCCAGGGCAACGATCGACGACGTCGCGGCGCGGGCCGGGGTCAGCAAGGGCACGGTCTCGCTGGTCTACAGCGGCAAGCGCACGATCTCCGAGGAGACCCGGGAGCGCGTGCTGCGGGCCGCCGCCGACCTGGACTGGGTGCCGAGCTCCCGCGCCCGCGCGCTCGCCACGCGACGCAGCAGCACTATCGGCCTCGTCCTCGCTCGTGACCCGGACGTCATCGCGACCGACACGTTCTTCGCCGGCTTCCTGGCCGGCGTCGAGGCCGTCCTGTCGACCGTGGACATGGGCGTGCTCATGCAGGTCGTGCCCGACCACGACCGCGAGCGGGACGCCTACCGCTCCCTCGCACGCGGGCGGGTCGACGGCGTCCTGCTGCTCGACCTCGAGATCGACGACGCCAGGCTCGACATCGTCCGATCGCTCTCGCTCCCGGCGGTGATCGTCGGCGCCCATCCGAACCCCGCCGGCCTCCCCCAGGCCCATGTCGACGACGGGCGCGGCATGGTCGCCCTGCTGGACCACCTCATCGAGCTCGGGCACAGCCGCATCGCGCACGTCAGCGGCCCGGTGGGCTACGTGCACGCACGCCACCGGCTCGACACGTTCCGGTCTTCCCTGCGCGAGCGCGGCCTGGACCCTTCCCTGGTCGTCGAGGGCGACTTCACCGCACAGTCGGGGCGCTCCGCCACCGCGGAGCTCCTTGCAGCCGAGACTCCGCCCACGGCCATCACCTTCGCGAACGACGTCATGGCCATGGCGGGCCTGAGCTACGCCCAGTCGATCGGAGTCGCGGTACCCGACGACCTGTCGGTCACCGGCTTCGACGACAGCGAGCTCGCCGCCCATCTCACCCCGTCCCTGACGACCGTCCACACCGACGTCGTCGCGTGGGGCCGGCGCGCAGCCGAATCACTCCTGGGCCACATCGCCGGCGACGACGTGGCCGACGCCGTTCTCGACGGGCCTCATCTCGTCAACCGCAACAGCACCGGCCCGGCGGCGTCCTGACCGACCCGGCAGGGCTGCCGGGCCCACCTACTCAACGAGGAGCAGACATGAAGAAGCACTTGATCGCCACGACCGCGGCCCTCAGCCTCACCCTGGCCGCGTGCTCGTCCGGAGGCGGCGGCGAGACCGACGACGGCGCGGACGGTGGCGCTCCGCCCACCGGCCCGATCACCGTCTGGTTCTCGAACAACGAGTTCGAGCTCGAGTGGGGCAACGCGTTGGTCGAAGAGTGGAACGCCGACCACCCGGACGCCCAGGTCGAGGCCCAGGAGATCCCCGCTGGATCCAGCTCCGAGGAGGCCATCACCGCAGCCATCACGGCCGGCACCGCACCGTGCCTGGTCTACAACATCTCGCCGGCAGCGGCACCCCAGTGGCAGGCGCAGGGCGGGCTCGTGGACCTCAGCCAGTTCGACGGCGCGGAGCAGTACCTCAGCGAGCGCAGCGGCGACGACACCCTCGGGCAGTACCGAGGACAGGACGGCGGGATCTACCAGGTGCCGTGGAAGTCGAACCCCGTGATGGTCATGTACAACAAGGAGGTCTTCCAGCAGGCCGGTCTCGACCCCGAGAACCCGGACATGAACACGTTCGACTCGTTCCTCGACGGGGCCCGGGACATCGTGTCCTCCGGCGCCGCCGAGACCGCGATCTGGCCCTCGCCGACCACCGAGTTCTACCAACCGTGGTTCGACTTCTACCCCACCTACCTCGCCACCACGGGCGGCACCAGCCTCGTCGAGGACGGGGCCGCGACCTTCGACGACGACAACGGCATGGCCGTCTGGGAGTTCTGGCGGACGTTCTACGAGGAGGGCCTGACGTCGCAGGAGGCCGCCACCGAGGACGCGATGACCGCCGGCACCACGGCGATGCAGATGGCCGGGCCGTGGGCCATCGCCTCCTACGAGGGGCAGGTGGACTACGGGTTCATGCCGGTCCCGACCGAGGACGGCGTGGCACCCGAGGAGACCTACACCTTCGCCGACGCCAAGAACGTCTCGATGTTCACCAGCTGCGAGAACACCGGCACCGCCTGGGAGTTCCTCCAGTTGAGCACGAGTGAGGCCGCCGACGGCGACCTGCTCGAGGCCACGGGTCAGATGCCGCTGCGGACCGGGCTGACGGACGCGTACCCCGACTACTTCGAGGCGAACCCGAACTACGTCGCGTTCGCGGACCAGGCCGAGCGCACGGTCGACGTGCCGAACATCCCGAACTCTGTCGAGGCGTGGCAGACGTTCCGCGAGGAGTGGTCACGGTCGGTCATCTTCGACGAGGTGCCCGTCGCCGACGGCCTGCAGGCGGCCGCCGACGCGGTCAACGGGCTCGTGCAGGAGTAAGCCATGTCCACCGCCACGACCACGCCCGTTCGCGGACCCGAGAACCGGGCGAGGCGGCCATGGTGGGAACGGGTGCTGGGCAAGCATCCGATGGGCACCGCGTTCTCGCTGCCCTATGTGGTGTTCCTCGTCGTCGTCTTCGCCTACCCGTTCGGCATGGCCATCTGGATGTCCTTCCACGACTACATGTTCACCGCGCCGGGCGTGACCATCGAGCACCCGTTCGTCGGACTGGACAACTACGTCGCCGCACTGACCGACCCGGACGTGCGTCAGTCGTTCGTGAACACCGGGATCTTCCTGGCGATCTATGTCCCACTCACCGTGGTCGGCTCCATCGTCCTCGCGTCGATCCTGAACACCGCCGTGCGCTGGGCGGCCGGCTTCCGGGTGGCGTTCTACGTGCCGTACGTGACCGCCAGCGTCTCGCTCGTCGGTGTCTGGCTGCTGCTGTTCTCGCAGAACGGCCTGGTCAACACGGTCCTCGGACCGCTGGCCCCGGACCCGTCCTGGCTTATCAACTCGGGCCTCGCGATGCCGACCATCGCGCTGTACGTCACGTGGAAGCAGCTCGGCTTCTTCATCCTGCTCTACCTGGCCGCGCTGCAGGGCATCCCCCGGGACCTGTACGAGGCCGCCTCCCTGGAGGGCGCCGGTGCCGTGCGCAAGTTCTGGCACATCACCGTCCCGGGCGTGCGCACGGTGAGCGTGCTCGTCCTCATCCTCGCCGTCATCATCGGCGCCGGCTTGTTCACGGAGCCGTACCTGCTCACCAACGGCGGCGGCCCGAACGGCGCCTCGACGACGCCCGTCCTCCTCATCTACCAGAAGGGCATACAACAGACGAACCCCGACGTCGCGTCGGCCATCGGCCTGATCCTCGTCATCCTCGTCGGACTGCTGGCGCTGATCGCCAACCGCGTCGGGAAGGAGCGCTGACATGAGACGTTCGAAGAACGTGCTCCTGCACGTCATGCTGGGCCTGGCGGCCCTGGCGTTCGTGTTCCCGTTCTACTTCATGCTCATCGGGGCATTCCAGACCGAGCCGACCACCGAGGTCGGCGAGCTCGTCCCCAGCGGCGGACTCACCCTCGAGAACTTCTCCGACATCAACTCGCGCATCGACCTCGTCGGGTCCTTGATCAACTCGGCCATCTTCACGATCGGGGTGCTGCTCGGCACCGTCACGTTCGGGCTGCTCGCCGGCTACGCCACGGCCCGGCTGCGTTTCCGCGGCCGCGGCGCCGTCTTCGCGATGATGCTGCTCGTCCAGATGGTGCCGTTCCAGCTCCTCATGGTGCCGCTGTACGTCTTGCTCACCAGGACCTACGGGTTGGGAGACACCTACCTCGGGATGATCCTGCCGTTCCTCATCAACACCACGGCGGTGTTCATCTTCCGGCAGTTCTTCCTCCAGCTCCCCGAGACCCTGTTCGAAGCCGCGCGTCTCGACGGCGCCAGCGAGCTGCGCACCCTGTGGTCCGTGGCGCTCCCCCTCGTCCGGCCGGCGCTGGTCACCGTGATCCTGGTGACCTTCATCGGGCCCTGGAACGAGTTCCTGTGGCCGTTCCTCATCACGAAGGAGGCCGGGATGCAACCGCTCGCGGTCGCCCTGGCGAACTACATCTCCTCGGTCGCCCAGAGCGCCACGAACCCCACCGGAGCCATCCTCGCGGGCGCAAGCGTGCTGGCGTTCCCCGTCGTCGTCCTGTTCTGCCTCTTCCAGCGCTACTTCACCTCGACCGACGTCGCGTCCGGCGTCAAGGGCTGAGAAGCCGCGATCCCCAAGGAGAAACCCCTCGTGACCGTCTCGATCTTCGAGAATGCCCACTTCCCCCTCGGCCCGTTCGTGCCGTACGAGCACAACCCGATCCTGCGCCCGAAGGGCGACAGCTGGGAGTCGGCCAACCTGTACAACCCGGCCGCGCTCGTCGTCGACGACGAGGTCATCCTGCTCTACCGCGCGCACGCCGAGGACATCATCTCCCACGTCGGCATCGCGCGGAGCGAGGACGGCTTCCACTTCGAACGCGAGGACGCCCCGATCCTCTCCCCGGAGCACGACTACGAGCGATACGGCTGCGAAGACCCCCGTGTCGCCTTCATCGACGGCACCTACTACCTGACCTACACCGGGTGGGACCGCACCGTCGCCAAGCTGTGCCTCGCGACGTCGACCGACCTGCGCACGTGGACGAAGCACGGGCCGCTCTTCGACAACTTCGACACCTTCGCCGCCACCGACGACCCGCGCGGCGGCACCTGGAGCAAGGCCGGCGTCATCGTGCCCTTCCAGATGCAGGGCAAGTGGTGGATGTACTTCGGCGAGGGCGGGGTCTACTGGGCAACGAGCGACGACCTTATCCACTGGACGCCCGGCACACCGGACGCGGAGCCGATGTACGCCCCGGCGCCCGGAACCTTCGAGGAGGATCTGGTCGAGATCGGCACCTCACCGGTGCTGACGGAGAACGGCCTGCTCCTCATGCTCGTCAACGGCGCGCGCCGCAACGTGCTCGGCGAAGGGCACGGCGTCGACTACCGGTGCGGGCAGATCGTCATCGACCCGGACAAACCCACCGAGCTGCTGGCCCGCATGCAGGTGCCGTGGCTCAAGCCCCAGACCTTCGAGGAGACCAACGGCCTGGTCTCCAACGTCACCTTCGTCGAAGGACTGGTCAAGTTCCGCGGGCAGTGGCTCGCCTACTACGGCCAGAGCGACACGACGCTCGCCGTCGCGATCCACGACCCGGCGCACACCTGGGGCTCCAGCGTGCGCGCCGCCTCTAGACACCTGGAGCACTCATCATGATCGCCACGACCCGACGAAGCTTCCTCGGCCTCGCACTCGCCGCACCCGCCGTCGTCGCCGCAGGCCCTCCGGCCGCGGCGGCCCCACAGGTGCCTCAGCTGACCAACCTCGACCATCTGACGTTCCTGCTCGACGAGGTGCCACTCCCCTCGCTCGAGCACCACTCGACCTACGACGGCGCCGCGCACCCGACCGCTCTCGCGCCCTGGACCTACGCGGACTTCGACGGCACCACGTTCACCCGGGTAGGCGGCGGCACGCTCGACCCGACGACGGGCCACTACTCCCAGGGCGCGTTCAACGCCGACGACATCTCACGGGCCGCCGTCGTCTATCTCCGCGCCTGGCAGGCCACGAGCGACGGCGACGCACGCGAGCGGGCACGCCAGCTCCTCCGATCGCTGACCTACCTGCAGAACGACGGCGGCCCGAACGCCGGACGCGTTGTGCTGTGGCAGCAGGCCGACGGCACGTTGAACCCCAGCGCGGAGCCCGTCGAGCTCCCGGACCCCTCGGACTCCGCCGAGTCCTACTGGTTGGCCCGCACCGTGTGGGCGCTCGGCGAGGGGTACGCGGCGTTCGGGCAGGTGGAGCCGGCGTTCGCCGGCTTCCTGCGCGACCGGCTCGACCTGGCGCTCACCGCGCTCGAGCAGGAGTCCCTCTCCCGCGTCGGCACCTTCGTCACCAGCGACGGCGTCGATCTGCCGGCCTGGCTCATCGTCGGCGGCGCCGACGCGACCGCGGAGGCGGTCCTCGGCCTGGTCGCCGCGCACGCGACCGATCCGCAGGATCGGCGCGTCGCGGACGCGCTGGACGCCTATGCGTCCGGCATCAAGGCGATGGGCACCACGGCGTCCGCGTGGCCCTTCGGCGCGATCCTCCCCTGGACCGGGTCGCTCGGCTTCTGGCACGCGTGGGGCGGCGCGGCACCCGAGGCGCTCGCGCGCGCCGGCGCACTGCTCGGCCGTGAGGATCTGGTGGACGTCGCCGTCGCCGACGCGGGCTCGTTCACCCCGCTGGTGCTCGCGAGCGGCGGGCCGCACAACGCCTGGGCGCCCGTGCCCGGCGAGGCGCAGATCGCCTACGGCGCGCACGGCCGCGTCGCGGGCGCGCTGGCGACCGCCGAGGCCACCGGCGGGCCCGGGCTGCGCGAGATCGTCGGCCTCGCCGCCGGCTGGTTCTTCGGCGCGAACCCTGCGAACGAGCAGGTCTACGACCCGGCGACCGGTGTCACGGTGGACGGCATCGAGACCGACGGCCGCATCAACCGGAACAGCGGCGCCGAGTCCACCATCCACGCCCAGCTGACGATGATGCTCCTCGACGACAATCCCGACCTGGCCGCGCTGGCGACGTCGTTGACGGGGATCGTGGACCACGACCGCGTGCGGGTGCTCGAAGCGGAGTCGGCGCGGCGGAGCCCGGGCTGCACGCTCGAGCGCCCCGAGACCGGGGCCTGGACCGGCGAGGGCAATCTCTCCGGAGGTGCCTACCTGAACGTCCCGCCCGGTGAGTGGGTGGAGTTCGACGTCAGCAGCGACGATGGCGACGAGCTCCACCCGATCGTCTGGCTGCATGCGCAGACCGCCGGCCGGGCGCGCTGGGAGGTCGTCTCGGGGCCTGAGCTCGGCACGACCGAGGCCGGAGGGACGGGCGACGCCGGACTGACGGAGGCCCCCGGCGCCCTGCTGCCGCTTCCGCTGAAGCGTCCGCTGCCGGCCGGCGACCTGCGCGTGCGGTGCACGAGCGAGGGCGACCTCCGCCTCGACGGCCTCCTCGTCCGACCCGCCGTCGCCACGGCGCACTACCGGACGAACGCCGGTTCTGCCGTGCTCTACGCCAACGCGGGCGAGCGCCTGACCCGCTCCCCCGCGCTGGCGGACGGCTCCGGGCGCGCATACACCGTCTCCGGTGCGGCACGGGGACAAGCCGTCGCCGGGGATCGAGTCAGGCTCGTCGGCGGAGGATTCTCCGTCACGACCTGACGGCCACGCGATCGGCGCAGCCACGCTTCGAGCTGAGTCTAGAGACGCGATTTAGGGCCCGACCGCAGCGATGTCGTCCCACCGGACCCGTGCTACCGGAGTATGCCGCAAGGCTGGATCTTGGTACTCGAGGGTGCGCTATTGCTCCACGCCGCGGGGGTGACGGTGAGGTAGGAGCCAGCCGGAGGTCGTCAGAGTCGGTAGCGACCAGTTGACTGGAGCACCTCCTCACACGAGGCGAACGGCCCGTCCCGATTGCGCCCCTCTTGCAGTGCAACCGGTGTGACACGTCGGCTCGTCGATCGCCGCACACTTCGACCCCACTCGTGCCGATGTGGGGGCCAACCTGTAGGCGAAATTGCTCTTCGGAACTGGGTCGGAAGTACTTCCATCCAATTGCTAGTGGGAGTACATTCGCTTACATGGTACAAGTGCGACGGAACCCTGACGGTACCGTGACCGTGGTCCATGAAACACAAGACTTCAATGAACTGACTGGTGGGATGGATCACGACGTCCACGGGACAATAACTATGCCTTTGACCGAATGGATGGAGGTATGCGAGACAGTCACTCGAATGGCCCATGATGGTATTTAGAAACGCCGTCGACCGCACGAAACCGAGTGACGCCGCCCCGGCGTCACGAGGCGACGCCTTTGGCTTCCACGGTCCACTAGCTGCGAGTATTCGCGGCGTTTCAAACTAGCTCGACCAACTGAGGAGCCCGCCCGTCCCGGGCGCTACAGGCGTACGTCAGTATCGCCGCCCGCTCGTTGAATCCCACCAGGTGTCAAATCGGGTGGGTCCAGCGCCCAAACGCCACTCGTCGTAATGGTTCGGCCACCGCTTCGACCGAACCATCATGACGACGACCACGCTGGGCGTCACGGCGACTGCGCTTTGCGGTACCAATGCTCCCGCAGCGGTCCACCGCCACCCCTGCCGTTCAACGCCCGTCGCGTCCGGCTCCGGCGACGTCGCCGACAGGCCATTCTCATGACCTCTGAGGAAATCGCCCGGAAGTCCGCCCAGCTTGACGCCGCCCGCCAGCGAGAACTAACACTCGCTTGGGTCGAGGACCGGCATGCGACGCCGGCCCTCCACCTGGAGGCGAGAGCCGCCCCCACTGCGGACATGTCAGGGTAGACGGATTCGCTATCCTGGCCCGCCCGGGACGCTGACAGTCAAGGAACTAGTTTGTGGCACTCCCTCCTCTTGCCATTCGAGGTCGATCCGGACATCACCACTGCGTAATGGTATAAGCGTCCAACTGCGTTCAGATCGCGGCCCCAACTCAAAGGTGTCAGGCGGACCGTCAAACATTACCTCCGTATCGTCTAAACCTTCGACACTGACATGCACTTCTTCCGCGGACCGCGTCGCGCTCTCATTCTTAAGCACGAGTCGATTTGTCGTGGTCCTGTACTGAGGCCTTCCCCTCTTGTCGTGGCCCCGGACTTCTCTTCGATGCTCGTGGTGTGCCACTAGCACGGCTCCGTTGGTTTGAGGCCGCGACGGCACCTGTCCACTTCCCCAGTTCATCTCCTCGAGATCCAATTCGAGCGCGCGGCGAGCGCTATCTGCAAGGTCGTCGGGTCCTTCATATGTTCCCAGTAGACCGCGAGGCTCGAGAGAAGTGCGGAACTCCTGAAGGGCAGCGAACTGCTCGGCATCAAATTCGTCTCGGCGAATATCGGCATTGGAGAAGTAGACGTGGACGCGCTTACCGGCGGCGATTGCACTTTCAATCTCGCCAGCGGTGCCTGAAACTGCGTCAGCCGTTCGCGTGCCTAGGCGCGCATCGAACAGCGCGATCACAACATCGGCCTTGTCCACAGCCTGGGCGTTAATGATGCTTTGAGGATTTCCACCCATGAGCGGTACCGCGTGTCGCTCATACAGCCACGGCACGAAGACTACGCCGTCACGTCGAGCACGCATTGCGTTCCAATGGTTGAGTGCGCCAGCAATCGCTGCCCGCTCCTCCCTTGTATCGCCAGGGGAAGCGATCAATACCAGGACGGCCTCAGCAATGAAGGTCATCCCATGATGCTCCCACCGCGTGCGTCAATCGCGCTGCCATTCGAAGCGCCCACTTCTCTCCGACCTGTGCCCAACTATGTTCAGCCGGACACTGCCGTGATGCCGATACAGAGGATCCGACCACACCCACGACGACATCACCGCCGACGCCGTCGCCGCGGCCTTCGGCGTCGGGATCGACGTGCGCGAGGACGCCCGCGAGCTCTTGGAGGCCGCCCTCGCGGCCCGCGGCCGGAGCGCCACCGCGGACCAGCTCCGGATGGCGCGCATCCCCGAGGGCGCCACCCTCATCGTCAACGACCGCTCCGGCGCACCGGGCTTCACCATCGGCAACGTGCACGTCATGGCCGGGGTGCCCAGCATCTTCGACGCCATGGTGGACACCGTCCTGCCCACGCTCGACGGCGGAGCCCCGCGACTGTCCCGCGAGGTGCGCTTAGAGGTGGGCGAGGGACGGGTCGCCACCCCGCTGCGTGAGCTCGCCGCGACCATGCCACAGCTCAGCTTCGGGTCCTACCCGTTCCGCGCCGGCAACGCCCACGGCACCGACGTCGTCGTGCGCGCCACCGACGCGGCCCTGCTGGACGAGGCCGTGACGCGGCTCGAAACGTTGCGGGCCCAGTTCCGCGCGGCAAGGCCACGCTGACGCTCAAGACCGCTCAGCTCGCCGACGTCACCGCGCCCTCGGCACTCGTCCGTCGCCAGGCACCGCGGCGCGCCTCCTCCACGAAATGGCAGGCGGCCTGGTGGGCCGGCGGGGCACCGACGATCGGTTCGAGCGGAGGCACCTGATCAGCGCAGCGGTCCGAGGCGAGCGGGCATCGCGTCCGGAACCTGCATCCCGAGGGCGGGTCGATCGGGGAGGGCAGCTCCCCGGTCTCCGGCAGGCGTGCCGCCTGGCGCCCCGACTCCCACGGGAAGAGATCGGGCACCGACTCGAGCAGCATCTGCGTGTAGGGGTGGCTCGGCTCGGCGAAGACGTCGGCAGTCTTGCCCGACTCCACGATCTTCCCGAGGTACATCACCGCCACCCGGTCACAGAGATGCCGCACGACGGAGAGATCGTGCGAGATGAACAAGATTCCCAGGCCGAGTCGTTCGCGCAGGTCGTCGAGCAGATTCAGGACCTGAGCCTGGACCGAGACGTCCAGCGCCGAGACCGCTTCGTCGGCGATGAGCAGGCGCGGCTCGACGCTCAGGGCACGGGCGATCGAGATGCGCTGCAGCTGGCCGCCCGAGAACTCGCGCGGCTTGCGGTCGGCGTGACGCGGACTGAGGCCGACCATCTCGAGCAGCTCGGCCACCCGCCCGTCCCACCGGGACGGAGCGAGGATGCCGGGATGCGCCCGCCAGCCTTCGCACAGCAGGTCCCGCACGGTCATGTCGGGATTCAGGGACGAGTACGGGTCCTGGAAGATCAGCTGAACCTGGCGACGGGCGTCCCTCCGGGCGCGAGGGGGCAAGGTCGTGATGTCCTGGCCACAGACCTCGATGGTCCCGCTCGTGGTCGGCTCCAGCCCGACGATCGCCCGAGCGATGGTGGACTTGCCGCAACCGGACTCGCCGACGAGGCCGACGGCCTCCCCCGGACGGACCTCGAGGCTGACGCCGGCCACGGCCTGGACCTCGTGGTTCCCGCGCTGGAACAGGCGACCACCCAGTCGGAAGGTGCACGTCACGTCACTCGCTCGCAGCACGAAGTCGTTCGTCGTGGACACCCTGGTACACCTCCTCCGCGTAGTGGCAGGCCGCGGCGCGTTCGCCGTCGACCGGGTTCATCGCCGGTGTCTCGTCGCGGCATCGGTCGGTCGCGAGCGGACATCTCGGATGGAACGGGCAGCCCGTGATCTGCTCCGCCGGGTGCGGTGGGCTGCCGGGGATCGGCTGCAGCTCGCGCTGCGCACCGGAGACCCGTGGCACCGACTCGAGCAGACCGACCGTGTACGGATGCGCCGGCCGTTCGTAGATCGGCCGGATCGGCCCGCGCTCCATGACCTGACCCGCGTACAGGATGTAAACCCGGCGAGCGTGCGAGGCAACCACGCCCAGGTCGTGCGTGATCAGCAACGTCCCGGCGTCGGTCTCCTTCGCGAGATCCTCGAGCAACGACATGATGTGGGCCTGGACCGTGACGTCCAGCGCCGTCGTCGGCTCGTCGGCGATAACCATTCTGGGTCCGAGCGCCAGTGCCATGGCGATGACCACGCGCTGGCGCATCCCGCCGGAGAGCTGCTGCGGATACTGGCGTGCCCGGCGCTCCGGATCGGGGATGCGCACCGTACGAAGCAGCTCGACCGCCCTACGCCAGGCCTCACGCCGACCGGCCTTCTGGTGGTGCACGAACAGCTCGGCCAGTTGCTTGCCGATGGTGAGCACGGGGTTGAGCGCGGTCAGCGGGTCCTGGAAGACCATCGACATCTGCCGTCCACGGATCGCGGCCAGCTCCGCCTCGGAGGTGACGTCCAGGTCATCGCCCAAGAACTGGACCCTGCCGCTGGTCACCTCCCCGACGCCGTCCGGCAGCAGACCGAGCAGGGCGAACCCGATGGTGCTCTTCCCACTGCCGGACTCGCCGACGAGGCCGACCGTCTCTCCGCGTCCGACATGGAATGACACGTCTCGCACGGCGTTGAGGACCTCCTCGCCGCTGCGATAGGCGACGGCGAGCCTGTCGACCTCGAGCGCCGCCGTCCACTCCTCGTGCACCGCCTCGCCACCCGTTGACGTCACCGTACCCGTGGTCACGCCGGCGAGACCGGCACGAAGTCCGGCTGGTTGTTGGGCGCGGGCTCGAGCCCTTCGACGCCCTCGCGGATGCCGTATGTCGCGAGCACCTGCAACGGGAAGATCCCGACGGCGTCGTCCCAGATGATCCGGCAGGCCTCGGCGTACAGCTCGGCGCGCTTCTCCTGGTCGGTCAGGCTCCGGGCGTCCTTCAAGATCTCGTCCAGCTCCGGATTCGAGTAGCCCATGCGGTTGGCGTCCGTGGTGTACAGGCGACCGAGGGTGTAGTCGGCGTCACCCGTCGCGTTGGCAGCGTTCTGCAGGTCCATGTCCCAGTCGAGCGCCAGCAGCCGGTCGAGCCACGCGGCCTGCTCGAGCTCCTGGAGCTCGACGGTCACGCCGATCTCGCTCCAGTAGGAGGCGAACGACTCGGCGAGGGGACGGACCTGCGGCGCGACTCCCTGCGCCCACATCACGTGAGTCGAGAACCCGTCTGCCAGGCCGGCGTCCGCGAGCAGCTGACGAGCCTGGTCCGGGTCGTACGGGTACGGGTCCTGCTCGCCGTACCCGAAGACGGCGGACGGGATCGGTGCCGTCGCCACCTCCGCCGTGTCACCGAAGAGGTCGCCGACCACGCGCTCGACGTCGATGGCCATCCACATCGCGCGGCGAACGCGTACGTCGTCGAAGGGCTTGCGGCTGGAGTTGAACCAGTTGAAGTAGTTGATGAAGCTCGGTGCCGACACGACCTCGAGGCCCGGTTCGGCCATCGCCTCGATCTGGTCCGGCGGGATGGACCAGGTGACGTCCACCTCCCCCGTCTTCAGCGCCGTCAGGCGCGTGGAGTTCTCCGGGATGTACGGCAGCTCGAGCCGCGACGACGCCGGAGCGCCCGCCCAGTAGTCCTCCACCGCGTCGAGGTTGAGGTGGTCGGAGGCGGTGAACGAGTCGACCTGGAAGGGGCCGCTGCCGGTGGGCTTGCTGGCGAAGAATTGCGCGTCGCCGACCTTGTCGGCCGGCACGATGGATACGAGTGACAGGTTGGACAGCATCGTGCCCAGCGGCGACGTCGTGGTGATGGTGACGGTCTTGTCGTCCGTCGCTTCGACGGTGTCCAGTGCGCCCCACAGCGCAGCCTGCGGGGTGGTGCCCTGTGCGATGCTCTCGACGCACGCCTTGACGTCTTTCGCGGTGACCGGGGCGCCGTCGTGGAACGAGATCTCGTCGAGCGTGAAGATCCAGGTGTTCTCGTCGGGCTGGGACCACTCGGTGGCCAGGTGCGGCTCGAAGCCGTCGCCGGCCCGCACCACGAGCGAGTCGAAGATGAGCGCCGCGGCCATCAGGGTCGCCTGCTCGACGTTGGCGGAGCCGAACGGGTTCAGGTCGAGGACGGGCCGGTCGAAGGCCGCCCTGAGAACCGCCGATCCACTGTCTCCTTCTGCGCCGTCGCCGGACTGCATGCCGCACGAGCTGAGCGCCACGGCGCCGGCACCTGCACCGACGAACCCGAAGAACGCTCGGCGATCGAACCTGGTCGACATGACGCGGGTGAGTGGGGTTTCAGACATCTCTCTCTCCTTCGAGTGAGGGTGATGAGGCGAGTGAGGGTGATGGGCTTTGCGTCCGGGGACGCGCTACATGGTTTGGTTGGGTTCCGATCGGTTGCTGTCGGTCGCCATCCCGGTCGCGACGACCAGGAGGACGAGGGCGAGGCCGGGAAATGCGGCGATCCACCAGGCGGAGGAGAGGTAGTCCCGCCCGTTGGCGATGATGGAGCCCCAGGACGCCTGGTCCAGCGGGACGCCGAGGCCGAGGAAGCTGAGGGACGCCTCGGCGATGACCATCAGTCCGATCTGGACCGTCGCGGCCACCGCCAACGGTCCTCGGACCCGCGGCACGATGTACCGCACGATGATCCAGAAGTTGCTGACCCCGAGAACTCGGGCCCCTTCGACTGCTTCGCTCTTGCTCGCCACGAGGGTCGACGCCCGGACGACGCGCGCGAAGATGACCCATCGCGTGATGGCCAGGGTAACGATGACGTTGGTGACGCTGGGGCCGAGCACACCGGCGATCAGGATGGCCAGGAGGATGCTCGGGAAGGCGAGCTGGATGTCGCCTAGCCGCATGATCAGCGACTCGGCCCAGCGCCCGAAGTAGCCGGCGATCAGGCCGAGCACCAGCCCCAGGGCGCCGGCAATGACGACCGTGGCAGCGGCGATCAGCATCGACACCCGGGAGCCGGCGACGACCTGGGCGGCGATGGAACGGCCGACCTGGTCGGTACCGAGCCAGCTCACCGAGCCGTCGGTGAGCGTCGCCCCAGGAGGCTGCAGGCGGTCGCTCGTGCTCGTCGCGGTCGCGTCGTAGGGGATGAGGAACGGGCCGACCAGTGCGACGAGCACGTACAGCGCGATGACGGCGCGCGCGACCCATCGCGCGTCCACCGATCGACGGACGCTTCGCCGTCGTGCGGCAGGAAGTGCGACTGCAGTCATGGCTGCCTCCTCATGCGTTCCCGAACCTGACGCGCGGGTCCAGATAGCTGTAGAGCAGGTCGACGGCGAGGTTCATCACGACGTAGAAGGCGGTGATGACCAGGACGGACGCCTGGACGACCGAGTAGTCGCGGTAGGTGATGGCCTCGACCATCAGCCGGCCGACGCCCGGCCAGGCGAAGACCTGCTCGACGATCACCGCGCTGCCGATGAAGACACCGAGCAGCAGGCCGATGACCGTGATGACAGGGATGAGCGTGTTCCGCACGACGTGCCCGTAGAAGATCCGTCGCGCCGGCAGGCCGTTTGCTCGCGCCGTGCGCACGTAGTGCTGGCCGAGCTCGGCCATCACCGAGTTGCGGACCGATCGGGTCAGCCAGCCGATGTAGGGCAGTGCCAGCGCGACCGCCGGCATCACCAGGCTCTGCGGCGAGGTGAATCCGGAGGACGGCAGCAGCCGGAGAGTCGCCGAGAAGACGATCACGAGCATGATCCCGACCCAGAACTGCGGCATCCCTTGGAAGGCGAGGGAGACGGTCGCGACGACCCGGCCGACGAGGCTCTTCGGCCTGCGGGCCGCGACCACGCCCAGGGGGAACCCGACGGCGATCGTCACCACCATGGCGCTGATGGCCAGGGTCGTGGTGGCGGGCAGCCGTGCCAGCGCCGCCTCCATGGCCGGCACGTGGAGCCGGTTGGAGACTCCGAAGTCCAGCCGTACGGCGTCGACCAGGTAGGTCAGGTACTGGACGATCAGCGGCTCGTCATAGCCGAGCTCGGTGTTCAGCGCACTGACCTGCTCGGCGGTTGCCGAGGGTCCGAGCAGCAGAGCGGCCGGGTCGCCGGGGACCAGGCGGACGACGATGAAGACGATCGTCAGCGCGCCCCACAGCACGAGCACCGCTTGCCCGACACGTCGCAGAACGAGCGGCCCCATGGTCAGCCGACCGTCTGCGGAACCCGCTCAGGCCCCAGGTAGGCGTGGTCCTCCAGGAGCTGGTCCTGCAAGGTGTCGACGTCGATCGCACGCGGCTGCACGCCGGTCGCCACGGCCAATGCCGCGGCGGTCCCGACGGCCTGGCCCATCGCGAAGGACGGTGGCATGACGCGGATGGCGGCGAGGGCTTCGTGCGTCGCGGAGACGCAGCGGCCGGCGACCAGCACGCCGTCCAGGTCGCGAGGGACGAGCATCCGGTACGGCATCTCGTAGACGTTCGCCGTCGGGTCGTCCTCGAGCCGTCCGCCCGCGTCGGTCGGGCTGTGGATGTCCACCGGGTAGCCGCACGTGCCGATGACGTCGTCGAAGTGTCGTCCGGTCTCCAGGTCGTCGAGCGTCAGGGTGTACTCGCCGACGATGCGCCGCGACTCACGTACGCCGATCGTGGCGGCAGTGTCGAGCAGCATGGCGTCTGCGAATCCGGGCACCCGACCGCGGAGGAACTCCATCAGCTCGTGGACCTGCTTGCGCCCCTCGATCTCGGCCGTGGTGAGGTCTGCGACGTCGACGCCGCTCACGCCGAGCACTCGGGTGGTGTTGATCCGCCAGACGCCGGGGCGCATGGTCTTGTAGAGGCCGATGCCTTTCCTGGGGATGGTGTACTCGCCCTTCTGCCGAGCGTCCTCGACGATCGAGGCGAAGGGCCGGATCTCCTGCGCCTCGCTCACGTAGGCGTCGACCTTCGCGTCGTCGACACCGGCGACCCGGAAGAAGAGGGTCATCGGCTGTGCGAGGCCGTCCTCCTCGCGGCCGTAGACCGTCTGCGCACCGGCACCTGCCACGACATCGGCGTCCGCCGAGCAGTCCACGACGACCGTGGCGTCGATCGCCTCGATCCCCGACTTGCTCGTGATGAACAGGCCGTTGACTCGGTCACCGTCGGTACGGGGGGCGATCACCGTGCTGTGGAAGAGGATCTCGACGCCGGCCTCACGCAGCATCTCCAGGCCGGCCATCTTGACCGCCTCCGGCTCGAACGGCGTCACCTTGTCGTGCCCGTAGGTGATGTAGCCGCAGTACGGGCTGTTGGCCGGAACCTTCGAGGGGTGGATCGCCTGGCCGCGCGCCTCCATCCGAAGGACGAGCTCCTCGAAGACTCCTCGGATGAGCTGCGTCGTGCCGTCGAGGCTGTAGGAGGTCATGCACGGCCCGACCAGGCCGGCGGTCAGGTTGCCGCCGACGTAGCCGTACCGCTCGATGAGGATGGTCCGGGCGCCACGCCGCGCAGCGCTGATGGCGGCGGACAGGCCGGACGGGCCGCTACCGACGACGGCGACGTCGACCTTCGCGCGCACCGGTGCATCGACGTGGAGCGGGACTGCTTGACTCACGGGTCTCCTTTCGGGCCGGGAGAACGTTTCTCCCGAGCTCATGTGTTCTTCTGTCACTGCTGTGTCGTGGGCTGGCGACCGCTGGACGCTTCGCCGATCGTTCGTCCCGGACGGGGGTTGCACGGCAGCTTCACGTGCCGTGGTCCGACGCTCGGGTCGATGATGAGCTCGGCGAGCACCCGGACCGCCTCGGCCCCGATCTCACCGAACGGCATCCCGAACCCGGACCAGGTCTGCTTTCGTGCGCGCGGGATGGCCATGTCGCCCAGCACGGCCACCGAAACCTGGCCGGGGACGTCCAGACCGAGCGCCTTGACGGCCTTGAAGACCCGAGCACCGTCTTCGGGTGTCTCGATCACGATTGCGGTCGCCCCGACCTTGAGCTCGTCGCCGATCTGTTCAACGACGTCGGCGTCGTCGGCCGGACGTATGACGGTGGTCTCGAGCGCGTACTCCTCGACCGCCCGGCTGAACCCGGCGAAGCGGTCGATGTTCGGCTCTTCCGGGTCGGTCACGCCGACGTAGAGCAGCCGGCGGTGTCCGAGCGCGGCCAACCGGCTCACCACCTCGTAGGTGGCGCTCTCGTAGTCGGCAGTGACCCAGGAGATGTCTGCGCCCTTGATCTCGCGCCGACCGATGTAGACGAACGGGTAGCCCTCGTGCGCGAGGCGCGCGACCTCGTCCCGGTCTTCCCCACGGCCCAGCAGGATGCTGCCGTCCGCGATCCCGAGCTGGTTGACGCCGTCCGCGTAGATGCTGCGCGCCCGCCCCTTGCCGCTCGCGCTGGTGAAGAGCAGCAGGTTCTGGTGGAGGTCCTCCGCCTCGGCCTCGATGCCGAGCAGAAAGGGGTAGTACTGGTCGAGGCCGGCGATCGGGAAGGTCGGTTCGTACGTGAAGACACCGAGGATCCGGTTCTTCCCGCCGGCGAGGCGGCGGGCAGCGGGATTGGCGCTGTACCCGAGGGAGCCGCTCAGCTCGAGGATCCGCTGACGCGTCTCCTCGGAGATGCGGGCAGAAGGCCGGCCGGACAGCACCATCGAGACCGTCGCCTGGGACAGTCCCGCGGCCTTAGCGATGTCGGCCTGCCGGGTCCGAGCCCGACCCTCCTGCTCCCTGCGTTGCACCATTGCTCCCTGTTGGCGTCACTGCCGGTCCGCTTGCTTATGCCCATAACCATACGTACTCAAGTGGGATTGTCAATACGCATAAGCAACTTCTCGGTCGGGACATGACCAGCACGGTGGGTGAGGCACGGGTCGCCTCCCCGTTGCGCGAGCTCGCCGCGGCCATGCCACAGCTCAGCTTCGGGTCCTACCCGTTCCGCGACGGCGACGCCCACGGCACCGACGTCGTCGTGCGCTGCACCGATCCGGCCCTGCTGGACGAGGCCATGGCGCGGCTCGGGCAGATCAGGGCCGGGATGGTCCTCCCGCGGAGCACGTGAGGACCCGACGACCACACCACGGGCGGCTCTGCCGGCTCAGGACACCGGTGACGGCAGCCCGGCGGAGGCCAGGGCGCGGTACTTCGCGAGCCGGCCGGCGAGCAGATGCTCGACGTCCTGACCCGCCAGTTCGCCCAGCTCGTACTCCACTGCCGCGGCCGTGCGGGCGCAGAACTCACGAGGCTCACTCCCCGCATCGGGACGCTCGTCGACGACGTGGTCGACCACCCCGGCGTCGAGCAGGCTTCCGGCGTCGATGTGCTGCTGCCGTGCCATCACCGCGGCGCGGTCGGTCGTGCCGTGCACGATCGCGCTGGCGCCCTCGGGAGGCAGCGGCGAGAGCCACGCGTGCTGAGCCGCCACGGTCCGGTCGGCGGGCAGCAGGGCGATCGCCGCGCCGCCGGCTCCCTCGCCCAGCAGGAGCGAGACCACGGGCCCGCGGTGGTGGGTGAGGTCCTGCAGGCACAGGGCGACCTCTCGGGCGATCCCGCCTTCCTCGACCTCGGCCGACAGCTCCGGGCCGCCCGTGTCGATCACGGTTACGAGTGGGAGCCGGAGCTCGCGGGCGAGGTCGGCCCCGCGGCGCACGAGTCGCAGTCCCTCCGGACCCAGGCGCGAGCCGTCCGAGGGCCGGCGGTCGTGCCCGACGACGACGCACGGCGCGGATCCGAAGCGGGCCAGCGCCAGGACCACGCCCTGCTCGGCCGGGGACGAGGCGTCTCCGCGAAGCCAGGAGACGTCTTGAGCAGCGTGGATGAGGAGGCCGCGCAGGCCGGGACGATCCGGCGCGCGACTCCTGGTCACCGACTCCCAGGCATCCTCGATCGCCGGGCGAAACCCGACAGTCTGCGGCGGTGGGACCGGCCGTGCGGCCGGGTGAGCGAGCAGCCGTAGCAGGCGGATCACCGCGGAGCGCAGGCGCGCCGGTGTCAGGACCGCGTCGATGAGGCCCCGGCGGTGGAAGTTCTCCGCCGATTGGACACCGGCCGCCGGAGCGGCGGCGCCCAGCGCGTGATAGACCTTGGGCCCGAGCAGGCCCACCAACGCCCCGGGCTCGGCGGCCGTGACATGGGCCAGGTGCCCCCAGGAGGCCAGCACTCCCCCGGTGGTCGGGTGCCGCAGGTAGGTGATGTACGGCAGGCCGGCCCGCTTGTGCGCCGCGATCGCGGCCGAGATCCCGATCATCGCCGTGAAGGCCGGGGTGCCCTCCTGCATCCGGGTCCCGCCCGAGGCCGGCGCCGCCAGCAGCGGCAGGCCCTCGGCGGTGGCGCGCTCGATGCCGGCCACCAGGCGGGCGGCGGTGGCCAGCCCGACGGAGCCGGCCAGGAAGTCGAACTCGCTGACCGCGAAGGCGATCCGCCGGCCGCCCGCCCGGCCCTCGCCCGTGAGGATCGCGTCGTCGACGCCGGAGCGTTCCCGTGCGGTGCCGAGCTGGCGTGCGTAGTCCGAATCGGTCTGCCGGACGGGCGGCTGGTCCCAGGACCGGACGGAATCCGCATCCAGCACGAGCCCGAGCAGGTCCCGGCCCGTGACCCGGCGAGTCGTCGTCGTATTCACCGCCGCACCCCCGCGACGCGTTCGTGCAGCCAGTCGCGGACCCGGGCACCGTCGCCGTCGAGCGTGGGGGGCGGCGAGTGCACGAGCCTGGTGGTCTCCGCGCCGTCGGGATCGAAGAACCTCAGCGCCGAGCCGGGCAGGTCGATGGTGCCGAGCACGGGGTGGTCCACCCCGGTGATCAGGTGCTGCGAGGCGGCCTGGGCCCACCCGTACACCTCGTCCAGGGTGCGCAGCCGCCCGGCCGGGACGCCGATCTCGTCGAGGACGGTGAGCAGGTCCTCGGCCTCCATCCCAGCGAACGCCCGCTCGATCGCCGCCGTCAGCTCCGCGCGGTTCGCCAGCCGCGCGGCGTTCGACGCGAACGTCGTCGTCGAGGTGTCCAGCCCGAATCGGTCGGCGAACACCTGCCACAGCCGCTCGCTGCCCACGCTGATCTGGACCGCACCGCCCCCGCACCGGAAGAGCCCGTACGGCGCGATGCTCGGATGGTGGTTGCCCTGCGGTTGCGGCACCTCGCCGGCCACGGTCGCCCGGGTCCCCTGGAAGGCGTGGACGCCGACGATGCTCGCGAGCAAGGACGTCCGCACCACCTTGCCGCGGCCGGTCCGCTCCCGCTCCAGCAGGGCGGCGAGGACCCCGTAGGCGCCGTTCATGCCGGCGAGCAGGTCCGCGATGGGTATACCGACGCGCTGGTAGTCCCCCGGCCCGGAGCCCGTCAGGGACATCAGGCCGGCCTCGCCCTGGGCGATCTGGTCGTAGCCGCTGCGCCCTGCTTCCGGGCCGTCGTGGCCGAAACCGGTGATGGACAGGACCACCAGCCGAGGGTTGCGTGCCTGGAGCTCGGCGAGGGGGAAGCCGAGGCGGTCGAGCACTCCGGTGCGGAAGTTCTCGATGAGCACGTCGGCCTGGTCGACGAGCCGGGAGAACGCACTCGCGCCGTCGCCGGTCTTCAGGTCGAGGACGATCGACTCCTTGTTCCTGTTGCAGGACAGGAAGTAGGTGGACTCCTGGGCTCCTTCCGGTCCGACGAACGGCGGCCCCCAGCCGCGGGAGTCGTCGCCCGCGGGTGCCTCGACCTTGATGACCCGGGCACCGAGGTCACCGAGCAGCATCCCCGCGTGCGGGCCGGCCAGGGCTCGGCTCACGTCGACCACCGTCATCCCTTCAGCGGGGCCGTGCACGGTCTCCTCGTCCCGTTCGCTCATGCCGCTCCCCCTCGCCGAGTGCTGCCCTGTCTGGCGCCGCGTCCTCGCATGCGCCTAGCCCAGGCCGGTGAGGATCGCGGGTGGCAGCTCGACGTCGAGCAGGACCACCAGGACGTTCAGCACGACGGCGAAGACGCCGACCGAGACACCGGTGAGGAGCCAGCCCCGGCGGGCGTAGAAGTGCAGGACGAGGACGAGCCAGAGCAGCGACGCGTAGAAGAACGGGATGACGAGCCCGAGCACCGGCAGCGCGATGAGCCACAGCGCCCACGCCACCGCCCGCCTCGGCAACGCGGCCCGGTCACGCGGCTGGTCGGTCTCGCCGTCGTCGTCGTGCGTGTCGTCGATCGAGGCGCCGATGTCGGTGACCTCGTCGGCGAGCACCGACTGACCGGACAGGACCTTCCGGAGGTCGTGGCCGAAGCTGTACGCCGCGGCCAGCGTCCCGCCGACGCCGATGAAGGCGGGGAACCAGTAGGTGGGCGAGCCGGCGGCGCTCAGGGAGATGATCGCGACCGCCAGGAAGAGCAGGAGGACGAGACCCGTGACCCCGGTCCGGATGACGCTGAGGCTAGGCATTGGTCGACTTCCTTCCGGACCTGGCCGGCACGTCGGGGCCGCTGAATCGGTTCGTGATGCCGCTGAAGGTGTTCGTGAAGCCGCCGACGAGGGTGAGGATGACGAGCACGCCGATGACGATCGTCGCCGGCTGGGTCAGCCAGCTCCACTCGTAGCGACTGACCGAGATCCAGAGGTAGCCCTCGGCGCCCTGGCCCAGGACGAAGCCGATGATCAGCGGTGGGCGCGGCCACTTGATCATCTGCATGCCCCAGGAGAGCAGCGCGATGACGACGACGAGCGCGACGTCCCCCCAGCGCACACTCGCCTGGTACGCCGCCATGAGCATGATGACGATGAGGAACGGGCTGTAGGTGTACGGCTTGAGCAGGCTGATCCGGCTGAGGGGGCCGGCGAGGCCGGCGCTGGCGATGGCCCCGAGGGCGTTCGCGAGGACCAGCGTCCAGATGATGACGAACACCAGGTACAGGTGTCCCGGACGCAGCATCGTCGGACCGGTCGCGACCCCCATGGTCGTCAGCCCGCCGAGCAGGATCGCCGCGGTCGCGCTGCCGGGGATGGCGAACATCAGGGTCGGCACCAGCACGCCGCCGTCCTTGGCGTTGTTCGCCGCCTCGGGGGCGATGACGCCCCGCACGTCGCCCTTCCCGAACTGGTCGCGGTCGCGCACCATCTGCTTGGTGGTGCCGTACGCGATCCAGTCGATGACGCTGCCGCCGACGCCCGGGATGATGCCGAGGGCACTCCCGAGGAGGGAGTTCCCCGCGACCACGCGCTTGTTGTGCAGCGCCTCGCGCACCCCACGCAGGACGCCGCCCTTCGAGTGCTGCAGGCTCCGCGCGACCGACTCGCCCTGCGTCAGCAGGGACAGGACCGAGGGGATCGCGAAGACACCGATGGCGAGGATCGCCAGGTCGATCCCGTCGTAGAAGTAGAAGATGCCACCGACGAAGCGGTACTCACCGGTCATGTTCGCGGTGCCGATGCTCCCGAGCAGCATGCCGAGGAAGCCGGCCACGAGTGCCGGGCCGATGGATCCCCGGGACAGGGCCGCCACGAGGCAGAACCCGAGGAGGGCCAGCATGAACAGCTGGGGCGACCCGATCGCGGTGATGATGGGACGGGCCAGCGGGATGAGCACCAGCAACGCGATACCGCCGATGATCCCGCCGACCATGTTCGACATGAAGGCCGCACCCAGCGCGACGTTGGCCAGACCCTTGCGGGCCATCGGATAGCCGTCGACCACCGTCGCCTGCGACGCCGCCGTACCGGGCACCCCGAGGAGCACGGACGGGAACGTGTCGCCGATCGTGGTCGCCGCGATGAGGCCGATCATCATGGCGATCCCGCTGGTGGGGTCCATGCCCACGATCAGCGGCAGCAGGACCGCCATCCCGGTGATGCCGCCGAGGCCGGGGATGATGCCGAGGATGAGCCCGATCCCGACACCGATGCCCAGCCAGAGCAGGTGCTGGGGCGCAGCCATGACCTCGAGGGCCTGAAGTGCGGACTCGACCATCAGCCCTCCACCTCTCTGTCAGCGTCGCGTCCACTTGCCGGTCCCTGGGCCGCCGCGCTGCGGGCGTCCCGACGCGTCATCGCGAGTTGACCTCGGCGATGTAGTCCTCGACCCACTGGACCTGCTCGGGAGTGAGGTTGTGGACGGCGGCGGCCGATGCGTCCGCCTCCTCGCCGACCAGCGCCGGGGACTCGACGCCCAGGGACTCGGTCGAGTCCTGGATGAACTCCTCGTCCTCGACCACCTGGGCGATCGCCTCGCGCAGAGCTGCGCGCGCCTCCTCGGGAGCGTCACCGTGGACCCAGTACGTCCGCAGCAGGTTGGTCTGCGCCGTCGTGACGGCCGTGTAGATGTCCCACCCGGTGCCCTCGGCCGTCTCGCCGGTCAGTGTCTCGTACGCCTCCGGCATGGTGGGCAGGTCCGGGAACGCCGGGTCGCGGACGATCTCCCCGTCCTCCACGTACCCCTGGGTCATCAGCGGGGTGATCTCGCCGTCCTCCTCGAGCGGCACGACGCTCTCCATGTAGTGCGAGGACGTCGAGTTGCCCAGGCTGAGCTCGCCGCTGAGCACCGCTGCGGTGACCGAGCCTCCGCCGTCGTAGCCCATGAGTGGCTGGAAGTCGTGCATGCCGAGCTCGTCGAGGGCGAAGGTCCGCACGGACTCGGAGGCGTTGAGCTCCAGGCCGCCGTAGTAGATCGGCTCCTCCAGCTCGACGAGGTCCTCGAGCGAATTGATGCCCGCGCTGGCGCTGCCGAAGATGTTCATCGATCCGCCGAAGGCGACCAGCGTCTCGTACTCGCTCAGGTCGAACTGCACGCCGTCGGAGTCGAAGATGGTCGAGGCGATGAGACCGCCTGACCCCATGGCCATGGCGAGCCCGTCGTGGTCCATGCGCTCGAACCGGTTGAGCCCGTCCTTCTGGGCACCGCCGGGGACGTTCTCGACGACGACCTCCGGGTTGCCCTCGATGTACTCGGACAGGTAGCCCGCGAACATCCGGCTGTAGGTGTCCGACGCGCCGCCGGCGTCGAACGGGACGACGATCGTGATCGTCTGGCCCTCGTAGAACGGCCCGTCCTCGTTCCCCTCGCTCGAGGCCTCGGTGTTGGTCACGCCGCATCCGGCGATGGCCAGACTCGCCGCCGCGCCGGCGGCGCAGCCCAGCGAGATGTGCTTCCTCGGTGACATCGTTGTCGACCTCCGTCGGTTCCTGGGAGCGAGCCGGGCTCGCTCCGGGTTCAGGTCTAGCTGTGGATCTAGCCGGGTCGTGCTCTGGTTCGGTGCGCGGGACGAGGTGGCCCGTCCGTGAACACTGCGTCGTGCTGTGGCGGCGCTCGGGATCTCGTGTTGCGCCGTCGTCGGATCATGCACCACTGCAAGGCATCTTGTATACAACCTGACCCGCTGTGGTATACATGCCTCGTACGAAAGTCGACAATGCCGCCGACGTGACGTCCTGTCAAGGCAGGTCTCCCCCGGCGTAGAAGCACTTCAGCGGGAGGCAACGCATGGTCATCGACGAGCGGGAACTAGCTGCGGACACCATGACGGTGCTCGACCCGACGGGGTATCCGCCCGAGGTGAAGGGCAAGTCCGCGGCGGACCGGCTGGAGTCCCTGGACGGCAAGACCGTCTACCTGGTGGACAGCCGCTTCGATGACTCGATCGAGCTCCTCAAGCAGATCCAGGCGTGGCTCGCGGACCGCATGCCCACCGTGCGGACGGAGCTGGTCCAGCTCGCCAGCATGTACTCCAAGGACGACCCCGAGCTCTGGGCACGCATCAAGGACGACGGCGACGCCGCCATCCTCGGCGTCGGCCACTGCAGCACGTGCGCACCTGCCGTCACGACCCATGCGATCACGCTGGAGACCCAGTTCGGCATCCCGACGGTCGCCGTGCACACGGAGAAGTTCGACCGGGTCGTCGGCTCGGTCGCGAAGATGCGCGGCCTGGCGCAGCTGCCCCAGGTGTTCGTCCCCCAGCCGGTGATGGGCAAGAGCGCCGCGGAGCTGCACGACTACGTGCACGGCTCGGACCCCGTCAAGGGCGGAGCCGTGATGCAGGAGATCATCGACGGCCTCACCGTCGCCCCGCAGCAGCCGGCGGGCGCCGGCAGCGTATCGGCACCGCGGATCGGCGAGAAACGCCTCGTCGCCCCCGCGAGCGAGGACCGCCTGCACGAACTTTTCCTCGAACGGAGCTGGACCGACAAGCTGCCCATCGTCCTGCCGACCGAACGGCGCGTCCGGGACATGCTGGCCGGGACGAACCGTGCCCCGGACGAGATCGTGGGCCGGATGCAGCCCACGTTGAACCGGGGCGCGTGGAGCTACACGGTCGAGAAGGTCGCCGTGAACGCGGTCATGGCCGGGGCCACGCCCGAGTACTTCCCGGTCATCCTCGCGCTCGCCGCGACCGGCACCAGCGCACGGGGCAGCACCTCGAGCTCCGGGGCGGCTATGGTCGTGGTCAACGGTCCGATCCGCACCGAGATCGGCATGAACAGCGGCGTCGGCGCCATGGGGCCGCACAACCGCGCGAACGCGACGATCGGGCGCGCCTACGGGTTGCTGTCGCAGAACCTGCAGGGCGGGTCGGTGCCGGGTGAGACCTTCATGGGCTCCCTGGGCAACAACTACACCTACAACAGCATCACCTTCGCCGAGAACGAGGAACGCAGCCCGTGGGAGCCGCTGCACGTCCAGCGCGGCCACCAGCCCTCGGACAGCACCGTCTCCGTGTTCTTCGGCGGCCGGTCGACGACGTACAACCTCGGCCTGCGGAAGGATCACTGGCGCGAGCACGTCCGTGACATGCTCCGCGCCACCGACCCGGTCGGCCCGCCGGTGCTGCTGCTCGACCCGATCGTGGCCAGGCAGTTCGTGGAACGCGGAGGGTTCGCGAACAAGGCCGACCTGATCTCGTGGCTGAGCGAGAACGCCACGATGCGGGCCGACCGGTACTGGGACATGCAGATCGTCCAGAACTACATCTACCCGCGGGCCACGTTCGGTGAAGAGCCGATGGCTTCGCGGCTCGAGGCCGCACCGGAGGAAGATGTCCGGATGTTCGCACCCGAGGACATCGACGTCCTCGTGGTCGGCGGGGAGACCAACGGTTACTGGCAGATCATGGGCGCCCGCGCCATGGCGACCGTCTCCGTCGACGACTGGCGCTAGGAGAACATCGAGATGAGCGAATACGACGTCGCAGTCGTCGGTGCCGGCACCGCCGGCCTGACCGCCGCGAAGCACGCCGCCGCCGGCGGAGCCCGCGTGGTGGTGCTCGACAGCATGGGGGTCGGCGGGCAGGTCCTGACCGTCGAGGGCATCACCAACTTCCCCGGGCGTCCGGAGCCGATCGCCGGGTACGACCTCGGTGCCGAGCTGATGGAGGAGGCGGAGACGGCCGGGGCGGAGGTCCTGCTCGCCGAGATCACCGGCATCACGCAGGACCATGACCGCTTCCTCCTCGAGGGAGACGACGAACCGGTCCGGGCCGGCGCCGTCGTACTCGCAGGCGGCTCGGCCAGGCGAGCTCTCGGGGTCCCCGGCGAGGAGAAGCTGGACGGCCGCGGCGTCTCGCACTGCGCCTCCTGCGACGGCCCGTTCTTCCGGGACCGACGGGTTGTCGTCGTCGGAGGCGGCGACTCCGCACTGGACGAGGCGCAGATCCTCGCCACGCTGGCCAGCGAGGTGCTGGTCGTCCACGACCGCGCCGAGCTCACTGCGGACCCCGCGATCGTGCGCCGTGCCGCCGAGCACGCGAACATCGGCTACCGCGCCCGTTCGACGGTCAGCGCCGTCCACGGCGAGCAGCGCGTCGAGTCGGTCACGATCCGCGACCTCGACGGCGGGACCGAGACGGACGAGCCCGCCGACGGGCTGTTCGTCTACATCGGCCTGGACCCGAACACCGCCTGGCTCGACGGCTTCGTCGACCTCACCGGGACCGGACACGTCGGCGTGGACGCCGCCCTGCAGACCTCGCGGCCCGGCGTCTTCGCCGCCGGCGACGTCCGCGACGGCAGCGCCGCCATGCTGCACGAGTGCGTCGACGACGGAGAGCGGGTTGCCGCGGAGGTGCTCACGCACCTTGCGGCGACAGCTGGATCGGACGCCGAACGTTCGAGGATGATCTGACGATGAAGCGCACCTCCGCAAGCACGGTCCGGGACCTCCTCGAGCACGAGATCGTCACCGGCGGCTTCACGCCCGGTCAACGGCTCGACGAGGCGCAGCTCGCCTCCCGGTTCGGTGTCTCGCGCACCCCGATCCGTGAGGCGCTCACCCAGCTCGCGGCCATCGAGCTGGTCGAGGTCCGCCCGCACCGCGGGACCTTCGTCAAGGTCACCTCCGTGCCGGAGATGCTCGCGATGTTCGAGGTGATGGGCGAGCTCGAGGCCGTGTGCGCGCGGCTCGCCGCCCGTCGGCGCACGGAGGCGCAGCTCAAGGAGCTGGAGCAGGCGTACACGGCGTGCGAGCGGAGCCTGCACTCGGGCAGCGCCGACGAGTACTACTACTCGAACGAGGAGTTCCACCGGCTCATCTACGAGGCGAGCGGGAACGCCTACCTGACGCAGATGACCACGTCTATGCAGCTGCGGCTGAAGCCGTTCCGCCGCCTCCAGCTCCGGGTGGCCGGACGCATGCAGTCCTCGCTCGAGGAGCACGAGCAAATCCTCGCCGCGCTGCGCACTCACGACGTGGAGGAGGTCGAACGCCTCATCAAGGGCCACATCGCCGTGCAGGGTGACCACTTCAGCGACTTCCTCGCGGCGGTGAGCATCGAGGCGTCCTGAGCGGCGTCGCGCCGGCTCGAGAGCGAGCCGGCGTCCGTCCGCTCAGTCGCGAGCTGCGAGCACTTGTTCACGCAGGATGTCGGCATGTCCGCAGTGCTGCGCGAGCTCTCGCAGCATGTGCGCATAGATCGCCCACAACGCGCGCGGTCCTCGCCCGGTCACCTGGTCATCGAGGGCGAGGGCGGCGACCAGACGTCGCGACTCGGCGCAGGCCGCGGCGTACCCGGCCCTGACGGTCTCGATCGTGTCTCTCTTGCGCAGGATGAAGGACCGGTCGGGAGTCGGCGGTGCACCGAGATCCCGCAGGCTCCGGCCGGTCAGAGCTTGGTTGAACCAGACATCCTCGACGTAGGTGACGTGCTTGACCAGTCCCAGCAGGGTGGTTCGGGAAGGCACGAGAGAGCGGCGCGCCTCCCCCTCGGTGAGCCCGTCGAGACTGTTGTGCAGCATCGCGCGGTGCTCGTCGAGTAGCTCGTCGAGGCGTGCCCGCAGATCGTTCGTCCAGGGCGGTGACGCCCCGGGCACGCTAACTTCGCCCCCATCGGGGTCGGTGTCCGCCTGAGTGGTGCTCATCGCTCCAGTATCGAATATCGCGCGCCGGTGCGAAGCGCACGCACCACCCGGGCCGCGAGCCTCGAGTGCGCCTGCGCTACCGCACGTACGCCGGGAACTCGTGCGGCTCGCTCGGCCGGCGCTCGTTGGTCAGGTCGATGCCGTAATCGCTGGCGAACAGCGCCTCGGTGCCGGTGTAGACGTCGTCGTCGTCCTCGTCGAGCGTGAAGACGCGGGCGCCGCGGAGACGGTGCTCGTCCGCCCCGCCGAGGCCGTAGGTGCCGAACCCGGTGCCCGGGCCGTATCCAAGCTCGATGCCGTAGTAGTCGCCGACGTAGGTGTTGACGTGGTCGTGGCCGACGAACAGGCCCTTGACGTCGCCTCGGTGCAGCATCGCGTTGAACATGCCCGAGTTGAACGGGCCGGGGCACTCGGCCTCGTTGCGCTCCCCCACGATGCCGTGCGTGGCGACGGCCCGCTCGTGGTCTGCGTCGGTTCGTGCGTCGACGCTGGCGAACCACATGAACCGGTGCTCCCACAGGGCGATGTGCTGGAAGACGAGCCCGGGCACGAGCGCGCCCTGCTGGCGCTCCAGCTGCTGCGAGGTCTTCCAGTACCAGTCCACCTGGTCGAAGCGCAGCCAGTCCCAGGTGGGGTAGCCAGTGAAGTCCTGGCCGGCGATCTCGCTCGGCGCGTAGCGTCCGGAGTCCAGCAGCCACAGGGCGAACCGGTCGGCGTTGCCTCGAGAGGCCCGCACGGTGAGCACCTGGTTCCCGGTGCCGGTCGTGTCGGCGCCGGGCCCGTTGACGTTGTGCTTGTACTGGCCGACGAAGGCCAGGATGTCGGCCTCCGTCATACCCGTACGGCCCACGCTGTCTTCGTCGTGGTTGCCCATCGTCAACGCCCAGGGAATGCGGCGACGTTCCATCGGCAGCACGACGTTGTTGAGCGCCTGTTTCACCTCGAGCGCTGTCGACATGTCGCCGTTGATGACATCGCCGTTGATCAGGGCGAAGTCCGGCTCGGCGTCGTCCAGGACCGCCTCCTGCAGCTCGATGGTGCGGCGGTCGGTGGTGTGGTTGTCCTGGGTGTCGTTGAACTGCACGATCGTGAACCGGCCGTCGTGGTTGAAGCGCAGCGCCTTGTCGACGACGCTTTCGTCCGGTTTCGCTGATGCGGCGGTCGAGGTCGCGAACGTCCCGGCGACGCCTGCGGCGCCGATGGCCGAGGCTTGCAGGAGGCCTCGGCGGCTCACGGCACGGTGGTTGAACTCGGGCACGGTCATCCCTTCGTCGTGGAAGCGAGGGGCACCTGGCCTCTCGTGTCGATCCACGACTCTTGCCCATCCGCGTGACGCGCAGGTGAATCTGGGCCGCCAGGACGGCGAACGGCGTCGCGCTCGGTGCCTCGTCGGGCGGGACGTCCCCGGAGTCGTCATCCGACCGTCCGACCCTCAGTCCCGGACCGTCTCCCGTTCCCGCTCTGCCGGCTCCCAGCACTCGATCCCGCGCACGTCCGGCAACAGGTCACGGGTGAAGACCGGGTCCCGGCCTTGCTTGCGTTGCCTGGTGAAGTCACGCAGGACCCGGAACGCCACCGTGCTCAGCGGCGCGATCGCCGCCAGGTTGACGAGAGCCATCACCGCCATCGTGGTGTCCGCCAGGGTCCACACCAGCTGCACGGAGCCGATCGCGCCGAGGAACGCGATGACCAGGAAGGCGATGCGGTAGCCGGTCATCACCCCGCGCCGGCGGCTGAGGAACCTGATGTTCGACTCGCCGTAGTAGTAGTTCCCCAGGACCGACGTGAAGGCGATGAGCAGGATGACCACGGTCAGCACATGCAACGACCAGCTGCCGAGGTTGTCCTCGAGCGCCCGCTGGGTCATGGTCGGGCCCTGGTTCTCCCCGTACTGCGGGTCCGAGACCAGGACGATGAAGGCCGTGATCGAGCAGACGATCAGGGTGTCGACGTAGACGCCGAGCGTCTGCACCAGCCCCTGCTTGACCGGGTGGGTCACCGTCGCGGTGGCGGCCGCGTTGGGCGCGGATCCCAGTCCCGCCTCGTTGGAGAACATGCCGCGGCGCACGCCCTGGGAGATGGCGGTCCCGATGCCGGCGCCCGCGAGCTCCCGCAGACCGAATGCGTGCTCGACGATCATGGCGAGCACGCCGGGCACCCGGTCCAGGTTGAGCACCACCACGATGACGCCGAGCACGACGTAGATGATCACCATGAACGGGACGAGTAGCTGTGCGGTGTGCGCGATCCGGTGGAGGCCACCGAAGATGACCGCCGCCACGAACGCCACCAGCACGGCGCCCACCACCGGGGCCAACCACGCCGGCGTCTCACCGAACGCCGTCTGGACGGACGTGCCGAGCGCACCGGCGATCGTGTTGGACTGCACGGAGTTGAAGACGGCGCTGAAGGTCACGAGGATCACGACGGCGAAGAGCAGCCCCATCCACCGGGCGCCGAGCCCTCGCTCCATGTAATAGGCCGGCCCGCCGCGATAGTCGGGGCCGTCCTTGACCTTGTAGACCTGTGCGAGCGTCGCCTCGACGAAGCTCGCGGCGCCGACCAGGGTGCCCATGAGCCACATCCAGAAGATCGCCCCCGGTCCACCGAGCGCGATCGCTGTCGCCACGCCGACGATGTTGCCGGTCCCGATGCGTGCCGCCGCCGAGATAGCGAACGCCTGGAACGACGAGACCGGCTTGCCTCGCCCCCTTTCCTGAACAGGTTTGGCGACGATCGCTCGGAGCATGTCGGGCAGCAGGCGAATCTGCACGGCGCCGGAGCGGATCGTGAAGTAGAGGCTGAGGATGGCGATGACCGGCACGATCAGGTAGAGCCACAGGTCGTTGTTGAAACCGGCGAGACCCTCGTTGAAGCTCTCCATGGACATGACGGTCCTTCCCCCTGGACGGCTGACTTCTACGGCGAAGCCCGAGTCGGTCGGCAATGCTAGGGGGTGGCGCAGGTCGCGGCACTTTCCCGACCGAGTCCACGTGACCGGTGCTACTGCGCTACCTGCGTGTCGCGAACGCCCCGGTACCGGTCAGCGCAGGCGCGCCGGGCCCTGCACGCGGTGCTGCGTGACGATAGGCCGCTCCGATCGACGACCGGCCGGAGGCCCACCGACGGCGCCGGGTAGCACCCATGCAAATCGACCCTTGACAGGGGCACATCATTCCCTTTAGGTTCCTTGCAACCGCTTGCATCAATTGGCTGCGACCCTCACAGATGAGGGCGGGGCGGAGATCCCATGTGGCAATGATCGACGCGGTCGGCGGCGCGTAGGCGCCGAATCGCCGGCCGGTTCGGCCCAGCGTGCCGTGATCGACCCACGCAGCGTCGACACCGCAGCCCTAGCCATCGAATGCCGCGAGAAAGGACCTGCGACCAGCATCTTCTCGGCCTGTTCGACCCATCAGAAAGGTAATCCGGAATGGCAGTACGGCTACGTGCCCTGTTCTCCCTCACCGCGGTCGCTGCGCTCGCCACGGCCGGCCTGGGAGCCACCACCCCACCCGCCACAGCCCAGCCGAGCGCAGACAGCGCCGTGACCGATCTCGGCGAGCCCGTGCACAAGACGCAGACGCTGAGCTCTGCGACCGGCGAAGGGCCCGACGGCGCACCGCTGGGCTACTACGTCGTCTCCGGCAACGCGACCACCAACGCCGAGTTCACCGTCGTGGACTTGCGTACGAACGAGAACGTGCTGCAGACCCGCGTCCCGCACGGCCACAGCAGCCAGCGGACGCTGGCCAAGTCCCCCGTCGACGGCACCATCTACTTCGCCACGTCCGACGAGGCGCACCTCTACCGCTACGTCCCGGGCGCGACCGAGCTCGAGTACCTGGGCCCCGGCCCGGACGGCCAACGGGTGTGGTCGATGGCCGTGGACGCCGACGGCACGGTCTGGTTCGGCAGCTATCCCGGCGGACGGCTCTACTCGCTCGACCCGGGCACCGGCGACATCACCGACCACGGTCAGGCCGCCGAGGGCGAGCAGTACATCAAGTCCATCGAACCGGCCGGCGACACCGTCTACGTCGGCACCCAGCCGAACGGCCGACTGCTGGAGTACGACCGTGGCAGCGGCGAGTTCAGCGAGATCGCCATGCCGGCCGGACACTCGTCGAGCGAGATCACCGCCCTGAACCTGCGGGAGAATCTGCTCTTCGTCGGCAGCTCCGGTATGCACGTGCGCGACGTCGACGCGGACACCTGGGTCGATCACCTCTCGAACGGTGGCGCGCGGGTGTCCCCGGTCGCACCGAACGACCCCGACGGGGTCTACCTGCGCGTCGGGGGCGAGGTGAGCCGCTACGACCTGCGCACCGGTGAGGTGAGCGGTCTCGGCTGGCGGCCCAATGCGACCGCGGAGTCGTGGTCGTGGATCGACCGGGACGGCACGGGGCCGTGGCTGGCGCTGACGTACTGGCGCCAGGGCCGCACCTACGGCTTCAACCCCGAGACCCGCGAGAGCTCCTACCAGGTTCCCGATCTGCTGGGCGCCGGTTCACCGATCATCAGCCTCGGCACCGGCCCCGACGGCAACATCTACACCGGCGCGTACCTGAGCCCGCCCGGTATGGGCCGGTATAACCCGGACGAGGAAGGCTTCGAGCTGCTCAACGGCACGAGCCAGGTGGAGGGCTTCGGCACCTTCGGTGACGACCTCGTGTTCGGCCGCTACCCGCAGGGTGCGGTGTATCGCTACGACCTGTCGGAGCCGTGGGACTACTACGGGGGGAACCCGGAGCCGCGCCGTCCCCTCGGCGACGAGCAGAGCCGCCCGCAGGACTTCGTCGACCTCAGCGACACCCTGCCCGGCACCGTTGCGGTCGCGTCCGTGCCGACCGGCGGCCGCCACGGTGGAGCCATCAGCCTGTGGCAGCCCGACGAGGGCACCCACCAGGTGTACCGGCACGTCATCGAGAACCAGACACCGGTCTCCCTCGTCGAGCACGACGGGATCCTGCTCGGCGGCACCTCGATCCAGGGCGGCTACGGCATCGACCCGGTCACCGAGGAGGCACGGCTCTTCGCCTGGGACCCCGCCACCGGCGAGACGCTGTGGGACCTGACGCCGGTACCCGGCACACCCACCGTCTCGGGACTGGCACTGGACGAGGACGGACACCTGTGGGGCATCGCCGGAAGCTCCACCGTGTTCGAGTTCGACCTCGAGAAGCGCGAGACGATCCGCACCATCGAGGTCGACGCCGACGCGCCGGCAACCCGCTACGGCGACGACCATCGCCTGCTCTTCGACCACGGGCGGTTGTTCGGCTCCACCGCCAACCGGCTGTTCGTCATCGACCAGGTCACCGGTGAGCTGACGACGCTGTACGGCGGTGAGGTCGACGACCCGGCCGACACGGTCCACGAGCTCGCACGCGACCGGTACGGCGACCTCTACGTCGTCGGGGCCGACACCCGTCTGGTGCGCTACGACCTGCCGGAGGACACCACCGCGCCGGAGCTCACGGCCGACGTGAACCCGCCGCACCCGCGGGCTCGCGCCGTCGTCCGGCTGAGCGCAAGCGACGCGACCGACGACGCACCCGAGATCCACGTGCGCGTCGACGGCGGCGAGTGGTCGGAGTACACCCGCCCGGTCGTGCTCCGCCGCGGCCAGAGCGTGGAATACCGCGCGATCGACGACGCCTGGAACTCGACGCCGGTCGAGACCTACGCCTTCACCGGCCAGGACTGAGCCACCAGAGCATCGCTCCACGACGCCCCCGCAGGTCGCTCCGGCGAGCTGCGGGGGCGTCGTCACCTCGCGGCGGCGCTCACGTCCTCGACGGCGGGCATCGCCGCCTGCGCGCCGGGGCGGGTCGCCGCCAGGGCGCCCGCGACGCAGGCCACACGGGCGGCGTCGTGCGTGCTGGTGCCGTTCGCGAGGGCGGCGGCGAAGACGCCGCAGAAGGCGTCGCCCGCGCCGGTGGTGTCCACGGCGGTCACGGTCGGCGCCGGGACGTGCACCGGTTCCGCATCCCGTTCGGCGATCAGGGCGCCCGCGGCGCCCAGCGTGACGACGACGGTCGCCACCTTCTCGAGCAGCGTCGCCGCGAGACTTTCCGGATCGCCGTCGGTGCCGGCCAGGTCGCGGGCCTCGTGCTCGTTGACGATCAGGACGTCGACCGCCGCGAGCAGCTCCTCGGGCAGCGCTCGGGACGGCGCGGCGTTGAGGACGAACCTGGCAGATGACCGTGCCCGGGCGGCCGCGAGCACGACGTCGAGCGGGATCTCGAGCTGGGCGAGGACGACGTCCGCCTGACGGATCCTGCCGGTCACCTCGTCGTCGACCGCGACGGCGGAGTTCGCTCCCGGCGCGACGATGATCGTGTTCTCGCCCTCGCCGGTCACCGAGATCAGTGCCGTGCCGGTGGCTGCATCGCTCGCGCGGACGAGGTCCGTGCGGACGCCGGCGCCGGTGAGCGAATCCAGCAGCAGCTGTGCGTCGTCGTCTCGGCCGAGGGCTCCGACGAACGAGACGTCCGCTCCCCCGGCCCGCGCAGCCGCCACGGCCTGGTTCGCGCCCTTGCCGCCCGGCGTGCGCCGCAGGTTGCCGCCGAGGATGGTCTCGCCGCCCTGCGGGTGGCGGGGGACGTCGACCACGACGTCGACGTTGGCGCTGCCCACCACGACCACGCTGCCTGTCATCCCGACAGCCTATGAGCAACCGGCGAGCAGGAGGTCTTGGAGGGGCGGCGGAACCCTGCTATGGTCCATTTGTATCCCAAAGTGGATCCAGAAAGGTATCCAAGCAATGAGGCTTCACCACTCCATCATGGTCGGGATTCTCGACCGCTACGCCGATCGCTTCACCGAGTTCCAACCGGCAGTCCCGCTCGAGCAGCGCATCAAGCAGGCCGCCGCGCTGGAAGGTGCCGCAGGCGTGGAGCTCGTCTACCCGGCCGACCTCCAGGATCGTGACCAGACCGCACAGCTGGTCGCGGACACGGGCCTGGCCGTCTCGGCCGTGAACCTCAACGTGAAGTCCGAGCAGGTGTGGCGCGACGGCTCCTTCACGAACCCCGACGTCGACGTCCGTCGACGTGCCGTCGAGTCTCTGCAGTCAGCGATGGACATGGCGGCGTCCCTCGGGACCGATCTCGTGACGGTGTGTCCCCTGATGGATGGCTGGGACTACAGCTTCCAGGTGGACTACAACGCGCAGTGGCGCTGGCTGATCGAGGGCCTGCGCGAGGCGTGCGCGCACCGCGACGACGTCCGCGTGAGCGTGGAGTACAAGCCCTTCGAGTCTCGGGCACACATCGTCGTGCCAGACGTGGCCACCACGCTGCACCTGTGCGACCGCGTCGGCGCGGACAACCTCGGCGTCACCATGGACGTGGGCCACGCCCTGATCGCTGGCGAGACACCTGCCATGAGCGCCGTCATGGCCCATGACGCGGGCCGGCTGTTCTACGTCCACTTCAACGACAACAACCGTGGTTGGGACTGGGACATGGTCCCGGGTTCGGTCAACTTGTGGGAGATGGTCGAGACCCTCTTCTACCTCGACCGGATCGGGTGGGAAGGGTGGATGGCCTATGACGTCTTCACCAAGCACGGCGACCCCGTGGCAGCCTTCGACGCCACCCTCCGATCGATGGATTCTCTCGTGGCGCTCCTCGATCAGGTGGGACGCGACCGGATGGAGCACCTCATCAAGAACGTCTCTCCCGCGGAGGCGACAGCCGAGCTCCTGGCCACCCTGGTGACGCACTGATGGAGGTCGGGATCGGCAGCTACGCCTTCCGCTGGGCGACGGGCCCCTCGGCGCCGCGTGCGTCCAGCTGTGCCCAGATGATCGACGAGACCGCACGACTCGGCTGCACCCTGCTGCAGATCGCCGACAACCGGGAGCTCGATGCGATGGACGCCGGCCAGCTCACGGCACTGCGCGCGCACGCGGCGCACCGTGATGTTCGGCTCCAGGTCGGATTCACCGGAGCGCGAACGGCACTGCTGAGGCGGTACCTGGACATCGCGCAGCGGCTCGAAGCCGATGTCGTTCGGGTGGTGCTGCACGAGGACGCCGAGGCCGTCGACGATCGGTCGGCGGCGCGAGCTCTCGGTGAGGTCGCCGCCGACTACGAACGAGCCGCCATCGGCATCGGGATCGAGAACCATTTCCTGACCACCAGCCCGCAGATGCTCAAGATCCTGCGCGATGTGGGTGAACCAGGTGTCGGCGTGATCGTTGACGTCGCGAACTCCATCGTCTGCGGCGAGTGGCCGCAGGAGACCGTCACGGCCTTGGCGCCGTGGGCGATCGGCGTGCATCTCAAGGACTACGACATCGAGCCGGACCCGGACGGCGTGGGAGCCAGGATCGTCGGCCGCCCCCTGGGTCAGGGACGCACGCGGATCGACGACCTCCTGCGAACACTGAACGAGCTCGGCCGGACCGACGTCGGCGTCGTCCTCGAGCAGTGGAGCCCACGCCTGGGCAGCATCGAGGAAAGCATCGAGCTCGAGACGATGTGGCGAACCAGCGCCGTCGAGCACGCTCGCCGCTTCATCGGAGCGGCAGACGAGGTCCCCGCATGACCCCCGCCGTCGCCGCTTCTGTCGCAGAACAGACCTATACCCGACTTCGCGAGGCGATCTTGCGCGGCCGGTACGCCCCCGGGGAACGGCTCACCAGCGTCCGTCTCGCCGATGAGCTCGGCGTGAGCCGTACGCCGATTCGGGCCGCGCTTACCCGGCTGAAGACCGAAGGGCTCGTTGACTTCACGGACGGCCGGGCGGCTTGGGTGCCTCCCCTCACCGTGGAGGTCGTCGAGGAGGCCTACGAGATCGCCGAGGCCCTCGAGTCGATGCTGGTCGAGCGGCTCGCCCTGAACGCAACCCAGAATCAGCTCGCGGAAATCGTCGAAGCCGTGGAGCAGATGGAAGCCGCGGCCGTCAGCGGAGACCAGAGCAGCTGGGCGGCCGGAGACGAGGCGTTCCACGGACTGGTCCACCGTTATGCCGGGCGCGAGCTCGCGTCGTCGATGCTGAACCGGGTCGGCACGGTCATCGATCGGGTGCGATTCCTGTCGCTGAACCTCCATCCCGAGGGCGCCCAGGTCTCGGCGCAGGAGCACCGGGACGTGGTCTCGGCACTGCTGGACCGCGACCCCGCGATGGCCCGAGACCGGCACGCCGCGCACCTACGCCGCGTCCGCGAAGAGAACGTCCGCTTCTTGCGCATGAGCTTTCCAGCGCTCGCCGGGCCGCCGATGTCGCAGCCGCTCAGCCGTACCACCACCATCTCCGAGTGATTGCCGAGAAAAGATCATGACGACGACGTCTGAACCCTCCACGACCGACCTGCCGACCTTCTCCCCGGGGACGACTCTCACCGTCGGCCAGCACGAGGTGGTCGACTTACTGCTCTGCGAGGAGCCCGGACCGGGCAACCCGTTCGACGCCGCGGTACGTGTCACGCTGAACGGGCCCGAGGGAGCGGTCGTCACCGTGCCGGCCTTCTGGGACTCCCGCCGTGGCCACATCGCCCGGGTCAGCTTTCCCCAGTCAGGTACCTGGTCCGTGACGGTCAGCGAGGCCGGTGAACTGAACCTGGCTGCGGTGAGCTTTCAGGCCACGGTAGGAGCCGCCGGCAGCGAGCGGCGTGGCGGGCCGACCGTCGACAAGGAGCACCCCCGCAGCCTGGTGTTCGCCGACGGCACGCGGTTCTTCCCGATCGGCTACGAGGTCGACTGGCTGCTGATGATCGATCAGCGCGACCATTCTCTCGCACGGGTCACGGCCTTCCTCGACACCATCCAGGACGTCGGCTTCACGATGGTGACGGTCAACGCGTACGCCCACTCCTTCCGCCGACACGTGCCCGAGGACCTCGAGTCCGATCCCCGGTGGATCGTCCCGTCGTTCGCGCCCTGGGTCGGCGGCAACGAGGCGCCCGACTACGGGAGCTTCGACCCTGACTTCTTCGAGCACATGGACAGGGTCGTCGCGGAGCTGGATCGCCGCGGGCTGATCGTGCATCTGATGCTGCACGTCTACAACAAGGACGTGAACTGGCCGGAGCTGGGTTCGCCCGATGATGACCGGTACTGGCGATACATGGTCGCGCGCTACCAGGCGTTCACCTCGATCTTCTGGGACACCGCCAAGGAGTCCTACCACCAGAGCGCCGACTACATCTGGCGGCGGCTCGCGCTGATCCGCCGGCACGACGGGTACCGGCGGCTACTCACCGCACACGACGTGAACATTCCGCCCGGACACGACTGGGGCGAATCCAGCCGCCGCTACGCAGACCCGGACAAGGATCTGCTCGACAACGTGGTCGACGTCATCTCCGACCAGGTTCTGCTGGACATCTACAACGACGCGCTCACACGCACGACCCGGTTCGCCAAGCCGTACATCAACATCGAGTTCGCCTACGAGTCCGGCCTGGACGACCTGCCCTCGGACGCGGAGGACCACGACCAGGACTGGCGCGAGGTCACGCGTCGGCACTGGCAGGTGACCATGGGTGGCGCCTACCCGAACTACTACTACCGCAACACGGCCTGGAGCTTGTTCGTCCCGGACCCGACTCCGCCCGGATACGCCGCCATCCGGGTGCTGGCCGACTTCTGGAAGATGACGCGGTACTGGCTGCTCCGGCCCGCACCCGAGCTGGTGCGCAGCGAGGCAACCGACGTGTACGCCCGGGCGAACGAGGGAAGCGAGTACGTCGTCTACAGCCAGAGCGGGCACGAGTTCGAGCTGGAGCTTCCTGAGAGTCGTGTGCCCGCAAGGTGCGAGTGGTGGGACCCCTACACCGGCCACCGTGAGGCCGGACCTGTCGCGCGCGACGGAGCGCGAGTCATGAGCTGCCGGCCGCCCAGCGCGGGCGACGCCGCAGTCCTGTACGTCACGTACTAGTCAACCAAGTCTGAGCCATCGAAGGAGATGTCATGGATCGTCGTAACTTTTTGCTGAGCAGCGCCGCACTGATGGGCGGAGTCGTGCTCGCCGGGTGTGGCAACAGTGGGTCCGGCAGCGGCTCGGGCACCATGCGCATGGCCCAGTACGGGTCCACGCACCGCATTTCCCTCTTCGAAGAGGCGTTCACCGCCTACGCCGAGCACCAGCCTGACTGGACGTTCACGATGGACGGTGCCAGCAACGACGCCTACCTCGACCGCCTGGCCACCCAGGTCAGCGGCGGAAACGCGCCCGCCTTGATGGGGCTCTTCCACTCCGCGGTCCCGCAGTTCGGCAGGCAGAACGCGCTGGTCGACCTCGACACCTACATCGGTGACACGCTCGACACCAGTGCCTTCTCCGAGGGCCAGGTCGACCTGGGCCGAATCGAAGGGACGGTACGGGGCCTGAGCTTCGGCGACAACGTGCACGGCTCGATGTACGACGTCGACCTTCTGGACAGCCTCGGCTTCAGCCTGCCCGAGCCCGGCCACACCTGGGAGGACCTCCTGACGCTGAGTGCGGACATCACGCGCGCGGTCGACGGAGACTTCTACGGCACGGACGATCGGTCCGCACAGCTCGACCAGATCTTCAAGGTGTGGCTGTTGCAGCGCGGCAAGTACTCCTTCGACGAGTCGGGCGCGCTGGGCTTCGACAAGTCCGACCTCACGGACTGGATGGAGCTGTGGCAGATGTTCCGCGACGAGGGCGCCGCCCCGCCGGCGGAGATCACGGCCGAGGCGGGAGGAACGTTCGAGGCCTCGTCACTGATCCGTGGGTACGTCCCGAACCACCAGACCTATGCCAACGCACTGGCCTCGATGCAGTCGCTGACCGAGGCGAAGCTGCAGCTGACCACGATCCCCGTCGACCCGGAGGGCGCGGGCAGCGGGCACTTCATCCGCGGCTCGAACTGGGTGGGGGTCTACAGCCGCACCGACAACCCCGATGTCGCGGCGGGCTTCCTGGACTTCGTCCTCAACGATCCGGAGGGCGCCGGGATCCTCGGCGCCGAGATGGGCGCGCCGCCCAACCGTGAGCTGCGGGGCTCGCTCGACTACAGCGACGCGGAGCAGAACTTCATCGACTACGTCGACATGGTCACCGAGGACCTGGCTGACCCTGCGATCCCCCTCGCACGCGAGTTCCCCCCGTCGTTCCCGGACGTCGACCAGGCCTTCACGACGGCGGTCGAGGACCACCGGTTCGGCCGGTCGTCGGTGTCGGAGGCCGTGGACGTCTTCTTCGAGCGGGCGGAGAGTGTGACGCGGAGCCCGGCATGACGACGATGCTGCACCGGCGCGAGACGGTGACGACACCGCCCTCCGGCCCGACTGGCGAGAAGAACGGCCGCAAGGGGAGCCAGGAGAACCGCTGGGGATATCTCTTCCTGTCGCCGTGGTTCGCCGGTCTCCTCGTGCTCACCGCGGGTCCGATGGCGTTGTCCCTGTACTACTCGTTCACCGACTTCGCGCTCCTCAGCGACTCCACCTGGATCGGGACCGCGAACTACGAGCGCATGTTCACCGACGATCCGCGCTTCCTGTCCGCGATGAGCGTGACCCTGCGGTACGTGTTCATCGGGGTACCGCTGCAGCTGGTGTTCGCCTTGGCCGTGGCATTGCTGCTCAACCGCGGCATGCGAGGACTCGGCCTGTATCGCGCGCTCTACTACCTGCCGAGCATGCTGGCGGGAAGTGTGGCCATCGCCGTGCTGTGGCGGCAGGTGTTCGGCCGCGAGGGCATCTTCAACGTGATCCTCGCGTTCTTCGGCTGGCAGGACGCGCCGAGCTGGATCGCCGATCCCGACTATGCGTTGTACACGCTGATCCTGCTGCGGGTCTGGGAGTTCGGTTCTCCCATGGTGATCTTCCTGGCGGGGCTGCGGCAGATTCCCCGAGACTATTACGAGGCATCCTCGATCGACGGCGCCGGCAGGGTGGCGCAGTTCTTCCGGATCACCATCCCGTTGTTGACGCCGGTGATCTTCCTCAACATGATCCTTCAGCTGATCGGCGCCTTCCAGGCATTCAACAGCGCCTTCATCATCAGCGAAGGCACCGGCGGGCCGTTGGACTCGACGCTTTTCTACACGCTCTATCTGTACCAAGAAGCCTTCGCGAACTTCCGCATGGGCTACGCCTCAGCCCTGGCGTGGGTCTTGCTGGGCGTGATCGGTCTGTTCACCGCGGCGAACTTTCTCATCGGCCGCTACTGGGTGCACTACGAGGACGGAGGGCGATCGTGACGACGCTGACCAGACGCATGGAATCCGCGGCAGACCTGGCACGAGCGCGTCGGCGCCCGACCGCTCGGCGGATCGCGCTCTACGCCCTCGTCTCGGCCGGTGCGCTGGCCATGGTCTATCCCGTGGTGTGGATGTTCGGCGCCTCGCTGAAACCCGACACCGAGATCTTTACCGAGGTGGGCCTGCTTCCACATCAGTGGGATCTGAACAACTACGCCGAAGGCTGGTTTGGGCTACAGACCCCCTTCGGCGAGTTCTTCTTGAACTCGTTCATCGTGTGCGCCGGCGCGGTGGTCGGCAATCTCGTTTCCTGCTCGCTGACCGCCTACGCCTTCGCCCGGCTCAGGTTCCGTGCCAAGGGCCTGTGGTTCGTGATCATGCTCGGCACCATCATGCTGCCCCACCACGTCACGCTGATTCCGCAGTACACGCTGTTCTTCGAGCTCGGCTGGGTCGACACGTATCTGCCACTGATCGTGCCGAAGCTGCTGGCCACGGACGCCTTCTTCATCTTCTTGTTCGTCCAGTTCATCCGGGGAATACCCGCCGAGCTGGACGATGCGGCGAAGCTCGACGGTGCCGGGCCTGGACGGATCTACCTGTCGATCATCCTCCCGCTGCTGACGCCGGCCTTGGTGACCGGGGCGATCTTCACGTTCATCTGGACCTACAACGACTTCTTCTCGCAGCTGATCTACCTCTCCAGCCGGGACCTTTACACGGTGCCGTTGGCCCTGCGTGCCTTTCTGGACACGACGGGGCAGTCATCGTGGGGACCGATGTTCGCCATGAGCGCGCTCTCGCTCGTGCCCCTGGTGGTGATCTTCATGATCTTTCAACGCCAGATCGTCGAGGGCATCGCCACATCAGGGCTGAAGGGCTGACCGATGAACTGGTTCGGGGCTTTGTGCCGGTCGATCGCGGACGCGCTGTGGCTCAACGTCCTCTGGCTGGTGGCCAGCCTGACCATCATCGCGCTGCCGGCCGCGACAGTGGCGATGGTGGGCACGGCCGCTGCCATCCAGCGGCGCGAGGCGCCGGCGATCGCCAGGGACTTCGTCGGCCGGCTGCGGGCCAGCCTCATGACGGCGACGCTCCTCGGCTGGATCTGGATCGCGGTGAGCGCGCTGCTGACAGTCGACTTCATGCTGGTCAGCTCGATGGGCCAGCTGACGACGCCCGTGCGCGTGGTGCTCATCCTGCTCGGTGTCGCCCACCTCAGTCTCGGCGCGGTGCTCGCCAGCGTGATCGATCGCGCGAACTCGCACACGCCATGGGCCCTGGTGCGAATAGCCGCGCGGATCCCGGCGGCAAGACCGGGCGTCGTGGTTCAGACGCTGCTCGCGGCTGCCCTCGGCGCTGCGCTCGTCGTAGCGGTTCCCGTCACCGTTCTAGTCGTGCCCGTTCTCGTCGCCCATGCCGCAGCGTTGAGCTGGCGGCTGCGCGTGGCGCCCCTGATCTCATCGCCTGAACCCGCCCCGACGGGTCGATGAGTTCAGCCCAGAACAGCCCGCGTCGCGTCGCGTCGCTTCATCCGACCTCGCGTCCCCGCCGGCGCTCGGCCACGCGGTCCGCACGGTCGGCCGCCGCGAACCACCGCATCAGCAGCACGATGACGAGCGCGACCACGGGCAGCTCCCCCACCACCCAGGCGATCGCGCCGCCGAGGTGCTGGTCGGCCAGCAGCGACGGTCCCCAGTCGCGGTCGACGCTCTGCAGGTAACCCGCACCGATGACGGTCGTGCTGAAGACCAGCACCGCCGAGAACAGCCCGTGCAGGATCATCACGACCACCAGCACCGGGATGCGGGCCAGCTCGGACGGGCGGCGCGGCGCCGGGTCGACGCCCACCATGAGGAAGAAGAACATCAGACCTGAGGCGAGGAAGTGGGCCTCCATGAGCATGTGCCCCCACGCCGAGCTCATCAGGAACCCGAACAGCGGGCTGAGGTAGAGCACGTACACGCTCACCGTGAAGATCCCGGCCGCCACGGCCGGCCGGGTGTAGAAGCGGGCCGACGGCGAGTGCAGGACCCGCAGCAGCGTCCGCCGCCCGCCCACCGGCAGCGCCCGCAGCGCCAGGGTCACCGGACCGCCGAGCACGAGCAGCGCCGGGACCACCATGTTCAACGTCATGTGCTGGACCATGTGCACGCTGAACAGCGCCATCGCGTACGCGCCCACACCGGTGCAGGTGACGAGCAGCGCCACCGCCACACCGGAGCACCACGCCGCGGTGCGCCAACCGGACCAGGCGTCTCCGCGCCGGCGCAGCACGCGCACCGCCGTCAGATAGCCCACCAGGGCGAGCACCGAGACCGGTCCGACGAACGGGTCGAGGCGCACGGTGCCGAGGACGCGCTGCAGCGTCGGCGGACCAAGGTCGGCATGGTGGCCCGTCCCGCCGATCTCTCCGGCAAGGGCCGCCCACACCAGCCCGACGGCGAGTGCGACCGCCACCGGCAGTGGCCACCACCTCGCCGCCGTCGGGAGGAAGGCCCGTGACCGGGCCGCTGCCGTGGTGCCCACGAGGCGAGGCTAGGGCGCCTCGGAGCTTCCGGCGACCGCGGCAAGCCGGACCATGTCGTGGCCAAGTTCCGGTCAAGACACCCGGCCAGGCCGATATGCCGTTCAAGTTGTGAGGCCCGTGGGCCGACTGTACGTTCGCCGGACCGCAACGTTCGCGCACACCGCAATCGACATCCGCTGGGACGCTGATGAACGAGAGCAGGAAAGACGAGACGCCGGAGTCAAGCGGATTCTCCCGTCGGGCCTTCCTGGGCAGCGGTCCGGTGCTGGGCAGCCTGGCACTGGTCGCCTGCTCGCCGCGGCCCTCCGCGCAGGAGGCGGCACCCGTGCCGCCCGAGGGTGACACGCAGGCCCCGGCCCGTGAGCCGGTCCCGCCCAACCAGGTTCCCAGGCTCGGGGTGAACGAGTTCTTCACCGAGGCCGAGGCCGAGACCGTCGGGGCCGTCGTCGCCCGGCTCATCCCCGGCGACGAGGAGATCCCCAGCGCCCGCGAGGCCGGCGTGGTCAACTACATCGACCAGAAGCTTGCCGACTTCGCGAGGTTCGCCGAGCCGACCTACCTCCAGAAGCCCTTCGCCGCCGGCTACGAGAGCTCCCCCGACGAGGTGGCGGACGACCTCGTGGCCGTCCCGAAGGACCAGCTGTACCGCTACGGCTGGCAGTCGGGCACCCTGCCGCAGGAGACCTACCGCAACGGGCTGCCCGCCCTCGACGACTACTGCCGGCAGCGGTTCAGCGCCGCGTTCCTCGACCTCGACGAGGGCCAGCAGGACACCGTGCTCCTCGTCATGGACCACGTGCAGCGCCGCAGCTCGGGCGGCCGCGACAACGTCTCCTCGAACGCCCCGACCGACGCCGAGCTCGACGAGGCCGAGCAGGCCTTCGGCGACGTCGATCCCGGCGGCCTGTTCGCCACCGTCTACGGCGACACCATCGAGGGCATGTTCGCCGATCCCGTCTACGGCGGGAACCGCGGCCTCGCCGGCTGGAACCTCATCGACTACCCCGGACCGCAACGCTCCTACTCCCCGGAGGAGATGAAGAATGGCACCGACCGCGAGCCGCAGTCCCTGCACGGTCTGCCCCCGATGAGCCCCGCGCGCCAGCAGCCGCACGCCATCGCACCGATGCAGCAGTCGAACTCCGGTCCGCGCTGATGGCGCACCAGCACGATCCCGTCGACGTCGTCACCATCGGTGGCGGCTTCACCGCCGCGATCATCGCCGCCCGCATCCTGCCCGAGACGTCCCTGAAGATGGTCTCGATCGAGCAGGGCGCCAGCCAGTGGACGTACCCCGACTTCGCGCACAACCACGACTCGCTGCGCTACTCGCGCCGCTACGCGATGATGCAGGACCTCGCGAAGTCCACCTGGAGCTGGCGCCCCAACGCCGACATGCCCTCCCTGCCCTACCGGCAGTTCGGCTCCTTCCACCCCGGCCAGGGCCTCGGCGGGTCGATCGTGCACTGGTCGGCACAGCTGTGGCGCTTCATGCCCACGGACTTCAACTACCGCAGCCACTACGAGGAGAAGTACGGCGCGGACATCATCCCGGACGGCATGACCATCCAGGACTGGCCCGTCGACTACGACGAGATGGAGCCCTACTACGACGCGTTCGAGTACGACATCGGCGCGTCGGGGCTGGCCGGGAACCTCGGCGGGCAGATCATGCCGGGCGGCAACCCGTACGAGGGGCCGCGCTCCCGGCCCTTCCCGAACCCGCCGCTGGCGGTGAACGCCTACGCCGACCGCTTCTCCGAGGCGGCGGCCGAGCTGGGCCACCGCCCGTTCCCGCAGCCGTCCGGCATCCTGTCCCGCGGCTGGACCGACCCGTTCGGCAACGTCCGCTCCGGTTGCCTGTACTGCGGCTTCTGCACCCGGTTCGGGTGCGAGGTCGGCGCGAAGACCAGCCCGCAGACCACCTACCTGCCCGTCGCGCTGGAGACCGGCCGGTACGAGGTGCGCACCCGCAGCCACGTCACGCGGATCGAGCTGGCCGACGACGGACGAGCCACGGGCGTGACCTACGTCGACTCCCGCGGCGAGGAGCACTTCCAGCCCGCGGAGGTCGTCATCTCGTGCTCCTTCACCCTCGAGAACGTGCGCAACCTCTTCCTGGCCCGCAACGACGCTCACCCGGAAGGGGTCGGCAACGACCGCGGCCAGCTGGGCCGCAACTACACGTACCAGCTGTTCACCAGCCCGACGCGCGGCCTGTGGGAGGACGAGAAGTTCAACTTCTACATGGGCAACACCTCCACCATCGACATCATCTACGAGTACAACGGGGACAACTTCGACCACTCCGACCTCGGCTTCGTCGGCGGCTCGCAGATCTTCTCCCAGCCCTGCGAGCGCGAGCCGGTGACCTCCATGGACGGCCTCGTCGAACCGTTCGTCGACCGGCAGTGGGGCGCCGACTGGAAACGGATGGTCGGTCAGTCCTGGGACGGCGTCGGCACGCTGAACCTGCAGGGCGAGAGCCCCGCGCACGAGCAGAACTTCCTGGACCTCGACCCCCGGTACACCGACGCGTGGGGTCAGCCGTTGCTGCGGATCACCTTCGACTGGACCGAGAACGAGAAGAAGACCTACCGCTTCCTCGCCGCCCGCTGCGAGGAGATCATGCGCGCGATGGGCCCGGACCGGATGAGCGTCGAGCCCGAGCTCGGGGACTACCGCATCGACCAGTACCAGAGCACCCACCCCACCGGCGGCGCGATCATGGGCGCGGACCCGGGCAACAGCGTCACCAACAGCTATGGGCAGGTCTGGGACACCCCCAACGTCTTCGTCACCGGCGCCTCGCTCTTCCCGCAGAACCCCGGCGCCAACCCGAGCGGCACGGTCGCGGCGCTCGCCTACCGGACCGCCGACGCCCTGAAGGACCGGTACTTCCGCGCACCCGGGCAGCTGCTGACATGAGCCCCGCACGCCGCCGCTCGCTCCTCGCCGCCGCCGTCGTCACCGGTGCGATGACGTTGGCGGGCTGCACCGCCGACCCCGACGTGGCGGTCGTCAGCGTGGACGACGGCGGGTTCGAGCCCTCGACGCTCACCGTCCCCGTCGGCACGGAGGTGCGCTGGGTCAACGACGGCGCGACGTGGCACACCGTCACTCCCGAGGAGGCCGACTCCGGCTGGGACTCCGGGCGGCTGCGGCCCGGGCGGACCTTCGCGCACCGCTTCGGCGAGGAGGGCGCCTTCGTGTTCCGCTGCGAGGCCCACGCCCAGGAGGTCGGGGTTGTGGAGGTGGTGCCATGACGCGCCGCCGCACCACCACCGCCGCGCTCCTCGCGCTCGTCGCCACCCTCGGCGGCTGCGCCGGCGACGGCGGGCAGCAGTCGGCGCTGCGGCCCGGCAGCGGCGAAGCCTCCGCGATCGGCGGGCTCTGGCAGACCATGCTCGTCATCGGCACCGCCGTGTGGCTCTTCGTCTCCGTGGTCGCCGTCATCGCGGTCGTGCGGCGTCGTCGCGAGCGTGAGCACGACGTGGACCGCGAGCGCGAGGGCCGCCGGACCACGCTGTGGGTGGCGGTCGCCGGCGCCATCGTCCCCGCCGTCATCCTCGCCGTGGTCCTGGTCCAGTCGGTCGTCGTGCTGCGGGACAACGCCGACGGCGAGTCGGTCGCCGCCGCCGGCAGCGGCGGCGGCTCCGACCAGGCGGCGGTCGTCGAGATCACCGGTCACCAGTTCTGGTGGGAGATCAAGTATCCCGAGGCCGGCGTCGAGACCGCGAACGAGATCCACATCCCCGCGGGCGAGCAGGTCGAGCTGCAGCTCAGCTCCGCCGACGTGATCCACAGCTTCTGGGTCCCCGAACTCGGCGGGAAGGTCGACCTCGTCCCCGGCCGGTCCAACACCATGCGAGTCACCGCCGACGAGCCGGGCACCTACTGGGGGCAGTGCGCCGAGTACTGCGGCATACAGCACGCCAAGATGCGGATCGTCGTCGTCGCGCACGAGCCCGCCGAGTACCAGGCGTGGCTGCAGGCGCAGTCCGAGCCCGCGGAGATGCTCGCCCAGCCCGGCGACGCGTCGACCGGCGACCAGACCGGCGGCGACCAGACCGCGACGTCCGGGGAGGACGACTCGGGCCAGGACGTCGGCCCCTCGGCGGCCGAGGAGGCGGACTCCGAGATGGTGGCCCGCGGCCAGGAGGTCTTCCTGTCCTCCTCGTGCGTGTACTGCCACACCGTCGCCGGCACCCCCGCGCAGGGCAACGTCGGGCCGGACCTGACCCACCTGGCGAGCCGACAGACGTTGGCCTCCGGAGTTCTGCAGAACACCACCGGCAACCTCGCCGGCTGGATCACGGACCCGCAATCGATCAAGCCGGGCAACCTCATGCCTGCCACGGACCTCGAGGGTGAGGACCTGCAGGCGCTGCTCGCCTACCTCGAGAGCCTGGAGTAGCCCGTGACGAGCACGTCGACCCGCGCCGAGACCTTCGACCGCCTCTGGGCGACGCCGAAGGGCCCTCGGGCCCTGCTGTCGGTCCAGCACAAGACCGTGGGCGGCCGGTTCATGATCACGGCGTTCGTGCTCTTCCTCATCGGCGGGGTCGAGGCGCTGTTCATGCGCACGCAGCTCGCGCAGCCGGAGAACGACTTCCTCGCCCCGGAGACGTACAACCAGCTGTTCACCATGCACGGCTCGACGATGATGTTCCTCTTCGTCGTGCCGTTCCTGGAAGGGCTCGCGAGCTACCTGCTGCCGCTGCAGCTCGGCGCCCGCGAGCTGCCCTTCCCCCGGCTGAACGCCTTCAACTACTGGTGCTACCTCTTCGGCGGGCTGATCCTGTACTCCAGCTTCCTCGTCGACATGGTTCCCGACGCCGGATGGTTCGCCTACGTCCCTCTCAGCGGGCCGGAGTTCAGCGACCAGGCGATGGACATCTGGCTGTTCGGCCTCACCCTCGCCGAGATCTCCGCCGTCGGCGCGGCCGCGGAGATCATCACGGCGGTGCTGCGCTTCCGGGCGCCGGGGATGTCGCTGAACCGGATGCCGATCCTCGCGTGGTCGATGCTCGCCGTGGGCCTGCTCATCGTCGTCGCGTTCGTGCCGCTGATCGTGGCCTCGATCCTCCTCGAGATGGACCGGAGCGTGGGGACGACGTTCTTCGACTCCGACGCCGGTGGCAACCCACTGCTGTGGCAGCACCTGTTCTGGATCTTCGGCCACCCGGAGGTCTACGTGATGTTCCTGCCGGGCGCGGCGATCATCAGTCACGTCGTCCCCGCCCACTCGCAGCGACGGCTCGAGGCCTACCCCCTGGTGGTCCTCGCGATCATCGCCACCGCCGTGATGAGCCTCGGGCTGTGGGTCCACCACATGTACACCGTCGGGCTGCCGCCGGTGACCCTGTCCTTCTTCACCGTGGCGAGCATGTCCATCGCCCTGGCCAGCGGCCTGCAGGTCTTCGCCTGGCTCGCGACCATGTGGCTGGGCACGGTGCGGCTGACGGTCCCGATGATGTACGCGCTCGGGTTCATCGTCACGTTCGTCGCCGGCGGCGTCACCGGCGTCATGGTGGCCGCCGCACCGTTCGACGGCCAGGTCCACGACACGTACTTCGTCGTCGCGCACTTCCACTACGTGCTCATCGGCGGCGTGCTGTTCCCGATCTTCGCCGCACTGTTCCACTGGTGGCCCAAGTTCACCGGCAGGATGACCAGCCGGTTCCTCGGGCACCTGTCCTTCTGGCTGGTGTTCGTCGGCTTCCACACCACCTTCTTCCCGATGCACCTGTCCGGCCTGTGGGGCATGCCGCGCCGCGTCTACACCTACGAGCGCGAGCTCGGCGTCGGCTTCCTCAACCTGCTCTCCACGATCGGCGCCTTCATCCTCGCCGCCGGGGTCGTCGTCGTCGTGGTCGCCCTGATGACCGCGTGGACGCGGGGCCGCCCGGCGCCGGAGGACCCGTGGGAGGCGGACACGCTCGAGTGGCGGATGCCGTCGCCGCCGCCGAACGCGAACTGGAACGCCTACCCGGTCGTGCGCAGCCGCCACCCCGCCTGGGACGAGCCCGACGACGTCGACCGCTACCCCCAGGTCACCGAGGCCTTCGACCACAGACCGCTGGACCGGCGGCGCACGCTGACCAGCTCCGTGCTGACCGCCGAGCCCGACGGCGCGACCCACATCCCCCTGCCGAGCCCGTGGCCCTTCGTGCCCGCGTTCGGCCTGGCGATGGTCGCCGTCGGGCTGCTCCTCAAGACGTGGCTGGTGGCCGGACCGGCGCTGGCCGTGGTGCTGCTCGGCGTCGTCGGCTGGGTGGTCAGCAACGAGACCGAGCGCGGCGACGACGTCATCGGGCCGGTCGGCGGCGTCTTCAACCTCGAGCCGTCGGGGCCGACGTCGACGACGTGGTGGGCCGGCGCCGCGGCGGCGATCGCCGGCGCCGTCACCGTCGTCACCGTCGCCTTCAGCGGCCTCTACCTGCAGGTCAACGCCCCGGCGTGGCCGCCCGACGGCGAAACGCTCGACCGGCCCTGGCACTCCGCGGTCATCCTGGTCCTCCTGGCGGTGGCGTTCCTCGCCGCCCGGCACGGCGGCCGGCGCGGGTTCGACGACCCGGACGTGCGCGACGCCGACGACGGGACGCTGGTCGCCCAGCGGCTCGGCGGGTGGCTCGCCGTCGGGGCGGGGCTCGCCGCCCTGGTGGTGCTCGTCCTGCTCTGGGTCGGCAGCGACCTGGAGCCCAAGGTGCACGCGTACGACTCCACGGCGCTGCTGCTCCTCGGGCTCCAGGGCCTGTTCACCCTCGGTGCGGTCATGCTCACCGGCGCCGGGCTCTACGCCCGCCACCGGCACCGCCGCGGCAGCCGCACCGGGATGCTGCTGCAGGCCGCCGGGCTGCTGTGGGTGCTGGCGCTGGGCAGCTGGGCCCTGATCTGGATCACGACCGACCTGCTCCCCGTGGTGGTGGGCTGACATGGCGACGCACACCGGAACCTCGACCACACGGCGTGCCACCCGCCGCGGCGTCGTGGCCCTGGTCGTCCCACCGGTCGCCTGGACCGCGTCGCTGTACCTGTCCTACGTGGTCCAGGACTTCACCTGCTCCTCCGTCGCCAGCGCCGGCGGCGGCGTCGCCGGCGGGGCCCTGTCGGCAGTCCTGATCGGCCTCAACGTCGTGCTGCTGCTCGCCACCGTCGTCGCCGGCCTCACCGGGCTGGCCGTGGCCCGCCACGCCGGCCGAGGCGCCGGCCTGCTGCCGTTCCTGGGGTACGTGGGCGCCGCCGCGGCGGTGGTCTTCGGCTACAGCATCGTTCTCCTCGGCCTCACGCCCGTGGTGCTGGGAGTGTGCTGATGCCTCACACCGATCGAGCCCGTCTTGCCCTGGCCGCCGCGGCCGTGGCCGTCCTGGCCGCGTGCGGGCCGGACGAGCCCGCCGAGACCACCCAGCAGATCGTCCGCCAGGGCGACCCGGACGCGGGCCGCGCGCAGATCCTGGAGTACGGCTGCGCGTCCTGCCACGCCATCCCCGGCGTCCCCGGCGTCGAGCACGGCGTCGGACCGGACCTGGACAACCTCGAGGACCGGCGCTACCTCGCCGGTCAGCTGCCGAACCGACCGGAGGAGCTCATCCGATGGCTGCAGAACCCGCAGGAGATCGCACCGGGCACCGTGATGCCGGACATGGGAGTCACCGAGCAGGACGCCCGGGACATCGCGGCCTATCTCTACGAGCAATGACGCCCGCCTCCCGGCGCTGGGCCGTGGCCGCCGGTGTGCCGTGCGCGCTCGCCGTGCTGCTCGCGCTGGTGGTCGCACCGGTCGACGCCGTCCAGGGCCCCATCCAGCGGCTCATGTACCTGCACGTGCCCGCCGCCTGGTGCGCCTACCTGTGCTTCTTCGCGGTGCTGCTCGCCAGCGCCCGGCACCTGCGCCGGCGCACGAGCCGCTCCGACCGGCTGGCGCGCGCGGCGGCCGAGGTGGGCGTGGTGCTGACCGCCGTCACGCTGGCCACCGGCAGCATCTGGGGCGCCGGCACGTGGGGCACCTGGTGGGTGTGGGACGCCCGGGTCACCACGACCGTCGCCATGGGCCTGGTCTACGTCGCCTACCTGGCGCTGCGCGGCGCGACGACGACCCGCACCCCCGCCGCGGTGGTCGGCGTGGCGGGCTTCACCGTCGTCCCGGTGGTGCACTTCTCCGTGCTGTGGTGGCGCTCCCTCCACCAGCCGCCCACGGTGCTGGCCCCCGACCTCACTCCGCCGCTGGACCCACTCATGGGTCTGGCGCTCGCCGTGGCGGTCGCGGCCCTGACGGTGGTGACCGCGTGGGTGGTCTCCGCGCGGACGGCCGCCCTGTCGCGGGCCGACGCGGCCGCGGCCGTGCCCGCCGACGCCCGCGAGCTCACGGGGGCGCCGCGGTGAGCTGGTCGTCCTGGTCGAGGTCGCGGCGGCGCAGCGTCGCCGTCCTGGTCCTGGCCGCCGCCGGGCTGACGGCGATCGGCGTCGACGCGGCCGACGACGACGGCCTGGTGTACTACCGCACGCCCTCGGAGGCGGCCGGGGCCCCGGCTGGCGCTGTGACCGGCGCCGGCGGCGGGTCCGCGACGGTGAGCGAAGCGGGGGCCGGGGCCGCGGCGGGTTCCGAGCTGGTCCGCGTCGGTGGCCTCGTGGTCCCGGGCTCGGTGGACGAGACGGCCGACGGCGCCACCCTGCTGCTCACCGACGGTGCCACGGACGTCGAGGTCACCTACGACGGCCGGCTGCCGCCGACCGTTCGCGAGGGTGAGGGCGCCGTCGTCGAGGGCCGCTACGACGATGCCGGCGTGCTGGTGGCGGAGCGGCTGCTGATGCGCCACTCCAACGAGTACGAGGCCGCGCAACGGTGAGCGCCGCCGGCACGGTGCTGCTCGCCGCCGCGGCACTGTTGGGCCTGACCGCCGCGGTGGCGTGGGCGCGCGCCGCCGCAGGCCGGGTCCGCGCCGCGGCCGACGCGACCGGGACGACGACGTCCGAGCGGCCGACCACCTTCGAACGGGCGGGTGCGACCACGACGGTCCTGGCGCTGGCGGCGGTGGCGGGCGCCGTCGTCCTCATCGAGGTGGCCCTGGTCCGCCACGACACCTCGCTGTCCTACGTCGACCGGGTCAGCGACGCGACGCTGCCCGTGTACTACCGGATCAGCGCCCTGTGGTCCGCGCTGGAGGGCTCGCTGCTGCTGTGGCTGCTCGCCACCGCCGTGGTGGCCGCGCTGTTCGTGCGCCGGCCCCGGGACCTGACGCCGGCCGGGCACTGCGCGGCCGCGGCCGTGCTGGCCGCGCTGGTGGCCGTGTTCGCCGTCGTGACGCTGGTGGCCTCGCCGTTCGGCCCGGCCGGCATGGCCGACGCCGCCCGGCCCAGCCCGCTGCTGCGCGACCACGCCGCCATGGGCGTCCACCCTCCCCTGCTCTACGCCGGCTTCACCGCGCTGGCCGTGCCGTACGCCCTCGCCGTCGGCGGCCTGGCCACCCGCACGCTCGGCCGGCCCTGGGCGCGGGTGGTGCACGCCTGGACGCTGGGGGCGTGGGTGCTGCTCTCGGCGGGGATCGTCGTCGGGGCGTGGTGGTCCTACGCCGTGCTCGGCTGGGGCGGGTACTGGGCGTGGGACCCGGTGGAGAACGCCTCGCTGATGCCGTGGCTGGTGGCGACGGCCCTGCTGCACACGGTCGGGGCGCGGACCACGCTGGCGCGCGGCTGGGCCGTCGGACTGGCCGGCGCGGGCCTCGTGCTGGTACTGCTGGGCACGTTCCTGACCCGGTCCGGGGTGGTGGAGTCGGTGCACGCGTTCAGCACCTCCACGCTCGGGCCGGTGCTGCTCGGCGTGCTGGGACTGGCCACAATGGTGCTGCTGGCCCTGCTGGTCCGCCGCCGGCGGGACCTCGCTGCGGACGCTCCGGCGCCGCCGGTGCTGTCGCGCGGCGGGGCGCTGCAGGCCAACCGGGTCCTGCTGGTGCTGGTCACAGCGGTGGTGCTGGTGGGCTCCTGCCTGCCGGCCGTGATCGACGCCGTGGCCGGTGACCGGGTCTCGGTCGGGCCGCCGTGGTACGCGCGGACGCTGACGCCGGTCGCCGTCGTCCTGCTCGCACTGATGGCCGTCGGCCCGTTGCTGGCGGCCCGGCGGGAGGAGCCGCGTGCGCTGCTGGCCCGGCTGGGGCCACCGGCGGCGTTCGCGGCGCTCGTGACCGGCGTCGTCGGAATCCTGGTCCCCGACCTGTCGCTGGCCGCGGTGAGCGGGCTCGCGGGGTTCGTGCTCGCCTCCGCGACCCGGCACGGGGTGCGCCGACCGCGGGACCGGCGAGGCATCGGCGTGTTCGTGGCGCACCTGGGCATCGCGCTCGGGGCCGTCGCCGTGGTGGCGGGCGGGCACGGCGCCACCACCGAGACCACGGTCCCCGTCGGCGGCGCCGTCCGTGCCGGCGAGACCACCGCGACGCTGGTCTCCCTCGACCGCCGCGAGGAGCCGCACCGCGACGTCGCCGAGGCACGCGTGCTCCTCGCCGAGGGCGAGACGCCGCTGGGCACGGTGCGCCCGGAGCTGCGCTGGTACGGCGACCAGTCGACGATGCTCGCGGGGCCCGCCATCCGCGTGGAGCCGTTCCGCGACGTCTACGTCACGCTGCTCGGGGCGGACCCGGCCGCCGGCACCGCCACCCTGCGGCTCGCGGTCACCCCGATGATCACGTGGCTCTGGGCCTCGGCGTTCCTGACCATCGTCGGCGGTGTGCTGGCCGGCGTGCCGGCCCGGCGGCGCGGCGGCGCCCCCCGTCGTGAGACGGCACCCGAGCGTTCGCCGCTGGCGGCCGCGGCACGGGAGGCGTGATGCGTCGGCCGGCCGTGCTGCTCCTGCTGACCCTCGCGCTGCTCGGGGGCTGTGCGGGCGGGCCTGCGAACGGCGGGGCGGCCAACGGCGGGCCTGCCGGCGGTGGAGCCGCCGCGGCCGAGGAGGCCTCGTCGCCACGGGAGACGACGCCGGCCCCGGAGCTGGCGGGCCCCGGTCTGGCCGGCGGCCGGCACGACCTGGCGGACCTGCGCGGGTCGGTCGTGATCGTGAACGTGTGGGCCTCGTGGTGCGCGCCGTGCCGCAAGGAGGTCCCTGTGCTCGAGCGGGCGAGCGAGGAGCTGGGTCCCGAAGGCCTGGAGGTCCTGGGGCTGAACGCCCGGGACCTGCCCGATGCGGCGAGCACGTTCGTCGAGGACCTCGGGGTGTCCTACCCCAGCATCGTCGACCCCGAGGGGACCAAGGCCGTCGAGTGGGGCGTGGTCGGGATGCCGGAGACGTTCCTGGTGGACCGGGAGGGCAACATCGTCGACCGTCACTTCGGTGAGGTCACGCAGGAGTGGGTGCAGGAGGTCGTCGTGCCGGAGGTGCGCCGATGAGTCGTGCGGGAGATGCGCCGGAGACTTGGTCGGAGGGTGCGCCCGGATCTTGGTCGGAGGGTCCGCCGGGATCCCCCGGGCGCCGGCCCGCCCCGTGGATCGTCGCGGCGGTCGCCGTCCTGGTGGCCGTGGTGGGCCTGTGGTCGGCGGCGTCCCGCGGCCCGGAGCCGTCGCTGGAGGCCCGCACCGACGAGGTGGCGGCCACGCTGCGGTGCCCCACCTGCGCCGGGGAGTCGGTCGCCGACTCCGCCGCGCCGATGTCCGACGCGATGCGCACCGTGATCGCCGACCGGCTGCGGGCCGGCGAGTCGCCTGACGAGATCCGGACGTGGTTCACCCAGCGGTACGGCGACGGTGTGCTGCTGGACCCGCCGCGCCGGGGCGCCGGCTGGCTGCTGTGGGCGATCCCGGCCGTACTCGTCGTCGGTGCCGTGGCGCTCGGTGCCCGCCGCTGGCTCACGGGACGGCGATGGCTGGTGCCCCTCGCCGCCGTCGGCTCCGGGGCCGTCGTCGCGGCGGCATGGGTGGTCTCGACCGAGGGGCCGACCGGCGCCGCCGTGGCCGAGTCGGAGGGCAGCGATGCGCACGGTGGCAGCGCGAGCGCGCCGGCGCCGGTGTCGGTGCTCCGCGACGCCGTGGCAGCCGACCCGGCCGACGTCGAGCTCCGGCTCGCGCTGGCCCGGGCGCTGGACTCCCAGGGCAACGTCACCGCCGCGAGCGACCACTACGGCGCTGTCGCCCGGATGCAGCCGCGCGACGCCGACATCCGATACCTGCACGCCTTCGCGCTGGAGCGCGCCGGGGAACGCGAGGCCGCGGTCAAGGCCCTGGAGAACGCCCTGACGGCCGAACCCGACCACAAGAACTCGCTGCTGCTGCTCGGTACGCTGCGGTGGCGCGCCGGTGACGAGGGCGGCCGGGCGCTCCTCGAGCGGTTCCTCGAGCTCGCGCCGGACGACCCGGCCGCCGCGGACGTGCGCCGGATGCTCGACCAGCCCGTCGAGGAGGCACCGTGAGAGCCGGACGGCGAGGAACCGTGAGGGTGGAGCAGCAGGACACCGTGAGGGTGCGGCGCGAGGACACCGTGAGGACGTGGCGGGAAGACATCGTGCGGAAGTGGCGGGCGACGCTGGCCGCCGCGCTTCTGGTCGGTGCCGTGGCGGCGTGCGGCTCACCGGATGAGTCGGGTCCACCGTCGTCCGGGACGTCCGCTCCCCCGGCGACCGAGGGCTCGGCGGACGGGCAGCAGAGCGGCGCGCACGAGAACGACGGCCGGGAGGACGATGCGCAGCAGGACGACGGCCAGGAGGACGGTGGGCCGACCGAGGTCCGGGTGGGCCTGATGGAGTGGGGCATCGAGATCGCCGCCGACGAGCTCGCCGCCGGGGAGACCACACTCGTCGTGACCAACGCCGGCGCCACGGGCCACGACGTCGCCGTGGAGGGTGCGGCCGGAAGCTGGCGCACGCCCGTCCTCGGACCCGGCGAGCAGGCCACGCTCACCATCACCGCGGTCGCCGGCGAGCAGCTGCAGCTCATCTGCACCGTGCCCGGCCACGCCGAGCAGGGGATGCGCACCGAGCTGGCGGTCGCCGACTCCTGACCTCCGGCGCGGCAGCGGCACCGTTCCGCGAACGCCGCGCCGTCCCCCACGAACAACGGCGGGAGTCCGGCAGGAATCACCTGCCGAACTCGCGCCGCAACGCGTCGGGCCGGGGCCTTACTCCACCGGCTCCAGCAGGAACACCGGAATCTCCCGGTCCGTCTTCTCCTGGTAGTCCGCATACGGCGGGTAGGCGGCCACCGCGCGGTCCCACCACTCGGCCCGCTCGTCCCCGGTGAGGATGCGTGCCCGGGTCTCGATCGGCGTCGGGCCGTCCTGGACCATCGCCCACGGATCGGCGACGAGGTTGTGGTACCACTCGGGATGCTTCGGCGCCCCGCCCTTGGAGGCGACGGCGAGGTAGGCGCCGTCGTGCTCGACCCGCATCAGCGGGACCTTGCGGAGCTTGCCGGACTTCACTCCCCGCATCGTCACGATCACCACGGGCATGTCCGTGCCGGGGAGCGTGTTGGCACGGGCGCCGCCGGAGGCCTCGTACTCGGCCACCTGGTTGCGGGAGCGTTCGCTGGGGCTGGGGAGATACTCGAGATCGGTCATGTCCCGTGAACCTCACGACCGGCCCGGATCATTCCCGTCTTGACAGGTCGCTCCACCCAAGGATGTAATCAACCTATCGGTTTACCAACAGGAGGGTTGAACTGATGCGGGACGACGACGAGCAGCTCGACCGGGCCTTCATGGCCCTGGCCGATCCCGCACGCCGTCGTATCGTCGCCCGGCTCAGCCGGGGCCCCGCAACCGTCAACGAGCTCGCCGAGCCGTTCGAGATCACCAAGCAGGCGGTCTCGAAGCACATCCACGTGCTCGAGCAGGCGGGGCTCGTCACGCGCACCCGCGACGCCCAGCGCCGACCGGTGCACCTCGACGCGGCGCGGCTCGAGGACCTGACCGCCTGGATCGACCAGTACCGACTGGTCAAGGAGTCTCAGTTCCGCAACCTCGACGCCGCGCTCCGACACCAGCAGAGCGACCGGGAGAAGAAGAGATGACCGCGACCACAGCCAACGCCCTGACCCTGAACCTTCCCGAGGGACTGCCCTACATCGACTTCGAGCGCGAGTTCGACGCCCCCGTCGCGGAGCTGTTCCGCGCCCACGCCGACCCGGACCTGGTCTCGCAATGGCTGGGCCCGCGCGGGCTGGAGATGACCGTCCACGAGTACGACTTCGTCACCGGCGGCCGGTACCGCTACACCCACACCGACGACGACGGCACCCCCTACCGTTTCCGCGGCAGCTATCACACCGTCCGGGAGAACGAGCTCGTCATCCAGACCTTCGAGTTCGAGGGTGCGCCCGACGTCGTCAGCATCGAGACGTTGACGTTCGTGGACCTCGGGAACGGCCGGAGCAAGCTCGTCGGCCACTCGGTCTACCCGGACGTCGAGACCCGCGACGCCATGGCCGAGTCCGGCATGGAGACCGGCATGACCGAGGGCTACGAGCGCCTCGAAGAGCTGCTGACGACGTCCGCCTGAGCAGCGCCGCCGGAACCGTCCGGCTGGTCAGCGAGGCGTATCTGGTACGAGCACCCCGCCTTCGCCTCAGCGGCTCCGTAGCTGAACGTACCGTTCGGGACTGGTGTGACTGGTGAGGTTCAGGAGGCGGCGCGATCACCGCAACGGCCACGATCGGTAGGTTCAGCTACGTTGACCGGCCCGAAAGACCCTCGGTCAGGGTTGGTGCGACCAGCAGCCCTGTCGGGCGGGCCTCACCAGTTCAGCCGAGCTCGACGAGCAGGACGCCGACGGCGATGAGGACGATGCCGGCGACCATCCGCCTGGTGAGCGGGTCGTCCCAGATGACTCGCGCGAGCAGGGCGACCGCCGCGATGCCGGTCGCGGCCCAGATCCCGTAGGCCACGCCGACCATCATCCCGGCGCGCAGCGAAAGCGCCAGGAGCACGATGGAGGCGAGGTAGCCGGCCACCACCGGGACGAGCCAACGCCGCCTCCGGAACCCGTCGCTCGCCCGCAGGCTTAACGTCGCGGAGATCTCGCACGCGATGGCGGCGAGCAGCCACACCCAGCTCATGTCGTCTCCCCCTCGAGGCGCCGGGCGCCGTGATCCGCGAGCTGGGCACGGTGGGAGCCGCTCTCCACGAGCACCACGCCGACGACGATGAGGGCGATGCCGGCGATCGCCGTCGGGCTGAGGACCTCGTCGAACAGCAGCGTGCCGAGCAGGGCGGTCAGCGCCACACCGGTGGCGCCCCAGATCCCGTACGCGACGCCGATCGGCAGGCGCTCGCGCAGGGTGAGCCCGAGCAGCGTGAACGACGCCAGGTAGCCGGCCACCACGACCGGGATCCAGCCGGGGTCGTCGACGGCGCCGCGCAGTGCCATGGTGCCGGTCACCTCGGTGGCGATCGCCCCGCCGAGGTAGAGCCACTTCCTCATGCTGCCACCTCCGCCTCGTCGATCAGGCGCAGGGCGCGGACCCGCGCGGCGGCCAGGTCGCGATCGTCGGCACGGAACAGCGCCGTCGCCTCGGAGATCCAGGCGCCGTCCGCGGCGAACCGCGCCACGGTCAGCAGCGCCCGAGCCTCGCCGGACAACCCCGCGGCGGCGAACCACGGGGTGAGGTGGCGGTGCCACGCTGCGGACAGCGCCGGCTGGTACAGCGCGTCCGAGAAGACCCAGTAGTCCCCGCGGGACCGCTCGGCGGTCATCGCGACCTTGACGTAGGCGCGGTGACGGTCGAACGCCGAGAGCTCCCCGGGGTCGCCGCCCGCCTCGGCACGTATCTGCTCCGACCACCGCCGGGCGGCGTGGTCCACGAGGCCCAGCATGAGCGCTTCCTTGGTCGGGAAGTGATACATCAGCCCGGGCTTGGTCAGGCCGGCGCGCCGGGCGACCGACTCCAGGGAGACGGTCACGCCCTCGACCGACTCGCGCTCCTCGGCGATGGTCAGCGCGGCGGTGATGATGCGCTCGCGCGTGCTGGTGGCCACGCGGCGAACTTTACCATCCGGAAGGTAAGGTCAGGTCGCCCCTGTCTGCTGACTGACCTCAGCGGAAGCGGCAAGCACAGGACGGCCATCCCCGAACACGGCACGGGCCTCCGTCGGGCAGCGACCCCGGACGGTGGCGGGGGCGATCCGGCTTCTGCTGCACGGATCTCAACTGGACGGACCGGCGCTCTGAGGCGCACCCTGAGTACTCACCCGTGCTTGCAGGGGGTGCGGCGGGACGCAAAGGAGCGGTCCGATGAAGGTCGACGTCATGACGACGGCGTACGAGGCTCGGCCACAGCGAGTGGTCAGCGGCCCCGGAGCCGCTGGACGAGTCCTGCCCGAAGAGCTCGCCCGTCTCGGGGTGAGCCGGGTGATGCTGGTGGCCGCCGAGGCGGAGCTCGAGCTCGCCCGGCGGATCACCATCGGCCTGGACATCGTGGCGACGTTCACCGGAGTCCGACCCCACGTCCCGGTCGAGGTGGCCGAGGCGGCCCGTGCGCTGGCCCGCGACTCCGGCGCCGAGGTGCTCCTCAGTGTCGGCGGCGGATCCACGACCGGCACGGCCAAGGCCGTCGCCCTGACCGAGCGGCTGCCCATCGTCGCGGTCCCGACCACCTACGCCGGCTCGGAAGCGACCGACCTGTGGGGACTGACCGACGAGAACCGCAAGACGAACGGCACCGATCCGGCGGTGCTCCCTCGCACGGTGGTCTACGACCCCGAGCTGACCGCAACGATGCCGTCCCACCTGACCATCAGTTCGGGCCTGAACGCCCTCGCGCACTGCGTGGACTCACTCTGGGCGCCGTCCGCCGGACCGCCCTCCACCGCGTTCGCCGTCGAGGGAATCCGGCTGCTCGGGCAGGGACTGCCCGGCGTTCTCGCCGACAGCACGGACCTCCAGGCCCGCCAGCGCAGCCAAGAAGGCACCTACCTCGCCGCAGCGGCCTTCGCCTCCGCCGGCTCGGGCATGCACCACAAGATCTGCCATGTCCTCGGTGGCGCGTACAACCTGGAGCACGCGGCCATGCACGCCGTCGTCCTGCCCCACGTGCTCGGCTTCAACGGACCGGCCGCGCCCGAGGCGGCGGACCGCGTCGCCATCGCGCTGGACGGCGCCGGCTTCGGGCCCGACGGCGGCACGAACGGACTCTCCGGGAGCGACGAGCCGGAGCAGGCGGCCGCCGCCAATGCGCTCGCGACCCTGCAGGCCCTCTACAACAGCCTCGGACCATCGACGTCGTTGGGTGAGTTGGGCCTGCGGGTCGAGCAGGTCCCCGAGGCGGCCCGGCTGGCGCTGGAGACGATGCCGCCGTCGAACCCGCGCCCTGTGACGGAGGAAGACCTGCGGGCCCTGATCGGGCGCGCGCAGGCCGGCGAGCGCGCCGTCGTCGTGCCGTTGACGCACTGACCCGTTCTTCGGCCGAGCCCGAGGAATGGGCTGCCGCCGGCGGGCACTTCCTCAGGCTCACGGTCGCGAGCGTGCCGCGTTACCTCGAGCCTGGTGCGGACACTGAATAGATATGAGCGCGGATGACGATCGGAAGGTCTGGGCGAGGGTCTGCGCCGGCCTCCTGGTCATGACCTTCGAAACCGTAGCGGTTGCGACAGCGGACACAGCATCGTCGTGCGCGGTCCTGACATCCGGTGCTACGCCCAGCTGGCACGGGAAGTGAGCCGCAACGAGCGCGAACGACTCGAGATCCCGCGCCGGCAGGTGACCAAGGTCCACCGCAGGTCGCCGACCAGCGGGACGCCCTCGCGGTCATCCATAAGGTCGGGAGCTACGTCGACCGGCCCTTACTCGAACGGGCCCGGGCGTGACCTGAGAGGTGGCCGGTGCGGACCGGAGTCAGGCGGTCGACGGCGGCGGACCTGCGGGGCGGTAGTCGAGCAGCAGCACGCGGTCGTCGAGCACTCTGGTGCTCTCGAGGTCGAAGGCGAGGTCCGGCAACCCCGCGAAGAGCGGCTCCAGCCCGGTTTGCGGCAGGACCAACGGGCACACAATCAACCGAAGGCGGTCGAGTGCCTCTGCGCCGAGCAGCTGGTGCACGATCGACAGGCTGCCGAGGATGCGGATCTCGGGTCCGCCGTCCTCCTTGGCCCGACGCAGCATGTCGACGGGGTCGGCGCCCACGACGGTGAGGTTCGGCCACTCGGATGTGCTGAGCGTGCGAGAGAAGAGCCATCCCGAGGTCTTGACCATGCGGTGCCAGTCCTCGTCCTTTGCCTCCTCGGGCAGGTCCGAGAGGATCTCGTACGTCTTGCGGCCGAAGGCGGTGCGGTGCGGCTCGGCGTCCTTCTGCTCGAACCACGCCCCGAGCTCGGGGCCGAAGTAGCCGTAGTAGCCGGGCGACTGCTCTCCACGCACGTGCCCGTCGAGGCTGACGATGAGCTCAGCGACGATGTCCGTCATCACGCCACCTCCTCGAGGAGTCGGGCGATCTGGCCGGCGGCACCGGTCATGCCCTCGATCGCGCCCATCGCCAGGTGCTGATCGAGCTGGTCGGTGCTTCGGAACGTCGTGCGGGTCGTCATCCGGGTGCCACCAGCCATAGGGTCGAGCATCACGACACATGTGAACGTGTCGTCGGGGTCGACGGGCTCGCCCGAGGGATGTGCGAAGCCGTCACGGAAGGTGAGGGCGGTCGGCGCCTCGATGGAGAGCAGCTCCCACCAGCCGTGCGCACGCTGACCCTCGGGTCCGGTCATGTAGTAACGTGCCCGGCCGCCCGGCCTGAAGTCGTAGTGCTGGAACGTGGCGGGCCAGGTCGGCGGCCCCCACCAGCGCTCCAGCTGGCGCGGGTCGGACCAGATCCGCCAGACGCGTTCCACCGGTGCGGCGAGCTCCGCCACGATCGTCAGGCTCAGGTCCTCGGTGTTCTTGACACAGTCGACGACCGGCATCCTCAGCTCCTCTCGTCCTCGGCCAGCAGCTGGTCGACCTGGCCGATCCGTTGGCGCCACACACGCTCGTAGGCGTCGAGCAGCGTCGCCGCCTGCCGGACCGCATGGACGTCGCCGCGCACGTGCTGCTCCCGGCCATGGCGCTCCTTTGTGACCAGGCCGGCGCGCTCGAGGACGGCAACGTGCTTCTGCACGGCAGCGAAGCTCATCGCGTAGCGTCCGGCGAGCGCCGACACGGATTCGTCACGGCTCAGCACCCGCACGACGATGTCGCGCCGTGTGCGATCCGCGAGCGCCCGGAAGATCTGGTCGGCCTTCTGGTCCGACGGGCCATCTACAACCATTTGGTTGTAGATTACCAGCGGCCTGGGCTGTGTCAACGGCCTCGAGGGCAGGACCGTCTCGGCACGCGTCCGTGAGTGCCGGCAGGAGCACTGCCGCCGCGACCTGCTCGTCAGCAGCGTGTTCCGGGAGACGGCAGAAGTCCGGCTGCGCCGGCCAGCGCTTCCGGATTCCTCGAGCGAGGGCTACTCCAAACACCGAAGGCCACTGTTCTGCGAGTAGCCCGCGGCGTTTCGAGTAGCCCTCGCTGCTCGTGATCGCCAAGGACATGCGGCGCAGGTGGTGACCTGCCCGCCGCCGCTCGGGCTCCCGAAAGGACGCTGGGCGTGGCTCCGAGCAGGCCGAGCCCGACGAAGTGGCTGTTTCGAAGGACCACTTCGTCGGGCTCGGCGGCGCCCAGAGGGCTCGGCAGCGCTCAGGGCCCGGTGCGCCTCGGCGGGGTGCTAGGCCCGGTAGGCCGTGCGTGCGTACTCCGCGATCGGTGCGGGCTGGACCGTCGCGCGGATGGGCATCTGGACGTGGTCCTCGACCTGCGCCTTCGACGACGGCGTGTCCTCGCCCCACACCACGGTCACCTCGGTGCCCGGCTCGGAGAGCTCGGGATCGACGACGGCGAGCGAGAGGATCGCGCGCTCGTTCGCCGTGTAGCCGGTCCAGGTGGACAGCCCGATCACCTTTCCGTCGGCCTCCACCCGGTCGAAGTGGAAGGTGTCGTACAGCGACATCGGCAGGTTGATGAACTTCGCGCCCGGGCCGGGGTGGAACATCGAGCCGTAGGCCTTCTCGACGTCGTCACCGTTCCACACCAGCGTGACCTTGCGGCGCGTGTCGGTCTTGCCCTCGGCCTCCATGCGCTCGAGGGCCTCGCGGCCGACGAACTCGTGGTCGAAGGAGACGATGCGCCCGTAGCCGAGCTCGTACGGCGTGACGTAGTAGTCCTCGATGTTCTGCGAGTGGAAGCTCCCGCCGAGCGGCGAGACCGTCTCGTAGGCCTTGTCGTCCAGCCAGCGCCGGTAGTCGGCGAGACGCTCGTCGGTGTACACCGCGGGCAGCGGGCGGGGCAGCCAGCCGGACTCGAGGGCGTTGGTGTGGTAGGCGCGAGCACCCACCTCGACGAGGTCGTGCGCCTTGCCCGCCTCGAGCAGCGCACCGTGGACGGCCTCCTGGTCCTTCCACGGGCCCCACATCTCGAAGCCCGGCTCACCGGCCATGCCGTGTCGCAGCGCCCGGACCTCCTTGCCGGCGATCTTGAGCGTGGTCATGTTGAAGAACTTCAGCTTCGGCGGCTCCTCGCCCGTGGCATCCCGGATGACCTCCAGGGCACCGGGGCCCTGCACCTGGTAGCGGTAGAGCACCGGGTCGCCCGTGCGGACCGCTGAGTTGTCGTCGCGCCAGATGCGCACGTCGTAGTCGCCGGTGACCGCGTGGTAGTGCAGCCAGTTGATCGACGGTGGGATGCCGACGGCGTGGTACTCGTCCTCGGCGAGGTGGAACAGGATGTTGTCACCGATGACGTAGCCGTCGTGGTTCACGGCGACGAACTGCTTGGCCTTGTCGACCGGGAAGTTCGCGACGCTGTTGACCGCGAGGTCGCTGATCAGCCGGAGCGCGTCCGGCCCCTTGATGTTGAGGTCGACCATGTGGTGCGACTGGTCGTAGATCACCGCGGTGCGGCGCCAGGCGAGCTGCTCGTCGCGCCAGTTCGTGAACTCCGGCACCACGCGCGGCACGACGGACGGCGGCGTCTGGGACTCCCAGAGCAGGTTGACCGGGCTTCCGGCTTCCGCGATGGCTTCTTCCAGGTTCCTGGGCATTCGGATTCCTCCTCGAATCGTGGGCGGCCGCGGCCGAGGGTCAGCCGTGGCCGGTCGTCACGTCCCTAGTGTTGACACCGGATGGTTCCCTTGAAAAGCACGTTTATGCGATGAGGCACCTGAGAGAAACTTGTGTGATGTCGGTTCCGTTCACCCTGCGCCAGCTCGAGTACTTCGAGGCGGTCGCCAGCGAGGGCTCGCTCGCGGCCGCATCCGAGCGCTGCCACGTCAGCGCCTCGGCGCTCGCCCTCGCGCTCGACGACCTCGAGCGCCATCTCGCGCTCCAGCTGCTCGTGCGGCGCAAGGGCCGCGGCGTGACCCTGACACCGGCCGGCTCGCGAGTGCTCTCGCTGGCGCGGCAGCTCCTGGCCGGTGCGGAGACGCTGACCGCGGACGCGTGGCAGACGGCGACGAGCCTGACCGGGCGCTTCAGCGTCGGGTGCTTCTCCACCCTGACGCCGTTCTACCTGCCGGCGATCCTCGAGGACTTCGGCCGGCGACACCCCGCCCTGGAGCTCGAGCTGGTCGAGGCAGGAGCGCCCGAGCTGCACGAGCTGCTCCTGCAGGGACGGGTGGACGCGGCCCTGATGTACAGCGTCGACGTCTCCGCGCAGCTGGCGTTCGAGCGGGTGCACACCTACCGGCCGCACGTGCTCGTGCCCGACGGGCACCCGCTGGCCGACCGCGGCGGCATCCAGCTCGGCGAGCTCGTCTCGGAACCGCTGATCGTCCTCGACGTGCACCCGACCCGGCAGAACACCGAGCAGCTCTTCGGCGCGCTCTCGCTCGAGCCGACGATCGGGCACACCACCGGCAGCTTCGAGCTCGTGCGCTGCCTGGTCGGCCGCGGCCTCGGGTATGCGGTCATGTTCCAGCGGCCCGCCACGTCCTGGTCCTACGACGGGCACCAGGTACGCCACCTGGAGATCACCGACCGGGTGCCCTCGACCGTCGTCGGCCTGGCGCGTCCCGTCGGTGCACCGCGCACGGCGCGGTACGGCGCGCTGCTGGACTTTCTCTCGGCGACCGGGACGTCGTCGGCGCCCGTGCACGCAGCGCGGTAGGAGGTCGTCCATCGGTCCGGAAGCGGTTGCCGGTATTCGTGGAGGTCGATCGGTGGCCGGGCGCGCCTCAAGACCCGTTCCCCGTCCCACGGCCACGGTGCCTGATCCACGGGGAGCGTGGTCGGTTAGCATCCGGATGGGCGGCAGAGCAGCGCCCGTACCGATGGGCAGCAGGGCAGCGCCCCGTATCGCGAGGAGCGGCAATGTCGCAGGAGAACGTGCATCGGCTCGACGGCCGGATCTTCGCCGAGGACGGCGCCGACGGCATGGTGCACCGGGCGTTCCTGCGCGCCGAGGGATTCGGCGCCGAGCAGGTGCGCCGCCGCCCGATCATCGGCATCTCGACGAGCTGGAGCGAGCTCAACCCCTGCAACAACGGCTTCCGGGAGCTCGCGGCGTCGATCAAACGTGGCGTCGCGGCGGCCGGCGGGCTCGCCCTCGAGTTCCCGTCGATCTCGATCAACGAGCCCTTCAGCCGCCCGTCGTCGATGTACCTGCGCAACCTCATGGCGATGGATGTCGAAGAGACGATTCTCGCGGCACCCATCGACGGCGTCGTGCTGCTCGGGGCCTGTGACAAGACCGTCCCGGCCGTCCTCATGGGAGCGATCAGCGCCGCGACGCCCGCCGTGCTGGTGACGGGCGGTCCGCGCCCCGTCGCCTGCTGGCAGGGCAGACCGACGACGGTCGACGAGCAGTGGCAGGTCATCGACGAGCGTCGCGTCGGCAACGTCAGCGACGAGGACTGGCTCGCGTTCGAGAGCGTCATCCACGGCGGACCCGGCAGCTGCAACGTGATGGGCACGGCGACGACCATGGCCGCGATCGGCGAGCTCCTCGGCTTCGCGCTGCCCGGTTCGAGCCTGCACCCCGCGGCCGCACCCGAACGCATGGAGGTCGCCGAGGCCTCCGGGCGCCTCGTGGTCGACGTGGTCGCACGCCAGGTGGTGCCCGCGACGCGCGTCACGATGGCAGCCCTCGAGAACGCCGTACGCACCGTCTGCGCCCTGGGCGGCTCGACGAACGCCCTCATCCACCTCGAGGCGATCGCCGGCCGTGCGGGGCTGCGCATCGGGTTCGACCGGCTGCGCGAGTGGTCGCGGACGACCCCGTTCATCACCGACGTCAAACCGAACGGCCGCGCGCTGCTCAGCGAGCTCGAGGAGGCCGGCGGCATCCCCGCGGTCGCCGCGCGGATCCGTCATCTCCTGCACGAGGACGTCCCGACGGCGGACGGCCGCACCTGGGGCGAGGTGCTCGACGATGCGGCGCCCCGCTCGGGTGCGGGTCCGATCGGCGATCCGGCGGCACCACTCACGCCCGACGGCGGTATGGCCCTGATGCGCGGCACGCTCGCGCCCCGCGGCGCGGTCATGAAGATCGCGGGTGCTCCCGGCACCATGCGGCGGCACCGGGGCAAGGCGATCGTGTTCGACGGCGTCCCCGACATGTGGGCCAAGATCGACCGCGAAGATCTCGAGGTCGACGAGTCCACCGTCCTCGTGCTCCGCGGCGTCGGGACGCTCGGCGGACCCGGGATGCCCGAGGTCGGTCACGTCCCGATCCCCGCAAAGCTGTACAACGCCGGAGTCGTCGACATGCTCCGCGTGACCGACGCTCGGATGAGCGGCACGTCAGGCGGCAGCGTCGTACTCCACGTCACGCCGGAGGCCGCCGTCGGCGGCCCGCTCGCCTACGTGCGCGACGGCGACGAGATCGAGCTCGACGTCGCGCAAGGGAGGCTCGACCTCCTCGTCGAGCCCGAGGAGCTGGCACGTCGCGAGCCGGTCGGGGTCCCGACCTCGGCGCCGGCCCGCGGATGGGGCCGGATCTACGCCAAGCACGCGCTCCAACCCGACGAAGGATGCGATTTCGACTTCCTCGTCGCGGAGGGCACAGCGTGAGCACGATCGGGTTCGTCGGCGTCGGCGCGATGGGGCGCCCGATGGTTCAGCGACTGATGGCGACGGGGCACGACGTCCTGGTGTGGGGAAGGACGCCGGCCAAGCTGCGCGAGGTCCTCGATGCGGGAGCACGGCTCGGTGAGTCTCCCGAAGCGGTCGCGGACCAGGCGGATGCCGTGCTCGGCTGCCTGCTCGACGGCGCCGCGATCGAGGAGGTCTATCTCGGTCGGATGCTCGACGCCGCCAAGCCTGGGCAGCTCTTCGCCGAGCACGGCACTTGTTCCCCGCACATCGCCGAGAAGGTCCACGGCGCGTTCTCGGCCAAAGGCGCCCACTTCGTCGACGCACCCGTGAGCGGCGGACCGATGGGCGCCGAGGCCGGCACCCTGGTGTGTGCCGCGGGCGGGGACGCCGCGGGCATCGACCTCCTGCGCCCCCTGGCCGCCGCCTACACGACGAGGATCGCCCATCTCGGTGGCCCCGGCCGTGGCCTCATGCTCAAGCTCGTCAACAACTTCAACGTGTCGATCAACTTCGTCGCGGCCGCCGAGACCGCGTGGCTCATCAAGCGTCTTGGCCTCGACCCGGACGAGTCGATGGAGATCCTGTTCGGGGGCTTCGCCGACAGCGCGTGCCTACGGATGGGTCTGCCCAAGGCGCTCGCGGGCGACGAGGACGCCGCCGGCATGACGCTCGGCGGGCTCGTCGAGGTCCAGCACGCCATCGCCGACCTGCTCGCGTCGGCAGGGCTCGAGTCCGGCATCTTCCCGTACGCACGAGAGGTCTTCGCGAACGCGGCAGAGACGGATTCCGAACGGCACCCGTCCGCGCTCACTCGATGGCTGCCCGGGGCATCCGGCCCTGCCTGACCGAGAACGTCTCGGCAAGACCTACCCCCACCCCCCCGATCGGCGTACAGTCGACCTGGCCAAGCGGCAATGACAGCCGTTTGCGTTCGAAAAATGGGCGCTAAAGCCGGACCTCCGGTGAGGCAGATATCGGAACCCACTGTCCTCCGATCTCTCACCGAGGTATGACATGGCCGATCCCAGCCCCGCGCAGGAACGCGACCTCTACCGCGACCTCGTCGCCGCACGCCGTCTCGACGTCGAGCTCGTCCGCTGGCAACGGCAGGGCATCATCCCCGCATTTCCCCCGTCATTCGGGCAGGAAGCGGCGCAGGTCGGCGCCGGAGCCGCGATCGACCCGACCCGCGACTTCGCCTTCCCGATGTATCGCGAGCTCGGCGTCGCCGTCGCCATGGGCGTCGACATGCTCGGCTACCTGGGCAATCACGACGGGTCATGGAACGGCGGCCGGCACGACCCCGTCGCCTCACGGTTCACGCCGCTCCAGTCGGTCGTCGGCTCGAACGGCCCGCACGCCGTCGGCTGGGCCCTGGGCCAGCGGCTCGACGACCGCGAAGGCGTCGCGGTCGCCTTCATCGGCGACGGCGGGACGAGCCAGGGCGACACGCACGAGGCCATGAACGTCGCGGGCCTCTGGAACCTGCCCGTCGTCTTCTTCGTGACGAACAACCGGTGGGCAATCTCGGTCCCGGAGTCTTCGCAGGTCGCCGGCGGGTCGATCGTCGCGCGCGCGGCCGGGTACGGGTTCCCCGGCGTCGTCGTGGACGGTGACGACGTCCTCGCCGTCCGCGCGGCGACGATCGCGGCCATCGCGCGAGCCCGTCGCGGCGAGGGCCCCACGCTCATCGAGGCACAGACCTACCGCCGCGGCCCGCACGCGACCTCGGACGACCCGAGTCGCTACCGCACGCTCGACGACGAGCGTCGCGACGCCGGCGAGGACCCCCTCGACCGCTATCGCGCCGACGCCCTGGAGCGCGGCGTCATCGACACGGCGTTCGTCCAGGCGGTGGAGGACGAGATGACGACCTGGCTCGAGGGCATCCGCGGCCACCTCGTCTCGCCGGCACCCAGGGACGGGAGCGAGATGTTCGACTTCGTCTACGCGGAGCCGACGAGCGAGCTGCTCGACCAGAAGGCCGAGTGGGCGAAGGGCGCGGCGCTGTGACCGACCTGCACACGCGCGAACCGGACACGGCGAGCAGCGTCGTCGAGTCCCTGTCGGTGCAGCAGGCGCTCAATAGCGCCCTCGCGGACGAGCTGGCGGCAGACGACCGAGTGCTCGTCCTCGGCGAGGACGTCGGCGTCCTCGGCGGTGTCTTCCGCGTCACCGAAGGACTGCAGAAGCGGTTCGGCGCCGCTCGGGTGTTCGACACGCCGCTCGCCGAGTCAGCGATCCTCGGCACCTCGGTCGGGCTCGCGATGGCCGGGTTCAAGCCGGTCCCGGAAGTCCAGTTCGACGGCTTCTCCTACCCGGCGTTCGACCAGATCGTGAGCCAGGTGGCGCGGTACCGGAACCGCAGCCGGGGCCGCATCTCGATGCCGATCACCCTGCGTGTGCCGTCCTACGGCGGCATCAAGGCACCGGAGCTGCACGGGGAATCGACCGAGACCTTCTGGTCTCACGTGGCCGGACTCAAGGTCGTCTCGCCGTCGAACGCGCACGACGCGTATCACCTGCTCCGCGCAGCGATCCAGGACCCCGACCCGGTCATCTTCATGGAGCCGAAGTCCCGTTACTGGCAGACGTCGGCGGTCGACGTCGGCGCCACCGCGGGTGCGACGGGAGCGCGCGTCGTGCGGCCCGGGAAGCACGTGACGATCCTGTCGTGGGGGGCCATGGTCGGCCGGAGCCTCCAGGCGGCCCATGCCGCCGAGGAGGACGGGGTGCAGATCGAGGTGGTCGACCTGAGATGGCTCTCGCCGATCGACACGGCCACGATCGTCGAATCGGTCGCGCGCACCCGCCGAGCCGTCGTGGTGCATGAGGCGCCGCGGTCCGTGGGCGTGGGTGCCGAGGTCGCGGCGCGGATCAACGAACGGTGCTTCGACGCGCTCAAGGCACCCGTCGCACGCGTGACCGGGTATGACGTCCCCACCCCGGCCGGCCGGCTGGAGGACGAGTACATCCCCTCCGTCGATCGCATCCTGCTCGGGGTCCAGAGTGTCTTGGAGTATCGCCGTGGCTGAGAGCACCTTTCCGCTTCCCGACCTCGGCGAAGGGCTCGAGGATGCGACCATCCTGGAGTGGCACGTCGCCGTCGGCGACACCGTCGCGCGAAACGACGTGCTCGTCGAGGTCGAGACGACGAAGTCGGCGGTCGAGCTGCCCTCGCCGGAGGCCGGCAGAGTCGCGCGCCTCGGGGCCGAGGAGGGCGCCGTCGTGCGAGTCGGCGACCCGCTCATCACGTTCGAGGTCGCGGGCGCCGGCATCGTCGGCACGGTCCCGACCGAGTCGGAAGCGCCCCGGCGACGCGTCCACCTGAGCCCCCCAGACGACGACTGATGCCCGCCGTCTTCCGCGGAGGTGTCCCGATCACGTGGCACGAGGTCGGCCCGACCGGCGGCCGCCCGGTGCTGGTGATCCACGGCTTCGGGTCGAACAGCAAGCAGAACTGGCTCGACACCGGGTGGGAGGCACCGCTCGCCGACGCCGGTATCCGGGCGGTGCTCATGGACCTGCGCGGTCACGGAGACAGCGGGAGACCGGTCGGCCCGCAGCACTATGCGTTGCGGACACTCGTGGGCGACCTCGTCGCCGTGCTCGACGCGTCGGACCTCGACTCGGTCGGCGTCCTCGGGTACTCGTTCGGCTCGCGCCTGGGCTGGGAGCTCGCCCTCGCGCATCCGGAGCGGGTCGACCGCCTCGTGCTCGGCGGCTTCTCGAGGAGCGACCCCCTCGAGTCGTTCGATCGCGCCGCCGCCCACGCCCACCTCGAGGACGGCACCGAGATCGACGACACCCGGACGGCTGCGCTCATGGGAATCGCCGAGCTCGTGCCCGGGAACGACGTTCCGCGCCTGCTCGATCTCGTCACGGCCCTCCAGTCCGCTCGCCCGGCCGACGGCCCGGGCCACCCCCCGGACGTGCCGATCTGTTTCGTGACCGGTGAGCGCGACGAGCTGGGTGACGGCGTTCCCGAGCTCGCGGTCGAGATCGGCGCCGAGTTCGTCCCCATCAAGGCGCGCACGCACGTCAACGCTGTCTCCGCCCGGGGCTTCAAGAGGGCGGCCGTCGCGCGTCTCGGCCAGTGCGCCAGCAGAATTGTCGATTCGCGAACAGTTCCTGGTTGGCCCGCGAACACTCGGCTCGGCGCCGAGCCGCCGAGCAATCCCCGCGTGACATGCTGCACGCCCTGCCCGACCGCGATCGCTGAGGATGACGTATGAGTGCACCCGGCCTGCGCAAGGACGCCGTGCCTTTCGAGAACGTCGTCGTGTGGATCGCGGCGGTGTTCGGGATCATCTCGGCGGTCGGTGTCGTCGTCACCATGCTCGCGATCGCCACCCAGGTGCTCGTTCGATGGATCACGGACTATTCGATCCCGGGTCTGGTCGAGCTTTCCCAGTCCTGCCTCGTCGTGTCGATTTTCTGCGGTCTGGGGTGGGCCGGGATCCGCGGCGAGCACGTCTCGGTGCGACTGCTCACCGACCGCCTGTCACATCGGGTGAATCACGTCATCGACGTCATCGTCTGGACGGGCGGATCGATCTTCATGGCCTGGCTCACCGCCGCGGCCGTCCTGCGCGCGATCGAGTCGACGGCGGACGGCGAGGCCGGGCCCAGCGTGACGCTCGTCTGGTACCTCTGGCCGTGGCGTTGGGTGATGGCGGTCGGCCTCGCCGTGCTCACGCTCGTTGCGCTCACGAACCTCGTCCGCGCGTTCCTCGGCCGGATGCCGTACGACTCCGCCTCACCGGTCGAGCACGCGCCAGAGGAGATCGCGCGATGACGGTCGGAATGGTCGTCGCCGTCACGATCCTGCTGCTGTTCGCCCTCCTGGCGATCCGCTTCCCGATCGCCCTTGCGCTCGGGCTCTCGGGCGCCATCGGGCTCATCCTCCTGCGGGGGACCGACTACGCGACCGCCACGATCGTCGGGCCGACCTTCTCGAATGCGTTCAACTTCACCTTCACGATCATCCCGATGTTCATCCTGATGGGGTTGTTCGCCGTCCGGGCGAGGGTCGCGGAGTACGTCTTCCAGATCACCGCCTACGTGACGCGGAGGGCTCCGGGCGGCCTCGGCGTCGCCACCGTCCTGGCCTGTGCGGGATTTGCCGCGGTGTCGGGCTCGAGCATCGGCACGGCCGCGACCATGGCTCAGCTGTCGGTCGGCGAGATGCGCAAGCACGGCTTCCCGGCGAGCCTCGCGTCGGCTCTCGTGGCCATCTCGGGCACGCTCGGTGTGATGATCCCCCCGAGCACCTTCCTGGTGCTCTACGCGATCATGACCGAGACGTCCGTCGCGCAGATCCTTGCCGCAGGCATCCTCCCAGGCGTCCTCTCCGCGCTCGCATACATCACGTACATCATGACCATCGGTCAGCGGAAGATCGGCAAGTCGACCGACAAGGACGACATCGAGGCCAGTCTCGCCGCCGCGACGGCGGAAGCTCGGGCGAAGCAGCGGGCAGCCGGCACCGGGGATGTCATCGAGAGCGGGCCGGGCCGCGTTCCCGAGGGCTCCGGCGGCTCCGAGCCGTCGCTGTCCGCCGAACCGGTCACCACGTGGCGGCAGCTGCCCTGGCGTGGCCTCGGCTACATCGTCATCCTTTTCGGCATCGTGCTCGGCGGCATGTACTCCGGGGTGTTCACCCCCACGGAGTCGGCCGCGGTCGGCGCCCTTGCCGCTGTGGTGATTCTGCTGTTCGAGCGCCGAAAGCTCGGCATCAAGGGGCTCTTCCTGCAAGTGCGCGGGGCGCTGCTGGACACCGGCGCGACGACCGCGATGGTGTTCTTCATCGTGTTCGGCTCGGTCATCCTGTCGCAGTTCTTCGTCGCTGCGCGCGTGCCGCAGATGGTTCGGGACGGCATGCTCGGTCTGGGTATTCCGCCGACCGTCGCCCTCGGACTCCTGCTGCTGTGCATCATCCCGCTCGGCATGTTCCTCGAATCGCTGTCCATCCTCGTCATCACCGTGCCGATCCTCGCGCCGATCGCGGTCGAGTTCGCCGGTGACCTGCTGCCCGGCCAGGAGGGCATGGTCACGGTGTGGCTCGGCATCATCGTCGTGAAGCTCATCGAGATCGGCATGGTGACGCCGCCCGTGGGGATCCTCGGCTTCGTCGTCGCGGGCGTGGCCAAGGTGCGCATCGAGACCGTGTTCAAGGGCGTGCTGCCGCTGTTCCTCGTCGACATGGTCGTGCTCATCCTGCTCTTCCTCGTCCCCGACATCTCGCTCTTCCTCCCCTCCCTCGTGGCGCGGTAGTGAACGATGTGTGATCAACCCTCGACGTCCCTGCGCACAGTCGCCGGGATCCAGCCGAGGCCGAGCGGCCCTCCCGGGCCGCCTCGGCGGCGGAGCACTCGGTGGACTGCACCCGCGGCCCACTCCCAAGCGCACTGATTGGAGAACGATGGTGTTTTCTCTCACACACAAGAGCCGTAGGGTCGCCTGCGTCATGGCCGTCGGCATGGCCACCGCGCTGGTCGGCTGTTCCGGCGTGGTCGACCAAGGCGGTGGCGGTGGCGGTGAAGGCGACGAGCAGACCTGGGAGATCACCCAGGTCACCGTGACCGACAAGAACTCCGTCATGCATCCATGGGAGGAGTGGTATCTCAACGAGGTCGAGAAGCGGACCGACGGTCAGATCACGTTCGTTCGCACCGAACCGAACGAGCTGTGCGGGATCCTCGACGCGGGCGAATGTCTCTTCGACGGACGCGCGCAGTTCCTGACGCAGGTGCCGAACTACCAACCCTCCGCGTTCGCGTCCATGTCGATGCCCGAGATCGTGTTCGGCAGCGATAACCTCGCAGCCGTCTCGAGCGCGGTGTACGACGTCAACAAGGAGAACCCGGACGCCTTGGCCTATCTCGAGGAGCAGGGCCTCCACCACGTGAGCACGTTGCCGGTCGGTCGCATAGTGGTCGGCACGAACCAGCCGGCCGACTCGATCGAGGACCTTCGCGGTGAAGCGGTGCGCACCTCGGGTGTGATCGTGACGCACGACTTCGAGGCGATCGGCGCATCGATCGTGAACGTCGGCGCGCAGGAGGCCTACCAAGCGGTCCAGAGCGGACTCGCCACGTCGCTCGCGGGCGCCATGGACTTCCCCGTCGTGTTCAAGATCGGCGAGCTCCTGCCGCACTGGTCGGACCCGGGTCTCGGCAACTACTCGGAGTTCTCCATGTTCTGGGACCTCGAGACCTGGAACGAGTTCCCCGAGGACCTCAAGACCACGCTCACCGAGATCGAGGAGGAGCTGAACGCGGGCATCGGGGCCGATCTGCTCTACGACGCGGCCTTCGCGCAGTGCGAGATGCTCGCGGACATGGAGAACGTCGAGTCCTTCACGAAGTGGCCCGAGGAGTCGACGCAGGAGTGGTACGACCGCGTCGGCGAGACGAACGATGAGACGTGGATCGGGCTCGCCACGGACTACGGCCTGAACAACGCTGGGGGCGTCCTCGAGGACTTCCGATCGGCGGTCGAGCAGTACGAGGAGGAGTACGACTACAGCGACGCCGTCCTCGACTGCATCAACGGCGGCTTCGAGGAAGCACGTTCCTCCCAGTAGTCAGCCAGCACGTCAGTCAGCCAGCACGTCAAGGGCCGCGCTCGGTCGTCGAGCGCGGCCCTTGGCGTCGCCGAGCACGGCCTCTGGCGTCGTCGCTCAGGGCTCGACGTCGTAGTGCAGGACCACCGCTCCCCCGGTCGCATAGTTCGGCACGTCGGCGCCGACCGCCTGGCCCTCGGGCGAGGCCATCGAAGCGGCGTAGGTCGCCTCGTCTGGGAAGTCGGCTTCGAAGATCGCGAAGTAAGGACTCTCCTGGTCGCCAGCACTCACCGACAGGGTGAATCGGTGGTCCAGCATGCCCGGGAGCTTCCGAGCCAGTGGCAGGTGCACGTTGCGGTAGTACTCCTCGAACGCGGCTGGGTCAGTGGGGGTCGGGTAGAGGACAAGAACCTTGTGCACGTCGATCTCCTGCGTCGTCGTCGGGCAGTCCCGGCCATTGTCGATGCGGCTGAAGCATCCCGTCGCCCGTACACGCTCACTGACCGCGCACGCACAAGGAACCGTGCGCGCCACGACAAGCCCGCCGGTGACCTATCCTGACAGCCCGCCTCAGGGAAGAGCCGGGCGCCGGGCGACGACGAGGTCCGCGAAGACGATCGGAGGGGCACGTGGCTCGAACGGTCGACGACCTGGTAACGACCCAGGTCCAGGAGGCGACCGCCTCCTCGCTGCACGAGTGGCGCGCCATCGCGGGGAATCGTTTCGTACCCCTCCAGGTCACCGCCGACGACGCCTTCCGAGGCGCGATCCGCTGGTGCTACATAGACGACACCTGCCTCACCGAGATCACGGCCGGCCCGCACACCGTCCGGCGCACGCCCGCCCTGATCTCCGAGGAGGACCCGAGGCACTACAAGCTCAGCCTGCAGCTCGAGGGCTGCGCCACCGTGACCCAGGACGGGCGCGAGGCTGTGCTCGAGCCCGGCGACATCGCCATCTACGACACCTCCCGCCCGTACACCCTCCAGTTCCCGGACGACATCCGATGCCTCGTCATGGCTTTCCCCCAGGACGGCTTCGAGGTGCCGCCCCAGCTCATCCGCCGGATCACCGCCGTCCGGCTGGCCGGCGACCACGGGATCGGGCCGGTCATCTCCCCGTTCATGAAGCACCTCGCGGAGAACCTGGACCGGCTCGCCGGCGTGGCCGGCGCGCGGATCCTGCGCAGCTCCTTCGACCTGCTCACCGCGCTCGTCTACACCCAGCTCTCGGAGGACGACGTGGGCGGCGTCTACGGACGTGGGGCGGAGATCCACACGATCAAGCTCTACATCGACGAGCACCTGCACGACCCCGGCCTGAGCGCGACGAGGATCGCGCGCGCCCACTTCATCTCCGTGCGCTACATGCAGTACATGTTCCAGGAGGAGGGCCAGACCGTCTCCGGATACATTCGCGCGCGCAGGTTGGAGCACTGCCAGCTCGACCTGAGCGACCCCGCGCAGGCGTCCCTGTCGGTCCTGCAGATCGCGCAGCGGTGGGGGTTCCCGGACGCCAGCCACTTCTCCAAGGTCTTCAAGGCCGAGTTCGGCATGGCCCCGCGCCACTTCCGGACCACGCGGCTCTCCGCATAGCCAAACGTCACGCAGCCCCGCGCACACAACGGCGGCAACGCACCGACAACCGCCTCGTCGACGGCCGGTACCGCCGCGCCCGCCGACCGTGCACCGACGCGGCACGGGCGTGCGCGCCCGGACAAGACCGCACGGCCGCGGCGCCGACACACTGATCGTGGGCTGGCGTCGACGCCGCCCGCGCCCGTGGCACCGCCGCGGACGCCGTCCGCACCCGTGGCACCGCCACGGATGCCGTCCGTCGAAGGGGAACGAGCGTGGTGGTCCATGACGAGCTGTACGAGATCGGGATCAGGCAGCGCCGGCACATGTTCGGGCCGGCCGGCGCCGAGGACCAGGTGGAGCACACGAGCGATCTGAACGACAAGCTGCAGGACTTTGTCACCCGCACGTGCTTCGGCGACATCTGGCAGCGGGCCGGGCTGTCGATCACGGACCGCAGCAAGGTGACCTTCGCGATGCTCGTCGCCGCGGGCCACACGCACGAGATGCGAGTGCACGTCCGCGGTGCGCTCGAGAACGGCGTCTCGCCGGTCGAGCTCCGCGAGATCGCGCTGCACTCGGTGCTCTACTGCGGCATCCCCGCCGCGAACGAGGGGCTGCGTGCCCTCGACGAGGTCTTCGCCGAGAAGAACGTCGGCCCCCTCCTTGACGGCGAGGCGGCACGATGACCCGACGCGAGACGGAACCGGAGCGAGGACAGATGGCACGACCTGAGGGCGAGCGAGTCGGATTCGTCGGGCTCGGCACCATGGGCACGCCGATGGTGACGCGGCTGGTTCGCGCCGGGTACGACGTCGTCCTCCACGATGCCGACCCGGCGCGAACCACTCAGCTCGCCGACGAGCTCGCCGGAGCGGGCACGGTCGCCGCGGCGACCGACCCGGGCGACCTCGCGTCCTGCACCGTGATCGTCACGATGCTCCCGACCAGCACCGTCGTCCGCTCCGTCCTGCTGGACGACGGCGCCCTGCGCATCCCGCTCGGGCCGGGCGCGGTCGTCGTCGACATGTCGTCCTCGGACCCCACCGAGACCGTCGAGACCGGCCGCATGCTCGCCGCTCATGAGGTCGTCATGGTCGACGCGCCCGTCTCCGGCGCGAGGGAGCGTGCGGCCGCGGGCACGCTCGCCATCATGTTGGGCTCGGACGACGAGGCCGCGGCCGAGCGCGCGATCCCGGTCGTCGAGACGATGAGCCGGAGCGTCTACCGGACCGGGAAGCTGGGCACCGGTCACGCCATGAAGGCGCTCAACAACTTCGTCGCGGGTGCGGCGTTCGCGGCCACCTCCGAGGCGCTGACCGCAGGCATGCGGTTCGGGCTCGATCCGCAAGTGATGGTCGACGTGCTCGACGACTCCACCGGGCAGAGCTTCATCACCAGCCACGTCCTCGGTCCGCACGTGGTGGAAGGGCGCTTCGCGAGCGGCTTCTCACTGCCCCTGCTGACCAAGGACGTCCGGATCGCACACGAGCTCCAGGGAGCGGTCGGCCACCACGCCCCCGTCTGCGATGCCGTCACGACGGCGCTCGGCGGGGCGCTGGACGCGCTCGGCGACGTCGACCACACGGAGGCGTTCCGGTTCTGGCAGGAGCGGTGACGAACTCTTCGCGCACGAACTACAGTTCGTGCACCCGCGGACAACCACACTCCCCCGGCAGTCGGGCATCGTGGACACGCCACCACGACGGGCGGCGCGATCGGGACCGTCCGTGAGACGGCGGCCGGGACCGAGGGGATGGACAACGTGACCAGGTACGTCGAGCTCGCGGGCCAGCGACCCCGCCGACAAGGAGACTGACGATGACGACTCAAGCACCGACGACGTTGCTCGACGCGATCACCGTCGCGCCCGAGGGCGGCCGCCCCATCCCCGACGCCGCGACCGGGGAGACCATGGGCCACGCGCCCGTGCACACCGTCGCGGACCTGGACGCCGCCATCACGGCGGCGCGGGCCGCCCAACCCTCCTGGGCGGCGCTCGGGCACGAGAAGCGCTCCGAGATCCTGCGCAGGGCCGCGGACGAGATCGAGGCCCACGCCGAGGAGCTCGCCCGGATCGTCGCCCAGGAGCAGGGCAAGCCGCTCAACGGGATGGGCGCCCGCTTCGAGGCCGGCGGCGCCGCCGTCTGGGTCCGCAGCGCGGCGGACACCCCGCTCGAGCCGGAGGTGCTCTTCGAGGCCGAGGGCACCCGTTCCGAGCTGCACTACGGGCCGCTCGGCGTCGTGGGAGCCATCAGCCCGTGGAACTGGCCAGCGCTCATCGCGACCTGGCAGATCGCGCCGTCGCTGCGCATGGGCAACACGGTGGTGGCCAAGCCGAGCGAGTACACCCCGCTCAGCGTGCTTGCCCTCATCGAGCTGCTCAACCGGCACCTGCCCGAGGGCGTGCTCACCGGCATCTCGGGCGACCGGGAGATCGGTGCGGCGCTCGCCTCGCACGACGGCGTCGACAAGGTGATGTTCACCGGCTCGACCAAGACCGGCCGCGAGATCGTCAAGGGGTCGGCGAACAACCTCGCCCGCCTCACCCTGGAGCTCGGGGGCAACGACCCCGGCATCGTGCTTCCGGGCACGGACGCCGCCGCGATCGCCGAGAACCTGTTCTGGGGCATCTTCATCAACACCGGCCAGACGTGCGCCTCGCTCAAGCGCCTGTACGTCCACGACTCCGTCTACGACGACGTGGTGGCCGAGCTGGCGAAGCTCGCCGAGTCCATGCCGCTGGGTGCCGGGCTCGACGAGGACAGCCTGTTGGGCCCCCTGTCCAACAAGCAGCAGTTCGACATCGTCTCCCGCATGGTCGCCGACGCCCGCGCACGCGGCGCCCGCATCGTGGTCGGCGGCGAGGCGGCGCCCGAGCTGGGCCCGCACTTCTACCGGCCGACGATCGTCGCCGACATCGAGGACGGCGCCACCCTGGTGGACGAGGAGCAGTTCGGCCCGGCCGTGCCGGTGATCCGCTACTCCGACGTCGAGGACGCCATCGCGCGGGCCAACTCCTCGGAGCAGGCTCTCGGTGCCTCCGTGTGGGGCGACCCCGACGAGGCACGCAAGATCGCCGAGCGGATCGAGAGCGGCACCGTGTGGATCAACCAGCACGGCACCCTGAACCCGCTCGTGCCCTTCGGCGGCATCAAGGGCTCCGGCTACGGCCTCGAGTTCGGCGAGCACGGCCTCAAGGCCGTCGGCGCCCCGAAGGTCATCACCACCTGACCCCACGCCTTCCCGGCGGCCCGTGGCGTTGCTCGACCGACGCCGCGGGCCGCTTCGCGCGCTCGCCGCCCGGCCGGCAAGCGCGGCCGAATGTATGCAATCCCGGGGCGATCCCCGCCAAAATGCGCCATGGCGCCCCGCTCATCTGGATCCGTGTATACAAACCCGTCCATGATGTGAGATCTTGCCTAGTTGCGCGGCACGTACCGTGCTTGACTTGTCGACACAAGCAGACCGGCGACGGCGGGACACTCGATGACGAGTGCACACATGGACTGCAACGAGGAGTCCGCAGCAGCAGCGCGCGTTTGCCGCGCGAGCCAACCTGTCGTCGGTACGGCCGAGGTACGGCAGTCGACGGCGAGACCGAGGTGGGGCAGGTGATCCGCAGGCGGGGCGTGTCCCTGGATCCGACGGTGCAACGGGGTCCGACGGCGCTGCGTGGCCGGCGGGGCAGGCGGCCGAGCGGATTCGCGATCGTCAGCGGCGTCCTTGCCGTCGCGTTCGCCGTTCTCGCCATCTACCCGCTGAGTGCGGTCGCGGTGCGGGCGTTCTTTCCCGGCGGGCAGCTCAACGCCACCGTCTGGGAAGAGGTGTTCGCGGAGCCCGACCTCGGGCAGGTCCTCCTCAACACCCTGCTCGTGATCGTCGGAAGCGGCGGCGTCGCCATCGTCGTGGGATCCGTGCTGGCGTGGATCAACGAGCGCACCGACGCGAAGCTCGGCCTGTTCTCGGACGCTCTGCCGATGCTGCCGTTCCTGCTCCCGCCGATCGCGGGTGCGATCGGATGGGTCCTCCTGCTCTCTCCGAACGCCGGCCTCCTCAACGCGATGATCCGCACCGCAGCGTCGTGGATCGGGATCGACATCAGCTCGGGGCCTCTGGACATCTACACCTGGTACGGACTGCTGCTGGTGTACGGCATCTACCAGGTACCGCTCGTGTTCATGATGGTCTCCGCGGGGCTGCGGAACCTCGATGCCAGCCTCGAGGAGCAGTCTCGGGTGTGCGGTACCGGCCCGTTCAAGGCGTTGTTTAAGGTGACCCTGCCAGCCCTGTGGCCGAGCATCGCCGGCGCCGGCCTGCTGACGACGTGGACGGCGCTCGGGCTGTACTCGGTGCCCGCCGTCATCGGCACCGGGGCCCGGATCGACGTCCTCACGACGCGGATCGTCAACGGCTTGGCCTTCAGCTATCCGCCAAAGTACGACGTCGCCATCGGCCTGAGCGTGTTCATGCTCGGGTTCGTCGCCATCATCTGGTGGATCCAGACCCGGGTGCTACGCCGGAACCAGCACGCCGCCATGGGCGGCAAGGGGCAGCGGGCGACTGCCGTGCGCCTGGGCCGCTGGCGCCGCCCGGTCCAGGTCGGCGTCGTCCTCTACGCCGTCGTGACGACCGTGCTGCCCATGTGCGCCCTGATCATCGTCTCGCTGAACGGCTACTGGACGTCGAACATCGACTGGGGCGGGCTGAGTCTCGATGCGCTGCGCCTGGCCGTCTTCGAGAACGTCCGGACACGGACCGCCCTGGAGAACAGCCTGCTGCTCGGTGTGGTGGGCGCGACCGTGGGCATACTGCTCGCGGCGGTGATCTCGCTCTACATCAGCCGGGCCAGGCCACGTGTCGGGCGAGCCGTCGACGGCGCAGTGAAGCTGCCGTCCACCCTGGCGAACGTCGTCATCGCCGTAGGCTTCGTCCTCGCCTTCGCCGGTCCGCCCATCGATCTGGGTGGCACGATCCTCATCCTGTTCCTCGCCTACCTCGCCCTCTACCTGCCGAACGGCATCGTGGCGACCGACAGCGCCGTCGCCCAGATCGGCCGGGAGCTGCCCGAGGCATCTGCCCTGTCCGGCGCCGGCGAGCTGCGAACGTTCCTTCGGATCTACCTGCCCCTGATGCTCCCCGGGATGATCGTCGGCTGGGCCTTGCTGTTCGTCCGGATGGTCGGCGACCTGACCGCCTCCGCCATTCTCGCCGGGACGACGAACCCGGTGGTCGGCCGACAGATTCTCGAGACGTACCAGAACGGCTCCTTCTCGCTGCTCGCTGCTCTCGCGACGGTCCTGACCGTGATCTCCACGGTCGTCGTGGTGGGGGTCATGGTGCTCTCTCGCAGCAGCAGCCGGTGGGGCAAGACAGCACGGAGGGTGAACACACGGTGACGGAGAAGACGATGGCGGAAACACCCCCAGCTGCGGATCCGGCGACCCAGCCCGCGGAGACAACGGCTCCGGTCGTGTCCGTGCGCGATCTCCGCAAGGAGTTCAGGCGTGCGGACGGCTCGGCGGTCCGGGCCATCGACGGCGTCTCGCTCGATGTCGCTCCCGGAGAGTTCGTGGTGCTACTCGGACCGAGCGGATGCGGGAAGACCACCCTGCTGCGCAGCATCGCGGGCCTCGAGCAGCCGGACAGCGGTGCGATCCATATTCGTGGTGTGCCGGTGTACTCGTCCGACGACGTGATCGACCTCGCGCCCGAGCGACGGAAGATCAGCATGATCTTCCAGTCGTACGCGCTCTGGCCCCACATGACGGTCTTCCAGAACGTCGTGTACCCGTTGAAGAACGCACCGCGCCCGCGGCTGTCGAAGACGGAGATGACCGAGCGCGTGAGCTACGTGCTGGACCTGCTCGGCATCGGTCAGCTGGCTGGACAGCACCCCGGCCAGATGAGCGGCGGCCAGCAGCAGCGCGTCGCCCTCGCTCGTGCGCTGGCACCGCAGCAGGACCTCATCCTCTTCGACGAACCGTTGTCGAACGTCGATGCGAAGGTGCGCGAGCAGCTCCGGCTGGAACTGCTGTCGATGCAGGCCGAGATCGGGTTCAGCGCCATCTACGTCACCCACGACCAGACCGAGGCGATGGAGCTCGCCGACCGCGTCGCCGTCCTTCGGGACGGACGCGTGGAGCAGATCGGTTCGCCCCACGAGATCTACTCTCGCCCCACCTCGCGATACGTCGCCGACTTCATCGGCACCTCCAACGAGGTGACCGGCACGGTGGAGGAGGTCCTCGACTCGGGAGCGGTGCGGATCCAGACCGCCATCGGTCCCGTGCTGGGCGGTGACGTCCCCGGCACCGTCGCGGTCGGCGACCAGGTCGTGCTGCTCGCGAGACCCGAACGGTTCCGCCTGGAACCGCAGGCCGCCGAGCCGAACGGCCCGAACTCGTGGACGGTGGAGGGCGACACCACACTGTTCCTGGGCGCTCATTCCCAGCACATCGTGCGCCTCGAGGACCTCACCCTGCGGGTCTGGTCCGCCGACCAGACGTCCGTGCAGCGAGGCCAGTCGTACCGGCTGAGCATCGACCCGGCAGCGGTGCGCGTGCTGCCCGAGAAGCCGAAGGACCAGGTGCGTACGTGAGCGGCCGCCCGGGCTCGGCGACGGACCGTCACGGCCGGCGTCTGGGACTTCGGCACCGGGAACCGGGCGCCGACGGCCCGGTCGTCGAGCTGTCGGTCACCGACGATCACCTCAACGGTGCGGGCATCGCCCACGGCGGCGTGCTCTTCTCGGCCCTGGACGAGGCCGTGGCGATCGTCGCCAACGCTCCCCGACCCGGATCGGTCCTGGTCACCGCCACGATCCACTGCCTGCGCCCGGCGCTTCCGGGCGACGACCTGAGCGTGTGGGTCGAGACGGTCAAGGCCGGTCGTACGGTCTCCGTGTACGAGGCTCGCCTCACGCGGGCGGACGACCTGCTGGCCGTGATGACCGCGCAGACGGCCAGCACACGCACCGCGGCACCCGACGGCGGAGGCTAGACGCGCACGCGTGGCGTGTCGTCGCAGTGCCTACGGGAGCCGCTCGATCAGGGTGGCCGTGCCGAGCCCACCCGCGCAGCACATCGTGACGATCCCGAACTGGCCGTCGGAGCGCTCCAGCTCGTTGAGCAGCGTGGCGAAGAGCCGCGCGCCCGTGCACCCCAGCGGATGACCGAGCGCGATCGCGCCGCCGGCCACGTTGACGCGATCTGCCTCGACCCCCAGCTCACGCATCCAGGCGAGCGGAACGGTGGCGAAGGCCTCGTTGACCTCGTACCGGTCGATGTCCTGTGCCGACAAGCCCTGGCGCTGCAGCAGCCGGCGCGTCGCGTCGATCGGTCCGGAAAGCATCAGGACCGGGTCCACGCCGACGGCGACGTGGTCGACGATGCGCGCGCGGGCGGCCAAGCCGTGCTCCCCCGCCATCTCCCGGCTGGCGAGCAGGACCGCTGCGGCGCCGTCGGACACCTGTGACGCGTTTCCCGCCGTGGTGCTGCCGTTCTCGTCGAAGGCGGGCCGCAGGGCGGCCAGCTTGTCCATCGACGTGTCGGGGCGGATGCCTTGGTCCCGCGTCACGACCTCCTCCTCGATCGTGACGGGGACGACCTCGTTCGCGAACCACCCGGCACCGGTCGCGTGCTCGGCGCGCCGGTGCGAGCGGAGGGCGAACTCGTCGAGCTCCGTGCGGCTCAGGCCCCAGTGCTGCGCCATCAGCTCGGAGCTCTGCCCTTGGGACACCAAGGGGTAGCGCGCGCGCAGGGCGGCCGAGTAGGGATCGCCCCAGCGCTGTGCGGTCTCCTGGATCGCCTGGAAGGACAGGTGACCCATGTGCTCGACGCCCGACCCGATCGTGATGTCCTGGATCCCGGACGCGATCAGCGCCGCGCTGACCGCGACGCCCTCCTGCCCGGCACCGCACTGGCGATCCAGCGTCATACCCGCCACGGTCAGGCTGTGCCCACCCTCGAGCCAGGCGTTCCGGGCGATGTTGCGCCCCTGCTCCCCGAACTGTGAGCCGCAGCCTGCGACGACGTCGCCGACGCGGTCGGAGGGCAGGCCGGAGCGCTCGAGGAGGGCGGTATAGGTGTGTGCCAGCAACGTGCTGGCGTGGCGGTCGCGGTAGTAGCCCTTCTCGGGGTGACCGCGGCCGATCGGTGTGCGCACGGCGTCGGCGATGACAACCTCGCGTCCTCGCATGGTTCGGGGCCTTCCTGTCGTGCTCGTGGTCTGCGGCGAGCGTGGTGGGTGTTCAGCGACCGGTCCAGACCGGCGGTCGCTTCTCGGCGAAGGCCAGCGGGCCCTCCTTGGCGTCGGCGGAGTCGAAGACGGGGCGGAGGAACTTCTCCTGCTCCTCCCACGCCACGTCGTCCGTCCAGCTGGACTGACGCGCCACGACCTGCTTCGAGGCGCGGACCGCCAGCGGACCGTTCGAGGCGATGTGCTCGGCAAGCTCGATGGCGGCCTCGCGCGCAGCACCGTGCGGCGTCACCCGGTTCACCAGGCCGAGGGCGTGTGCCCGGTCGGCCGTGATCGGCTCACCGGTCAGAGCCAGCTCCATGGCCAGGTGGTACGGGATGCGCCGGGGCAGTCGCAGGAGGCCACCGCCGGCGGCGGCAAGGCCGCGCTTGACCTCGGGCAGGCCGAGCTTGGCGTCCTCGGCCGCGACGATGAGGTCGCAGGCCAGCGCGAGCTCCAGCCCGCCGGCGACGGCGAAGCCCTCGACCGCGGCGATGGTCGGCGTCGCCGGCGGCGTCCTCGTGATGCCGCCGAAGCCGCCGTCGGTCGTCACGGGTTGTTCTCCACGGGCCGAAGCCTTGAGATCAGCTCCGGCGCAGAACGTCCCTCCGGCACCTGAGAGCACGGCGACTCGTGCGGCGTCGTCGGCGTCTATATCGGCGAATACGCTGCCGAGCGCTCTGGCGACGTCGAGATCGACGGCGTTGCGCGCATCGGGTCGATTGATGGTGACCAGCACGACCGGACCGCTGTGCTCGATCAGAACCTTGTCCGTTCCTGTGGTCATGCGTCCTCCTGCTTTCCCTGCGGTCCGTTGGCGTGCGCCCACTGAGCGAGGTCCATGTAGCCGTGAGTGAGGACGAGCGGTCCGTCCGCGCTCCATGTCGAGAATCCCTGCCCGGTCCCGGTGGCCCCCGGCTCCTCGACCGCCGTGAGCAACGTGTCGTCCCAGTACGCCGGCCCGGCGAAGCGTGCACCGGTGGCGGTCACCGTGCGAGGGTCTGCTCCGGCGAGGCGAGCCACGTCGGCGACGACGAACGCCAGCGTGCACAACCCGTGCGCGATGCAGCGGGGGAATCCGGCGGCGACGGCGGCCCCCTCGTCCAGGTGCAGCGGCTGCCGGTCACCGGACGCCTCGGCGTAGGCGCACGCCGAGCCCGGGGGGAACCGCGTGCGGACCGCTGCCCACCGGGGTGGTTCGCCGTCCGGCGACCGTGACCGGCTCGGTCCCCTCGGGCCCCCGAAGAGGAAGGCGGCGCCCTGACGGACGGCGACGTCGCCGTCGTCGGTGGTGCTCGTGACGTCGACGGTCACCAGCTCTCCCGCGGAAGTCGACCGCCTGGTCGTCGACATCGTGCTCTCGAGCTCGACGTCGGCGAAGAGCGGGCGGTCCACGGTGACCCGGTGCCCCGCATGAAGGCCGGTCGCATGACGGGACCGCGGCACGGCCGAACGGGCGAGCTTCATCGCGAGCGGCAGGAGGGCCGCAGCGAGGAAGAAGGGCGAGACGCAGTCGTCCGTGCTGTCCAGGCCGCAGGCGTCGTGGTACGCGCGCACCCGGGATGCGGTCACGCGGTGCGTCGTCGACACCTCAGCGCGACGGTGCACGGTCGTTCTGCGACGTGGTCGAGTCCGGTGCCCGCGCCAGGAGCTCCTCGCGCACGACGCGGCGCGGGATCTTGCCGACGGCGCTGCGAGGAAGCGGCTCGAGGCGCAGGTCGACATACGTCGGCTTCTTCATGGAGCCGACTCGTTCGCGGCACCAGTCGACGATCTCGGCCTCGCTGACGGTCGCGCCCTGCCGAACGACGACCGCCGCCCACGGGGTCTGACCCCACTTCGGGTGGGGAACGCCCACGACGACCACTTCCACCACGTCCGGGTGCGCGGCGATCGCCTGTTCGATCTCGGCGGGCCAGATGTTGAACCCACCAGAGATGATCATGTCGTCCTTGCGGTCCACGACGTAGAGGTAGCCGTCGTCGTCGAGGTAGCCGATGTCGTGCGTGAGGACGAATCCGTCCAGGAACCGGCTCGCGCTCGCCTCGGGTGCCTCCCAGTACCCGCGCATGTTGCCCGGGGTGTCGATGGCGATCTCCCCGTGCTCGTAGGGAGGGAGGTCGCGGCCGGCATCGTCGACGATCCGCACGCGGACGAGCATGCCCGGGCGCCCGACCGAGCGGAACTTGCGCCCGTCCCGCTCGGCGGCACGTGCGAAGTCGGATGGCGTCATCATGGCCGCCGGCACGCCCTCGACCTGCCCGTAGCTGTTGTACAGGATCGGTCCGAGCTCCTCGCTCGCCCGGCGTGCCGTCGCTTCGTGGAGCTGCGCACCCGTCGAGACGAGTGCGCGTACCGAGCCGAGGTTCAACCGCGCCGGGTCCAGCTCGACGACGTCGAGGAGCGCCTGGATCATCGTCGGGACCATCAGGGTGAACGTGACCGGGCGTTCGGCGAGCGTCGCGGCAAGCGCATCGGGATCGAACTTCGGTTCCACCACGGTGGTGGCGCCCGCCGCCACCGCGGTGAAGAACAGTGTGGACGCAGCGTGCGACAGCGGTGCGACCGCGAGGAAGCGATCGTGCTCGTCGAACCGGGGCAAGGCCAAGGTGTACTGGGCGGTCACTCCCATCTGGCCGCCGTGGGTGTGCACGGCGGCCTTGGGCCGGCCGGTGGTGCCCGACGTGAAGGCGACGTGGCTGATGTCGTCGGGCGCGACGGGCACCGCCGGGTCCGCGTCATCGGCGCGGCCGAGCAGTTCGCTGTAGGACACGGTCCCGCCTCGGCCGTGGACGATCACGTGCTCCAGCGCTTCGAGATCCTCCAGGTGCGGCGCGAGCGGCTCGTAGAGCTCCTCGGAGACGATGAGCGCCCGCGCCCGGACGTGCTCGAGCATGTAGCGGTGCTGGTGCGCAGTGTTTCGGGCATGAAGCGGTACCCGCACGAAGTTCCCCATGCTGAGCCCGGTGAGCTCCTCGACGGACCGGAGCGAGTTCCCGCCCAGCAGCGCGACCCGGTCCTGCGGCGCCAGTCCCAGGTCGAGCAGGCCGTTGGCCAGACGACAGGAGCGGTCGAAGAGCTCGCGGAAGGTGAGTGACTCCCCGCGGCACCACACGGCCTCACGATCGGCGAAGGTCCGCGCGCTCCGTCGCAGCAGGTCCACACACACCGCACTCACGCCGATCTCCTGCCCTCGTCACCGTTGTCGAAAGACATGGAAAGTCTAGCCTCAGCGTTGCGGCTGTGTATACATCCCGCCACGAACAACGGTTGAGAGCCGCGAAATCCCGTGGGGGCTATTCCGAATGCGGCGATGGGTGTATACAAGTTCTCGACACGTCATCTGTCGACCGTCAAAGGAGCTGGTGGAGATGACTGGCAAGACCCGTAGACGACCCTTGCTCGCCGTTGTGCTGGGTGGTTCCCTCACCCTGGCTGCGTGCGGCTCCGGCGGTGCGTCCGACGAGGGCGGCGGCGGGGGCGGCGGAGACGCCGTCCAGGCCGACACGCTCGACGCCCTCGTCGCCGCGGCGGAGGAGGAGGGCCAGCTCGTCTGGTACCAGACCGCCGATGCACGCATCGCGCAGGATCTCGCCGATGCGTTCATGGAGCAGTACGACATCGAGGCGAGCTTCAGCCGGCTCAATTCCTCCCAGATGGAGCAGCGGTTCTCCGCCGAGGCCGACGCAGGCTCACCGGCGGCGGACGTCATCCTGCCCATCCACAGCGAGTTCTTCAACGAGGCGATGAGCCAGGACTGGCTCGTCCCGCTCGAGGAGGCGAACATCCCCGACTTCCCCGCCGACCACATGCCCGAGGAGGCCCTGCTCGAGGACTCCGGCACCGCGGTCATCGGCATCACCCAGTACGCCTTCGGCTACAACTCCGAGATGGTCGACTCCGGCGAGGCGCCGGAGACGTGGGAGGACCTGCTCGACCCGCGGTGGGACGGTGAGATCCTCATGTCCGATCCGACGATCTCGAGCGTCTACACCAACCTCTACTACCTGGTCGAGCAGGAGTACGGCCTGGACTTCCTCAGGCAGCTCGGCGAGGAGGAGCCCCGCATCTACCAGGGCGCCGCTCCGATGGGTGAGGCCCTGGCCGCCGGCGAGGGCAGCCTGGCCGTCCCGCTACCGATCGAGTACATGGAGAACCTGCGGGACGAGGGCGGGGCGCCCCTGGCCTGGTCGATGATGGACGTCTCCGTGGGAGCGGCCTCCGTGGTCGGCGTCGTCGCCGACTCGCCGAACCCCAACGCCGCCAGGCTGTTCGCGCACTGGCTGATGACCGAGGAGGCCCTCGAGCTCTTCACGGCATCGGAAGGCACGGTGAACCCGGTCGACACGGACCAGTACCCGACCGAGCTGTCCGGCCCAGCGCTCCGGGAGCAGTCGAGCCAGCGTGAGGACGAGATCTACGAAGCGCTCGGTTTCTGAGTCGACGGAGCACCCGACCATGACGACACTCACCACGGAGGATCGCTACGCGATCCGAGAGCTCTATGCCCGGTACGCCTGGGCACGGTCGACCGCCGACGTCGAGGCCTTCGTCGAGCTCTTCACGCCGGGGGCGACGGTCCGCGACGAGGGCGAACAGTTCGACGGTGCCGAAGGCGTCCGGACGTACATCGACAGCTGGGTCCGCCGGCGGGGATCAGCAGGCCAGCAGTACTGGATCATGCAGCAGGTCCTCGAGGGCGACGCCCACAGCTGTTCGGTACGTGCCTTCCTGATGACGCCGATGCTCAATCCCATCGGCACACCCTCGATGGTGTACTACCGGTTCGGACATCTCGCCGACCGACTCGTGAAGGACGGCCGCACGTGGCGGCTGGCCGAGCACGTCATCGAGCAGTGGTGCGGTGAGGTGCTCGCCGGCTTCCCGGACTTCCAGATGGTGGAGACCGCCACGAGCCCGGTCGACCGCACGGGTCCAGGAGGGGGCGGCTCATGACGAACCAGCAGACGAACGGCGGCCTGACCGTCGAGGACCGCGCGGCGATCGATGACCTGTTCGCCCACTACGCCTGGGCGCTCGACTGCGGTGATGACGACGCGTTCGCGGAAATCTTCACGGACGATGCGACCATCGAGGACCCCTCCGGCCGCTACACCGCGCCCGACGCGCCCCGCAAGATCATGGCGGCCATGCGCGCGAACACCACCTTCCCGGGTCGGCAGCACTGGATCGCCCAGACCGTGCTCGAAGGGACTGGCCGCGAGTGCAGCGCGCGATCGTTCGCCATGGTGACCGCCCGCCACGACTCCGGGGCGACCGCGCTGCATCTCCTCGCGGCCTACTTCGACCGTCTCGTCAAGATCGACCAGCGCTGGTACGTCGCCGACCGGCTCATCAAGCCGTGGCGCGGCGAGCTCGTCGAGGCCTTTCCGGAGGTTCGCGAGCAGCCGGCGTGGTCCCAGGCGCAGCAGAAGGGTCCCCGGCGATGAACATCTCCGGTGCGGGGGCCCTGGTGGTCGGCGGCGCCTCCGGCCTCGGAGCGGCCGTGGTCCGGCGGCTTCACGACGACGGCGCGCACGTCGTCGTCGCGGACCGTGACATCGAGCGGGGTCGAGCCCTCGCGGACGAGCTCGGCGACGACGTCGCCTTCGTCGAGACCGACGTCACCGACGAGGACGCCGTGGCCAGGGCGGTGGAGCACGCCGATGCCGCCGGCGACGACGGCCTGCGCATCAGCGTGATGTGTGCGGGCATCCCGGTCGTCCAGAAGACGGTCAGCCGAGGGCGAGCAGCGGAGCTGGAGCCCTTCCGGTCCGTGATCGGCGTCAATCTGATCGGTACCTTCAACGTGCTGCGGCTCGCCGCGGCTCGGATGGCGGCCACCGACCCGCAGGAGGACGACGAGCGCGGGGTGTGCATCAACACGGCATCGATCGCGGCATTCGAGGGCCAAGTCGGTCAGATCGGGTACTCGGCCTCCAAGGCGGGAGTCGTCGGCATGACGCTGCCGGCCGCGCGCGACCTGGCCGGAGTCGGCATCCGTGTGAACACCATCGCGCCCGGCACCTTCGCCACCCCCATGCTGGAAGGTCTTCCAGAGGAGGCACGCGAGGCCCTCGCCGCGCAGATCCCCTTTCCCCGCAGGCTCGGGCGGCCCGAAGAGTTCGCCGATCTCGTCCGTGCCATCGTCACCAACCGGATGATCAACGGCGAGGTCATTCGGCTCGACGGCGGACTGCGGATGCAACCGCGCTAGCCGCGGTGCTGTGACGAACTTCGACATCGGAAGGTGAAGTGACATGGGATCGGTCGACGACGGCGCCCACGCGTCTGCACGGGACGGTCTCCCGAGCCGGGGCGAACGACGCCCTGCGGCGGACGACCGCCTCGCCATCGAGGAGCTCTTCTCGCGCTACGCCTGGGGGGTCGACACCGGCGACGTCTCGGCCGTGGCGGAGCTGTTCGTGGAAGAGGCCGTCATCGAGGACACCGTGGCGGGCAAGCTCTTCCGTCCACCGCATGCCGGCCGGGACTTCGCCAGGTACTTCCGCGGTCGTGCCGTGTTTCCGGGTCGACAGCACTGGGTGGGCCAAGCACTCATGACGATGACCGGGGTCGACACCTGCCGCGTACGATCCTTCGGCATGGCCTCGCACCTGTACGCCACCGGAGCGAACTACCTGACGTATCTCGGCAGCTACGACGACCAGGTCGTCCGTACGTCCGCGGGATGGCGCTTTCGTGAACGCAGATACGGGAGCTGGCAGCGGGACACCTTCGCCGGCTACTCCGCCGTCGCGAAGGAAGGGTCAGCATGAAGGGCGTCGTGCTGCGTGAGCTGGGCGGTCCGGAGAAGGCGCTCGTCGATGAGGTGGACCCGCCGACGGCGGCGAACGGCGAGGTGGTGGTGCGCATCCGGGCGGCGGCGCTCAACCGGCGAGACCTGTTCGTCACCTACGGTCAGTACCCGGGGATCGAGCTGCCCAGCATCCTGGGCTCCGACGGTGCGGGAGTCGTCGAGGAGCTCCCGCCCGGGTACCGCGGCGATCACGGCGTCGGCGACGACGTGATGATCCTGCCCTCCCTCGACTGGGGCGACGACCCGCGGGTCCAGTCCCCGCAGTTCAGGACCCTCGGTGTCCCGAAGGACGGCACGTTCGCAGAGCTCGTCGCCGTTCCGGTGGACAACGTGTTCCGGAAGCCGGACCACCTGAGCTATGCCGAGGCGGCGGCGCTGCCGTTGGCGGGCGTGACGGCATACCGTGCCGTGGTCAGCCGAGGACAGCTCCAGGACGGCGAGACGGTGCTGATCACCGGGGCGGGCGGAGGCGTCGCAGGATTCGCGATCCAGTTCGCCGCCGCTCTCGGCGCCCACGTGCTCGTGACCTCGACCCGCGCGGAGAACCTCGAGCTCGCCACGACGCTCGGCGCGGCGGGCGGGATCGACTGGAGCGAGAAGGACTGGTCCGCCAGGCTCAAAGAGCAAGGGGCGAAGGTCGACGTCGTCATCGATTCGATCGGCGGCGAGCAGTTCCCGCGCCTCGTGCGTCTGCTCAGGGCCGGAGGGCGCCTCGTCATCTTCGGCGCGACCGCAGGACCCGTCCCCAACCTCGTGCTGCCGCACCTGTTCCTGAAGCAGCTCGACGTCCGCGGGACCTCGATGGGCAACGCGCAGGAGTTCGCCGACATGCTCGAGCTGGTCACTCACCACGAGATCCATCCGCATCTCGGTGCTCGGTTCCCGCTCGGGGAGGTCGCCGACGCCATGCGACTCATGGAGGCCGGTGCCCCGGCCGGCAAGATCATCCTCGAGCTATGAGCGTCACCCCCTCGAGATCGAAGCCGTCCACCGGAGCGGTGCGCGCCAGCGACCGCGTGTACGAGACCCTCCGCGACGAGATCGTCACCTGGCGCCTCAAGCCCGGCGCCGTGCTGAACGAGGTCGATCAGGCAGCCCGGCTCGGTGTGTCCCGGACCCCGGTGCGGGAAGGTCTCGGACGCCTTGTCGGGGACGGGCTCGCAGTGCCCGGCAAGGGCCGTACCCTCATCGTCTCCGACGTCAGTGCCGACGACGTGCGGCACCTCTTCGAGCTTCGGGAGGCGCTGGAGACCCAGGCGGCCCGCCTCGCCGCTCGCCGTGCGGATCGCGCCACGTTCGAGCGCCTGCGGCACCGGTTCGCCCACGCGTCAGAGCTCCTGACCGGCGACGATCCGCAGTACCGCGCGTACTACGACCTCGTCGCCGAGTTCGACGCGGCGACGGACGAGGCGATGCAGAGTCCCTATCTCCTCACCTCCTTGGAGTGGGTCAGGGCACACGTCGCCCGCGCCCGCCGCCTCTCGCAGCTGAACACCGCGCGGCTCGCGGAAGCCGCACGCGAGCACGCGCTCATCACCGAGGCGATCGCCGAGGGCGACGAGGTGCTGGCCGCGCAAGCCACTGCCGTCCACTTGCGCGCGAGCTTCGCGAACATTCTGTCGACCCTGCGACCGCGCGAGCGGGAACCCATGGCCGTCGAGCCCGTGCCCGCAGACACCTCGGCGCTCGAGGCGTCCCGGGTCGATGACGGCCGTCCCGTCACAGGGCCGGGGTGACCGATGCTGTACTCGCACCGATCCCCGGCACGCAAACGTGAGACCTTTCGCGAGCGCCTCGACAGCGGCAGCCTGCTGCGCTTCGCCGGAGCCTTCAACCCCCTGTCGGCGAAGGTGATCGAGGAGAAGGGCCTGGAGGGCGTCTATGTGTCCGGCGCCGCAGTCTCGGCCGAGCTCGGTCATCCGGACATCGGGCTGACCACGGCGTCGGAGCTCGCGGCCAGGAGCCAGGAGATCTCCCGGATGATCGAGCTGCCGACGCTCGTCGATGCCGACACCGGGTTCGGCGAGCCGATGAACGTCGCCCGGACCGTCCAGCTCCTCGAGGACGCCGGCGTCGCCGGCCTGCACATCGAGGACCAGGTCAACCCGAAGCGCTGCGGTCACCTGGACGGCAAGGAGGTCGTCGACGACGCCACGGCCGCGAAACGGATCCGAGCCGCCGTGGACGCGCGGCGAGACCCGAACCTCGTAGTCATGGCGCGGACCGATATCCGGATGGCCGACGGCCTGCCGGCGACCGTCCGCCGGGCCCAGCTGCTCGTCGATGCGGGGGCTGACGCCGTCTTCCCCGAGGCGCTGCGCGACGCGGGTGAGTTCGAGGCGATACGGCGTGCCGTCGACGTGCCCGTGCTGGCGAACATGACCGAGTTCGGCAAGTCTCCCCTGCTCACCACCCGTCAGCTGGCCGACATCGGCATCAACCTCGTCATCTACCCCGTCTCGCTGCTCCGCGTCGCGATGGGTGCGGTCGAGCGGGCCCTGGACGTGCTCACCGTGCAGGGGACGCTGGAGTCGATCACCGACGAGATGCAGCACCGCGCGCGCTTGTACGAGCTCGTGGACTACGAGGCCTACAACTCCTTCGACAGCTCCATCTACACCTACCGGCCCGGGCGTGGGCAGGACGACTAGGATCTTCCCGGCGCCAACGCTGAGCCGCCGACCGACGATCCGGCCACGGCCACGGCCACAGCGATGTGGGGCGCCAGGTCGGGAACGACACTGAGGAGACGCATGAAGCTCGGAACCGTCGAACGCCCGGAAGGACCCGCCGCCGTCGTCCAGTCGGGTGCCGGCGAGGCTGCCGTCCTCCCCTACCCGAACCTGGACGCCGTCGTGCTCGACGGCGGGTGGCGCGCGGCGGCCGAGGAGGCGCTCCGGACGGGCGAGCGGCTCAGCAGCGAGGAGCTGACCTGGCTCCCGCCGGTGCGCCGGCCGGGCAAGATCCTGTGCGTCGCGCTGAACAACAGCGCGAACCCGGACCGCATCATGTCGGGCCCCGACACGCCTGCGATGTTCACCAAGCCGTCGTCGGCGCTGCTCGGCCACGGCCGACCCATCGTGGTCAAGGACAAGTACGGGCGGGTGCACCCTGAGCCGGAGCTCGCCGTCGTCATCGGCGCCGGCGGAGCCGACATCGCGGTCGACGACGCCCTCGGGCACGTCTTCGGCTACACCATCATCAACGATCTGACGGCGCCGGCGATGCGGCAGCACGACACGTTCCACTACCGCGCCGTCCACCCCGACCCGGACGACGTCAACGGCGTGCGCTACGTCGAGAGCTGGGTCAGCTACCCGGCACGGTACAAGGGCGCGGACACCTTCGGACCGCTCGGCCCGTGGGTGGCCACGGCGGACGAGATCCCCGACCCGCACGCGCTGCGCATCACCTGCACCCACGACGGCCGGGTCGTCACCGACGACAACACCGCCAACCTCCGCTTCTCCGTCGCCGAGGTGATCTCCTTCGCCTCGGAGTACCTCACCCTCGAGCCCGGCGACGTCATCGCGATGGGCACGGCGCTGAAGGCCTCGGCGAAGGGCGGGGCAGTGCAGAACGTCGACCTGACCGCGCTGGGCGGCACGATCGAGGTGGGCATCGAGGGCATCGGGGTGCTCGCCAACCCCGTCGAGCACCGATGAGCCGGCTGACACCCGGGGCCCGCGCCGCCATCGGCGACCTCAACGCCCGCTTCGCCTGGGCTCTCGACCTGCACGAGTTCGACATGCTGCGCGAGATCTTCACGCCTGACGTCCACTACGTGTCGGTCGGCCGGGAGTTCCATGACGTCGAGGCGCTCATCGCCTCGTTCCACGCCCGGACCGGCACCCGGACCACGCGTCACGGCCTCGGCAACCTCCTGCTGCAGGACGACGCAGGCAATACCGTCACGGGTCGTGGGAGCTGGCACACCTTCGCCAGCAACGACGACGGTCCGGCGCCGCTCGCCGACTTCGACGTCTACATGGTCGCCGACTTCGACGACACCTACGTCGTCGACGCGGACGGCACCTGGCGGATCGCCGCACGCCGTATCACCCCGGTGTTCCGCCGCGCCGACCTGGCCCCGCGATGACCGACCGCCCGATCCAGAGGAGCATGACGTGACCGACCACGGCGAAGCCGCCGAGCCGATGAACGAGCTCGCCCACCTCGGGCACGGGGCTCTGCTCACGCCGACGCTGGACGAGACGCTCTCCTACTTCGTCGACCTGCTCGGCATGGACGTCGTCGAGGAGTCGGGCGGGTCGTACTACCTGCGGGCCTACGGCGACTACGAGCGGTGGACGGTCCGGGTCACCGCGGCCGACCGGGCGGGCGCCGAGTACGTCTCCTGGCGCACGACCAGCCCGCAGGCGCTGCAGCGGCGGGTCGCCTGGCTGGAGGAGCACGGGTACGGCGGCCGGTGGGCCGGCCCCGAGCACGGCAAGGGCCCGGCCTACGAGTTCGAGGACCCGGACGGCCACACGTTCCGCATCTACTACGAGACCGAGCGCTACGTCGCCCCCGAGGGCAAGCGACCGGTCATCCCGGTCAACGTGCAGGCCTACGCCGGCCGGGGCGCGAACGTGCACCACCTCGACCACGTGAACCTGCTGGCGCGGGACGTGCGCGCGTGCCGCCGGTTCTGGGAGGAGGGCTTCGGGCTGCGGACCTACGAGATCATCGAACGACCGGACGGCGACGGCGAGGTCGGTGCCTGGATGAGCAGCTCCATCCAGGGCCATGAGCTCATCTACACGCAGGAGAACACCAGCGGCAGCGGGCGGATGCACCACTTCGCCTACGTCGTCGAGTCGCGAGAGGACGTCCTGCGGGCCGCCGAGATCATGGCCGACGCGAGGATCTACATCGAGGCCGGCCCGTCCCGGCACACCGCGATCCAGGGCTTCTACCTCTACACGCGCGAGCCGGGCGGCAACCGCATCGAGGTCGCGAACGGCGGCTACCTCGTCTTCGCGCCCGATCCGAAGCCCTACGTCTGGACGGCCGAGGAGTGGGCCGAGAAGCCGGGCTGGGGAGCCCGGATCCCGCCCGAGTTCCACGTGTACGGCACGCCCGTGGTGGACCGGGAGAAGGAGATGCTCACGTGAGCGGTGCCGGACGCTACCGGCCCCGTCGCCCGGACGAGCTCGACGCCGACCAGCGCGAGCTCTACGACCGCATCGTCGACGGCCCCCGCAAGACGCAGGCCGGGCAGGTGCCGATCGCCGACGAGTCGGGCGCACTGGTCGGGCCGTTCGGCCTGATGACCATCGCTCCCGCGGTGGGCGACGCCGTGCAGTCGGTCGGTGCCGCGCTGCGCTTCGCCACCGGGCTCGAGCCGCTCGTGCGCGAGGCGGCGATCCTGCTCGTCGCCGCGCACCACCGGTGCGACTTCGAGTGGATCGCGCACGCCGGTGCCGCACGCTCAGCCGGCCTCGACGACACCCGGCTCGCCGCCCTCGGTGACGGCCGGGTGCCGGACGGTCTCGACGAGCAGCAGGCCAGGGCGCTGGAGACGGTCGGCGCCCTGCTGGCATCCGCCACGCTCGACGACGCCCGGTACGAGGCGGCGCTCGACAGCCTCGGCGAGCGCACCCTCGCCGAGCTGGTCTGGCTCTGTGGGTACTACTCGTCGCTCGCGCTGGCGCTCGCCGTGTTCCGACCGCCGAACCCGGCGGCCGACGAGCCGCCGCCCTGGCGGCGCTGAACCGCCACACCGGACGACGGCGGACCCGCCACCCGCGGCAGCTCAGACGTGGCAGCAGCCCTTGGACATGTACAGGCCGAGCCCGCTCGCCCCCAGTCCGCTCGCCGCGGCAGCGGCCGTGCTGGTCGGGGCCGGGGCGTCCGAGGACGCGTCGTACACCACGTCGCCACCGACCACGGTCATGCCGACCGGCAGGTCGACGATCTCCTCGGGCGGCGTGCCCAGGAGGTCGCCGTCGAGCACGCACAGGTCGGCCGCCATCCCCTCGGCCAGCGTGCCCTTCCAGTCCTCGGCGTGGTCCTGCCACGCACCGGCCGTCGTGTAGGTGGCGAGCGCCTCTTCCAGACCGATGCGCTCCTCGGCGCCGAACACCTCGCCGGTCGCGAGGCTCCGGCGGGTGAGCATCGCGGTGATGCCCTCGCGGAAGTTCGGTGCCCCGACGACCGGTGAGTCCGAGGCGCTCCCGACTGAGACACCGGCATCGAGCGCGCTCCGGTACGGCCACTGGTAGTTCGCACGCTCCCGACCGATCACGTCGACCAGCTGGTGCGCCAACGATCGCTTGATCTGCGGGTTGAAGCTCAGCCCGAACCCGGCGTCGGCCATCCTCCGGAGGTCCTCCGGTGTGGTGAGGTCGCCGTGGATGACGTAGTGCCGCAGGCCCCGGTCCCCGTGCGCGGCGGCCGCGCCGAGGTAGGCGTCGACGGCTGCGCTGATCGTCCGGTCACCGGTTGCGTGCGTGCCGACCTGGAAGCCCAGCTCATGGGCGGTCATGACCCACTCGTCCAGCGTCGCCAGCTGTTCCTCCACCGAGCTGCCGGGAAGCGTCAGACCTCCGTACCCGCCACCGACGTACGGCTCCGAGACCCAGGCCGTCTTCGCCTGCGTGGGGACGCCGTCGCCGTAGATCTTCACCTGGCTCACGTTCAGCCAGTCCGCGTCCGTCTCGAGCTGCCGTGCGTCCACCAACGTCTCGCGCAGATCGTCGGCGCCGGACGCGGCGAGCATGATGGTGAAGCGTTGACGGATGTCACCGGCGTGCAGCATGTCACGGTACAGACCGACCGACCCCAGTGAGGTGCCGGGCTCGGTGACCGAGGTGATCCCGTTCTGGTGCATCAGGCCGACCGAGATCCGAAGCGCCTGACGCTTCTCCTCCTCGGTGAACGGCGGGACGACCGCCTGGACGAGTCGCGCGGCACCCTCCAGCAGCAGCCCTGTCGGTTCCCCGTCGCCGTCCTTGACGATCTCCCCGCCGAGGGGCGGCACGGTGTCCCGGGTGATCCCGGCGAGCTCGAGTGCACGGGAGTTCACCCACAGGGCGTGCCCGGACCACTCCTCCAGGGCGACCGGGTTGTCGGGCGAGACGTCGTCGACATCGTGCCGCGTCGGGTACCGCCCCTCGGCGAGGTAGCCCTGGTCCCATCCCCGGCCGCGGACCCACTGCCCCGGGCCCTTCTCCTGAACGGACCGGGCCACCAGCTCGCGGATCTCAGCGATCGAGCTGACGGCCTCCCGGCTGAGGTCGAGGGTGAGCGGCGGCTGACTCGTGCCGAAACCCATCGCGTGGAGGTGTGCGTCGTTCACACCGGGGATCACGGTGCGGCCCTCGAGGTTCACCGTCTCCGTACGAGAGTTCGTGAATCGCCGCAGCTCACGCATGTCGCCCGTGGCCACGACCACGCCGTCCTTGATGGCGATCGCGTCGGCGGGCGCGAACGGCCCGGACATGGTGAGCACGTTCCCGTTGAACAGCAGCAGATCCGCCTTGCGATGCCCGACGGCGGCACCGTTCCCGGGTGCCGCGCCCGCCCCCGTGGCGCCGAGCGCGGTGAGAGCCATGCCGGCCCCGGCACCCTGCAGGAACCGGCGACGGCGAACGTTCTTCGGTCGTTCGGTCATGTGGTGACCTCCCATGCCATGTCGACCCGCGGCAGATCCGTTCTCGCACCGTCGCGAGGACCGCAGGTGGGTTGCCAAGGATCTTTCAGGGCCGGCACCGGCCCCGTCTTGCACGACCTTGCGGGTCGGTTGTCGCGGGGTGCAGTGACGGCATCGCCCGTTCCACCGGACCGGCGTCCGTGTGCTTATGATCGAGCACCTGCTCAATTTCCGAGGAGCACGCATGAGCGAGAAGAACGTCCTTGTCGCCGACGACGAGTCCGCCCCCACGACGCGCCACCCCCTCGCCCCGCTGACGGGCGAGGACATCGTCGATCTCCGGCGGGTCCTCGAGCAGGCCGGGCTCGTCACCGAGAGCACCCGCTTCTCCTACGTGGCGCTGCGCGAGCCCGCGAAGGCCGACGTGCTGGCCTGGACGCCCGGCGAGGAGCTGCCGCGCCAGGTCGCGGTGCTGCTCACCGACCTGGCCACCTCCACGCTCGTCGACCTGGTCGTCGACCTCTCGAGCGGCTCCGTCGTCTCGCGCCGGGACGTCGACGCGGCCGCGGAGGGCTTCGGCCCGTCGCTCGACGAGGACTTCCCGCACGCCGAGCGGATCGTCAAGGCGGACGACCGGTGGATCGCCGCGCTGGCCCACCGCGGTGTGACGGACCTGGACCGGGTGGTCGTCGTCGCCCTCTCCGCCGGCGTCTTCGGCTACGCCGACGAGGTCGGCAAACGGGTGGTGCGGGCGCTGGCCTTCCGCCAGGACTACCCCACGGACTCGGTCTGGGCCCACCCGATCGACGGCGTCGTCGCGCACGTCGACCTGACCGACGAGGTCGTTCTCCGCGTGGTGGAGACGGACGCGGTGCACGTCCCGTCCGAGTCGGGCGACTACCTGGACCCCGCCGTCCGTGGCCCCGAGCGCACCACCCTGCGGCCGATCTCGATCACCCAGCCGGAGGGCGTCAGCTTCACGCTGGACGACGGCGTGCTCAGCTGGCAGGGCTGGAGCGTGCGCCTCGGCTTCAACGGCCGCGAGGGCCTCACGGTGCACCAGCTGAGCTTCGACGACGGCGGACGCGTGCGGCCGGTCATGTACCGCGGCTCGATCGCCGAGATGGTCGTCAACTACGGCGACCCGTCGCCGACGCACGCGTGGCAGAACTACTACGACGTCGGCGAGTACCAGTTCGGCCGGCTCGCCAACGCGCTCGAGCTCGGCTGCGACTGCGTCGGCGAGATCACGTACGTCGACGCCGTCGTGGCCGACGACCTCGGCCGTCCGAAGGCGCTGCCGAACGCGATCTGCATCCACGAGGAGGACTACGGCATCCTGTGGAAGCACTCCGACGACTTCTCGGGCACGAAGGAGACCCGGCGCCAGCGGCGGCTCGTCGTCTCCTTCTTCGTCACGGTGGGCAACTACGACTACGGCTTCTACTGGTACCTCTACCTCGACGGCAAGATCGAGCTCGAGACCAAGGCCACCGGGATCGTCTTCACCTCCGCCCACCCGGGCGGCGAGTATCCCTACGCGACCGAGGTGGCGCCCGGCCTCGGGGCCCCCGTCCACCAGCACCTGTTCTGCGCCCGCCTGGACATGATGGTCGACGGCGTGGCGAACGCGGTGGACGAGGTCGACCTCACCCGGGTGCCGGTCGGCGAGGACAACCCGTGGGGAAACGCCTTCACCCGCACGGCGACGCGCCTGACCCGCGAGAGCGAGGCGGCACGCGACGCCGACGGGAGCCTCGGCCGCGTATGGCACGTCTCCAGCACCGAGGCGACCAACCGCCTGGGCCGGCCCACGGCCTACCTCCTCGCCCCCGAGGGTCAGCCGACCCTGCTCGCCGACGAGCGCTCGTCGATCCATCGACGCGCCACGTTCGCCACGCACCACCTGTGGGTCACGCGCTACGACCGCGACGAGATGTACCCCGCCGGACGCCTGGTCAACCTGAACCCGGGCGGTGCCGGGATGCCCGCCTACACCGCGGCGGACCGGCCCATCGACGGCGAGGACCTCGTCCTGTGGCACACCTTCGGTCTCACCCACTTTCCGCGGACCGAGGACTGGCCGATCATGCCGGTCGACTACGCCGGCTTCCGGCTGACTCCCTACGGGTTCTTCGACCGCAACCCCACCCTCGACGTCCCCGCGCAGGAGGGCGGTCACTCCTCACCGACCACGGGCGAGCGCCCGCACTGCGGCTAGCCGGTCAGGTCGGACGCCGCCTCACGCCGGTCGAGTCCCGAGCTGGCGCGGCCGAGCTCGGTGAGCCAGGGCGTGAGGACCTGGTCGACAGCACGCCACTGGCGTTCCGGCGCCGCCACCGGCGTCCGAAGCACGTGCTCGACCTGATAGCCGACCACCAGGACCAGCAGTGTGTCGGCGACCCCGTCGAACGGGATCGCGGGGTCGAGCTCACCGAGCCGCACCCCGTCAGCGAGATGGTCCCTGATGTCGGCGCGCCACCGCTCCTCGACGCGGGACTGGAACACGCCGAGTGACGGCTTCGAGGGCACCCTGCCCCAGAAGCTCGTCACGACGTAGGCCTCGTCGCGCGTCACCTTGTCCAGAGGGTGCAGCTCCTCGAGCATCGCCAGCAGGGCGCCGACGCCCTCCTTCGCCTCGGTCGAGGCAGCGATGCGCACGTTCGTCCGCTCGAAGATCAGCTGGAAGGCGCGGAAGAGGACCTCGTCGAACCCGTCGAAGTAGTGCCACAAGGCTCCGCTGGAGACACCGAGCTCGGCGGCCAGTGCCCTGGTGCTCGCCGCCTCCATGCCGTCCCGGGCGACGACGCGTAGATAGGTCTCGACGATCTCGCGGCGGCGGGCGTCACGATCAACGATCTTCGGCATGGGGCGATTCTTCCCCTTCACGGCGGCCTCCACGAACCTTTACCCCTGCACAGCCGCGGTGTAGCCTTCTCTGAGCAGTCGCTCAATAATGTGGTGGGCAGCGTCGCCCGCGATGGGGCCGGGTCGCACGACGGTTCAACGATGATGCCGTGACCGGTGCCCCTTCCGACCATGGAGGACGAGATGCATCCGATCGACGGTGACCGCGCGGTCGTGGACCTGCCGACCTCATCCGTGGACCTCGAGACCTGGCGTGCAGCCATCACCGAGGCCGTGGTCCCGCTCGAGATCGAGGAGATCGGTGGAGTGAGGTTCCGAGGGCACCTCACCCACGCCCTCGTCCAGGAGGTCGCGTTCTTCGAGATCGTGGCCACGCCGCACCTCGTGCGCAGGACGCCGGAGCTCATCTCCCACGACGACCGCCGCTTCTACAAGCTGAGCCTCCAGCTCGCGGGGCGGGCCGAGCTGAGGCAGGACGACCGGACCGCCGTGCTGCTGCCGGGAGACCTCGCGATCTATGACACGCACCGGCCGTACACGTTGCGGTTCCCGGAACCGAACCAGGCGATGGTCATGGTGTTCCCGCACGAGATGGTGGACCTGCCGCCGGACGAGGTGGCGAAGGTGACCGCCACCCGCTTCCCCGACGACGTCGGTCTCGGCCGGGTGATCAATCCGTTCTTCGTCGAGCTGGGCCGCAACATGGATCAGCTGAGGACCAGCCACGCGTCCCGCCTGGTCCACTCGGCGCTCGATCTGCTCGTGACCATGCTCTCCCAGGAGCTCCACCGCAGGCAGGGCAGCACCGGCCCGTCCGCACGCAGCCTCGCCCAGGAGGTGCACGAGTACATCCTCAAGCGCCTCGGCGACCCCGAGCTGACGCCGCCCGCGATCGCGCGGGCCCACTACATCTCCCTGCGGCACCTCTACACGATCTTCTCCCCCGAGGGGCAGACGGTCTCCGCGTGGATCCGCCACCAGCGCCTGGAGCACATCCGGCGTGACCTGGCCGACCCGCTCCTCGCCGACCGGCCCATCTCCTGGATCGCCGGCCGGTGGGGCCTGCACGACGCCGCGCACTTCAGCCGGATCTTCAAGGCTGAGTTCGGGCGCTCCCCCAGCTCCTACCGCCGGCGAAACCTCGACGAGCGCCTCCTGGCCAGCTGAGCGGCGCGGCCGACACGACACGAAGGAGCCGGACCAGCACATGCATCTCGACCAGGCCCGCGAGCTCGCGCGGTCCGCACTCCCCCGTTGGGGCCTTCCCGCCGAGAGCGGTATCTCCTTCGTGAAGTACCGCGAGAACCACGTGTTCCGCGCCGACGCCCCGTCCGGCGAGTCCTACGCGCTGCGCCTGCACCGACCCGGATACCGCACCGAGAACGAGATCGACACCGAGCTGCGCTACGTCGGCGCCCTGCACGCCCGCGGCGTCCCGGTGCCCGAGGTCGTCCCCACGGTGGACGGTGCCCGGCTCGCCCGCATCGAGGCGCCGACGACGGACGGCACGACCCACTCACGGTCCGTCTCGCTCCTGCGATGGTTCCCGGGCGCCGGCGCGCTGGGGGACGCCGGGGCCGCGTTCGTCGGCGAGGACGACTCCTCGCCCGAGGACTTCGGCCGCATCGGCGCCCTCCTCGCGCGGCTCCACCTCGCCGCGCAGTCCATCGGCCGCCCGGACTGGTTCGACCGGCGAGCCTGGGACACGGAGGGACTCGCCGGCGCGCGGCCGCTGTGGGGAGACCCCCGCCGGCTCGTGCGCGACGACGTCGACCACGCCGTTCTGGGCGAGGCGCTCTCCCTCCTGCGTGCGCAGCTGGCCGAGACCGGTGAGGGTCCCGCCGTCTTCGGGATCGTCCACGCCGATACCACCCCCGAGAACATCCTTCTGACGCCCGGCGGCCTCAAGCTCATCGACTTCGACGACTTCGGCGCGGGCTGGTTCGTATTCGACCTCGTCACGGCGCTGTTCCATCACACTCCCCATCCTCGGTATGCCGAGTACGCGCAGGCCCTCCTAGCGGGCTACGAGGCGATACGCCCGCTGCGCACCGAGGAGCACGCGATCTGGGACGGCCTTATGCTGGCGCGCGGACTGAGCTATCTGGGCTGGGCCGCCGACCGGCCGGGCGACCCGGCGGCCGAGTTCGTCGCGGCCCGTGTCGCTCCCTGGGTCGTGCGGGCTGCCGAGGCCTTCGTGGCCGGGAGCGCCATGCCGTGGCAGCCCGCCGTCCGGACCTCGCCGACCGCCGCGCTGCAGGAGGAACGATGACCACGACGCTGCTCGAACGGCGCTTCTCGACGCTCGGACGCCATTCGCCGCTGTTCTACGACGAACCGATCCATCTGGTCTCCGGCGAGGGCGTGTGGCTCACCGACGCCGACGGGCGGCGCTACCTCGACGCCTACAACAACGTCCCGCACGTCGGCCACGCGCACCCGCGCATCGTCGAGGCACTGCGGGCCCAGGCGGCCACGCTGAACATCCACACCCGTTACCTCGACGACCGGGTCGTGGAGTACGCGGAGGCCCTGCTGGCGACGTTCGAGCCCGAGCTCGACCGCGTCCTGCTCACGAACAGCGGCTCCGAGGCCAACGACCTCGCTCTCCGGATCGCGAGGCAGCACACTGTGGCGCGCGGCGTCCTCGTCACCGACTTCAGCTATCACGGCAACACGACCCTGCTCGCCGAGCTCACCACGGGGCTGGCCACCCGCGAACCGTTGGGCGAGCACGTCCGCACCTTCGCCGTACCGGACCTGGACGCGCCGGAGAACGCCGAGATGTCCGAGCAGGCGATCCTCGCGGCGGCCCTCGAGCGCGTGGACCGGGCCCTCGGCGAGCTCGTCGCCTCCGGGCACGGGGTCGCGGCCGTGCTCGTGGAGTCCCTGTTCTCGACCGAGGGCCTCCCCCGCGTGCCCGACGGCTTCGTCGCCGGCGTCGCCGAACGCGTCCGCGCGGCGGGCGGCCTCGTCCTCGCCGACGAGGTCCAGGCCGGCCTCGGCCGCACCGGGAACTGGTTCTGGGGCTATCAGCGGCACGGCGTGCTGCCGGACCTCGTCACGCTGGGCAAGCCACTGGGCAACGGGCACCCCCTCGCCGGCGTCGTCACCACTGCCTCGCTGCTCGAGGAGTTCGGGTCCCGGAACGAGTACTTCAACACCTTCGGGGGCAACCCCGTCTCGGCCGCCGTCGGGCACGAGGTCCTGCGCGTGATCGACGAGGAGGGCCTGGTCGCACGCTGCGCACGCCTCGGTTCCCAGGCCCGTGAGGAGCTCGGCGCCCTGGTCCGGAACCACGAACGACTCGGCCCCGTCCACGGCGAGGGCCTCTTCTTCGGCTTCCCGGTCTTCACCGACGGGACCCGCACCCGTCCCGACCCGGGGACGACGAAGCGTCTCGTCGAGGCGGTGAAGTCCCACGGCGTGCTGCTGAGCAAGATCGGCCCCGCCGCCTCGGTGCTGAAGATCCGTCCGCCGCTGGCGCTGGAGGACGAGCACCTCCCCGTCCTGCTCGGCGCCCTCACCGACGCGATCGCGGAGACGGTGGACCAGTAGCCGGCTGGACCGGATGACCGGAGCCCGTCGACCAGGCGCCGGTCGACTTGGCTCCGGTTGCAACTAGGCGCCGGTGCGCTCTTCCTCCTGCGCGACGTCCTCGGCCGTGATGTCGAACCGTTCGAGGTCGCTCTCGAGTCGCTCGTAGACCTCCGGGCGCCTGCTCCGCAGGTACGCCGCGTAGAGCAGCCCGCCCACGAGCGCGAGCACCAGCAGCCAGGGTAGGACCGCGACGTACCGCTCCTCGGAGCCGGCGAGCAGCGGGAAGTTCAGGACCGCCATGAGCGAGATCCAGAACAGCCCCAGGAAGCCCAGGCCGGGCGCGACGAACGTCTTCCACCAGCGCCGGTCCGCAGCCCGGCGGAAGTGCACGACCACCGACAGCGACGCGAGCATCTGCAGCACCACGATGCACAGGGTGCCGAAACCGATCATCACGGGCACCAGGGTGGTGATCGCATCGAGCCCGGCCACCGCGAAGATCCCGGCGACGACGATGGCGAAGGCGGCGTTGACCGCGAGCCCGTTCTGCGGCACGCCGTTGCGACGGGTGCGGGACAGGGCATGCGGGAGGATCCGCGCCCGGCCCAGGGAGAAGAGGTATCGGCCGGCCACGTTGTGGAAGGCGAGCTGGGCTGCGAACAGGCTCACGACGAGCAGGACCATGGCGACCGAGAGCAGGGCTCCTCCCAGGTACTCGTCGATGGTGACGAACATCAGGTCGCCGGCCTCGAGGTGCTCCAGCCCGGTCTCCTGGGCCTGCTGGACGCCCACGGCGCTGACGAGCGCCCACACCGTGATCGCGTGGATCAGACCGATGATGATGATCGCCGCGTACGTCGCGCGGGGGATGGTGCGCAGCGGGTCCCTCGCCTCCTCGCTGAACAGGGACGTGGCCTCGAACCCGAGGAAGGCCGTGCCGGCGAGCAGTAGGGCGATGGCGAGCGAGCCGCCGAAGACCACGTCCGTGCTGAAGACCTCGATGCTGAAGCCGGTGCGAACGAGGACCGAGACGCTGAAGACCGCGAGAAGGAGGACCTCGAGCACGAGGGCGGCGCCGAGGACCTTGGCGCTGAGGTCGATGCCGGACCGCGCCAGGAGGAACGCGATCAGCATGACCGCCAGACCGCACACGAACCAGTGCACGTTCAGGCCGAAGAGCTCGCCGAGCACCAGGGAGGTGAAGAATCCGGCGGTGCCGATCGCGCCCGCCACGAAGAAGTTGTAGCCCATCGTCGCGATGAAACCGGCCACCAGGCCGCCGGGCTTGCCGAGCCCTTTGACGACGAACGCGTAGAAGCCGCCGGCGTTGACGAGCTCGCGGGACATCTGGGCATAGCCGACGGCGAAGAGCAGCAGGATGGCCGCGACGGCCGCGAACGCGAAGACGACGCCACCGCCGTTGCCGAGTGCCACCGCGAGCGGGGCGACGACGATCGCCACCGTCATGGGGGCCACGGCGGCGAGGACGACGAACACCACTCCGGGCGCCCCGAGCTGGTTGCGAGCCAGGCGCCCGTCGGGGACGGAATTCGAGACGGTCACGTCGATTCCTTTCGTCAGGTGAATCGAGGTGCGCCCAATATATGGAGCGGGTCACACCTGTGGCGTTGACTACGCGTGCCGATCCATAGGGCAGGAGTGCACGGCGCTCCCTACGGCGTCGCGGCGTTCAGAGGCCCGCTCGTTCGAACGCCAGGGTCGGCACGTCCACGCTCGTCGCGCCGCCGTCGATCGGCAGGACGGCCCCGGTGACGTACGACGCCGCGGGCGAGGCGAGGAAGTGGATCACCTCCGCGATCTCCGACGGCGATGCCGGCCGCCGGAGCGGCACGTCCGCGGTGACGGTCCGATAGGCGGCCTCGCGGTCCGCGATGCCGGACGCCGCCGCCAGCTCGTCCATCTCGGAGTCGGCCATCGGGGTACGGACCCAACCGGGACAGACGGCGTTGGCCCGCACCCCGTGCGCTCCGTAGTCGCGTGCGATCGAGCGGGTGAGCCCGATCAGCGCGTGCTTCGTGGTGGTGTACCCGACAGTGCTCGGGCCGGCCGCCAGCCCGGCGAGCGATGACACGACCACCACCGATCCTCGCGTGCTGACCAGCTCCGGCATCGCGCTCCGCGCGATGACGAAGGCGGAATCGAGGTTCCCCCGGATGCTGGCGGCCCACTCGTCGTCGCCGGTGTCCGTCAGCCTCGCGAAGCCGTGCCCGCCCGCGTTGGCGACCAGGGCGTCGAGTCTGCCGAACGTGTCGCGCACCGTGGCGACGGCGTCCGCCGCCGGACCGGTCTCGGCGGCGTCCGCCGGGACGGCGAGCGCGCCGGACTGTTCGGCCACGCGCCGGAGGGTGCCCTCGCGCCGTCCGACGATCGCCACCCGCCATCCGGCGTCTGCGAATCGCTGGGCCGTCGCGGCGCCGATCCCGGTACCCCCGCCCGTGACGAGAGCGACGGGTCGCTCAGCTCCCAAGGTCGTCGACACCGGCTGCCCCTCGATCGGATTCGGCTCCACCCTTCCCGGCCCGAGAACAGATTCTGGACCGCTGGGACCGGAGCAGTCTTGCGTGGCCTCGCACGGCAGTTGTCGGTGCGTGCGAGGCCGCGACGCCGGCTCAGGACTTTCGACCAGCCTCGTGCGGCGCCTGGTCCCGGTGCCAGCTCTCCCACTGGCCGCTCTTCTCGAAGTCGATGTCGAGCGGGATGTCGCGGCGGTCCTTGAGGAGCGCCGTCGCCACGGCGGCGATCACGACCATCAGGACGAGGTAGGGCACGATCGCCCACGTGGTGCCGAAGGCCTGCAGCAGGGCCTGGGCGATGGAGGCGGCGAACGCACCACCGATGATGGCGCCGATGGCGTAGCTGATCGAGACGCCCGAGTACCGGATCCGCGCCGGGAACATCTCGGCGTACCACGCCGCCTGGGGGCCGTAGGTCAGGCCGAGGCCGACCGCCATGAACGACGCGCCGACCGCGATGCCGCCCACGCCGAGCTTCACCAGCTCGAACAGCGGGATCGCGGCGGCCAGCAGCAGTGCCCAGCCGATGAAGTAGGTCTTCTTGCGGCCGATCTTGTCGCTCAGCCACCCACCGAGCATGGTCGAGAGCAGCCAGACGACGGCGCTGAGCAGGATGGCGAGCTGCACCCCGACCGGATCGAAGCCGTAGCCACCCTCGTCCGTCGGTCGGGAGGCGAGGCCCTGGATGAAGCCACCGGTCGTCATGTAGCCCAGGGCGTTGTTGCCCGCGAACAGCAGGGCTGCCAGCACGACGAGCTTCCCGTGCCGCGCGAACAGCTGCTTGATGGGAGCAGACTGCTGGTCGCGGTGCTCGCGGATCTCCTGGAAGACCGGCGACTCCTCGACCGTGCGCCGCACGATGTAGCCGACGCCGATGAGCACGACCGAGAGGAGGAACGGAACCCGCCAGCCCCACTCGAGGAAGGCGTCGCCCGGGGCGATGACACGCATGAGCGCGAGGATCCCGGAGGCGACGATCATGCCGATCGGCACGCCCAGCTGTGGACTCATGCCGAACTGACCACGCTTGCCGAGCGGTGCGTGCTCGACCGACATCAGGACCGCACCGCCCCACTCACCGCCGGCCGATATGCCCTGCAGGATGCGCAGGAGGATCAGCGCGATCGGCGCGAACAGCCCGGCGCTTGCATAGGTGGGCAGCACGCCGACGAGGGTCGTCGCGCCACCCATGAGCAGCAGCGTGAGGACGAGCATGGGACGACGGCCCAGCCTGTCGCCGTAATGCCCGGCGAGGAACGCCCCGAGCGGCCGGAACAGGAAGGAGAGCCCGATCGTCAGCAGCGAGAGGATCATCGCGACGCCCTCTCCTGCCGGCGAGAAGAACAACGGCGCGAAGACGAGATTCGCCGCGAAGGCGTAGATGAAGAAGTCGTACCACTCGATGGTGGTGCCGATGATCGTGGCGGCGACGACCTTCCTGCGATCCGCCGTCGTGCTCTGTGGGTGGGTTGTACTCATCGCTGAGTGACTCCCTCGTCTGGGGTGTGTTGCGGTCCAGTGGCGACCCGGACGATATACGATTCCGTACACGGTTCGTCAAGCGGGAGAACGAGGAGCCTGACGGATGATATACGATCACCCCATGCAGGATGCGACGAGGCAGACGACGGAATCGGCCGGCACCGACGCGACCGACGCGACATCGACCACCGCGCCCGCCCGGCGGGCGTGGGACCTCCTCGGCGCGCGGCCGGGGAAGGTCGTCGCCATGCACATCGGCTACGCCGCACGAGCTGCGCAGAAGGGCCGCAGCCCCGAGGCGCCCGGCTACTTCCTCAAGCCGGCGACGTCGCTGACGACCGGTGGCGACGTGGAGATCCCCGCCGGGTGCGAGATTCTGGGCTTCGAGGGCGAGATCGCCGTCGTGCTGGGCCGGACCGTCCGCCGCGTCAGCGAGCAGGACGCCTGGTCCGCCGTCGCCTGGGTGACCGCCTCCAACGACCTCGGCGTCTTCGATCTCCGCTGGGCGGACAAGGGCGCCAACCTGCGTTCGAAGGGCGGCGACGGCTTCACGCCCGTGGGCCCGGCGCTGCTGCCCGCCGCCGAGTTGGATCCGACGGCGATCGAGATCCGCGTCTGGCGCGACGGCGAGCTCGTCCAGGAGGACTCCACGTCCACGCTGCTGTTCTCGCTCCCCCAGATCGTCAGCGACCTCTCCCAGCTCATGACGCTCGAGGCGGGCGACGTCATCCTTACCGGCACGCCCGCCGGTGCCTCCACCTTCGAGCCCGGGCAGAGGGTCGAGGTGGAGGTCTCCGCGACCGGCCGCACCGGCGAGCACCTGAGCACCGGGCGCCTGGCCACCGGCGCCGTCCGGGGCACCGCTCCCCTACCGGCCTACAGCGCCCAGCCCAGGCCGACGCCCGAGCAGTGGGCCGACGCCTCCGGCCGCCCGCTCAGCGACTTCACCGCAACCGCAGAGCCGGTGCTCGACGACGCCCTGCGCGAGCGGCTGGCCCACGTCGCCGTCGCCACGCTCGCCCAGCTCATGCGCAAGCGGGGCCTGAACAACGTCTCGATCGACGGTCTGCACACGACGCAGCCGGGCAAGCGCCTCGTCGGCACCGCGCGGACCTTGCGCTACGTGCCCAACCGGGAGGACCTCTTCAAGAGCCACGGCGGCGGGTACAACGCCCAGAAGCGGCTCTTCGACGACCTGAAGGCCGGCGAGGTGGTCGTCATCGAGGCCCGCCAGGACGCCGGCGCGGGCACGCTGGGTGACATTCTCGCGCTGCGGGCCCGTCACCTCGGCGCCGCGGGCATCGTGACCGACGGCGCCGTCCGCGACGCCGATGTCATCACCGACAGCGGCGTCCCCACCTACTTCGCGGGCCCGCACCCCGCCGTCCTGGGTCGGCGGCACGTCCCGTGGTCCTTCGACGAGACCGTCGCGTGCGGCGGGACGACGGTCCAGCCCGGCGACATCATCGTCGGCGACGGCGACGGCGTCCTCGTGATCCCGCCGGACATCGTCCACGATCTCGTCGCCGAGGCCGAGGAGCAGGAGGCGGGCGAGGAGTTCATCGCCCGGATGGTCGAGGAGGGACACCCGATTGACGGGCTCTTCCCCATGAACGCCGAGTGGCGGGGCCGGTTCGAGGCCGAGCGCACGGACACCCGCCGCGACGCCCCCGCGCAGGAGGGCGACGCATGACCGTGACGACGAGCAAGTCCCAACGCGCGTACGAGCACCTCCACGAGCGCATCGAGTCCGGCGCGTACGGCCCCGGCTACCGACTCGTCCTGGACACGATCGCCCGCGAGATCGGCGTGAGCGTGGTGCCCGTCCGGGAGGCGATCCGCCGCCTCGAGGCCGAGGGCCTGGTGATCTTCGAGCGCAACGTCGGCGCACGCGTGGCCGAGATCGACCCCGACCAGCTGGGCGAGACCACCCAGACCCTCGCCGTCGTCGAGGGCGCGGCGGTCGCGTTCGCCATGCCGCAGCTGAGCGAGGACGACATCGCGGAGGCCCGCCGGCTCAACGATCGGCTGCGGCAGAGCCTCGACGACTTCGACCCCGTGCGCTTCACCCGCCGCAACGAGGCATTCCACCGCGCCCTGTCCGACCCGTGCCCGAACATGCAGATCAAGGCCCTCGTGGACAGCGGCTGGCGCCGGCTCGCCAAGATCCGGCAGTCCACGTTCGCCTTCGTGCCGGGGCGTGCCCGCGAGTCGGTCGACGAGCACGAGCGGATCCTCGAGCTGCTCGAACAGGGCGCCGACCCCCGCGAGGTCGAGCTTGCCGTCCGCGACCACCGGCTCCGGACCCTGCACGCCTTCCTCGACCGTCAGCACGACGGTGAGCCGGCACGGCCGGATGCCGAGCCGAGCCGCCACTGAACCCTGGCCATGTCTCAACATCCGCACGCGGTGTTCTATCTTTGACACGGCACGTGTGGCGGCGCCGCACGGCGCAGCTCGAGATCGTGCAGCGCATGGTCGACGTCGATCGAAGAGGGACCGATGGGACGCGAGACTTCCACCGTGGGGGCGCAGACGCTCGCGCGGGGCCTGCTGGCGATCGAGCTGCTGGCCGAGCACGGCCCGCAACGCATCCCGGAGCTCGCCGACCGGCTCGGCGTGCACCGTTCGATCGCGTACCGCATCGTGCGCACGCTCGAGGAACGCCGGTACGTCATCCGTGACGCCGCCGGCCGGCTCGAGCTCGGTCCACAGCTCGCCGTGCTCGCACGCAGCATCGACGAGGACCTGCAGAGCGCCGCGCTCCCCCACGTCACGACGCTCGCCAACGAGCTCGGCATGACGGCCTTCGTCGTCGTGCAGGACGTCGACGACGTCGTCACCCTCGTCACGGTCGAACCGCGGCGGGTGCACGCCTCGGTGGCGCAGCGCCCGGGCACCCGGCATCCGCTGTCGAAGGGGGCACCCGGGATCGCGCTGCAGACCCTGCTCACGCCGGAGGAGTGGACCGCACTCGGCCACGACGAACCCATGCGGGCCGAGGTCGCGGCGGCGCGCGACGCCGGCTACGCCACCACCCACGACGAGGTCATCCCCGGCATCACCTCGATCGCGGCGCCCGTGCCGCAGCCACGTCTGCACCCGCACGCGGCCATCGCCGTCGTCACCGTCGGGGCTCCCGACACCGAGCACGTCGGCCGCCGCGTCGTCGAGGCGGCGGCGAGCACGGCCGCCGACCTCGGCTGACGCCCCGGCGCGCGACACCGTCAGCTGTTCATCCGGATGATCTCCTCCTGGTACGGCGCGACGATCCCGCCCGAGATCCGCACGTCGAGGAGCAGGAACGCGCGCTCCTCGATCGGTGCGGCGGCCCACTCGGCGAGGCGGTCGAGATCCGCGAGGTCGCGCACGACGACGCCCTCGGCGCCGAGAGCGGAGGCGAAGGCGGCAAAATTGACTTCCGGGATCCGCATCGGTGACTGGGCCAGGCCCTTGAGCCCGTAGAGGTTGAGCTCGGCGCCGTAGGCGGCGTCGTTCCAGACGACGGCGAGCCCCCGCCCGCCGGCCGCGCGCACGGCGGTCTCGAGGTCGGCGAGCGCCATGAGCCCACCGCCGTCGCCGGTCGTCAGCACGATCGTCGACCCGGGTCGCGCGGCGACGGCGCCCGCGACGCTCGGCAGCCCGAGACCGATCGACTGGTACGCGGTGCCGACCATCATCATGCGATCCGGCGCGGCGACGGGCCAGTACATGTTCGCCCAGCCGATGAAGTGGCCGCCGTCGGAGACCACCACGCGGTCCTCGGGCAGCATCCCCGCGATGGTCACCGCGACGCTGCGCGGGTCGAGCCGGCCGTCCGGCGCCGTCGCCTCGCCCTGCTCCTGGGCGCGCAGCCGCTCGAGGTCGACCGTGTCGCGCCACGACGGCCCGGACCTCTCGTGGCCGGCGAGCTCGTCGACGAGGGCGCGGGCGACGAGGGCGGCGTCGCCCCGGATGTAGGTGCCGACGCGTTCGTGGGTCGCCGTCGGCGCGACGTCGACCTGGACCACGGTGGTCCCGGGGGCGAACAGCTCGCCGAACCGCATGGTGAACTGGTTGAGGGAAGCGCCGAGGACGACGGCGACGTCGGCCTCGCGCACCAGGTCCATCGCGCCCGGCGCGCCGAACCCGCCGGCCACGCCGAGGTCGTGGCGGGAGTCGGGAAAGACGCCGCGACCGAGCGCCGTCGACGCGGTGATCGCGCCGGTCGCCGTGGCGAGGGCACCGAGGGCCTCACCGGCCCCGGCGAGCCAGGCACCGCGGCCGGCGAGCAACAACGGCCGCTCGGCGGCGGCGAGCTCGGCGGCGACCCGTGAGATCGCGGCCTCGGCGTACGGACCGGTCGGCGCGACCGGGACCGGCCGTCGCGGCCTCGGCACCGCGGGCACCGGCCCCACGTCGGCGGTGGCGACGTCGTACGGGATCGCGAGCACCACCGGCTTGCGGCCCATGAGCGCGTGCTCGATCGCGATCGCCGTCGTGGCGGCCGCGTCGGCGCGACCGACCGTGTAGGTGCGGGCCCCGACGGCGGCGGCCACCGAGATCTGGTCCACGTCCCAGGGTCGGGGACCGGAAGTGGGCTCGTCACCGACGACCAGGACCATCGGGATCTGCGCCTGCACGGCCTCCGCGAGGGGCGTGATCGTGTTGGTGAACCCCGCCCCGTACGTGGCGGTGGCCGCGGCGAGCCGCCCCGAGGCGCGGTGGTAGGCGTCGGCCGCGACGACGGCGCCGGCCTCGTGCCGGACGGCGGTGAACTCGGCGTCGGTGTGACGCTCGAGGGCGTCGAGGAACCAGGCGTTGCCGTTGCCCATGAGCCCGAAGACGTGGTCGACGTGGGCGGCGAGGGTGGCGGCGACGTGGGCGGCGACGGTGGTCATGGGGTCGAACCTCTCGAGACAGGACGGACAGTTCCGTATGTGTCTCGCACGCTCGCGCGGCTCCGTGCCCATTTGTCGAGCACCGCCTAGGTCCTTCCCGGCTGACGGCGTCATCGTACGAGCAGTCCGCCGTCCCCGCGCAAGCCTGCGAACCGCGTCCTGGTCCCACCGCCGGGCGTCCGCCATGCCCAGGGCGTCGGGCCGCGCTCAGGCCGACGTCACCCGCGGCGCGCGCATCACACCCGCGAAGAATGCGGCCAGCTCGTCGGTCGCGCTCAGCGGCAGCACGTTCGCCACGTACTGGTCCGGGCGCACGACCACGACGGCACCGCCGCGGTCGATCTCGCGCAGCTCGAAGATGTCGTGCTCGGGGTCGCTCGCGTACACCTTCTCGTAATCGATGAGCTGGAACGGGCCGACCCTGGGCAGGAACACCTGGGGGACCTTGCCGAGGTCGATCTCGGTGTGCTGCTGCTGGTAGACGACCTTGACGTCGAACCAGGTGTCGGCGTCGGCCTCCTTCGGGGTGTGGGCGACGACGGGCGAGCTCGGCGAGGTCGCGAGCCACTCGGCGAGGTGGGCCGTGGGTGAGGCCTCGCCGGGCGCCGCCGGATCGGCGAACACGTAGATCCGCCAGCGCCCGTCGGCGCGCGCGTGGTGGCCGAGGTGGACCGGGTTGGTGTCGGCGACGCGCACGGCGGGTGCTGACTTGAACCGCTTGCCGACGGGGAACCCGGTCGCGAGGTCCTGGTGGGCCGCCTCGGCGGTGATCATCGAGGGCGCGTTCTGGACCATGAAGCCGGCCGGGAACTCCGCCGTCTTGACGTAGAAGTCCTCCAGGACCGTCGGGTCCTCCAGGTCCTCGGGCTTGGTGGCCATCAGCGCGGACCACTCGCGGTCGAAGTCGATGAGCTGCTTGGCGTAGACCTGCCGCTCGGCGGAGTAGGTGTCGAGCAGCGACTCCGGGCTTCGTTCCGTGAGCACGTGGCCGAGCTTCCAGGCGATGTTCCAGCCGTCCTGCATGGACACGTTCATGCCCTGGCCGGCCTTGGCGCTGTGCGTGTGGCAGGCGTCGCCGGTGATGAAGACGCGGGGCGTTCGGGTGCCGACCTGGTCGGCGGGGACGTCGTCGAACTTGTCGGTCAGGCGGTGGCCGACCTCGTACACGCTGTGCCAGGCGACGTTGCGGACCTCGAGGCTGTAGGGGTGGATGATCGCGTTCGCCTGGGCGACGATCTCCTCGAGCGTCTTCTGCCGCACGCCGGCCTTTGTCTCCGGGGTGACCTCGCCGAGGTCGACGTACATCCGGAACAGGAAGCCGCCCTCGCGCGGGATGAGCAGGATGCTGCCGGCGCGGGACTGGATGGCGCACTTGGTGCGGATGTCCGGGAAGTCGGTCACCGCGAGGACGTCCATCACGCCCCAGGCGTGGTTGGCGTCCTTGCCGACGAGCTCGCGCCCGATCGAGCGGCGTACCGGGCTTCGCGCGCCGTCGCAGCCGACGACGTACCTGGCTCGGACGGTGCGCTCGCTCCCCTCCTGCTCGCCCACGGTGCGGCGCAGGTGGACCGTGACCGGACGCTCACCCTCGTCGGCGACCTCCAGGTCGGCGAACTCGTACCCGTAGTCGGGCGTGATGCGCGCCGGCCCGTGGGCGGCCACCTCGGCGAAGTAGTCGAGCACACGGGCCTGGTTGACGATGAGGTGCGGGAACTCGCTGATGCCGTTCTCGTCGTCGAGGGTGCGCGCGGCGCGGACGATGTTGTCCGGACTGTTCGGGTCGGGCTTCCAGAAGTTCACCTCGGTGATCCGGTACGCCTCGGCGATGATGCGCTCGGCGAAGCCGAAGCACTGGAACGTCTCGACGCTGCGCGCCTGGATGCCGTCGGCCTGACCGACCTCGAGGCGTCCTCCGCGCCGGTCGACGATGCGGGTGGTGATCTCCGGGAACTGTGACAGCTGCGCGGCGGCGATCATGCCCGCCGGGCCCGAGCCGACGATGAGGACGTCGACCTCGTCGGGCAGATCCTCCGGTCGGTCGATGCCCACCCCGGCGGCGGGCAGGACCCGTGGGTCACCGGAAACGTAGCCGTGGTGGTGGAACTGCACGGGTTCTCCTCACGCCGTCGTGGGCTGTCGGTTCGTCTCGCGTTCAATAATCGAACATGGCGTTCGTATAGCGAGAGGCCGATTGTAAGAGTGCTCACATCGAGCGCACAAGTGCTGACAGTGGGCGAGAACCGGCGGAGCGGTACGAGCGCGTTCGCGCCCGCCCGAACGGGTACGACGCCCGGCAGGGCGAGCCGAGCGCCGTACCGACGGAGATCTACTCCATGCCGACGTCAACACCCTGTTCGGACAGGTACTCCTCTGCAGCTGGGTGGAACGGGATGCCGATCGCGCGAGTGGCGTTTTCCGGGGTCATGACCTCGGCGGAGCCGTGCACCGCGACGAGGTCATCGTGGTACTCGTAGACCACCTCGATGACCCGGCGAACGAGATCGTCCGGCGTGTCCGCATTGGTCACGAGGTTCGTGCCGAAGCCCATGACCGGGATCTCCTGCTCCACTCCTGGGTACTGGCCACCTTCGACCACGCCCTGGTAGAAGTACGGGCTCTCGGCCACGAGCTCCTCGGCCACCTGCTCGTCCACGGGAATTATCCGGACGTCTTCCTGGGTCGCCAGTTCGGTATAGGCGGCCACCGGCGGGGAACCAGCCAGGACACCGGCATCGATGCTGCCATTGGAGAGCCCGTTCACGACGTCTTCGTATCCCAGGAACTCACCCGTGTAGTCGCCCTCGTCCAGTCCGTGGGCCGCGAGGATCTCCACCGTCAGCAAGTTCGTCGGAGAACCTGGCCCACCGATTCCCAGTGTCTTTCCGGCCAGGTCCGCGTACTCGTCGATCCCGGAATCGGCCCGGGCCACCATGTACAGATCCGCATTGCCGGCGAAGGCCAGCGCCCTGAGCTCGGTGTATTCCTGCTCGTAAGGGGGCTGTCCTTCGTAAGCCCAAAGAGTGCCGGCAGTGTCCATCAGACTGAAGGCCGGCTCGCCGGTCTGCTGCCGCTCCGCGAGACGCTGCACCATCTCCTGCGTGCCGGTGGTGGCTTCAACCGAGGCCTGCACACCGTCGACATGTTCACTGACAAGATTGGCGATGCCGCCACCCACGATGTAGGCAGTCCCCCCTTGCCGGGGGGTGTAGAGCGGCACGATGCCGTAGTCCTGTGGCCCTTCATCGCCATCTGCCCCCGCCCCGGTGTTGCCGCCGCACGCGGCAACCATTGCGAGCGCCGCCGTGGCCGCGACCGCCGGTCCCATGATCTTTCGTCTCATGACGCCTCCTTGCGTGTTTGGTGAAGTGAGTCTCGGTCAGACCGACTCCGGAGATGCGAGCGAATCTGCTGTACTTCCCATCGCCTCCTTCCGCCCTCTGACGCGGCTCGCGCCGGCGGCAACGGCCAACAGCACCGTTCCGATTAGGTCGGTCAGCGTGCCGGCCAGAAGCAGCGCAACCGCAGCCATGCCCAGTACGGCGCGCCACGGCAGACGCAGCGATGAGAACAGGTACCCAGCGACCGCAGCTGCCAGTGCGACAACGCCCAGGAGGCAGGAGACGAACGCCTGGACGATCTCGCCCGGACTCCCGATGAGCAGCAACGCCGGGGAGGCGACGAAGGCGAACGGGATGATGAAGCCGGCGATGGCGAGCCGAACAGCGGTGAAGGAGGTGCCGTGGGGCGGCGCGCCGGAGATCCCCGCTGCGGTGAACGCTGCCAGCGCGACTGGTGGCGTGATCGCCGAGAGCACCCCGAAGTAGAAAACGAACATATGCGCCGCGACGGGCTGCACCCCCAGCTCGGTCAAGGCAGGCGCGACGGTCACTGCGAGGATGAGGTACGCCGCGACAGCCGGGAGGCTCATACCGAGCACAATCGATGCGATCATCGTCAGCACCAGCAGCAGTGGCACGCTCTCACCGGCGATCTGGGTGAGGATGTAGGACAAGCGAAAGCCCAGGCCGGTCACCCCGAGCATTCCCATGACGATGCCGGCGGCGCCACAGGCCATGATGATGATCAGAGTGGCCTGGAAGCCCTGGGTCGCGCCGGCCACGCACAGGCGGAAGATGCTCTTCCAGTTCTTGGTCACCACCCCGGTGACCACGATGATTCCCGCGGCGCCGACGATCCCCCAGACCGCCGCACGAGCGGGGGAGGTCCCCGCGATGATGAGTAGATAGATCAGGATCGCCAGGGGGATGAGCTGGTACCCCTGGAACAGGAAGAGTCTCGCCACCTTGCGCAGCGCGCCGTCGGTGTGCCGCCCTTTGAGCCCGAGCCTGCCCGCTTCGAAGTCGACCGTGAACAGAACCGCGAGGTAGTACAGGAGTGCCGGGAGCAGGGCAGCCAGCACGATCTCGGCATAAGGGACCTGCAAGATCTCAGCGATGAGGAAAGCCGTTGCCCCCATGATCGGCGGCATGATCATGCCGCCCGTCGACGCGGTCGCCTCGACCGCGCCGGCCATCTTGGCGCTGAAGCCCGTGGATTTCATCAAGGGGATGGTCACCGGACCCGTCGCAGCGACGTTGCCCACCTGACTGCCGGAGATGCTGCCGAACATGCCGCTGGCCAGGGTGGCGCCCTTCGCCTGGCCGCCGCGGAAGCGGCCCACCATGAGGTTGGACTGCTCCAGGATGAAGTCCCCCGCGCCGGAGAGCTGCAGGAGCGAGCCGAAGATGATGAACAGCACCAGATAGGTGGCCGAGACGCCCATCGCCAGGCCGAGGATGCCTTCTGTGGACAGAAAGAGACTGCCGGCAATCTGGCCGAACGTGCTCCCCGAGTGCTGGAACAGCCCGCCCAGATGCTGGCCGAACATGGCGTACAGGATCGCGATCGCCGCGAGGCACGGGAGCGCTGGCCCGGTGGTGCGGCGAGCACCCTCCAGCACGAGCAAGGTCGCGATGAACGCCAGGACGATGTGGAAGCTGTCGTACGTGAAGGTCTGCAGGATCTCGCTGTACTGCAGGTAGATGACGATGCCGATCACGGCCGACGCGACGACCAGGATCAGGTCGACGACGCCGACGCGCCGGTTCGGAGCGACCTTCGACATGGCCGTCGGTGGATGGAGCAGGAAGACGACCACGAGGCCGAGAGCAAGGTGCACAGCCCGTTGCTGCATGCTCGGGAACGGTGCGGTGAAGCCGGTAAAGAGGTGGAATGCGGCCGCAGCGACCATGATCCCGGTCGCCCAGAAACCCCGGTGGAGCCATTTCGAGCCGGTCCAACCGTTCTCTTCCTCCTCGCCGTGCCTGGAGCTCGACGCGATCGGCTCGCTCGATATCGCGGACGCGGAGAGCTCGGAGGGCTGGGCATCCCTACCGCGCCGGTGTGCCGAGCCGATGCGGCCGGCCAAGATCTTGTACTTCGACATCGATGTCTGCCTTCGGTCGGTCGGGTCAGAAGGGCGCCGGGCCGAGGTCGGCCGGATCGGTCATCACCTCGATCAGCGATGGAGCGGCTACCGCAGCCATGTCCTCGAGGGCAGGTCCGAGCTCAGAGAGCTCACGGATCCGGACGGACTCCACGCCGAAGGCGCGGGCCGCGGCGGCCACATCCGTGCCGGAGATGTCCACGCCGGGCATCGGCCGGTCGGCGTCACGTCCAGTGGCCCGCCGGTACCGCTGGATCGCGGCCCCGTTGGCCGCGAAGGACTGATTGTTCAGCACCACGTACGTCACCGGTACGGCGTAGTAGGCCGCCGTCCACAGCGCATTGATGCCGAACTGAAAGACGCCGTCGCCCAGGACCGCCACCACGCGGCGGTCGGGCCGTGCCAGCTGGAAGCCCAACGCGGCGCCCATCCCCCATCCCAAGGACCCTGAGGATGTCGCGAGGTACTGGTCGGGGGTCTGCACCGAGATCATCCCCAGCACCAGGCTGGCAGCCGTGGTCGAGTCGTTCACGATGGTGACGTCGGGCCCGGCGAGGTCCGTCAGCGTCGCCACTGCGGCGGTCGCCGTGATCGGATTCCTTCCCTCTAGCCCGGCCAGCGCAGCCCGTCGGATCTGGGCTGGCGAAACGGCCGCTGTCGTGCGCGGCTCCCGCGGACCAGACGGTGGCGAGCCGTCGGACACCGCGTCGAGCACGTCCCGCAGCACGAGTTCCTGGTCGCCCGCAAGAGCGATGTCCGCGCCATAAACTCGGTTCAGATGGTCCGGGTCCGGGTGACTGTGGATGACTGGAACGCCGGCCGGTACCTGATCGATGCCGACGTCCTCGAACTGGACGAACGCATTGCAGCCGGCGAAGAAGATGGCGTCGGCATCCCGCACCACCGGTGCCGTCGGTGTGTACAGCCCGGCGCAATGCAAGTGTTCTGTGGGAAAGCCGACCCGCTCGAGGCCCCGTCGGTCTTCCAGCACCACGGGCGCCCGGAGCCTGTCGGAGAGTTCGATCAACTGCCTCGTTGCGCGTTGCCGGGCCACCTCAGTCCCGGCCACGAGCAGCGGGCGTTCGGCTGCCCTGAGCACGGCGGCCGCCTCTTGGACGGCCTGCCTGGCCGGCCGGGTGCCGGCGACCCCCGCATACCGCCGGGCGGGCGGCACAGAGCATTGAGTCAATGTCTCCATCAGGTCTTGGCGCAGGCCCAACCATGTGGGTCCGGCGGGCTCCTGCACCGCGCGCCCGAGCGCGCGAGTGAGATCCTCCCCGACCAGATCTGCCGACAAGGTCTCCCAGTCCCACTTCACCTGGTCGGTCACCATGGACCGGACGTGAGGCGCCGTGGTGAAACCTTCCCTCGACTGCACTCCGGACGCCTTCAAGCCGTTGAGCACGACAACCGGCGAGCGAGCGAGGCGAGCCGCCCACAGGTGGGCCAGCCCGTTGGACAGGCCTACGTTCGCGTGCAGGTAGACCACGGACGGGCGTCCGGTCGCGCGGCTGTGACCGTCGGCCATCGCCACGGCCACTGACTCGTGCGTCGTGAGATGCAGTGCGATGCCGGCCTCCGACAGCGCGTCGAGCGCGGCGGCCTCGGTGCTGCCTGGACAGATGAAGACTCGGTCGACGTGCCATTCTTGCAGCACCTCGACCAGAACGTTCGCGGCTCGCCGTTGCCTCATCGTGCCTGCTCCGCCAAGGCCGGGCCAGGGAATGCCGAGAGGTCCTTCTTGAACGCCAGTGCCTGGGGCTCGGTGCACTCGTCCAGAATCGCGGCGGTGTGGGTGCGGCCGATCCCGCTTCTCTTCGTCCCGCCGAAAGGCATGCTCATGTCCGAGGACCCGAGGCGGTGGGAGTTGACGAATATGCTTCCGGTCTCGAGGAGCTCCCCCACCTGCAGCCCCGCGTCTGGATCAGCGGTCCACACCGAAGCCGCGAGGCCGTACTCGGTGTCGTTGGCCATCGCGACGCCTTCCTCGAGCGAGTCGTAGGTGACGATCGGGACCACGGGACCGAACTGCTCGGTCTGAACCAACGGGTTGTCGTCGGCGATGTCGGACACGACGTGCGGAAGCATGAAATGCCCACGTTCCCAGCCGTCGGGGTCGAGGCGGCTACCAACTGCCTGGACGCTGGCGCCCGCGCCCCGAGCTTCGGCGAGCAGCCCTTGCACGCGCTCAAGCTGGCGGGCGTTGTTCAGCGGTCCCATGGTGGACCGCTCGTCGAGCCCGTCACCCACCACGATCGCGTCGGCGGCCGCCGTGAATGCGGCAAGGAACTCGTTCGCACGAGACCGCGGCACGTAGATGCGTTTGATGCTGAAACAGATCTGCCCGGTGCAGGTGAAGACCCCTCGGACCATCTCGTTCATCGTGGCGTCGTCGAGACTGGCATCCTCCAGGAGGAGCGCAGGATCGTTGCCCCCGAGCTCCAGGGACGAGGTCCGTACCAGGTCGGCGCCTGCCCGCAGGATCTCCTGACCGACCGGCACGCTCCCGGTGAACAACACGTTCCGCACGTCCGCAGACCGGGTCAACGCTCGGCCGACGATCGGACCCTCGCCCGGGACGACATTGACGACCCCGTCCGGCAGGGCATCGGCGAGAACGGCAAGGGTGCGCGAGAGCGACAACGGAACAAGCTCCGAGGGTTTGACGACGACCGTGTTGCCGGTGATGAGAGCCGGGATCAGGTGTTGGCAGGCGAGATAGATCGGGTAGTTCCACGGCACGATGATCGCCGTGACGCCTCGGGGGACGCGGCGGATCACCACACGGCCCGACTCGTCCCAGCGCTCCTCGCGGCCGTACCCGCCGTCGATCAACCCGGCGAAATACTCGATGACGAGCTCGGGCCCTCGGGCGTCGGCGACCGACTCCCACAACACCTTGCCCTGCTCACGCGTGAGCAGGTTTGCCCGCTCAGCCAGCGTCTCCCGCAATCGCGGCAAGGCGGAGCGCAGCATCGCGGCGCGCCGGTGGAAGCCCAGATCACGCCAGGTGGGGGCGGCCACCTTGGCTGTCTCGACTGCCCGCTCCACCATCTCCGGTGTGCCGAGCGCACAGTGGCCAACCAGCTCGTCGATCCTGGCGGGATTGTGCACGGGCACGTACTTGGAGGGGAGCAGCTCGCCTCCGACGAGGACCTGGGCCGACGGAGGTCCCGAGTTGGTCCGGAGCAGCGACATCTCTCATCTCCTCGAAGAATCTCTCAGGACAGATCGAAGATGCGATCCGCGTTCGCGCCGAAGATTTTCGCGCTCTGGTGCTGAGGCAGCGCGTCAACGAGCTCGATAATTTCCTCCATCTTTCCGTTCTTGTGCGGAAAATCAGTACCGTAGAGGACGTTGTCGGCTCCCATGATGTCTAGGGTCGCGTGCAACGTTCGGGCGTCATAGACGATGCTGTCGACATAGATCTGAGACAGGTAGGAGCTCGGGGGGCGTGCGATCTTTTCGCGACAGGACTCGAACGACTGGAATCCCTTGTCCAGGCGGGTCACGACGAAGGGCAGGTAGCCTCCGGCATGACCACCGATGATCTTGAGGTTGGGATAGCGGTCAAAGAAGCCATCCATGATCATCCGGGACAGCGCCAGGGTGGTGTCGAAGGTAAACCCGATGCTCCACACGAGATGGAACCGGTCCAGGTCCATCTCCTCCAGGCCGGGCGGCGACGCCGGGTGCACGAGCACGGGCAGCTCACGGCGGTCGATCTCGTTCCACACCTCAGCAAAACGCGGATCGGTCAGTGAGGCGCCATCAATGTTGGCCAGCACCATCACGCCGACGGCCCCCTGCCTGCAGGCGCGGTCGAGTTCACCCACGGCCTCCTCGGGATACTGCCAAGGAACGCTGGCGAAGAAGCGCACACGATCGGGGTACCTGCGCTGGGCCGCGGCCATATCGTCGTTGACGATCTGAGCGGCACGCAGGCTGACCGCCGACCCACCCCAAAACACGTTGGGACAGGTCAAGGAGATGACGGAGACGTCGACACCAGCGGCATCCATGGCCCGGATCCGACCCTCGTAGTCGAACATACCGTCGGTAAGCGTCATGAAAGCCGTGCCGCCCTTGTACACGGCCTTGTGGCCACCAGGAACGTCTCCCACTGCATACTTTCCGTCGCTGTGCTTCAGGAGCATGTCCAGCCATTCCTCGTTTACCATGTGCGTGTGGATGTCGATGACAGTCATGCGTTCCTTTCATCTGGCACCCGCCAGAAATTATTCACGTTGCGGAGGGAGCAGTCGTTGTTTCCGTGACAGGCCTTGGAAGCCCGTCCGCGATAGAGCAGCGTCGCGCGCCCATCGGGTTCTGACGAAGGGACATCGGTCGCCGAGTCAGGTCGACGACCGCCGCAAGCACGTCGCGCATCCGTACGGACCGACGAGCGGATAGCCGCGAAGGCGACCACCTTCACCGCAGCACGGCGACGCACGCCGGAAATGGCGACCGGGAAGCCTCCGGTGCTCCAACACCCGGTGCCGCAGGTGGCGGCCGACAGGTAGGGGGCAAGGGGCCCGTCTCACCGGGTGAAGGTCGTTTCTCATCGTCGAGGCTCCTTCACGAAAGAGCGGCCGCGGCATCGCGGCACTGCGTCGCATCGGCAGGCATTGGTCGATACCTGACGAGTGTCATCCGCTTCCATCTCGTCACGCAACGACAAGTATCTGCACTGATTGTTTAGACTTGCTGAATGAGGCCGCTCTCATCCCTCTCGCTTCGTCACCTCGAGTACTTCTGCGCCGTCGTCGAGGCTGGGTCCATCTCAGATGCGGCGCAGCGACTGCACGTCTCGCCTGGCGGAATCTCCACGGCACTGACCCAGCTGGAGGCGCGGCTCGACGTTCAGCTGACCGTGCGCACCCCGGGGCGGGGAGTCATGATCACGCCCACCGGTCGCCGCGTCTACGAGAGCGCCCGGGCGGTCGCCGCGGACATCGAGGACATCCAGCACGCCGCGGCTATGATGCGCGGCGAACTCACCGGGACGTTCCACGTCGGATTCTTCTCGACGCTTTCGCCCTGGCTGTTCCCGAAGATCGCCGAACACTTCGCCACGCAGTTCCCCGGCGTCGACCTGCAGCTCGAAGAGTCCGGCTCGGAGACGCTCCAGACCCACTTGCTCGAGGGCAACCTCGACGCCGCACTCCTCTACGAGAATCACTTGATCGGTGGCATCGACGCGCACCCGCTGCTTCCCGTGCGCCTCCAGCTCGCAGTGTCCCCCTCGCATCCGCTCGCCCGCTACGAAGCCGTTCCGCTCAGCCTGCTGCGCGACGAGCCGGCAGTCATCCTTTCCATGCGTCCCGCGACCGACCATGTCGAGGCGATCCTCCGTGAGGCGGGTATGAGACCGAACGTGCGCTGGCGCAGCGCCAACGTCGAGACGATTCGCTCGCTTGTCGCCCGCGGTCTCGGATACACGATCATCATGGGTCGGCCGTACGGAGACACGACCTACGAGGGCATGCCGATCGTTTACCGCCCTATCGCTGACGAGATCCCCCCGAACTCGCTCGTGCTGGCGACGGCGGGAGGCTCCAGGCCTACGGCGAAGCTGAAGGAGCTGCGCGCCTTCTGCGAAAACACCTTCGGCGACGTCGCGGCCCACCTCGCCCCCGCCCACCAGAGCCGCATGGGACACCTGAGCTAGCGCGGATCTGGCGCTTGCACGGCAACGATGACCGGCCCCCACCTTGCGCCGCCCATTGTGACCTCGCGGTCCGGTCCGCACGCAGCCCAAACCCGAGGTACCGGCGTCGAGAGCTTCTGGGCCGTTGCCAACCGCAACCAAAGTCATATACGATTTCGGGTACGAAACGCAGTCGGCAAAGCCATCCACCGGAGGAGAACCGATGTCCGAGACCGCGCTCGCCGATCGCCCGACGCCCGAGAACATGCCCGGGCATGTGCAGCACTACATCGACGGCCGGCTCGTCGACTCGCTCGACGGCACCACCTTCGACGTCATCGACCCGGTCACGAACGAGGTCTACCTCCAGGCCGCGGCCGGCAAGGCGGAGGACGTCGACCGCGCCGTCACCGCGGCTCGCAAGGCCTTCCGCGAGGGGCCGTGGCCGAAGATGCTCCCCCGCGAGCGCTCCCGGGTGCTGCACCGGATCGCCGACCTCGTCGAGTCCCGCAACGAGCAGCTCGCGGAGATGGAGTCGTTCGACTCCGGCCTGCCGATCACGCAGGCGCTCGGCCAGGCGCGCCGTGCCGCCGAGAACTTCCGCTTCTTCGCGGACCTGATCGTGGCCCAGGTCGACGACACCTTCAAGGTCCCGGGCCGGCAGACCAACTATGTCAACCGTAAGCCGATCGGTGTGGCCGGCCTCATCACGCCGTGGAACACGCCGTTCATGCTCTCGTCCTGGAAGCTCGGGCCCGCGCTCGCGACCGGGAACACGGTGGTGCTCAAGCCGGCCGAGTTCACCCCGCTGTCGGCCTCCCTGTGGGCCGGCATCTTCGAGGAGGCGGGCCTTCCCGCGGGTGTGTTCAACCTGGTCAACGGGATCGGTGAGGAGGCCGGCGACGCGCTCGTCAAGCACCCCGACGTGCCGCTCATCTCGTTCACGGGCGAGAGCCGGACGGGGCAGCTGATCTTCGCCAACGCGGCCCCGCATCTCAAGGGCCTGTCCATGGAGCTCGGCGGCAAGTCACCCGCCGTCGTGTTCGCCGACGCCGACCTCGAGGAGGCGATCAACGCGACCGTCTTCGGGGTGTTCTCCCTCAACGGGGAACGCTGCACCGCCGGCAGCCGGATCCTCGTGCAGCGCGAGGTTTACGACGAGTTCGTCGAGCGCTACGCCGCCCAGGCGAAGCGCGTCAACGTCGGTTACCCGCACGACCCGGCCACCGAGGTCGCCACCCTGGTGCACCCGGAGCACTACGAGAAGGTCATGAGCTACATCGACATCGGCAAGGGCGAGGCCCGCCTCGTCGCGGGCGGCGGCCGGGCCGAGGGCTTCGAGACCGGCAACTTCGTCGCCCCCACCGTGTTCGCCGACGTGCCCCCCGACGCCCGGATCTTCCAGGAGGAGATCTTCGGTCCCGTCGTGGCGATCACGCCCTTCGACACCGACGCCGAGGCGCAAGAGCTCGCCAACAACACCAAGTACGGCCTGGCCGCCTACGTGTGGACGAACGACCTCAAGCGCGCCCACAACTTCTCCCAGTCGATCGAGGCGGGCATGGTGTGGCTGAACTCGAACAACGTGCGCGACCTGCGCACCCCGTTCGGCGGCGTGAAGGCGTCCGGGCTGGGCCACGAGGGTGGCTATCGCTCGATCGACTTCTACACCGACCAGCAGGCCGTGCACATCACCCTCGGCGAGGTGCACAACCCCGTCTTCGGCAAGCAGTAGGACCGCGAGATCCCCCGACCGCTGACGACCCTCCCCCGGCAAGGAAGCCCACATGAGCACGATCAACCCCGACTCCCCGGAGCCCGTCGTAACGGACTCGAACCCGATCCGGGCGGCGAACGCCACCCCGACGCCGAGCTCTCCCCCGCCCGACGTCGTGCGCTGCGCCTACCTCGAGCTGGTGGTGACCGACCTCAAGCGCTCGCGTGACTTCTACGTCGACGTGCTCGGTCTCGTCGTCACCGAGGAGGACGAGTCCGCCATCTACCTGCGCTCCCTCGAGGAGTTCATCCATCACAACCTCGTGTTGCGCCAGGGCCCCGTGGCCGCGGCTGCGGCGTTCTCCTACCGGGTGCGCAGCCCGGAGGAGCTCGACAGGGCCGAGGCGTTCTACGCCGAGCTCGGCTGCCGCGTCGAGCGGCGCAAGGAGGGCTTCGTCAGGGGTGTCGGTGACTCGGTGCGGGTGGAGGACCCGCTCGGGTTCCCCTACGAGTTCTTCTATCAGGTCGAGCACGTCGAGCGCCTGGCCTGGCGCTACGACCTCTACACCCCGGGCGCCATCGTGCGGCTGGACCACTTCAACCAGGTCACGCCGGACGTGCCCCGGGCGGTGAAGTACATGTCGGACCTCGGTTTCCGCACCACCGAGGACATCCAGGACGAGGCGGGCACGGTCTTCGCCGCCTGGATGCGTCGTAAACCCACCGTGCACGACACCGCCATGACCGGCGGTGACGGGCCCCGCCTGCACCACATCGCCTTCAACACGCACGAGAAGCACAACATCATCGCGATCTGCGACAAGCTCGGCGCCCTCCGGCTGTCCGACGCCATCGAGCGCGGCCCCGGCCGCCACGGCGTCTCGAACGCGTTCTACCTCTACCTGCGCGACCCCGACGGGCACCGCGTCGAGATCTACAGCCAGGACTACTACACCGGCGACCCCGACAACCCGGTGGTGACCTGGGACGTGCACGACAACCAGCGGCGCGACTGGTGGGGCAGCCCGGTGGTACCGAGCTGGTACACCGAGGCCTCGCCGGTCCTGGACCTCGACGGCAACCCCCAGCCCCTGGTGACCCGCACCGAGGAGCGCGAGATGGACGTGACCATCGGCGCGGACGGCTTCTCCTACACCCGCAAGGGGGAGGATGAGCTGCCGTCCTGGAAGCAGGGCGAGTACAAGCTCGGCCACCAACTCTAGGAGCGAGACGCATGCTGTCACCCGAGCAGATCGCGACGATCGCGGACGAGCTGGCCGCCGCGGAGCGGGACCGCGCGGAGATCCCGCTCCTCACGGCCCGACACCCCGAGATGACGATCGAGGACTCCTACGCCGTGCAGAACGAGTGGCGCCGTCGCGGCATCGAGGCGGGCCGCCGCCCCGTGGGCCGCAAGATCGGCCTCACCTCCAAGGTGATGCAGGCAGCCACCGGGATCACCGAGCCGGACTACGGCGCGATCTTCTCCGACATGGTGTTCGAGAGCGGCTCCGTCATCGAGCACGGGCAGTTCACCGGCGTCCGCATCGAGGTCGAGCTGGCCTTCGTCCTCGGGCACGCCATCACCGGAGGCTCCAACGGCTCGGGCGCGACGATCTTCGACGTGCTGCGCGCCACGGAGTACGTGGTGCCGGCCCTGGAGGTCCTCTCGAGCCGCATCGCGATGAAGGGCCGCACGATCGTCGACACCATCAGCGACAACGCCGCGATGGGTGCAATGGTCTACGGCGGCAACCCGACCGCCCCGGACGCCGTGGACCTGCGGTGGGTCTCCGCCCTGCTGTACCGGAACGAGACGATCGAGGAGTCGGGCGTCGCCGCCGCCGTGCTCAACCACCCGGCGATGGGCGTCGCCTGGCTGGCGAACAAGCTGGCCCAGCACGGCGACCGGCTGGAGGCCGGCGAGATCGTGCTCGCCGGCTCGTTCACCCGCCCGATCTGGGTGGACAAGGGCGACACCGTGCTCGCCGACTACGGACCGATGGGGACCGTCTCATGCCGCTTCGCCTGAACCCGACGTTCCGCCAGCGCCTGGCCGAGGCGGACCGCCCGCTCTTCGGCGGCTGGGTGTGCTCCGGCTCCCCGATCGCCGCCGAGATCATGGCTGGCGCCGGCCTCGACTGGCTGCTCGTCGACATGGAGCACGCGCCGAACGGGCTCGAGTCGACGCTCGCCCAGCTCCACGCGATCTCCGGCTACCCCGTCACGCCGATGGTCCGCGTGCCGGCCGGCGAGACCGTCGTCGTCAAGCAGGTGCTGGACCTCGGTGCGCAGAATATCCTCGTGCCGATGGTCTCGACTCCGGAGCAGGCGCGGGACGTGGCGGCCATGGCCCAGTACCCGCTGGCCGGCCGGCGCGGCGTCGGCAGTGCGCTGGCCCGCTCGGCGCGCTGGAACCGGGTCGAGGGCTACCTGCGCGGCGCGGCCGACCACGTCTCGGTGTTCGTCCAGGTCGAGACCGAGGACGGCATCCGCAACGCCCGGGACATCGCCGCCGTCGACGGCATCGACGGCGTCTTCGTCGGCCCGAGCGACCTCGCCGCGTCGATGGGTCTCATCGGCCAGCAGACCCACCCCGACGTCGTCGCGGCCGCGACGGGGGCGATGGCGGAGATCTCCGCAGCCGGCAAACCCGCCGGGGTGAACGCGTTCGACCCGACGGCGGCACAACAGTACGCCGACGCCGGCGCCCGCTTCGTCCTGGTCGGGGCCGACGTCGCCCTGCTCGCCCGCGGCGCCGAGCAGCTGGCCGCGACCTACATCGGCAACGAGAAGGAGTGACCACCATGACGGAATCCGAGAGCGCCCTGCTCGACGCCGTGCCGAACCAGCTCTACATCGGCGGGCAGTGGGTCGACGCCGCGAGCGGCGCCACCTTCGCCGTGCGGGACCCCGCGACCGACGAGGTCGTCCGGGAGGTGGCGGACGCGAGCGCCGAGGACGGAGTCCGTGCGCTCGACGCGGCCGTGGCCGCGCAGGACGAGTGGGCCGCCACGCCGCCGCGCACCCGCAGCGACATCCTGCGCCGCGCCTTCGACCTGGTGCAGGAGCACAAGGACGACCTCACCCTCCTCATGACCCTCGAGATGGGCAAGCCGCTGGCCGAGTCGCGCGGCGAGGTGGCCTACGGAGGTGAGTTCCTGCGCTGGTTCAGCGAGGAGGCTGTGCGCATCACCGGCCGGTACGGGCGAACCCCCGAGGGCACCGGCCGGATGGTGGTCTCCCAGCGCCCCGTCGGGCCGTCGTTCTTCATCACCCCGTGGAACTTCCCGCTGGCGATGGCGACCCGCAAGATCGCGCCGGCGCTGGCCGCCGGCTGCACCGTGGTCGTCAAGCCCGCCCAGCTGACGCCGCTGACGACGCTGTTCTTCGTGAAGCTGCTGGAGACCGCCGGCCTGCCCGCCGGCGTGGTCAACGTGATCACCTCCGCCTCCTCCAGCCGCGTCTCCGCCCCGATCATCGCCGACCCCCGGCTGCGCAAGCTGTCCTTCACCGGTTCGACGCCGGTGGGCCGCAAGCTCATCGCCCAGGCCGCCGACAACGTGCTGCGCGTGTCGATGGAGCTGGGCGGCAACGCGCCGTTCGTCGTCTTCGACGACGCCGACCTCGACAAGGCGGTCGACGGCGCGATGGCCGCGAAGTTCCGCAACATCGGCCAGGCCTGCACGGCCGCGAACCGGTTCATCGTGCACTCCTCGATCGCCGACGAGTTCTCCGCCAGGGTCACCGAGCGGGTCAGTGCCATGAAGATCGGCCGCGGCACCGAGGACGGCGTGCAGATCGGTCCCCTCATCGACGACGACGCCATCGAGAAGGCGACCGCGCTCGTCGCGGACGCCACGGACCGCGGCGCGACCGTGCTCACCGGCGGCGGCGCAATGGAGGGCACGGGCCACTTCTACGAACCCACCGTCCTGAGCGGCGTCACGCGGGACAGCGAGATCCTCCGGGAGGAGATCTTCGGACCCGTGCTGGCGATCTCGACGTTCACCGACGAGGACGAGGCCGTCGCGCTGGCCAACAACACCGAGTACGGCCTGGTGTCCTACGTCTACACCCAGGACCTGGCCCGCGGGCACCGCATGATCGACCGCATCGAGACCGGCATGATGGGCCTGAACATCGGCGTCATCTCCAACGCTGCGGCCCCCTTCGGCGGCGTCAAGCAGTCCGGCGTCGGCCGCGAGGGCGGCTTCGAGGGCATCCACGAGTACCTCTCGACGAAGTACACGCTCACCCCGGCCGAGTAGCTGTATAGCGGGACGCCACCTCGGCGTCCCGTTACACAGCTCCGCCTCGCCTGGCGATGGCGACGCGAGCCAGCTCCTTGGCCTGCTCGTTGTACTGCTGGACCGCTGTGATCGCCGCCGCCAGGTCACCGTCGGCCAGCGCCGCGGTGAGCTCGTCGAGGTGCGCATGGCCGAGGAACGACTGCCACTCGACCTCGTTCCATACCGGTCGCCACACCCAGGCGATGCTGAGGCGCTTGTAGGAGTCGACCAGCTGCGTGGAACCGGAGAGCTCGACGAGCGCCGTGTGGTGCGCGGTGTGCAGCGAGAGGAACTCCTGCGGGTCCGCGCCGGGCGTCTGTCGCAAGGTCTCCATCCGGGCGACGATCGCAGACATCCGGTCCAGCACGTCGTCGGGCACGCGCCCGGTGTGGTTCACGACGACACCGATCTCGATGTTGGCTCGGGCGTCGTACAGGTTCTCGATGAGGTCGACGTTGATGGGCGTCGGCATGAAGCGTCCGTCGGGATCCCGCTCGACGAGCGATTCCATGGACAGTTTCACCAGGGCGTTGTGGACGTCGTCCGGTCTCGCGTCGAACGTGGCAGCGAGGACGTCGACGTCGAGCTCCTGCCCCACGGGGACGTCCCGCTGGAGGACGAGCCGCCGGACCTGGTCGTAGGTGTCCTGCTCGCGGAGGCGATCCAACCGGCCGAAGGACCCACGGAAGTAGGCGAGCGGACGTCCGGGAACCGCCTCAGCAGCAAGTGCCGTGCCGAGGAAGACCGAGTGGGTCCCGCCGCCCGTACGGCTGTCGACCCTGCAGACGATGGATGCCAAAGCACTGTCCAGCAAGGGCACACCACCATGCTCGGAGAGCCGGTGCTCGACGCCGGTGAACTTGTCGCCCTTGCGGGCGAACTGGCGAGCTAGCTGAGCCTGGTGCTCGGCCAGGATGTTGATGGCGAAAGTTCCGGAGAGCACCACGGCGTCGTGGGTCGAGCTGGTCTGGTTGAGGCAGACGAGCATCATCGGCGGCTCGTCCGACAAGGCGACGACGGCGGAGACGGTCGTGCCGTACAGCCGTCCCTCGGCAGCGGTCGTGATGACCGCGACTCCACTGGTGAAGTGTCCGGCGGCCTCGCGAAACGTCTCGGTGTCGAGGTCCGCCTGCTCCTGGGTCGTCATGGGAGTCCCTTCCCGTCGGTTCTCAGGCCGCGGGCCGGTCCAGTCCAAGATTCTCTCGGAGCGTGCTGCCCTCGTACTCGGTACGGAAGTAGCCGCGCTCCTGCAGCTCGGGCACCAGCTTGGTGCAGATCGCCTCCAGACCGTCGGGGTTGTGCGGTGCGTTGAGGTTGAACCCGTCGCACGCTCCCGCCTCGAACCACTCGATCATCGTGTCCGCGGCCCGCTGGGCCGTGCCGACGAACCACATGTGCCCGGTCGATCGCGCGCGGTCGATGATGAGTTCTCGCAGCGTCATTCCCTGCTCGACGCTCTTGCGACGGAAGATGTGGTACCGGCTGCCCATCTTGGGGTCCTCGGAGAACCGTTCCTCCGGGATGTGCTCGTCATAGCCGATGTCGTCGATCTCGAGCTTGAGGTCACCGGCCACCTGTCTGCGTCCGGACGCGAGGTCCACCATGTCTCCGAGCTCGTCGGCGATCTCCTTGGCCTCGTTCTCGGTGTCGCCGATGACCGGGACGATTCCCGGAAGGACCTTGACGTCATCAGCTTCACGACCCTGGTCGAGGACGAGGCGCTTCATCTTCGCGTAGAAGTCCTGCGCCCCTTCGAACTGTGGCTGTGCGGTGTAGATGATGTCGGCGATCCTGGAGCCGAACGCCATCCCGATGTCAGAGGACCCGGCTTGGACGAGGACGGGATGGCCCTGCAGCGGGCGGGGAATGTTGATGGGCCCTTGGACCTTGAAGTGCTTGCCGGAGTGGTCGATGGGACGCAGGCCCGCCGGGTCCAACCAGCGCCCAGAGGCACGGTCGACCAGGATCGAGTCGTCCGACCAGCTGTCCCAGAGCCGCTGTACCACGTCGACGTGCTCGTCGGCACGGTCGTAGCGCTCCTCCGGGTCGGGCACGCCCGAGCCGCCGAAGTTGGCGAACCCATCACGGGAGGTGACGACGTTCCAGCCTGCGCGGCCGCCGGACATGTGGTCGATGCCCGCCATCTGGCGCGCGACGTTGTACGGCTGGGTGAAGGAGGTGGAGATGGTGCCGATCAGTCCGATGTTCGTGGTCAGGGCCGCGAGCGCCGACAGGGTGGTGACCGGCTCGTAGAAGCCGTTCATCATGATGTCGCCGCGCATGGTGGAGTTGGCGTGGACGCAGTCGCCGAAGAACACGGCGTCGAGCTTCGCGGCCTCCGCCATCCGTGTCAGGTCAGCCACGAACGAGAGGCCGGCCAGCTCCTCGGCACGGCTGTTCTCCCGGCGCCAGGTGTCGCGGTGGTAGCCGGCCGGGAGCACAAAGGTGGTCAGCACCATGTGCCGGGAATCTGCTGCGCTTGCCATGGGAGAGTCCTCCATCGGGTTTCGGGTCGGGGCGGCCTCGGCCGTTCAGTCGGTGCGTGCGGCAGGGACCATCGGCACGCTCAGATACGAGTCGTGCTGCACGCCGGAATGGATGTGCCAGCGGCCGCTGTTGCGGATGTCCGTGTGGCGGATGACCGGTGAGCTGAGGTCGGCCGGCCGTTCGACGAAGTCATGCCCCAGCACCGTGAGGTGCAGACGTTCACCGGCGTGGAACCGGGTGCCCGACGGCCAGATCTCGATCTCCAGCGGCACGGGCACCCCTGGCGTCAACGGCTCCTCGGCATCGTGCGGATGCACGGGTCGCAACTCGCTCGAGGCATGCTCGTCCAGCGACCGATGGCTGGCCCGCAACCATCCGAGCGCGACGGGACCGTCCTCGAAGAGCGCGTTGAACGGGAACCGGACCTCCTCGCCGTCCGCGGTGAACTTGCGGACGGCCACGAAGACGTCCGCATCCGTGGCGGTGTCGGTCTCGAGCCACAACCGCAGGCGCATAGGGCCGACGACGTCGGTGTCCGTCTGGAACGTGTAGCCGGCGTCGAGCTGACCGGTGGTGGGGTCGACCCACAGGTCGGACTCCGCCGGGCGGTCCTCGGCCAGGTTTCCGGCCGCCGGATCGAGATGGAGCCGAACGGCTGCCGAGTCGGGCACCGGCCAGGAGACGTCGCTGCGATGGGTGTACCGGTCCCCCGTGTCCCGCACCTCGACGGTCACCCGTGGCCAGTCATGAGGCCCGGGGCCGGCGTCCAGCAGGTAGTGGTCGAAGAACTGCCGCTGCCGTTCGACGCTCTCCGGGTGGTAGAAGTACCGCCACTTCTTCTGCCCGTGAACCTCGAGCCACTTCTCCTCGCTCGCGATCCGGGCGAAGGCTTCGAGAGTTCCTCGGGTGTGCAGGCCGTGATCGCTCCAGCTACCCACGACGTAGGCCGGGACACGGATCTCTTCCAGGGGCGGGTACTTGTCCCGGTAGTAGTCCGACATCAGGGGGCGTGCCTCGATGTTTGCCTGGGTGTCCTCCGTGCGTGTCCGTGAGTAGCCCATGTTCTGGGAGGCGCGCGGAATGAAGCCGGTCTCCTGGATGCCACCGTGGTAGGCGAACTCGCGGTACCAGTCCGTGAAGCACTCCCAGGGACTGATGGCCTTCAACGAGGGAGGCTGCATCGCCGCGGCGATGAACTGACTGCCCGCGAGGTAGGACACCCCGAGCATGCCGACCCGGCCATTGGACCAGCCGGCCTCGCCGAGCCACTCCACGGTGTCGTAGACGTCCCGCGCCTCTTGTGGCCCGTTGTGTCGCCCTTCCCCCTCGCAGTTCCACATGCCTCGCGGGTCGGCGCAGGCCACGGCATACCCGTGGGCGCACCAGTAGGCCGGGTCAGGCGCCTCGAATCCCGTGTGCTCGGAGATCCACCCGTCTTCGAGGCCCGCCGGGGGCCAGAGGTGGTCCTTGGTGTTGTGCTTGCCGTACGGACCCCACGCCAGGAGGACGGGCAGGGGTGCGGACGACATGGCGGGCCGGTAGATGTCGAGGTAGATCCGTACGCCGTCTCGGAGCGTGACGGGGACGTCCTTCTCGAGCGTGAGCTCGCCCAAGTGCACCGTCTTGTGGCGAAGCGGCGGTAGCGGAGGCTTCCCAACTGCGGTGGTCGGGTCGATTCCTGGCCGGGTGATGACGGTGTCCTGCTCCTCTACGAGGCCCACGGGATACTCCTGACTGTTGACTGACGGACTGCTCTGTCCGGCTATCGCTCGAGCACGACGACGTCGTCGGCTCGGATGCCGAAGTCGACGGTCGTGCCGTCTCCCTCACGGCCGATGAACCGTTCCCCGCCGGCGGGCACGGCCACAGCCACCAAGGCTCCGCCCGGTGTCTCTAGGTTGGCCGTCCACTGCTCGCCGACGTAGGTGCTGTCTCGGATGACACCGCGGCCGGCTATCGCCGCCCCATCGATCTTGCCCGGGCGGACGTTCTTGCCCCGGAAGGCGATGGCGCTTCCTGGCGTGGGCGACGAGCGCTCGCCTCCCGCACGGAACTGCAACCCTCCGTCCAGCGTCGCGATACCTGCGGAGTCGAGGGATTGGCACTCGAGGATGTTCTCGAAGCCGACGAAGTCGGCCGCGAAGCGGGAACCCGGTTCGGAATGGACCGTCTCGGGCGATCCGACCTGGTCCACCCGCCCCGCGTTCATGATGACGACGCGGTCCGAGAGCGCCAGTGCCTCCTCCTGGTCGTGGGTGACGTAGATCGAGGTGTTGCCGAACTTCTTGTGGAGCCGCTGGATCTCGGTGCGCATCGCCGTGCGGAGCTTGGTGTCGAGGTTGGACAACGGCTCATCGAAGAGCATGAGGCCCCCCGCCGAGACGAGTCCGCGAGCGAGAGCCACACGCTGCTGCTGACCTCCCGAGAGTTCGTGGGGGTAACGGTCCGCATGCGCCTGCATCCCCACGGCGGCGAGCGTTTCCTGGACGCGCCTCTTGACCTCTGGACGGGCGACCTTCTGCCGCTTCAGGGGGTAGGCGACGTTGGAACGGACCGTCATGTGTGGCCACAGTGCGTAGCTCTGGAACACCATGCCGACCCTGCGCTTGTGCGGTGGGAGGAAGCTGTGTTCGCTGGCGTCGACGAAGACCCGGTCGCCGGCCGTGATCGATCCGGCATCCGGGTTCTCGAGCCCGGCGACGCAGCGCAGCGTGGTGGTCTTTCCGCAGCCACTCGGTCCCAGGAGCGTCACGAACTCGCCCGCGTCGAAGGTCAGATCGAGGTCCTTCAGGATGTGGTTGGCGGCGAAGGATTTGTTCACGCCCCCGAGCGTCACTCTCATCGTCATCCCCTTCGTTTGTTGAGCCACGGCGTCGTGGCCAGATCTGTCGGGCTCCTAGGCGGTTCGGACGGACGAGGCCGTCCGGGAACGCTCCGGGTCGGTGTCCTCGACCGCTTCCGAAGAGGTTGAGAGTCCCTGCGGTGGGGCGGTGCCGGGAGGAGGGTTCGGCGTCACCGCCTTGGTGCGCCGGGCGAGGACCCGGGAGAGAGTGAGACCCACGGCGCCGAGCACGAGGAACGCGAAGATCAGGAGCAACGAGGCAGCGGCTGCGATGGGCGCCCGTCCCTCGACGTAGCGGCTGTAGATCTCCACGGACAGGTAGTTGGTTCCCGACGCGGAGAGCACGAGCGGCGTCGAGAGAATCCCGCAGATGACCACGAAGCACAGCAACCAGCCGCTGATGAGGCTCGGCAGCATGAGCCGGACGACGATGTCCCAGATAGCACGGTACTTCGACGCACCGGAGACCCACGCCGCTTCCTCGAGCGAACGAGGTATCTGGGCCATCGCCGCCCCGGTGGTCCGACCGGCCAACGGGATGACCGCGACGAAGAGGGCGAAGACCATGATGATCGCCGTGCCGTAGAAGCCCGACAGGATGGGTACCTCGAGGAAGAACCACAGGACACCGAGGGCAAGGATCAGACCCGGCATCGCGAGCCCGAGCCACTGGCTGTACTCGATGAATCGAGCGAGAGGGCCGCTGCGGAAGCGGGCGGCCCAGCTCAGTGCGGTCGACGCGCCGATGGCGAGGAAGGCACCGAGGACGGCGACGCGCAGTGTGTTGGCGTACGCGTCCACCATCCGTGGACTGGTGAGGACGTCTTCGTAGTTCTCCAGGCTGAACCCGGCGTCGGCGCCGAGGAAGGGTGAGAGCGAGACCCGGACGAGTTGGTACATCGGTAGCACGATGGTCAGCGCAGCGAAGATCACGAGCAGGGCGGTGAGCGCCCAGCGCCAGGGCCCGACGTCGCGTCGGAGCATCCGTGACTCCTTGCCACCGACCGTGACGAAGGAGCGCTTCCCGAGCACCCGGACCTGGACGTAGACCAGCAGCAGGAGAGCCACCATGAGCAGGACGGACATCGAGCTGGCGTGCCCGAACATCGGCCCGGTGGAGGAGGACAGATATTGGTAGATCTCGGTCGGGACCACGAAGATGCCGGCCGGCACCCCGAGGATCTGCGGTGCGTCGAACGATTCGAGGAAGAGTACGAAACTCAAGATCATCGACCCGGTCAGGGCGGGCGCCAGGATGGGGATCTCCATCTGGAAGAAGGTCCGCACGGGACCAGCGCCGCTGATCCGTGCCGCCTCCTCCAACGACCTGTCCATCGCCAGGAGGGGTCCGAGGAGCAGAAAGAATTGGAGGGCGACCAGGCGCATGGAGGAGACCAGCACGATCCCCCACCACGACTCGGCGTTGACCACTCTGGCCTGCTCACCGAACCAGGCGCCGAGTGCCTCGTTGATCAGCCCGACGTTCTGGTTGCCGAGCAGGCCCCACGCGATGGCGAAGAACAGACCGGGCGTCGCCACGAGAACGAACATGATGACCGGTACCACGCGCCGCAGGGGTGTGTTCGTCTTCGTGTACAGGACCCCGAAAAAGAGCGCCACGACGGTGGACACCGCGACTGCGCAGGAGCCCATCGCCAACGTGCGGAGCCCGACGTCGTGCACGTCCGAGGAGGTGAGGACGTCGACGAACATCGCCGTCGTGTACTCGCCTCCGTCGCCGAACATCTCGGTCTTGAACGCGCCCTGGACGATCATCGCCGCGGGCGCCACGAAGCACGCCACACAGATCACCGCGATGATGACCTGCGGGTTGGCCAGTGCCGTTCGAATGCGTCGCATCAGTACGCGGGCTGACCGACCGGGGTGTATCCGGCACCGATCCTGCCGTCGGTGGCGGCGGCGATCTCGTCGTCGGAGTCCGGGCGTATGACGCGCGTCCAGAGATCCTTGATCTTCCAGGCGCCGTTCACGCGTTCGTAGTGCACCTTGTAGATGCCTTCAGACCAGGGGCCCCACACGCGCAGCATGCCGAAGGATGTACGGAACTCGCACTGGAACCTGTGCCACACGAACTCGCCGTAGGCCTTGTCGCCGTCGACCACGATGGAGGGTGACGACAGCATATAGGCGTCACGGGTCTTGACGACCGGCTGCAGCTCGGCAGAGAGCATCGCGGAGATGTTCTCCCGTCCTTCGTGCCTGCCGTGGTTGCGGATGTCACAGACGGCGTCTTCGGCGTAGGCGTCGGCGACACCGTCCCAGTTCCGGTCCGCCAGGTCGCGGAGGTACTGCTGCTGGACTCGTTCGATCTCCTGGACCGACGTCAGCTCGTCGACCTTTGTCTCGAGCGTCCGAAGTCTGTCGAGAGTCTCCTGATCTGTACTGGGCATACGCCCCCTTCCGGTTGGGCCCGCCCGGCTTTTCGCGCGTGGCCGTGTGTCTTACTGGGACGTGACTTCTTCGAAGAGGTCGGCGTAGCCGGCCATCTCCTCGCGCATCACGGACTGCGAGGGCAGGGGAACGAAGTCGTACTCCTCCAGGCGCTGCCAGCCGTGCGGTGACTCCAGTGACTCGTGCTGGTTGATCGGAAAGTTGCCAGACTCGAGAGTCACCTGCTGCGCCTCCACGGTGAAGAGGAAGTTCAGCAGGAGCTTCGCGGTCTCGGGAGCGGGTGCCTCGGCCGCCATCATCCACTTCTCCGTGGCGATGACCGGCTGCTCCAAGAAGTGCACCGCGAGGGGCGCGCCCTCCTCGGCGGCGTTGAGGATGGATGTGGCGGCGGAGGTCAGGTCAATCGGGTACTCGCCGGAACTCACGGACTGCAGCGCGAGTTGGTCCTGTGCCACAAGGCTGGACTGCGAGGCGACGGTGCGGAGCCACTCCTCGTCGACCACGCCTGACTGGAGAAGCGTGGTGAGGACCGTCTGCATACCACCCGGGCTGGCAGGGGTCATGAATGTGACCCGCCCGTCCCACTCCGGGTTGGCGAAGTCGGGCCAGTTCGCGGGCAGCTCGGACTCCTCGAGCATCTCCGTGTTGTAGCCGGCGGAGAAGAACAGCGCCCACGGGGAGTGGTAGAAGCCGTCCGGGTCCTGCACCTGGTCCTGGTGGATCCGGCCCTCGGTCCAGTCGGGCAGCTCGAAGGTCACCGGCGTGTACTCCTCGGCGAACCCCTGGTCTGCGTATCGGTCGGCGTTCGGGTTGGAGATCACCCCCGCGACGTGCCTGCCGGTGTCACGCTCGGCCTCCAGCGCGGTCTGGAGCTCGGCACCGGAGTACGTCTCGGTGGCGATGGCCAGGCCGGGGAACCGCTCCTCGAACGCCGCGTAGATGTCCATGAACTCGTCGTGGTGACCGGCGTAGATGGTCACTTCCGTGTTACCGGACTCGATGGCGGCCTCGTACAGGGAGGTGAGCTCGTCCTCCTGCTCCTCGTTCAGCTGGAGCGGGCCGAGGTCGAGGTCTTCGGTAGCGGCGGCCTGCGGGTCGTCGCTGCACGAGGCCAGTGCAAGCGCTCCACAGAGCGCAACGGTCGTCATCGCGAGCCGAGGCCGCGGTGAGGTGGGGAAACGCATGATGCTCTTCCGTTTCTCTGGAGACGGACTGCGATGTCTTCTCTCAGGTGAACGCCAATGACGCTCAGACAGACCAACCGTGACGCAGCGCACGCAACTTGTCAACGCCCATACATACATCTGCGCGACCTGAGCTGGATCTCTGTGGGGCAGTCCTGGACTCTGAGAGGCAGCAGGTGCTCGCTGTTGTGCCTGCCATCCCACCGTTTATGTGCACACAAGTCGGCCCTAGCCCTTCTGGATGCATGAGTGAGATCATCGCTACCAGGCCAGGATGTCACCCCAACTAGGTGTCACTCTTGACAAATCGACTGCATACAGGCCAGCATCGCTACGGGTAAGCCACGCAGCGACGCGTGCCCAACCGGCGGATTTGGAGCGCTCCTGACATGAGCACCTGGGACTACATCGTCGTCGGCGCCGGCTCTGCCGGTGCGCTCATCGCCTCACGGCTGTCGGCAGACCCCTCCGTGCGCGTTCTCCTGCTCGAGGCCGGTCTCGACTACCGAGCGGCTGACACGCCCAAGGAGTTCAAGGACAGGACCAAAGGGTTGGGCCTGGCACTGGAGGCGCCGAAGAACCACCTGAACCCGGAGTTCTACTGGCACAACACCACGGCCACACGCGCGAGCGGTCAGCAGGCGTTCCCGTATCGCCGCGGCCGCGGCCTGGGCGGCAGCTCTACGATCAACGGGCTATACGCGATCCGTGGCGTCGCCGACGATTTCCGCACCTGGGAAAGGCTCGGTGCGGCGGGTTGGGGGCCGGACACCATGCTCGACGCCTACCGCGCCATCGAGACCGATCTGGACTTCGGTGAGCAGCCGTACCACGGCGCGACCGGACCCACACCGGTGTACCGCGAACCCGAGCAAGGCTGGGGCGGAGTTGACAAGGCCGTCCACGAGGCCGCGCTGGACGCGGGATATCCATGGCATCCGGACCACAACGCTCCCAGCAGCACAGGCATCTCCCCCACCGCCATGAACATCAGGAACGGCGACCGTGTGTCCACGAACCACGCCTACCTGGAGCCGACCCGTGGTCGCTCCAACCTCACCATCCTCGGCAACACGCTCGTCGATCGCGTCCTCTTCGAGGGCGACCATGCCGTCGGCGTGGTCGATGCAACGGGTCAGGAGTATCGGGCACGATCTGGCGGCGAAGTCTTCCTGTGCGGCGGGTCCACGTCGTCGCCGGCGATCCTCATGCGCTCGGGCATCGGACCGGCGGACGACCTCCGAGCAGCCGGGATACCGGTGCGTCGCGACCTACCGGTAGGACGTAACGCTCAGGACCATGCCGTGACGTTCGTAGAGGTTCCCGTGATGGGAGCTGCCCAGACGAGTGTGGCCAACCGACCGACATACATCCTCGTGCGTTACAGCTCGGGTATCGGCCGGGACAACGACATGATGCTCCTCGCCACCAACCACAATTACTGGTTCGGCAGGCCCACGGCGGGGATCGCCGTATCACTCGAGCAGCCCTACTCTCGTGGGCACATGGTGCTCCGTTCGACCGACCCGCACGACGAGCCGCACTTCGAGCTGAACTTTCTGTCGGACGAGCGCGACGTCACGCGGATGCGCGACGGACTCGACAGGGCGCGTGCCCTCATCGAGCACGACGCGTGGCAGCGCATCATCACCGGAGAACCGATGTCTCCGCGCGACGATGTGGAGATGGTCTCCACGGTGAAGGACACGATGCATCTGAGTGGCACGGCGCGTATGGGTCACGAGGATGACCCTGAAGCCGTGGTGGACAGCGACTGCTGCGTCATCGGCATGAAGGACCTGCGCGTCGTGGACGCGTCGGTCATGCCGACGATTCCGAGCGCCAACACGTACCTTTCCGTTCTTGCCTTGGCCGAGGCGTTCGTGGACCGTAAGTTGATGGGAGCACAGTCATGACGATCCCTGTCTCGAGGGACACCGCTGTCGAGGAGGTCTACGAGCTGGCCTCCGGCGTCGCCTCGGGTGCTCGACACCTGATCGGTGGTGAGGTTGTCGACGGCACGGTCGCCGCTACGGTCCGCGCGCCATGGAACCGACAGCTGGCCGTGGACTACCGCATCGTCGACAGTGCGACCGTTCGCGATGCCGTCGCCGCCGCACGGCGAGCGTTCGACGAAGGCACCGGTGACCACGGACGGCGACGGGACGTGCTGCTCGCGATGGCCAACAGCGCCCGAAGCATCCAGGACGAGCTGGCCGTGATAATTGCGTTCGAGACCGGCAAGCTCATGCGCTCGGCGACCATGGAGGCGGCGGGCGTTGCCGCGTCTCTCGAGTACTGGGCAACGGTGCAGCCACGGACCGAGGCGCTCAGCTCGGACGACGCGCACACCACCGAGCTGGTACGCAAGCCGCTCGGCGTGGTCGCAGCGATCACGCCGTTCAACATGCCGGTGCTGATGATGGCCAACAAGGTCGGCGCTGCTCTCTCGACAGGTAACACGGTCGTCTGCAAGCCGTCGCCTGCTGCGCCCCTCGCCGCCCTGCGCCTCGCCGGCGCCGTCGCCGACGTCGTTCCTGCGGGCTGGGTCAACATCGTCGCCGGGGACGACGACGCCGGACCAGTCCTCTCCAGCTCACCGGACGTCGCGATGGTGTCGTTCACGGGCAGCGCCGCAGTCGGGAAGAGCATCATGCAAGCGGCGGCGGGCACCCTGAAACGTCTGCAGCTCGAGCTCGGCGGCAACGACGCCGCCATCATCGGTCCGGACGCCGATCTGGCCACCGCGATACCAGAGATCTTCCGGAGCGCCTTCGGCTCGAGCGGGCAGGCATGCGTGGCCGCGAAACGCGTGTATGCGCACCAGTCCGTCGCTGACGATGTGGCCGAACGCCTCGCACGGCTGGCCGAGGAGACCCGGGTCGGGCATCCGTTCGATGACCAGGCCACTGCGCCCGTGCTGACCACGGAGGCGCAGTACGACAAGGTCGAGGAACTGCTCGAAGGCGTGCGCGGAAAGTCCAAGATCCTCTTCGAGGGCAGGCGCTCGAAGACCACCGGCTTCTACATGCAGCCCTCCATCGTGACCGGGATCAGCAACGGCAGTCCGCTCGTCGACGAGGAGCAGTTCGGCCCCGTCCTGCCCGTCGTCTGCTACAGCTCGACCGCTGAGGCCATCGAGCTGGCCAATGCCACGACGTACGGGCTCGGCGCGACGGTCTGGTCCGAGGACGAGGCATTCATCGCTGAGGTGGTGCCGAGGCTCGAGACTGGCATGGTGTGGGTCAATGGTTTGGGCATGCCGCACCCGTCCGTACCGTTTGGAGGCGTGAAGGAGAGCGGCGTCGGGCGCGAAGGCGGCGAGGCCGGAGTGGACGCCTTCACCGAGCTTGTGACCGTTACTCAATACAGGCCGGCTCCCGGGAAGGTGACGTGATGGCGATTCCCATCGAGGTCAGCCCTCGCTCGCGACCCAACTTTAAGAGCTTTGTCGACAGCGTTACCGACAAGGTGGCCGACGAGGGGATCGACACCGAAGGTGTCATACCTCGGCTCAGTCTCATGACGCGCAAGCTGAATCAGCTGATGGCCGACGATGCGGCACAACGCGTGTACAGGCCCGGCGGATGGTCGCACGCCAGCTTCCGGATCTGCGTCTCTCTCTGGGTCATGGGTCCGCTGCCGTCGCACCGTGTCGCGTCGATGACCAATATGAGCCGAGCGACGGTCTCTGCCGCCCTGAAGAAGATCCTTGAGGATGAACTCATCACCAAGGAGCCGTCCACGGAGGATCTCAGGTCCGTCGTCGTCCGCCTGACACCAAGAGGTGAAAAGCTCATCAGAGAGAGCTATCAATGGCACCTCGAGGTCGAGAACGAATGGTTCGGCGCCCTGACCGAGGCCGAACGCCACATCCTGCTGATGCTTCTTGAGAAGATCATGGAGAACCGACCAGCCTTCCGCTGAGAAGACCTCAACGCACCAGCCGCACCTCGGCGAGATCGTTCAGGCCGGAGTCGACCTTGCGTGCGCCGTCGGGCCGGAAGCCGTTGCGGGCGTAGAAGGCGCGGGCGCGCGGGTTGTCCGCGGCGACCCAGAGCTGCGCCGGCTCCTCGCCGAGCACCGTCTCGAGCAGCGCCTGCCCGATCCCGGTGCCGTAGTGGCTGGCGTAGACGTAGAGCGCGTAGACCTCGAGGTCGCGCACCGGATGGTCGCCGAGGCTGCCGCCGACCATAGCGATCCCGACGACCGCGCCGCCCGACTCCCCGACGGCGATCCGGTAACCCAGGTCACCGCGTCCCAGGACCCGTCGCCACGTCTCCCGGCGGCGGCCCAGCGCTGCGTCGTCGTAGAACCGTTCAGGCAGCTGCTGCCCGTAGGCCTCGCGCCAGCCGGTGTTGTGCACCACAGCCATGGCGTCGGCGTCGGCGCGTGTCGGCGGCCGGACAACGAAGGCGACGGGTTCGGTCATGGCGTCCCACGCTACGGGCCGGCACCGCTCAGCCGTCCGGAGCCAGAACCGCTTCGAGATGCGAGTGCTGCTGAGCCGCACCATTCTGGGAACCGGGACCCGAACCCAGCCAGGAGGGATCCGCACGATGCCGAAGACGACCAAGGGCGGCAAGCCCAAGCAGACCGAGCTGCCGAGCACCCTGCAGAAGTCCGACAAGAAGGCTCAGCGCACGTTCGCCGAGGCGCACGACTCGGCGGCCGAGGAGTACGGCGAGGGCGAGCGCGCCCACCGCGTCGCCTACGCCGCTCTGAAGCACACCCACGAGAAGGTCGGCGACCACTGGGAGCCGAAGAAGGAGTCGGGACCGTCCGACAAGCAGGCGAAGGGTGGCCGCGGCACGAGCCGCAAGACCGCCGGCGGCGTCGACGCGAACGCCTCGAAGGCGCACCTGTACGACGTCGCCAAGGAGCTCGACGTGCCGGGCCGGTCCAAGATGGACAAGGGCGAGCTCGTCAAGGCGATCCAGAAGGCGAACGAGAAGAAGACTCGCGCCAACCGCTGATCTGGCGCCTGGGCTGCTCACCCCGCCCGGCGCCCGGCGACCTGAAGCGGCCTCCCGGCCCGGGATACCACGCGAGTACCGTCCCGGCGCTTTGTTCCCCTCCCCGCGCGCGTGTGGGTGCTCTCCGTGACACTCGCAGGTATGCATCGCGACGAAGCACGAACCATAAAGTTCCAGCTCGCGCATTGGGCTCGCGAGCTGGCCGACGCCGACGGCGTGGTCCCCCGGCCCAGCAAGCTCGGGAAGGGCGGCGTCACGGCCGACGACGTCATCGACGCCCCCACGTTGGCGATCGGCCTCGCACCACGGGCGGACGACGACTACGGCATCGCGCTGCGGTACCGGACGGACGTACCGCGGGCACGGGCGATCGCCGAGCAGCTCGCCGAGCAGGCTGGGCCCTCGGTGGACGTGCGGCGTACCGGCCGGATCCTCAGCCTCTCCGGCGTGCCCACCTGGTCCGGCATGCCGCTGCCCGCCGAACCGGCCCAGGGCGAGACCGGGCGGATTCGTCCGCTGCGCCCTGGCGTCTCCCTCGCACACGTCGACGTCACGGCCGGCACGCTCGGCGCCTTCGTGGTCCGGGAGGCCGACGGCGACCTCTTCGTCCTCTCGAACTGGCACGTCCTCGCCGGGTCGCCGTCCGCAGAGATCGGGGACGTCATCCTGCAGCCCGGTCCGGCCGACGGCGGCACCGCCCCGGAGGACCGGGTCGGTACGCTGGCCGACCTCGTGCCGATACGGCCGGAGGAGGCGATGACCGTCGACGCCGCGATCGCCCTGCTCGATGAGCCGCAGGCGGACCTGGAGTACCCGGTCGGCACGATCACCGAGACCGTCGAGGCCCGCGGCGGTGAGTCGGTGGCCAAGGTCGGGCGCACCACCGGGCGGACCAGCGGGCGGGTCAGCGCGATCGAGCTGGACGACGTCATGGTCGGCTACGGCGGGCTCGGCGCCGTCAGCTTCGACGATCAGATCGAGATCGAGTCCTCGACCGGCGGTCCTTTCTCCCAGGGCGGCGACTCCGGCTCCCTGGTCTACCGGGAGGACGGCGTCGCCATCGGCCTGCTGTTCGCCGGATCGGAGTCGGGTGGCCCGAACGGTACCGGGCTGACGTACGTCAACCCGATCTGGACCGTCCTCGACGCGCTCGGGGTCAACCTGGCCCGGTCGACAGCACGACAGGCATCGATCTGACCGATCGGCCCGGCCCGTCGGCTCCCGCGTCCGCGCGCACGGCGCACAATGGGCCGTGGAGGTGATCATCGTGGCCAGCCTCGAGCAGGCCAGGGCCGCCAAGCGAGCCCTGCGCGAGTCTCTCGCCGGGGCCGACGGCGTGACCGGCGTCGGCCTGGCTCCGACCGCCCATGCCGCAGACGCGACGAAAGCCTCCACGGAGAACTCCCCGGACGACCGAGGCAGCGCCACGGACGACGAGGACGACTGGTGCGTACTGGTCAACGTCGCCACGGCGGAGGCGAGCGGGCACGTGCCCTCCGACGTCGGGGGCGTTCCCGTCCGTGTCCGCGTCAGCGGAACGATCACCGCCAACTGAGAATCCTGGCAACCGGCTCGCCGGATCTAGCTCAGCCGGGACTCCTCACCCAACGCGTGCCAGGTGCGGTTGTGGTACACGAGCGGCGCCTCGCCCGCGTCGGGCACCTGGGTCTCGAGCGGCTGCACCGCGACGACGACGGAGCCCCCGGCGTCCATCTTGTTGACCACGCGCCCGCGCAACCACGCGCCGACGCCGTCGAGCAGCGGCTCGCCGGTCTCCAGTCTTGACCACCTCGTGGGTTCGGCGAATCGGTCGACGCCGCTGGTGGCGAACCGTTGCGCCGTGGGCAGGTCCTCGACGGACAGCAGGTGCACCAGGACCGTCTCCGCCCGCCGCAGCGCCGGCGTGGCCGACGACTCCGACGCGAGCGAGAACGCCAGCAGCGGCGGCTCCGCGGAGATGGTGATGATCGAGGTGGCGGTCAGACCGACCGGCCCGTCGCCGGGGTCGGCGGTGACTACGGCGACGCCCGCCGGGTGGTTGCGGAAGAACTTCTTGAACTCGGCGGCGTGCACGGTGCCCGGGAGCGCCCGCATCCGGCGGGCCCTCGGATCGGAAGACCGGACCCGCACCGAGGATTCTGCTGCCGCTGACATGTTCGCCACTGTGGCTAAGGGGGCACGGATCTAAAACGCGACGTCGACGATGTCTCAGATGCCGACCGGTTGGCCGCGGGTCCGGCCGTGCTGGGCCGCCATCTGGACCGCGGCTCGAACCGGGCGGCTCTGCGGCTCGGCACGGGCAGGTGGTGCTCGGCGCGTCCGCCCAGACCCCGAGCAGCGCCTGCGGGTGGCCGGTCACCGGTAGGTTCGCGGCGTGAGCAAGCGACTAGGAAGCACGGTCGAGGTCGAGTCGGTCGAGGAGTTCGACACCAGGATCGCCGACGGCGCGATCGACCTGTCCGGATGGCACCTGCAGGGTCTCGATCTGCGCGGCAGGGGCCACGCCCTGCGGTCGGTGGAGGTGGCCGGAGCGCTCTTCCTCGATTGCGAGCTGGACCCGGGCGACGAGGTGAGTATCCAGGCCCGGGGCGCCCTGGTGTTCCCGGCGGTGCCCGGTGTCCCCGTGGACAGCTACCGCGCGACCCTGTACGACGCGGAAGAGCTGTACGAGGGAATGGACGCCTCCTACGAGGCGACGCTCGACGCCCGGGTGTACGCCTGGTCCCAGCAGGAGCGTTCGCTGGATCTGACCCTCACCAAGGCCCTGCACGACCACTCCATCGACGACGCGCTGCTGGCCGCCGTCGAGGGACGGCGCGTCGTCGGGGTGATGGGCGGCCACGCCCTCGTGCGAGGCAGTGTCGAGTACGCGGCGGCCGCCCGGCTGGCCGCCGAGCTGACGCGCGCGGGCCTGACGGTCGCGACCGGCGGCGGGCCGGGCGCCATGGAGGCCGCCAACCTCGGCGCCTACCTCGCCCATCGCTCCCCCGGTAATCTCGAGGAGGCGCTCGAGATGCTCGCCGCGGTGCCCAGCTTCGCACCGTCGGTGCGGGCGTGGGCGCGCGCCGCCTTCGACGTGCGGGAACGCTGGCCGGACGGGGCCGAGTCACTGGGCGTGCCGACCTGGCACTACGGCCACGAGCCGCCGAACGCCTTCGCGACGCAGGTGGCGAAGTACTTCCGCAACGCGGTCCGCGAGGCCGTGCTGCTGCGGGTCGCGACCGCCGGCATCGTGTTCCTGCCGGGCGCGGCCGGCACCACCCAGGAGGTCTTCCAGGACGCGTGCGAGAACTACTACGCCGATGCGTCCTCCGTGGCGCCGATGGTGCTCGTGGGCCGCGAGCACTGGACGGAGCGTCTGCCGGTGTGGCCGCTGCTGACCGCACTCGCCGGCGACCGGCTCATGGCGTCACACGTCCATCTCGTCGAGGACGTGGACGAGGTCCCGTCGATCCTCGGCGGCCACGGCGAGAGCGCCCGGTGACATGACGACGCTGCTCTGGCTCGGCTCCGCCGGACTCGCGCTGTTCGTCGTGACCCTCCTGGTCGACGGCGCGACCCGGCCCGGGTACGACCCGGTCCGCCACCCGGTCAGCGCCTTGGCGCTCGGCCCGCGCGGCTGGGTCCAGACCGGAAACTTCCTGGTGTGCGGCGTGCTCGTCGCCCTTGCAGCGCTTGCCGTGCCGGGCACGTCCGGCAGCGGCTGGCTGGCCGTCCCGATCGCGGTCTTCGGCGTCTCGCTCCTCGCCTCTGGCGTGTTCCCGATGGACGCGATGCGCGCCTACCCGCCCGGTACCCCGGACGTGACGCCGGAACGCTTCAGCAAACGCCACCGGGTCCACGACTGGTTCGGCATCGCCGTCTTCATGTCGTTGCCCGCGGCGGCCGTCGTCGCCACGTTGGTGCTCGACGGCGCGGTCTGGCGCTCGTACTCCGGGCTCACCGGTGTCGCCGCTGCCGTGCTGTTCGCCGCCTTCGGCCAGGCCTGGGAGAACGACTCGCCCCGGGCCGGCCTCCTCCAGCGCGTGACGATGGTGGTCGGCTGGTGCTGGCTCGCGCTGCTGCTCGTGCATCTGGCCGGTTAGCCCAGGTCGCGCCGACCGCGCGCACCGTCGCGCGGGGCGAGCGCCCGGCGGCTCGACGTGACAGCTCGGTCAGAAGAGGAACAGGCAGAACGGGTGGCCGACCGGGTCGAGATAGACCCGGACGTGCTCCTGCGGCTGGAAGTCTGCCAGCACGGCACCGGCCGCGGTGGCGAGCGCACCGGCGGACTCGAGGTCGTCGACCTTGATGTCGAGGTGGCTCATCATCTGCTGCTGATCGGCGCGCGCGGGCCAGGTGGGCCGGGTGTAGACCGGCTCGAGCTGGAACGACAGCTTCGGTCCGCCGTCCGGCGAGGCGAGCTGTACCCAGGTCGGGTCGTCGGTGACCCTCTCCCAACCGAGCAGCCGCTCGTAGAAGCCGGCGAGCTCACGGGGGTCCGGTGCGTCCAGCACCACTCCGCTCAGCGTGAGACGGGGTTCGTCTGCCATGGTTCCTCTCCTTCGTGGACCGTTCAGCAGCGTAGGCAAGGACGCCACGCGCCGCTCGTCAAGCCCGCGCGACGACGTCGTAACCGTGCCAGTGCTTCGGCCCACGTCCGCTCGGACCGTCGAACTCGGAATCGCTCAGCTCGACGATCACCAGGCCGTCGAGCAGGGCCTCCACCTGGTCACGGTCGTGGAAGGTCATCCCCTCGACCGCCGTCGGGCCGGCGGCCCAGGAGTCCCGCTGACCGAAGAGGTTGACGGCGAGGACGCCGCCACCCCGGACGGCGGTGACGACCCTCGCCCACACGGCGTCGAACTCCGCCGGGGACGAACGGCAGGCTGGCACAGGCGAAGACGAGATCCGCCGTCGGGAACTCGTAGGTGCACAGGTCTGCGACGACGCCGGTCAGCGCGCCGTCACGCGTCTGGTCCGCCACGCCCGCGACCGCGGCCGGCTCCCGGTCCACGGCGGTGACCTGCCACCCCTGCTCGAGCAGCCACACCGTCTCGGTGCCGTCTCCGCACCCGAGGTCGACGGCGACTCCGGCGCCACCGACGGTCAACTCGCCCTTGCGGACGAGGTCACGTGGCGGACGTCCGGCGGTCCGCCGGTAGTACTCGGACCAGTCCGCATCGGCGCTCGACCCAGTCACCCACCGAAGCCTGCCACAGCCCGGCTGCGCCCGTGGGCGCCGCGGTCGGCGTCAGTGCGAACGGTGCACTGCTCAAGTCCTCACTATCGAGGGCGCCTTGGTGACTTTCCCAGGCGCTCACCGAGGATCAGCAAGCAGACCGCGGCGGCGGGCGACTGCCGCGGCCTCGGTCCGCCCAGAAGCGCCGAGCTTTGCCAGGATGCTGGAGACGTGGACGCTGGCGGTCTTGGTGCTGATGAAGAGCTGCCCGGCGATCTGTCCGTTCGTGCGTCCCTCGGCGACGAGGGCGAGCACCTCGCGCTCGCGGGGCGTCAGTTCGTGGCCGCCGCGGGTGGAGGAGCCCGGCGTCGGCCGTGCCGTGAGGTCGCGAAGCTCGACGAGCAAAGGCCGGGCACCGAGCCGCTCCGCCGTGCGGACCGCCCGCTCCGTCAGTCGGCTCGCGTCCTGGGCGCGGCCGGCGGCCCGGAGGGCGCGGGCCAGCCGCGCCTCGGAGCGGGCGCACTCGTACGGCTGGCCGAGGTCTTCGAAGCCGTCGACCGCCCGCTGCCAGGCTTCGATCAACTCATCCTCGCCCGGCGGTTCGATGCCGGCGACCCAGCGCAGGTGAAGCATCTCCGCCTTGGCCCGTGCCTGCCAAGCCCTTCCTTCGACGGCGTACGGGCGACCGGTCGCGGTGGCCCGGGACACGGTTCGCTCGGCGGCGTTTGCCTCAGCGGCACCCAGGCCGACCAGATCCTCAGCGTCGCTGCCGGCCCGTGCCGCAGCGTCCGCGAGCTGGCCAAGGAGCAGGGCGCCCAGCCGGACGCGGGCCTGGAAGAGGCCGTCTTCGGCGTGCCACAGAGTCGAGACCGTCCGGACAGCCTCGTCGTGCACGGCGACGGCACGGGCGACGTCGCCATGCTGTCCGTGCAGATCGATGGCTGCGCCGGCGGAGAGGACGCAGACGAAGGCGTCCCGAGGCCACCACTCGCGCACCTGGTCGAGCAGCCGCGCCGCGTCATCGTCCCCGCGCGCGACGGCACGGCTGAGTGCGAGAGCACCGAACAGCACCCCGACCAACGGCGGCGGGGACTGGTCGGAAACGTCGGACTCCGCGGCGACGGCGTCCCAGTCGCCGGTCATGTACGCGGTGAGGCAGGCCAGCAACCGCGCGTCGAGGCCGTTCGGGGACCACGGTCGGCCATGCTCGGAGGCGATGGCGGCCGCCTCGAGGTACACCGTCCGCGCCCGGGTCAGCTCGCCGACCTCGAAGAGGATGGTGCCGGTCAGGTGCAGCCCGCGGATCAGGGCGACGACGTCGTCGTCCCGCCGCGCCTGCGAGACGACCTCGCCGAGCGCGGCTAGCGAGGCGTCGGGGTCGCCCGACCCTTCCTTGAGCCGGCCGAGCAGCATCGCCGCCTCCGAAGCCACCCGCGGTTGGTCCCGCGCGCTCGCCAGTTCATGCGCCTCCTCGGCGAAGCGGGTCGCGTCGGCGTCCCTGCCGCGATCGTAGGCGGCGTACGCGTGTGCGGTCAGGGCTCGCGCCCGCAGCGATGGATCCTCCGCGGCAAGCGTGATGGCCTCCGCGGTCACGTCCAGTGCGCTCACGTCGGTGTCGATCTCCCGCAGGGCCGCGGCCTGTGCCAGCAGCAGGCGGGCGCGGTCAGACCCGGTCGGTCCGCCGGGTCGCTGGCGCAGGAAGTCGGCGATGAGATCCGCGGACCGGTGCGGGTGCCCGGACGCGAGCAGTGCATCCGCGGCCCGGACCGTGAGGTCCGTGCCGTCGACGTCGGGTGCGCCCGGTCGGTCAAGCAGCCCCAGGACGCGAAGGTAGTGGGTGGCTGCCTCGTGCGGACCACCGACGGCGGCGGCGTCGTCCCCCGCCTGGATGCCCGCGATCACCGCCGTGGTGACGTCCTGCGCGGCGAGGGCGTGGTGCGCCAGCTCACCGGCCGTGCCCTCGGTCCCGCCGGCCTGCAACGACCGCACGTAGGCAGCGTGCAGGCGCTGCCGTTCACCGGGCAGGAGATCGTCGTAGACGACCTCGGCGAGGAGGGCGTGGCGGAACGCGTAGGCGGTCCCGTCCACCGGCACCAGGACGTTGCTGTCGACGGCGGTCCGCACGGCGCCCTCCAGCGCCTCGTCGTCGAGGTCGAGGACGTGGACGAGCAGCTCGTGCGCCACCGGGCGGCCGGCGCAGGCGACGGCTCGGACCACGGTGCGGGGTGCGTCGTCGAGCCGGTCCAGACGCAGCAGTAGCAGATCGGCGAGGTCGGCGGGCAGGGCGGCGTCGCCCGCCGCACGCGCGAGCGCCAGCTCCTCGGCGAAGAAGGCGTTGCCCTCAGCCCGGCGGACGATCTCACGGACGTCGGGCTCGGCGGTAAGACCGGAACAGAGGCCGCGCACGAGAAGGCGGACATCGGCGTCGGGCAGCGGGCCGACCTGGAGCCGCTCCACCCCGGGCAGCCGTGCCCACTCCGCCGCCCGCGCACGCAGCGGGTGGCGCCGGTGGAGGTCGTCGCTGCGGTAGGAGGCGACGACGGCGACCTGGCCGGCGAACCCGCGGGTGAAGAGCAGAGTCACCAGGTCGCGGGTGGATGGATCCGCCCAGTGCAGGTCCTCGACGAGAACGAGCAGGCCGGCCGGCGCGGCGAGCTCCTCGAGCGCGGCGTGCACGGCGTCGAAGAGGTCGGCACGCCCGGAGTCGTCCGGGCCGTCCGCCGACGTGGCGGCCCGGCGGCCGGGACGCAGCCGGAGGAGAGCCGGGTGGCGGGCCGCAAGGTCGGCGAAACGGTCCGGTTCGGCAGCCTCGAGCCTGCCGAACATCTCGCCGAACGGCAGGAAGGGCAGGGCGCCGTCGCCGATGTCGGTGCAGTGGCCCACGAGCGTCGGGACGCGGGCCGGCTCGGCGCGGGCGGCGAGCTCGGTGAGCAGGCGCGTCTTGCCGACGCCGGCGTCCCCTGCGACGACGACGGCGCACGCTGTCCCGCTGTCGGTCAGGCCGGTCAGCGCGGCGAGCCGCTCGACCTCCGCCGCCCGGCCGACGAGGGGTGAAGCATGAGTCGTGGGCACGCCGCCATGATGGCCCCTCGTGCCCACATCGCGGTACCCGCGGCCATGCGCGCGAAGGTCGCCGAGCCGGGAGTCGCGGCCCGGAGTCGCACCGCCGAAAGCAGGCAGTGCCGCCGAGTGCCGGCGTTCAAACACCAGCAGACGGCGGAAGAGCCTGCTCTCGGCGGCAGGTCGCCGGTGCCTACTCCTCGAAGGCCGTCGGCCGCAGCTGCGCCGCGCGCACCTTATCGACGTCGAGCTTCTCCGACCGGTCGAACCGGTAGATGCCGTTCTGCTCCTGGAAGACGTCGGTGAGCTGGGTGTAGCAGTACGCGAACATCTCCCGGTCGTTCAGCAGCACGCCGGTCAGCCCGGCGAACCGCTCCTGGAACTCGTCCTCGTCCCGGACCCGCTGACCGTACCCCCAGGACTCGGAGGAGTCCTGCCCGCTGACGTCCGTGGCGTCCGGGTTCCACCAGATGCCGCCGAACTCGCTGACGAAGTAGGGCTGACCGCGGTACGGCAGCGACCAGGCCCGACCCTCGGGGCCCGTGTTGGTGTACGGCTCGCCGGTGGCGAGGCCGGACTGTTCGCGGGCGAACGCCTCCGGGTCCTGCTCGTAGGAGTGGGAGTCGTAGACGTCGGTTTCGGCCACGCGGTGGGAGTAGCCGGACGCGTCGAGGACCGGCCGCATGGGGTCGGCGGCCTTGGTGGCGAGGAACATCGCGCGCGTGACGTCGTCGAGCACCGTGATGCGGTCGGTGAGCGGCTGGTGGGTCTCGTTCAGCGGGCACCACCCGATGATCGAGGGGTGAGAGTAGTCGCGCTCGAGCGCTTCGACCCACTGGGTCACGAAGGACGCCGTGGGCCGTTGGTGGTCCCCGGCCGGTCCGAGGCCCGCGATCCCCCAGTCGCCGAACTCGCCCCACACGAGGTAACCGAGCCGGTCGGCGTGGTAGAGGTAGCGCTCCTCGAAGACCTTCTGATGCAGCCGTGCGCCGTTGAAGCCGGCCCGCTGACCGAGCTCGATGTCGCGGACCAGGGCCTCCTCGCTCGGCGCGGTCATGAGCGACTCGGGCCAGTAGCCCTGGTCGAGGACGAGCCGCTGGAAGATGCGCTCGCCGTTGATGAGGAATGCGTGCCCGTCGATCGACACGGACCGCAGACCCGCGTAGGACTCGACGTCGTCGACGACGTTCCCGTCGCCGTCCTCCAGGCGGATCCGCAAGCCGTACAGGAACGGGTCGTCCGGTCCCCAGGTTCGGACCTTGTCCTCCGGGATCTGCAGCACGAGGGAGGGCGCCAGGTCCAGGTCCGCCCGCACGACGGCGGAGGCCACGGTCTCGCCGTCGGCCGTCAGGTCCGCCGCCACCCGGCTGCCAGGCCCGTTGCCGCTGAGCGGCACCTGGACCGTGAAGGACGAGGCGGCCAGGTTCGGGGTGATGCGGGGGCGGCGCATGTGCAGGTCGGCGACCGGCTCCATCCAGACCGTCTGCCAGATGCCGGTGGTGCGGGTGTAGTTGCACTCGGAGTTGGCGTACTTGATGGCCTGCTTGCCGCGCGCCTGGGCCGCGTGGCGGGGGTCGCGCGCCCGGACCGTGATGACCACGCTCTGGCCGGCACGCTCCCCCAGGTCCACGGTGAACGGCGTCCAGCCGCCGCGGTGCCGGCCGACCTCCACGCCGTCGGCCCACACGGTCGCGTCCTGGTCCACCGCGCCGAAGTGCAGGTGCACGCGGCGGCCCGACCAGCCGGCGGGGACCTCGACGGTGCGTCGGTACCAGACGGCCTCGAGGAAGTCGGTGTTCTCGATGCCGGACAGCTCCGACTCGGGCGCGAACGGCACGAGGATCCGGTCGGACAGCCTGCCCTCGACGAGCCCACGCTCGAGGCCGGAGTCACCCTGGTCGATCTCGAAGTCCCACCAGCCGTTGAGGCAATGCCAGTCGGCTCGGACGAACTGTGGGCGTGGGTACTCGGGGCGCGGCATCGCGTCACCGGGTGTCGTCATCTTTCGCTCTCCTTGTCGTGCGGCCTGGTTCTCGGCTGTCTCAGTAGCATCGAATCTCGTAGACAGCCGCAGAGGGGTCACCGTTCGTAGCGTGAACCACGAGGCGAATGGCGGTCGAGCTGATCACGTCGACCAGGTGGTGCACCCGACGCGGGAAGCCGTTGCCCTCGACCACAAGTATGTCGGTCCACCGCTCGCCCGACCACGCCCGGATCGTGTAGTCGCGCACCGTCTGGGGGTCGCGCCACAGCGCGGGCGTGTGGTCGTACTCCCGCAGCAGGTGACCTGCGAAGGTGACGTGGACGGTGCTGATGTCCTGGGGCTCGTCCCAGTCGAGCTGGATCCACTGGTCGAAAGGATGGCCCGGATCGGACCGCCACTCGTTGGTGGCCCGGTGCGGCCTCGCCGTCCCGCTGATCACGCCGACCGGCGGGTAGGCGCGCTGCGCGGGCGTGATGCGGTGGCTCATCGTCACGCCGTCGCCGAACCGGCGCAGCCGCCCCGGTGACATCTCGAACGCCGAGACCGCACCGGGGAGGATGCGCCCGGCACGGAGCCACTCGACGGCGGGTTCGGCGGCGAGGTCCACGCGGACGTACTGCCCACCCGGGGCCGTGCGAACCAACGACCCGGGGTCGACGCGGACGTCCCAGGTGACCCAGTGCTCCCCCGGTTCGACCACGAGGGTCGTGTCGTCGAGCACCATGTTCGTGTCAACGCGGTAGTCCCAGATGTGGTCCGCCTGCTGCAGGCGTGCCGGGATCTCCACCGCCGTGTCGGAGTGGTTGCGCAGGAGGACGCTCACAGTCCGAAGGCCAGGAGCGTCCGGACCGGTTTCGACCGGAATCCACTGGGCCCGCAGCGCCGAAAGGTATTCGCCACTGTGGCGGACGTTCTCACGAAGACCGCCATCGATCCACCTGTCACCCGGCGCCGCGCCGAGATTGACCGCCTCGGAAGACGCCGTGATGGTCGCTGTCCGCGCACGGTCCCGCTCGTCGGCGTTGACCACGTTCGGAAGAAAGCACCCGTCCTTGAGCAACTGTTGCTGGACGTCATGGATAGCGATCGTCGCGACCTGCTGGACCGACACCCCGTTCTTGAGGGCGACGGCCGCGGCCGTACCGGCGGCCTGCCCCATGATCGCCGTCGTGGCCTGGACTCGGACGGAACCCAGACCGACATGCGTGGCCGAGACGTTGCGGCCCGCCATGAGCAGATTCGTCACGTCCTTCGCCACGAGCGAGCGCAGCGGGATGCCGAACGGTCCGACGTAGGCGGTCACGGACTCCTTGGAGTGCAGGTCGTATCCGGCAGCGGCCGTCGGCTCGCTCGTCGACGCAAGCAGCCCGCCGGGCGTGTGCAGGTCGATGTTCCAGCCGCCGTAGGCGATCTCATCCTCGAACGGCTCGTCCCGGAAGAAGTCACCCTCGGTCAGGAGATGCAGACCCATGATGCGCCGGCTCTCGCGCTTGCCCGGCACCTGGCCGAGCCAGTCGAGCGCGAGGTTCTTGGCCGCGTTCCGTGTCTGGGGGTCTTTGTTCTTCATCCAGTCCCACACGCCCAGCGTGTGCCGGGTCAGCTCGTGCCGGATCTCCTCGGCGTCGTAGATGGTGTTCCACGGCTTGCCGAGCTCGATCCACCAGAATCCGCCGCGCACGTCTCTGGGGACACGGCCCTGCTTGTAGAAGAAGTCGGGATCGGTGTACTCGACCGCCCACTCGGGCAGCTCGAAGTCGACCGGGTGTCCGACATCCTTGGTCTTGAAGTGGATGGAGTTGCCCATCGTGTCCTCGGACGCCTCGAGCGGGGCGTGCGGCTCGCCGAACTCGGCGCGCGCCTCCTCGCCCGTGCGGAACTCACAGCCGGCCAGTGCCGCGACCACGGCGTCGCCGGTGCAGTCGAGGAACACCTCGGCCCGCAGCTCCGTCTCGGTCTCGGCCGACATCGTCCAGCCTGTCACGGACGCGATGCGTCCGTCGGTGACGGTGACGTCACACACGGCGGTGTTCATCAGGAGGGTCAGGTTCTCCGTGCGCTGTGCCAGGTCGTACAGCGAGAGATCCCAGACGCTGTTGGCCCAGCCGTTCTCGAAGATGGGCTCGTGGTTCTTCATCCGCTCGCCGACCATCAGCTCCGAGAGCACGCCGCCCTCGCGGGCATACGCGTGATAGGTCGTGCTGCCGCGAGGCACCACCCTGACCTCCGAGGAGCTGTTCCCGCCGAGCACGGGCCGGTCCTGCACGAGGCAGACCCGCTGCCCCATCCGAGCGGCCGATACGGCGGCAGTGAATCCTGCGAGCCCTCCGCCGCAGACGACGATGTCATAGCTCTGGGTGACGTGTCTCAAATCTTCCTCTTCCAATGTTGCCGCACTCAGTCTTTTGCTCGGACGGTTCGCGTTATCCCTTCAGCCCAGTCGTGGCAATCCCTTCGATGAGGCGGCGTTGGAAGATCATGAATATGACGAAGACGGGCAGGAGGGACAGCGTCGTCATGGCGAACAGCTCCCCGTAGGAGGACTCGCCCATGCTGTTCATGAACATGCGCAGGCCCAGCGGCACGGTGTACTGATTGACGTCCGCCAGGTAGATCAGCGGGCCCATGAAGTCCTCGTACGTCCAGATGAAGGTGAACACTGCCGTGGTCGCCAGTGCTGGACCCATCAGCGGCAGAAGTACCCGGACAAACCGCTGCAGGTGCCCGCAACCGTCGATCTCGGCGGCCTCGTCGAGCTCTCGGGGGATGCTCCGCATGAATTGCACGAGCAGGAAGATGAAGAACGCGTCGGTGGCGAGGAACTTCGGGACGATGAGCGGCAGATAGGTGTCGACCCATCCGACCGCCGTGAAGATGGTGTACTGCGGCACAAGCGTCGCGTGAACGGGAATCATGACCGTGGCGAGCATGACGGCGAACCAGAGACGCTTCAGCGGAAACTCGACCCGGGCGAACGAGTAGGCCGCCATGGTGCACGCGACGAGGTTTCCGATCACCGCGCCCACGGAGACGACGGCGGAGTTGATGAGGAACCGGCCGAATCCTGGCGGGTTCGCCGCCCATCCGTCGGGATAGTTGGCGAAGACCAGCTCGCTGGGCAGGAAGGTCTCGGACGAGAAGATCTGGTCCTCGGGCACGAGGGACCCCCGAGCCATCCACAGCAGCGGGTACAGCATGCCGACGCAGAGCATGACGAGGCCGGCGTGCAGCAGGACGCGTTTGAACCTCTTGGCGGCTGCGCCGCCTCGAGCATCGACCGGCGGGCGGTCCACCGTCCGGAAGGTCACCATCATCGGCCCCCGTCCGCGTAGAAGACCCAGCGCTTGGAGCTGAGGAAGGCCACAGCGGTGAACATCGCGATGATCGCGACGAGGATCCACGCCAGCGCCGAGGCGTAGCCCATCTCGAACTCGGTGAAGGCCCGCTGGTAGAGGTACAGGGTGTAGAAGAGCGTGGATCCCACCGGGCCTCCGGTGCCGTTGCTGATGATGAACGAGGGCGTGAACGCCTGGAAGGCGACGATCGTCTGCATCACGAGGTTGAAGAAGACGATCGGTGTCAGCAGGGGCAGCGTGATGGAGAAGAATCGGCGGAGGGCGCCGGCTCCGTCCACGTAGGCGGCCTCGATCAGATCCGCGGGGATGTTACGAAGACCCGCGAGGAAGATGATCATCGGCGAGCCGAACTGCCACACCGCGAGAACGATGATCGTCATGAGCGAGTAGTCCGGGTCGGCGATCCAGTTCGGTCCCTGGATGCCGACGAGGCCGAGCAGATCGTTGACCGTCCCCTCCCGGCCGAAGAGCTGACGCCACAGCACCGCTATGCCGACGCTCCCACCGAGCAGGGAAGGCAGGTACAGCACCGACCGGTAGAAGGTCATGCCCCGCATGGCGCGGTTCATCACGATCGCGAGACTCAGCGCGACGATCAGTCGCAGCGGAACCGAGACGAGGACGTAGGTGAAGGTCACGCCGACCGACTGCCGGAAGTCCTCGTCATCGGTGAGGATCTCCGTGTAGTTCCCGAGCCCGACCCACTGCGCGTCCGTGAACAGGTCGTACTCGGTGAATGACAGGTACGCCGAGGCGGCCATCGGTCCCAGCACGAGGGTGAACAGACCGAGGAACCACGGGAGCAGGAAGAGGTAGCCGGCCACGGTCGCCGAGCGCCTCCGCCTCGGGGTGCGCCGTGGCGGACGCACCTCTTCCGCGCCCGGGCCGTCGACGCGCGCTCGGTCGCGCTGGGACGGCTCGCTCGCCACGGTGGGTGCACCGCTCGTTGAGCTGGTGCTCATTCGAGCTCTGCGGCGGTGGAGAAGAACTCGTCCACCGCGTCCGGGATGGTCGTGCTACCGAAAGCGACGGCCTCGTTGAGCTCGCTGAGCAGCGTGCGGAGCTCGGCGAAACCGGCCGGCCACAGGCGGTTGAGCGGGGTCGAGGTCTCCGCGACCTCGTCCATGTAGTCCATCGCCGCCTGCTCCTCGTCGGACAGGGTGCCGGCAAGCTGGTCACGGGCCTCCTGCGACGGCGGCATCCCCAACGAGACGCCGATCGCCTCACGGGCTTCCTCGTCGTTGATGAAGTGGTTGATGGCGTCCACGGCGGCGTCCTGGTTGTCGCTGGTGGCCGACACCGACCACAGGCTGGCCGCGTTCATCCAGAGACTGGGGTTCTCGGCGTCGTACGGGGGAAGGCTGAGCGACAGATCCGCGTCCATCAGACGCGTGTACGCGATGTAGTCCTGCGTCCAGCCGAACCCCATGGCCGCGCGACCCTGGGCCAGCGGCGCGTTGGGAAGCTCCCCTTGTCCCTCGGCCGTCACGTCCGCCGGCGGCGCGCCGCCCGCCTGACGAAGCTCCTCCCAGTACTCGAGCCAGGCGGTCAGGTCCTCGGGCGTCGCGTTGAGGGAACCGTCTTCCGCGTAGAACTGCCGGCCGTCGTCGCGGACGGCCAGGATGAACAGGATGAGGTCGCCGCCGCCGTCCTGGATCCCCCAGACGTCGTCGCCGAGCGCCTCATGGGCGTCGACGGCCACCTCGGCCAGCTCGTCCCAGGTGTACTCACCCTGCGGCACCGAGACCCCCGCCTCGTCCAGCAGCTTGTCGTTGGCTACCAGGCCCATGGCGTTGGAGGCCGCGACGACGCCGTAGAGCTCGTCCCCGACCGCGCCGAACTGCTTCAGTCCTTCGTCGACGATCTCGGCGTCCAGGCCCTCGGCCCCGCTGAGATCCATCAGCGTGCCCCTGCTCGAGTACTCGGGGATCTGGCTGCCGGCCTGCATGATCAGATCGGGCGGGTTTCCGCCCGCCGTCTGCGTGGCCAGGCGGTCCCAGTAGCCGTCCCACGGCTGACTCTCCCGGGCGACGTCGACTCCCGACGCCGCCGCGTAGGCGTCGAAGGCCTCGTTCAGCGCCTGGTTCTCTGAGTCCCCGCCCCACCACGTCGCGCGCATCGCTTCGGAACCGCCGCCGCCGTCACCGGAGGATCCACCTCCGGCGGGCGCGCTGACTCCGCAGCCGGCCACGGCGAGGGCAACCCCGAGCATCGCCGTTGCGCCCACGGCGAAGGGACGCGACGAACAGCGGATTTCAGACTTGGACATGAGGAAACCTCCGGGGTACCGGCGTCACTGACGGATGGGGCGCGCATTGGCGTTCTAACGTTGTATTCCAACGTTAGAACGGTAAGATAGTGAGCGATGAAGAGGTCTGTCAACGATTGCAGCGCCGAGAGTCGACCTTTCGGGTCGCCTCGACGGCTCGAGCCCGGGACGGCACCGTGACGGCGGCGGCAGGCAGGTCGGGATCCGCACGGCCGGGGCGACGCCCCAGCGTCAAGGACGTCGCCGAGCGCGCGGGCGTGTCGTGGAAGACGGTGTCCAACGTCGTGAACAACCGCACGAATGTGCGGCCCGAGACCCGCGCGAGGGTGGAAGCGGCGATCCGCGAGCTCGGGTACCGCACCAGCATGGCCGGCCGCCAGCTCCGGTCTGGCAGGACCTACCTGCTCGCCGTCGCGCTCCCCGACCTGACAATGCCGTACTTCGCGCACCTCGCCCACAGCATCATCCGGTCGGCCGAGGCGCGCGGCTACACCGTCCTCATCAGCGAGACGAACGGCCGGCCGGAGTCCGAGCGGTACGTGGCCGGCGGTTTCGACGCACAGTTCGCGGACGGCATCATCCTGCGGCCGGAGGGCCTCGACAGCACGACTGTCACGCAGGCTCACGGCCCCCTGCCGCTGGTGCTCCTCGGCGAACGCGTCGACGGCTCGCACCTGGACCACGTGATCGTCGACAACCAGACGTCCGGCCAGGAGACGACCCAGCACCTGCTCGATCTGGGGCGGCGGTCGCTGGTGTTCGTCGGCGCGCAGGAATCGCGTCAGTTCGGCCCGGGCTGGCTCCGCATGCTCGGGTACCGCGAGGCGATCGAGAAGGCCGGCATCGACTTCCAGCCGTCCCGAGTCGTGCCCGCACGGCACTTCACACGCGAGTCCGGCCTGCTCGCGGTCCAGGAGCTTCTCGGGCGCGGGCTACCGTTCGACGGCCTGGTCTGCGCGAGCGACCTGATCGCCATCGGCGCGATGCATGCCCTCCGACGGCGTGGCCTCCGCGTCCCGGAGGACGTCGCCGTCACGGGCTGGGACAACATCCCGGAGGGCGCCTACTCGAACCCGACGCTGACCACCGTCGCACCCGACATCGCGACGAGCGCGGACCGGGCCGTCGAACTCTTGGTCCGCCGGATCGAAGACCAAGACGCGGCCCCGCGAGAGGTCGTCGCCGGGCACAAGTTGATCCGGCGCGAGAGCACGGCAGCCGCCGGCTGAAGAGGCTAGCCCGTGTAGGCGCCCTGCCACACGACGTCGAACGGGGTGCGCGCCGTGAGGCGCCCCTCGATGGCCGCCGTCACCATGTCCTTGGCGGTCGCGACCGCGTCGAAGACCTCAGCGCCCTTGGCCAGCTCTGCGGCGACCGCGGCGGCGAGCGTGCAGCCGGCGCCGGACACGCGCTCCTCCCCCACCTTCGGCACCGAGAACACGTGCGGCTCGACGCCGTCGAAGAGCACGTCGACGGCATCATCGCCCGGCAGCTCGACGCCACCCTTGGCGAGCACGTACTGCGGGCCGAGGTGGTGGATCCGGCGGGCAGCCTCGACGAGGTCGTCGACGGTCTCGATGACGTCCATGCCGGAGAGCGTCTTGGTCTCGAACATGTTGGGCGTGACGACGGTGGCGTGCGGCAGGACCCGCTCGCGCAGCGCGTTGTCCGTGTCCAGGGCGGCGCCGGGCTCCTGGCCCTTGCAGATGAGGACGGGATCGAGGACGACGTGCCGGAAGGACTGTTCGGCCAGGGCCTTGCCGACCACATCGATGGTGGCCGGCGTACCCAGCATGCCGATCTTGACGACCTCGAGTTCGTAGGTGGCGGTGGCCGCCTCGATCTGGTCGGCGATGACCTCCGGGTCGACCGGCACGAAGCGGTGCGCCCAGCCGGCCTTCGGATCGAACGAGACGATGCAGGTGAGTGTGCCGACACCGAACACGCCGAGCTGCTGGAAGGTCTTCAGGTCGGCCTGGATGCCGGCGCCGCCGGTCGCCTCGGAGCCGGCGATGACGTAGGCGGGGTTGACCATCGGGTCCTCCGTTCGGTGGGTCTCTGCCAAGCACGCGGCGTACCAAACTACCGGAGCGGGGCTGCGATCACGCCCGACGGCGCAGCAGGCGGTAGCCGCCGACACCCAGCGCCGCCGCAGCGACCGTCCGGCCCATGCTCCGGGCACGGCCGTGGTGGCCGCCGTGCACGGTGGGCGCCTCGCCGGCGTCCCCGTACAGGCTGCCGGTTGTCTGTGGGACGCGCCGCCGGGACAGGTGTGTGCGCGAGACGACCCCGGACATGAACCGTTCCATGGTGCCCGGGAACAACCGGTGCTTGAGGACGACGATCCGCCCGATCGTGCCGACGACGGCCTCGCGTCGAGGACTGCGCACGAGGGAGCAGATCGTCCGCGCGACTCGTTCCGGGGTATACAGCGGTGGGATCGGCCGGGCCTCGCGGCCGGTGAAGTTGGCGACCTGCCGGTAGTACGGGGTGTCGACGCTCGGCGGCAGGACGGAGCAGACGTGGACGTCCTTGGCGCCGGCCAGTCTGAGCTCCTGTCGCAGGCTGAAGCCGAGCGCGCGCACCGCGGACTTCGACATCGAGTAGGCGCTGTTGTAGGGGGCCGGCACCTCGCCGAGCACCGACGAGACGTTGATGACCACGCCCGCCCGCTGCCTGATCATCTGCTCGACGGCGACGCGCGAGCCGTGGACGACGCCCACGACATTGACCTCGAGAAGGCGTTGCAGGTCGTGCAGCGGGGTGTCGAGGAACGGCGCGACGATGCCGACGGCGGCGTTGTTCACCCACACGTCGATCCGGCCCAGCTCCGTCACGGTTCGGCGGGCCAGGTCGATGACGCCACGCTCGTCCGCGACATCGGTGCTGACCACGATGGCCTCGGCACCGTGCTCGCGGCATTCGGCGGCAAGGGTCTCCAGCGGCTCCCTCCGGCGAGCGGCCAGGACGACGGCGGCACCCTCCTTGGCGAACCGGAGCGCGGTGGCGCGGCCGATACCGTCCGAGGCACCGGTGATGACGACGACGGATCCCTTGATGCGCACGACTACCTCCTCGGCGTCTGGATCCCGACGATAGATCGGCCCTGTGCTCGGCGCGCGTCAGGGCGCAGGGCGTCCTACGTTGGCGCCATGAGCGAGAACACGGACGGCACCATCAAGGAACCCGACGAGTGGGCCACCGGTGATGAGCCTGCGACGGGCGCCCAGCTGAGCTATCTCGAGACGCTCGCCCGGGAGGCGGGCCGCGAGCTGCCGGAGAATCCCACCAAGGCGCAGGCATCGGAGCTGATCGACGAGCTGCAGGACCAGAGTGGCCGCGTCTCCGGTGGGGACGACGCCTAGCCGTTCCCTTCGCGGCGCCGAGATTCTCGACCGCTCAGCTGCGCCTCGTTGCTCGGTCGTCCCACCCTTCGGACAGGCCCGGTCCGATCGTTCACGGCTCGGACGGGCCCGCCGGCCAGCGTCAGCCTCACCCAGACTTGGCTGTGCCGCCGGACCACGACCGGCGGCAGGAGAAGAAGGGTGAGCCACATGGACACCGCCGAGCTGCGGGCGACGCAACGCCCGCTGAAGCAGCGCTACCGCGAGGACCCGGGTGCGGCCGTCGTCACCCTGCGCGCCGAGGGGGACCTCGACACCGGTGGCGTCAGCTGCTCCGTGAGCACCGGCCGGGCGCTGGTCGAGGCCGGCCTGCACCCGGCCACCGGCGGGACCGGCACTCTGGCCTGCTCCGGGGAGATGCTCCTCGAGTCCCTCGTGGCATGCGCGGGAGTCACCCTCGGCGCCGTGGCGACCAACACGGGCCTGGACGTCACCGGCCGCGTGCGCGCCGAGGGCGACTGGGATGCCCGCGGCACGCTCGGCGCCGACCGTGACGCGCCTGTGGGTCTGACCTCGATCCGGCTGACCTTCGACCTCGAGTCCGACGCATCAGCGGAGGAGCTCGACAAGCTCGTCGAGACCACGGAGCGGTACTGCGTGGTGCTTCAGACGCTCCAGAACGGCCCGGCCATCACCGTCGACCGCGGCTGACCCGCTTCACGAGGGCGCTGCGGACGCTGCGTGGCGTTGAGCAGGTGATGCGTCCGACGGGCGGTCGTGTCGGGGCCTGCACGTATCGTCGCGGAATGGACCTCAACCTCGTAGGCCGCCGCGCCTTCGTCTCTGCCAGCACGGCGGGCATCGGGCTGGAGATTGCCCGTTTCCTCGCCAGTGAGGGCGCCGCCGTCACGATCCACGGGAGAGACCCTGCCCGCGCAGCGGACGCCCTCGCACAGGATCTCGCCGGCCACAGCTCCGTCGAGACCGTCCTCGGTGACCTCGGGGACGCCGAGGAGCGCACCCGTGTCGCGGACCGCGTCGCGAGTGGTGCTTACGACATCCTCGTCAACACTGCCGGTCCGTTCAGCGAGCATGCCTTCGCCGAGGCCGAGCCCGAGCATTGGCTCGACGCGTACCGGAGCAATGTCATCAGCGCCGTCGAGCTGAGCCGACGAGCAACACCTGGCATGACCGAGCGTGGCTGGGGCCGGATCATCACCCTGGGAACACGCGGTGTGCGGACGCCGTTGCCGAACATGATCGAGTACTCGGCCGCGAAAGCGGCCCTGCAGAACGCCACGACCGCGATGGCCCGTAGCCTCGCCGGCACAGGCATCACCGTGAACATGGTCAGCCCGGGTGTCATCCTCACGCCCGGCCTCCGTGCGATGTTCACGGCCCGTCCCGAGTACGCCGAGCGGTCCTGGGACGCGATCGAGTCCGAGGTGGCGACCACCTACGCACCGAACCCCGTGGGGCGACTTGGGCGCCCAGCCGACATCGCCGCCGCCGTCGCGTTCCTGGCCAGTGACCTAGCCTCTTACATCACCGGTGTGGAGCTGCCGGTCGACGGCGGGATCACCGGCGCCCGGTAGCCGCATGCCACCTACGCCTGGGCACTCGCTCCGCGTGCGAGCTCGGCCTCGTAGGACCGCTGCAGCCGCTCGGAGACCGACGGCGTCCCCGGCGCCCGCGCGACACCCAGATGCTGCTCGCGCAGCTCGTCCATGAACTCCTCCCACAGCTCGGGCCCACCCTCGTCGAGGATCTTCGCCCGGATGCTGAGCTCCGGTGCCACCGGCAGGAACTTGGTGCCCCACGCTCCGAGGGAGGCGAGCACTGGAACGAGCTGGATAGCCTGCTCGGTCAGGCTGTAGATCTGCTTCTGCTTGTGCGTCGGGTCCTGCACCCTGGTGACGATCCCGGCCGCGACGAGACGCCGGAGCCGCTCACTGAGGATGTTCGAGGCGATGCCCTCCTCCGACCGCGTGAGCAGCTCGCGGAAGTGGCGGCGGTTGCCGAACATCATGTCCCTGATCACCAGCAGCGACCACTTGTCCCCGATGACCTCCAGCGAGAGGTTGATCGGGCAGCCGGAGCGGTGCGCGTCGGCCACGTCGACCATCTCCCTCTGCATCTCCGGAACTAACTGGTTGCAGTTTACCTCCGCACGCGGTTAACCTCATCCCACACCAATTGCATCTAGCAATCACTCGCCGAGGAGCGGCAGAGATGGGCATCGTGACGTGCGACGTGACGGTCTCGGTCGACGGGTTCGTCGCCGGCCCGCGCCAGAGCAGGGACGCTCCGCTCGGCGTCGGCGGCGAGCGGCTCCACCGCTGGCAGTTCGAGGACGCCGAGAACAACGCGGCCGAGGTCGCGGCCATCACTCAAGCCGGCGCCTTCATCATGGGCCGCAACATGTTCGGACCGATCCGGGGCCCGTGGTCGGAGCCGTGGGACGGGTGGTGGGGCGCCGAGCCGCCGTACCACGCGCCGGTCTTCGTCCTCACCCACCACCCGCGAGAACCACTCGAGATGGCCGGTGGGACCACCTTCGCCTTCGTCACCGACGGGATCCGTGCCGCGCTCGAGCAGGCCTTGGATGCTGCCGGCGAGCGCGACGTCGCCGTCGCCGGTGGCGCCGAGACGATCAATCAATACCTCGCCGCCGGACTGATCCACGAGCTTCGGCTGCACGTCGCGCCCATGGTCCTCGGTGGCGGCGCGCGCCTCTTCGACGGAGTCGGAGACCTCGGCCTGACTCCGGTGAGCGCCCGCGCCACCCGGCTTGTCACGCACACCACCTACCGCGTCGACGGCCCTTCGGAGGGAACCTGATGACCACCGCGACCCACCTCCTGATCCGCGGCTTCCGTCCCGGTACGGATGCCGGTCCCGTGACGGGCTGAGCCATGGCCAAGCTCTTGTACTCCGTGACGATGTCCGCCGACGGGTTCATCGCGGGCCCCGGCGGGGACATGTCGTGGCTGACCGAGCACCTCGGAGCCGACCCCGTGATGGACGAGCTGATCGCCGGCGTCGGGGCACTCCTGGTCGGCGCCCGCACCTTCGGTGGCGACGACCCGCACCGCGGTGACCCCGAGCGCGAGGGCGCATTCGAGGGCGAGTGGGACGGCCCGCAGGTGGTGCTCACCCACCGCCCGCCGGCCCAGCCGGTCACACGCACGACGTTCCTGGACGACGTACGCACAGCTGTCGAGGCCGCACGAGACGCGGCCGGAGGCAAGGAGTACGTCAACGTCCTCGGGGCCGACGTGGCCCGTCAATGCCTGGAGCTCGGTGCCCTCGACGAGGTCCTCACCTGCGTCGCACCGGTCTTCCTCGGGGACGGCACGCGCCTCTTCGAGCGACCGGGCGGCACGCGCGTAGGCCTCGAGCGCATCCGACAGTGGCACACTCCTCGGACGACGAACAGCTGGTACCGCGTCGTCTGACGACGCACTCATGCGCAGCCCCGATCTCCTTGACCTCGCGCCGTCCCAGGGCGACCGACGGATCCGCTCGACCTCACCGACAAGACCCGGGGCCCACCCAGGGACCGACACCCGCTCGAGACGAGACCCCGACCACCGTCATACCCGGCTATCAGGAGCACCGACGTGCGGTCAATGTCCCTGATGCTGTAACAGGCGTCGCCTACGCTCGGAAGGAGGGGCTCATGAACGAGGGGGGCAATCGATGAAGAGTGGGCGCCAGCGGCCTTGGTTTCGTCATGGCGGCTTCCGGTGGATCATCGGGTGCATAGGTGCCCTCACCGCTGCGGCCTCGGTGGCATTTGTCGTGAGTCCATGGCCCGGGACTCTGCTTCTCCGGACGCTGTTCAAGAGAGACAGCGCCCGGCTACTTGGTGCCATGGAGCTGCACGCTCCGGCCGGGGTGATCCACAAGCAGAAATCGGCGTACCGCGACGACGATCCGGATGCGACATTTCACCTCTACCGCCCGGAAGACGCTTCAGGGCAGCTTCCTGCAGTGATATGGATCCACGGGGGCGCTTGGATCTCCGGAGGCGCTGCTGACGATGTTCCCTACTTCGAGCTGATTGCCGAACACGGGTACACCGTCATCGGGGTCGACTACTCTCTCGGCCCCGAGCGGATCTACCCAACCGCAGTTCACCAGCTCAATGATGCACTTTCCTACATCAACGCACACGCGGAACGGTTGCATGTGGATCCTGACAGGATCGTGCTGGCCGGCGACTCCGCGGGCGCTCAACTGGCAACCCAGCTCTCGGTGCTCACCACGAATCCCGAGTATGCCGGCGAACTCGGCGTGAAACCCGCCTTGCACGCCGTCCAGCTGCGCGGCGTAGTACTGAACTGCGGAATATACGATGTGAGGGCCCTGCTCGGGGCGAAAGGGCTTCTGGGATGGGGCGACGGTATAGCGATCTGGGCCTATACGGGTTCTAAAGCCATCGATGATTCAGCGGCTGTCCGTCAGATGTCGACGATTCACCATGTGAATCGCGCCCACCCCCCGGTCTACATCAGTGGCGGCAATGGCGACCCACTGACCAAGGAACAGTCTGAGCCGATGGCCGCGCGGTTGGCAGAGCTTGGGATCGACGTCACTACCCTGTTCTGGCCGACGAATCACACCCCGCCCCTTCCGCACGAGTATCAGTTCAACCTAGACAACGCCGAAGGTCGGACCGCATTCGCGAAAACGCTGGAGTTCCTCGAGCAGCGACTCGTGTCGTGAGCAGGGCCGCCATCAAGTCTAGGGCAGCGGTGAAAGGAGTGGGTCATGGAAAGACTGTTTCCCTGGTCATTTTTTAGGGGCCATTTCCGGTCCCTGTCCGATCGGAAGGAGACGTCAAGCCGGCAGAACTGGCCCTTGACCCTGCTGGTTTACGGTCTCCCACTCGCGGTTCTCATTCTGTGCTGGCAGCTCGAGCAGACGTTCCAGACTCCGGTAGTTCTTCAGGAGCCTGGGGCGGTACTGACCGCGGCAGCGTTGCTCACTGGCGGTGCCCTGACAGCTTTCACTCACCTCCACGCCTTACGCCTCAGGCTGACCGAGCGGATAAACGAATCCACCCAGACGGACAGGGACATGCTTGATGAAGTCGCGGTGCACCTCATCATGGCGGCCCTGGCCTCCATCTTTACCGCCTTCGTGCTGGTTCTCGGCATAACTTTTGCCACCGGGAACACCAATGGTGGCGTGATGAGCGGGCCATTCGCATGGATCGTCTTCGCCTCACTCACCTTCAAGGCCCTGCTCTACTGGATAGCGTTTCCACGTCTGTACCTGACGTACGTCCGGCTTAACGATGTCTCGTCGCGGATGTCTGGCACCGAATCCACTCCTTAGGGCGGACACCTGAAACAGACCCGCGCATCGCGATTGTCGTAGCGCTCGCCCTGACCTACCGAAGCGGCGTCAGCCTCCGCGCCACCACGATCTGGCTCCGCTTACGGTAGATAGATCGAGGTTGCTGGGAGCACGCGCATCCGGAGACGGTGGAGGTGATGAGGCATGACAGAACCCGGCACCGTCCAGCCACGTGCACGTGGCTGGCAGCTCACTGCGGGCACCGCGGTGGTAGCCGTGCTCGCCGTCCCTGCCGGTCTCGGCCTCGCCGTCTTCGGGTTTTTCGGCTGGTGCGTCGGTCCGTTGGTCCTCGTCGCGGGCCTTGCCGGGCAACGCCGCCGTGGACGGGCATGGGCGGTCTGGATCGGCGTCGGGCTGACTCTGGGAGCGCTGGCATACATCACCATCGGTCTGCTTACCCCCGACGGACCATCATCCGGCGGCGGATCGGGCTCACCGCTGAACTAGACCGCTGTACCAAAACGTCGGCGACACCATCAGGACCACAGGGAACGCGCACTAGCCCGCGCGGGATCCAACCACGTGGTAGCCCCGGTCGTGCAGCATCTGCAGCACGCTGTCGCAGTGGTCCGGCCCCTGGGCCTCGAGCTCCACGGAGATCTCGACCTCGTCGACCGCGAGCTCGGCATAGGTACGGATGTGCTCCACGCTCAGCACGTTGGCGCCGTCCCCGGCGAGGTCCTGCAGCAACGCTGCGAGGCTCCCGGGGCTGTCCCGGACCCTGACACGCATCTCCAGGTAGCGCCCCGAGGCGGACATGCCGTGGCGGACGATCCGCAACAGGATCAAGGGATCGACGTTGCCGCCCGAGAGCAGCACCACCACGGGCCCCGGGAAGGCGTCCGGGTCGCCGAGCAACGCCGCCACACCGGCCGCCCCCGAGGGTTCGACCACCATCTTGGCGCGCTCGGCCACATAGAGGACGGCTCGAGAGAGCTCGCTCTCGCCGACGGTGCGCACGTGGATCGCGTGCCGGCGGATCACCGAGAAGGGCACGTCTCCGGGCACCCCGACCGCGATGCCGTCCGCCATGGTGTCCACGGCGGCCCACGGCACCGGTCGCCCTTCCGCCAGGGACCGGGGATAGGTGGCGGCACCGGCTGCCTGCACGCCGACCACGGTGATGTCCGGGTCGACGGCGTGCGCGGCCGCGGCCACCCCGGCGAGGAGCCCGCCGCCCCCGGTCGGGACGATGATGGTGCGCGCGTCGGGTACCTGCTGGAGGATTTCCAGGCCGAGCGTGCCCTGCCCGGTGACGATGTCCGCGTGGTCGTACGGATGGATCAGCACCCGGCCCGTGCCGGCCGCCTCGGCGTGTGCGGCCTCCAGCGCCTCAGTGAGGTTCCCGCCCGCCTGCACCACCTCAGCCCCGTACTGGCGCGTGGCGTCCAGCTTGGGCAGCGCCGCCCCGAGCGGCATGAAGACCTTCGCCGAGATACCGAGCTCCCGGGCGGCCAGCGCGACGCCCTGGGCATGGTTGCCGGCCGACGCCGCGACCACGCCGAGCCGGCGCTGCTCCGTGCCCAGTCGGGACATGCGCAGGTAGGCGCCCCGGATCTTGAACGAGCCCGCGCGCTGGAGGTTCTCGGCCTTGAGCCACACCTGCCCCCCGGTCAGACGGGACAGGGAGGCCGAGCTCTCCACAGGCGTGCGGTGCACGACGGCGGAGATCGCCTCGGCGGCCTCCGTGAACGTAGCGAGGCCGGGGTCGAAGTCGGTTGGTTCAGGCTCTGACATCGCATCCTCCGTCGGTGCGTGGCCGGACCGTCGTCAGGCCGCGTACACCTCGGTGCCGCCCAGCCGGGTGGACAGGACTCGGCTCGTTCCGATGCCACGGTCCACCAGCACCGTGTCGCCGTCGTCGGCCACCCGGTCCGTCAGCCCCAGGACGCGGGCCGGGTTCAGCGTCGCCATCGCCAGCAGGGCCTCGGGGTCGACCGGCAGGTGTGCACGCGCCCAGTCGAGGCAGCCGAGCAAGGACCGTCCCGATCCCGCAAGCAGCTCGGTGCCGGTGAGGGTGAGCCGCCCGTCGGCGTCGACCGTGACGCTGCCTCCGACCGGCGTGCGGTACTCCCCCGGCGCATTGCCGGCAAGGGCCGCAGAGTCAGAGGTGAGCACGCAGCACCGGGAAGACTTGGCGCGGATCATGGCCGTGAGCACGTCGACCGGCAGGTGGTGCCCGTCGGCGATGAGCATGGCGTCGAGCTCGTCGGCGGCGAGCTGCGCCCAGATGTGGTTGGGGTGGCGCGGCACGGTCCGGTACGTCCCGTTGCCGAGGTGCGTGCTCAACGTCGCTCCGGCCCGCGCCGCGGCACGGACCTGTTCGGCCGTGGGAGCGCAGTGACCGAGCGAGACCAGGACGCCGCGCGTTCTCGCTGCCTTGATGTAGGCCTCCGTGCCCGGGCGTTCGGGGGCGAGGGTCACCACACGCACCAGCCCGCCGCTGGCCTCCTGCCACCGATCGAGCTCGGCGACGTCCGGATCGCGCAGGTGACGGACGTCGTGCGCTCCGCGAGGACCGTCGTCGGGATGGAGCGACGGGCCCTCCACGTGCACCCCGGCTATGGAGTGGGCCACCAGCGGGTCGGTCTGCCGTGCCGCGGCGACGGCGCGCAGGGCATGGACGATCTTCGCCTCCGGAGCGGTGATGATGGTCGGGAGGTAGGTGGTCACACCCTGCGCCCACAGGGCACGGGTGAGCTCGACGACGGTTGCCGGCTCGAGCTCGTCGGCGTTGACGTCCAGTCCGGCGTAGCCGTTGACCTGAAGGTCGACCAGGCCCGCGTGGCGCACGACCCCCGCCCCGAAGGTCTCAGGAGCGGTCATCGGCGCCGGTCTCGATCGGTACGCCGGCGGCCCGCTCGACGGCGGCGGCGGCGGCGTCGACCGCGGCGGCGTCGACGGCGGCGGCGTCGACGGCGGCGGCGTCGCCGAGCAACGACGCGGCACCCTCGTCGAGGTGGATCGAGGCCGCGCCGTGCGTACGCAGGACGCTGGCCGGGCAGCGTGCGGTCACCGGACCGGTCAGGGCGCAGGACACCGCGGCCGCCTTCTGGGACCCGAGGACCGTCGCCACCATCGAACGGGCACCCACCAGGGCCGGGACGGTCAGTGTCAGGGCACGTGTCGGCACGTCGGCCACGGCGGCGAAGAGGCCCTCGTCGACCTGCTGGGTACGAGAGACCTCGTCCAGCTCGACGGTGCGCACCAGCTCGGGGTCGTCGAAGTCCGCCACGTCGGGCTCGTTGAATGCGATGTGGCCGTTCACGCCGATACCCAAGCACGTCACGTCGATCGGCGCCGCCGAGAGCAGCTGGGCGTACCGGGACGCCTCCGCAGCCGGGTCCGCCGTCGGATCGATACGCCGCAGCGTCACGTCGGTGGGCAGGCGGTCCTGAAGCCACTGGCCGAACGCCTGCGGGTGGTCGAACGGCAGACCGAGGTACTCATCCATGTGGAACGCCTGTACCCGACTCCAGTCGATGCGCACATCGGAACGCAGGGCGGCGATGGTCGGCTCCTGAGACGGTGCGCTGGCGAAGATGACCCGGGCCCGCCCGCGCGCGCTGATCGCCTCGAGGACGAGCCGGGACACCCGATCCGCCGCGTGGCGCCCTACCTCGTCGGCCGTACGCGCCACTGTGGTCCCGCCGGCCAGCAGCCGGTCCGTAGTCCTCGACATCTGTCTCCACCAGTTCGTTATGCAAGCGGTTGCAGGGTCACCATAGGCGCGCGCCCACCGCCGGTCAACGACCGCGATGGTCCTCGGGTGGCCGTCGCCTCGTGCACATGCAAGCGCTTGCAGCCGGCCGTGGCCCTCCGTACGCTCCCGATCGACCTCATCGGTGCCGCGCCGAGGACCTGGCGCCCGAACGCAAGGAGGAGCATGGCGCTCGACCACGCCGCCCTGCAGGCCCGCGACCAGCTCGAGCGTGTGATCCTGCCGTTCTGGCTCTCGCGCGGCATCGACCGGACCTACGGAGGCTTTCACACCGGGTTCGACAACCGGGGACGCACCCGGACCACCACGGACAAGTTCACCTGGTCGCAGGGCCGCTTCGTCTGGTTGCTGGCGCGGGCCGCGCAGCACGCCCGCCGTGGGCGGCTCGCGCTCGATGCCCGCACGCTGCTCGCCGACGCCGAGGCGGGCGCCCGGTTCCTCCTCGACCACGCGGTGGTCGGTACGGACACCTGCGCCTTCCGAGTCACCGAGCGGGGTGAGCTCGTCAACGGCACGGCCTCCCCCGCGCGGAGCGTCTATGCCGACTGTTTCGTGGTCATGGGCCTGGCGGAGCTCGCGCGAGCCACGGGCGAGGCCGCCTGGCTGTCCCGGGCGGAGCCGATCCTGGCTCGCGCCCGTGCCGACATCCTGGCCGGCACCGCCCCCACCCCACCGTACGAGGTGCCCGCCGGGTACCGGGCGTTCGGTCCGACGATGATTCTGCTCAACACCCTGCTGGTGCACGCCGAGGCCGCTCGCGCGCTGGGGCTGGAGCTCGGTCCACACCGTCAGTGGCTGGCGCAGGGCCTCGACCTCCTGCTCGCCCACCGCGCCGCGGACGGGACGTTCGCGGAGATGCTTCCGGAGCACGCACCGCCGAGGCCGGACGCACTCCTTGATCGCCACCGCGTGCCGGGGCACGCCATCGAAGGGCTCTGGGTGGCCCTGGACGTGATGGAGCTCCTCGGGGACACGTCACACCAGCGCGAGATTCTCGACTCCGTGCCGGCGCTGTGCTCGCTGGGGTGGGACCCGGTCCACGGCGGCCTGCTGCGCTACACCGACGCCGACGGTGGCGCGCCGCGCGGAAACCGGTCCGACTCGCCGTACGAGGACCTCGTGGCACGGACCTGGGACACGAAGCTGTGGTGGGTACACACGGAGGCGGCCGCTACGGCGGCGATCTCCGCCCGCCGGCACGGTGACGCGGCGTCCGCCGAGTGGTTCGAGCGGATCTGGGACTACACGCTGGACACGTTCCCAGGGGGCGCCGACGGCGAGGAGTGGGTGCAGATCCGGGACCGCGAAGGCCGCCCGCTCGACGAGGTCGTGGCGCTGCCGGTGAAGGACCCGTTCCACATCACCCGCAACCTGATGCAGCTGCTCGTCCCGGCGAACGAAGAGGATCGGTAACGGGTCCTCGGGCCGCCCGCGAGGCGCCGCGGCAGCGCTTCTCCGCGGCGGGGACTCAGCTCGTGCCCGGAGCGGGGGCGGTCGTGCCCCGGACCGTCAACTCACCACGGACCCGCACGTCCTTGACCGCCTCGCCGCGCGCGACCCCGTCGAGCCGCTCGACCACGTGGTTGCCCAGCTCCTCCAGCGGGGCGGTGATGGTCGTCAGGGCCGGCGTGACGGTCCGGGCCAGCAGCACGTCGTCGCACCCGACGAGGCTGAAGTCGTCCGGTACTCGCCGACCGCGCTCCGCCAGCCCCGACAACACCCCGCAAGCCATGAGGTCGTCGAAGGCGAGCACGCCCGTGGCCCCGGAGGCGAGGATCTCCCGGGCCGCCCGGCGGCCATCCTCGAACTGGGCCTCGAACGGTCCCAGCTCGACGAGCTCGGCGCCCTCCTGCCCTGCCGCCGCTCGAACGGCTTCCACCCGTCGCGCTGCTGCCCACGCGTCGGCCGGCCCGCGCATCACCACAAGCTTGTGGTGCCCGTCCGCGACCAGGTTGCGGACGGCCTCGCGCAGAGCGGGGCCGTTGTCGACCACCACGGTCGGCAATCCACGCATCGCGCGGTTGACCACCACGGCCGGCGTCTGCCCGACCGCCTCCTTCAGGGCTGCGCTCGGTGCCCGCGGCGAGGCGATGATCAGCCCTTCGACCTGGGGCTTGAGCTGTGCGACGAGCCCGGGCTCGGCCGCGCCGTTGGCCTCGGCATCCACGAGGAGGACGCCTGAGCCACGTCCGGCGGCCGCCTTCTCGATCGCTCTCACCAACGGAGGAAAGAACGGGTTGGTGATGTCCGGGATCAGCAGCCCGATCAGTCCCGTGCGGCCGGTCGCCAACCCCCTCGCCGCCCAGCTCGGCTCGTACCCTAGCTGTTCCGCGGTGGCGAGGATGCGTTCGCGCACCGATCGTTTCACGAGCTCGGGGCGGGTGAAGGCCCGGGAAACTGTGGACGCGGAGATCCCCAGCTCCTCCGCGATCGAATAGATCGTCGCTCGTTTCATAACGGTCCTCGTTCCGCTCTCGTCATGCGGCAAGCGTCGCACAAGGCGTGCAAGCGGATGCACGTCACGGCGCGTTTCCTCGCGATCCTTCGTTGACGTGGCCAGCGTGCCAACCGCCCATCCCGACAGCCACGACCGCCAGCCCTGACCGACCGACTGCCTGCGCAGGAAGAGACCCGGTGGTTCGGGCGAACGTTCTGCCGATACCGTGCCGGTCATGGCGACCGACAGGCTCAGTGAGCTTGAAGACCAGGCGTGGCGGGGGTTCCTGTACACCCATGACCGGATCTGGCAAGAGATCGAGGCGGGGCTCGCCCCGCTGAACGTCAGTATGGCCGAGTACAGCGTGCTGGCACTGCTGGGCGAAGCCGGCCGGAACGGCATGCGGATGACGGAGCTCGCCCAGCGGCGGCTGATGACCAGTGGCGGGTTCACCCGGCTCGCCGACCGGCTCGAGCGTCGCGGACTGATCGAGAGACGGCGCTCGGACCACGACGGTCGTGTCTTCGAGGCCTTCCTGACCCGCGACGGACGCAGACTCCTGCGCATGGCGTGGCGCCAGCAACACAGCGACCTGCGCAGGCTCTTCTTCGACCGGCTCGACGACGAGCACCTGCGCCGCCTCGCCGACGCCTGGGAGCGGCTCGACCCGGACCGACCCGGCTCGGACTAGCTCCTGCTCACGGGGTCCACGATGAGGGCTCCGCTTTGCCGCTGCAGCTCAGCGAGGGCCCGGTCCGTCGCGATGTCGAAGGCGTGCGACCCGATCATCGAGCGAGCTCTGTGACTCGACAGAGAAATTTATCTTCCTAAGAAGGGAATTTGCCGCGCGCTCCCCCCGTTGCGCTCGTTGCACCTTCAACCAACCTCCCAGGGAGCTTCACATGGGCATCTTCAGTCAGCCGGGCGTGCAGGCCGAGGCCTTCGACGCGCCGACGACGGCCATCCACGACGTCTCGGGCGACTACACGCTCGACGTGTCGCACAGCCGCGTCGGGTTCGCGGCCCGTCATGCGATGGTGACCACCGTTCGTGGCTCGTTCACCCAGTTCGAGGGCGCGGCCACCATCGACACGGGCACCCCGGCCAACTCCAAGGTCTCGTTGCAGATCGACACCGGCTCGATCGACACCGGCAACAAGGACCGCGACGCACATCTGCTCAGCGGCGACTTCTTCGAGAACGCCGCGCACCCTCACATCACCTTCGAGTCCACCCACGTGGAGCGCGACGGCGATGAGTGGGCGATCACCGGCGACCTGACCATCAAGGGCGTCACGAAGCCCGTGACGGTGGTCTTCGAGGAGAGCGGCTCCGCCAAGGACCCCTTCGGCAACACCCGGGTCGGCTTCGAGGGCGCGACCGTGATCAACCGCTCAGACTGGGGCCTGACCTTCAACGCCGTCCTCGAGACCGGTGGAGTCATGGTCTCGGACAAGATCAAGCTCGACTTCGACATCTCGGCGATCAAGAACGTGTGAGACACCAGCGGCGTACGCCGGCCCGTCGATTCGAGAGGGCCGGGGTACGTCGTCTCGCGTCAACGACCTCGGTCGTCAACGGATCGCACCGTCCAGCCCGGCCGCGAGCCAGCTCATGCACGCGAGACGCACGTGAGGCGGTGGCGGGTGCCCGCCGTCGTGGTGCAGCAGCTGAAGTCCGTGCGGGTCGTCCCAGGCTCGGCGTGCACGTTCGACCAAGTCGCGATTGTGCGGCCCGTCGCCGTCGCCGCCGCCGGCGATCAGGAACCGTCGTGGTGCCACGAGAGCCAGCACCTCATCCTGGTCGCGTCCGTCGGGAACATGCTCACCGAGGTACCAGGGGTCGCTCCAGTTGGAGTGCGCGAATCCCAGCCCGGCCTCGTGCGCGACGCCGGTGACGACCCGGGTGTCCAGCGCCGCCAGGTGCAGGGCGAGCTTGCCGCCGAGCGAGTGCCCGAAGACGCCGATGCGGGCCGGGTCCACCCAGGACTGCTCGCCGAGGAAGTCGAGCGCGAGCAAGAGGTCACCCAGGCTGCGGCCCAGCCCGGTCATCGGCCATCGTCGGCCGTGCCGCTCGGCAGCGGGACCGTACCGGGCCCCCAGCTCACGGTTGCCTGCGGTGCTCTCGTCGGCCGCCGCCTCCTGCTCGAACCACCAGGGCACGGCCAGCACGCTCACACCCTGCGCGGCGAGCTGCAGCCCGTAGGCCTGCGCGGCCCGGTGCGGCCGTCCTGCCGTGCGAGCGCACGGCTCGCCCAAGAGCGTCGCCACCTCGTAGAACGGCAGCACCACCACGGGCTCGTGGGCGTCGGGCCGGTCCGGACGCAGCACCGTCGCGCCCAGCCGAGCGCCATAGCTGTCGAGGTGGACCTCCTCCGTGCGCCAGCCGGGCACCGCCGACGACGGCACAGAGGCGCCGAGCTCCCAACCTCCGGTCGCGTCCGTGCGGGCTCCCAGCCACTCTCGCCACCATCGCCGACCGTCCACCGGGCAGAACCTAAGGGTGCGAGAGGGCCGCTGGCAAAGAACGGCGGTCGTGCTCGGCGCTCGATCGGGCACCGCGGGACGACGCGACGGAAGGGCCGGCACGCGACATCCGTTGCTCGACCGTTACGCCGTCGCCCCCGGGGACGCTTGACAGAGAAAAACCGGATGATTAGGTTCTAGTGCAACCGCTTGCAAACTGCAGTTGAACTGCGCCTCTCATAGGCGAGGACGCAATGGAGGACTCATGAAGCGCACATCAGCGATCAAGGTCGCGGCTACGGCGATGGGCGCCGTACTGCTCGCTGCGGCATGTTCGGAGGGGTCGGCGGACACCGGCTCGGGCGGGGAGCCGGCGGACCCGGAGGAGGTCTCGGGCGACGTCACGTTCTGGTTCTACCCGATCGGCGTCTCCGGGGAGGCGAGCTGGTGGGAACCGCACATCGAGGCGTTCAACGAGGAGTACCCGAACGTCAACATCGACGCGGTCCCGCAGTCCTTCAGCAACCGCGAGGACTCCCTGGTCACGGCCGTCGCGGGCAACAACGCCCCGGACGTCGTGTACTTCAACCCGGACTTCATCCCGCAGTGGGCCGAGGAGGACCTCCTTCTCCCGCTGGACGATCTGCGCGACGACTGGGACGACTTCTACGACTCCTCCCTGGACTCCATGTCGTGGGAGGGCACGCTGTACGGGGCGCCGCTGCTCATGCAGATGATGACGTCGTACTGCAACGCCGACGCCCTCGAGGCCGCCGACGTCGAGTGCCCGACCACGTGGGACGAGTTCCGTGAGGCGGCCCCGGCCTTCAAGGAGGCCGGCTACTACCCGACCGAGTACCAGGGCACCACGACGCTCAACCACACCTACTACCCGTTCCTGTGGCAGGCCGGTGGACAGGTGCTCTCCGACGATCTGCAGTCCGCGGCCTTCAACAGCCCGGAGGGCCTGGAGGCGTTGGAGTTCGTCAAGGAGATGGTGGACAACGAGTGGGTGCCGCAGCAGCCGCTGACGGTGAACGAGCCCTTCGAGCAGACCCCCATCGGGCGGGCCGAGGTCGGCTACGTGCGTGGCGCCAACCTCACACAGACCCGGGAGGTCGTTGACCCGGAGCTCATCGAGGTCGTTCCGCCGATGTCGAACGAGGAGCAGGTGGCATCGGGCTCGGTGGGTGCCTGGTCCATCTTCAACACCACCGAGAGCCCGGAGGCCGCCAAGGCCTGGGTCCGGTTCCTCTCCAGCGAAGACTTCATCGCGACCTTCAACGAGGAGACCGGCTACCTGCCGCCGCGGGAGTCCATCGACTACCTCTTCGAGGACGACCCCCAGACCGCGCAGGGCATGGAGTACCTCGACACGGTGCGAGTGGGCGTGATGCACCCGCAGGCCCGCCAGATCATCGACGTGATCCGGCCGCACATCCAGTCCGTGCTGGTCGAGGGGAACGACCCCCAGGCAGCTCTCGACGCCGCCGAGGAAGACGTCAACGAGCTCCTTGCCCGGGGCTGACGACGCCCGCCGGGGCGCGCAGGGCCACATCGGCCCGGCGCGCCCCGCACCCCCGTACCGAGCAAGAAAGGGCCAGCCGTGGCGACGATCACCGCCCCGACCCCACAGGTCCGCAAGGAGCCCCGCAGGAAGATCTGGACGTCCAACGGCGCCCTGATCGCCTACGTCTTCATCCTCCCGTACGTCCTGTTCTTCACGATCTTCCGAATCATCCCGGCCCTGTACGGCATCGTCCTGAGCTTCGGCGAGTACAGCCTCGGCGGCAGCCTCGAGCTCCTCGGTCTGGACAACTACCGCCGGCTCTTCGCCGACGAGCTGTTCTGGAACGCCCTGAAGGTCACCGGCATCTACGCCGCGGTGGCGATCCCGATGACGGTGGCCATCTCGCTGGCGATGGCGCAGCTGTGCAACCGCGTGATGCGCGGCATGTCGTTCTACCGCTCCATCTTCTTCCTGCCCGTGGTGACCTCGCCCGTGCTGTCCGGTCTGGTCTTCATCTGGATCTTCAGCCCTGACGGGCCGTTGAACTGGGTGCTGGGCTCCGTCGGCATCCCCGCCACGAACTGGCTGCAGAGCAGCTTCTGGGTGCTGCCCTCGCTGGCCCTGGTCAGCGCCTGGATGAATTTCGGCTACAACATGCTCATCCTGCTCGCGGGCATGCTGGCCATCCCCCAGGACTACTACGAGGCGGCCCAGCTGGACGGCGCGAACGCCTGGCAGCGCTTCGTCAAGATGACCCTGCCGCTGCTGAAGCCGGCGCTCTTCTTCGTGCTCGTCCTCGAGACCGTGAAGTCGTTCCAGGTCTTCGACACGATCTACGTCATGACCGGCGGCGGGCCGGTCCGCGCCAGCTACACCCTGACGTACATGATCTACGACCAGGGCTTCGGCTACTTCGACTTCGGCTACGCCAGCGCCGCCGGTGTGGTGCTGCTGGTCATCACACTGATCTTCTCCCTGATCCAGCGTCGACTCGTGGGGAGGAGCCACTGATGACCACGACCGCCGCCGCGAAGCCGCAGCACCGCGACCGTGTCGCGACCACACCCACACCAGTCGCGAAGAGACAGGGCAACGGCCGGCGCAAGTGGCCGATGCACGTCCTGCTCATCGTGACCGCACTGATCACCGCGTTCCCCTTCTACGCGATGGTGGCGCTGTCCCTGCAACCGGGTGTCGCGATCGAGCTTCCCGGCTCGCTGCTGCCGTCCGACGCCTCGTTCGGTGCGTACGCCGACGCCATGAGCAGCCGCTCCATCCCGAACTGGGCGATGAACTCAGCGATCTACTCGATCGTGTCCGTCTTCCTCGTGCTGCTCTTCGCCTCGATGGCTGGATACGCCTTCGCCAAGAAGCGCTTCTTCGGACGGGAAGTCATCTTCTGGGTCTTCATCGCCATGCTGATGCTGCCCTATCACCTGACGATCATTCCCCAGTACCTCGTGGTCTCGCAGCTGGACGGGCTCAACACCATGTGGGGCATGATCGTCCCGACCATCGCGAACGCGCAGGCGATGTTCCTCATGCGCCAGTTCATCGCGGACATCCCCGACGAGCTCATCGACGCCGCGCGGATCGACGGGGCCGGAGAGTTCCGCATCTACTGGAGCATCATCCTGCCGCAGACCAAGCCCATCCTGGCGACGCTCGGGACGTTCGTGTTCCTGTGGCACTGGAACGACTTCCTGTGGCCGCTGGTCTCGCAGCAGTCGCCGGAGAACTACGTGCTCACCGTCGGTCTGAGCTCCATGCAGGAGCAGGAGGCGCCGCTGGCCACGATCATGGCCGGAGCGGTCATCACCTTCATCCCGGCGCTGCTGGTCTTCATCGTGCTGCAGCGCTACTTCGTACGCGGAGTGATGATGTCGGGTATCAAGTAGCCATGCCCCGCATGGACCTGCCGCAGCACGAGCTGGAGACCTACCTCCCCGACCGCACCGAACCAGCGGATTTCGAGGAGTTCTGGGCGATGACCCTTCGTCGCTCACGTGCCGCGGCAGAGCCGCCGCGGTTCAGCGAGATCGACGCCGGCCTCCCCGTCTTCGACACCTGGGACGTCTCGTTCAGCGGTTTCGACGGCCAGCCGGTGGCCGCCTGGCTCGTCGTCCCGACGGGCCGCACGGGACCGCTGCCGTGCGTCGTGCAGTACCTCGGCTACGGAGGTGGACGGGGATTCGCCTTCGAACGCCTGACCTGGGCGGCCGCCGGGTACGCGCAGCTGGTCATGGACAACCGCGGGCAGGGCGCGAGCCTGGGCTCGGCGGGAGCGACGGCCGACGTCAGCTCGAGCGCCGGCCCGCACGCCGTGGGCTACTCCACGCGAGGCATCCTGGAGCCGGAAGAGTTCTACTTCCGCCGCCTCTACACCGACGGCGTACTGGCCGTCGACGCGGTCCGGGCCCACCCCGCGGTCGACGGCGACCGAGTCGTCGTCGCCGGGGGCAGCTTGGGCGGAGGCACCGCCCTGGCAGTCGCCGCCCTGGCCGAGAATCTTGCCGGCGCGCTCGTCGACGTGCCCGCCCTGTGCCATCCGCGCCGGGCGATGGAGGTTGTGGAGGGCAACACCTACCGGGAGATCTGGACCTTCCTGCGCACCAATCGCGACAAGGCCGACCAGGTTTTCCGGACCCTGTCCTACGTCGACGGCATGAACTTCGCCGTCCGTGCCACGACACCGGCGCTGTTCTCCGTCGCCCTCATGGACGACATCGTGCCGTCCTCCTCCGTCTATGCCGCCTACAACCATTACGCGGGCGCCAAGGACATCCGGGTGTGGCCGTTCAACCGGCACGAGGCCGGCGGGCCGTACCAGACGGCCGAGCAGATCGCCTACGTGCGCGATCTGCTGAGCTGAGCCCGAACCGGTACGGACGACGGGCGCGCCACCCCAGGGCGGCGCGCCCGTCGCGGATGGCGCGACCTACAGGTCGGCGCACTGACCCCGACTCGGGCCACCGATCGTGTTGGCCTTGCCCTCGTCCGTCGGCTGCTGGGCGTTGCCGGTGCAGCGCAAGGGGCCTTCGACGGTGCTGTCGGAGACCACCACCGCACCGGTCGAGCCGTGGATCGAGACGGGGCCGGTCACCTCCGAGGACCGCAGCTGCACCGTCGTGGCCCCCTCCGCCGTCAGCGGACCCTCGATCGATCCCCTGGAGACGACGAGGGAGGCGCCCGCCGCCACGCTGACCGGTCCTTCGACATCCGCGTCCTCGAGACACATCACGCCGTCGGCGATCCTCACCGGGCCCTCATGGGTCCCGGTGAACGTCTCGTCGCACCGAGGCATGGGCTCGGCGGGAACCCACCGGTACAGCGTGCCGCCCCGGTTGTAGTAGTAGTTCCCGAGCCGGTCGATGGCCAGGTTCTGAACACCGGTCTGGAGCGTGGTCATCTCCATGGTGGCCGGGTCGATCTCGAAGAGCCGGCCGGCCGTCTGCCCCACCAGCGTGCCGTGGTGCCAGAACAGCTCCCGGGTGGTCCAGTAGGCGCCGGAGTCGTCCACGTCGAAGTACCTCTGCTGCCGCACCACCTCCATGGTGGCCGGGTCGACCTGGAAGACGCCGTTCGCCGTCATCCCCCAGAGCATGCCGTCGTCGTCGAAGGTGAGAGCGGAGATGTTCTCCTCACCCGGTACCGGCGTACCCAGGTGGACGACCTCCTGGCTGGCGGGATCGAAGACGAACAGCTGGCCCTCGTCGGTGGTGGGCTCGGTTCCCAGCCCACCCCAGATGCCGGTGCCGCCATAGACGAGCCCGTCGCGGTAGGCCAGGCTCAGGATGGTCTGGTCCTCGATGAGCTCCGGCAGCACGGTCAGCTCGCCGCTGTCCGGGTCCAGGAGGCTCAGCGCGCCGCCGAGATGACCGTAGTCGGGCACGGAACCGACCGCGACGACGTCGCCCGCGGACGCGAAGGCGACCGGCCGGTCCTGGCCGTGGCCGATGGTGATCGGCGCGGCGGGATTCGTGCCGTTCTGCCAGGCCTCGGTGGTGTCGTAGACGTACAGCCGCCCACCCGGGTAGGTGCCGGCGACGAGATGGTCGCCGTGGGCCACCATGTCCTCGGTCTGGCTCGGCCCGCGCAGCAGCTCCGTCTCACCGGTCGCGGCGTCGACGCGCGCGATGCCCGGAGGCGAGGCGTATCCGCCGGCGTACACGTTCCCGTCCGGGCCCGTCCCGAGGGAACGGATCAGGAACGGCGTCGGGGCGGCGTCCGAGCGGACGTGCCGCGTCTGGCCCGTCTGCGGGTTCCAGACGTGGAAGACCGCCTTGCTCGTGGCGGTCACGAGCGAGGCACCCGGGAAGTCCGCCAGGTCGATCTCCTGCACGGACCACCCGCGGGCAGAGGCCCCACCGAGGTCGACGGAGACGCTGCGCCGCTCCCGGGTGTCGAGGTCGTAGGCGACCATGCCGCCGCCGATCTTCGGGACGAGCACCTCCTGACGCACGGTTCCGCTGTCGGAGGTCTGCACCACCGGTGAGACGTCCAGCCCCACGGCATCGGTGATGGTGTCCACCCACGCACCCTCCGTCACGGAGTACACGTGGATCGTGTTCGCCGGCGTGGTCCGGGCGAACACGGTGTCCCCGGCCACACTGACGTCGTAGACGAACTCCTCGTCGGTGTGCTCCGCGGGCAGCTCGATGCGGGTGGTCTCCCGCGTCGCGGTGTCCAGGTGCACGAGGGAGGCGGTGGTGCCGCCGCCCACGTAGACGTCGTCACCGTCGACCGCGAGGCTGCGGGCGTACTGATTGCCCTCGACCATCGTGCCGAAGTCCTGCCACTCGTCGGTCACCGGGTCGTAGCCGAGGATCTTCCCGCCGGGATAGGTGGCGAAGAAGACCTCGCCCTCGGCGTTGGACCCCGCCTCCCAGAAGTATCGCTCCCCGAACGGCTTGTCGGCGATGCGGGTCAGGGTCAGGGCGTCGGGGTCGAATCGAAAGACCTGCCCCGAGGCGGTGGCGAGATACACCTGGCGATCCGGGGTGGTGGCGTAGGCCCAGGTGAGCGTGCTGCCCTCGATCGTCTCCGTCATCAGGCGCTCGCCGGTGACCAGGTCGACGGCGCTGAACTTCGACGGCGAGCCGCCGGCGACCACCACGCCGATGTCGCGGCCCTCGGCGTTCTGCGTGTATCCGGCGCCCGCGTTGGTGATGCCCCCGATGGGCTCCCCCAGGCTCTCCTCGACGCCCGGGGCCTCCTCCGGCAGCTCCGCGCCGAACCGGACGTTGTCCACCAGCCCGTCGGCGGTCGCCGAGATGCTGGAGTACACCAACGGCTGTGCCTCGACCGCTCCCGCTGGCGCGACCATCGTGAAGGACGAGGACTCCCACGAACCCGGGTCCGGCGAGAGGGTGGTGGACTCCTGCCCGACACGCTCCCCGTTCGCGTCGAGGAAGTAGACCGTGGGCTGCAGGGTGCCGCCGGAGAAGTTCAGGTCGAGCCCGTAGGCGTAGGACTGGCCGGCCTCGACCGGGACCGGCTCGGCAGCGAGCCCGTACCCGGCGCCGCTGCTGTCGTCCAGGATCCGCAGGCTGCGCTCACCGTCGCTCGCGTCGCCGTCGTCCGTGGAGAACGCGACGGCCGAGGACGCCCAGACCGGCGACCAGTCCAGCGGCTGACCCTGGTCGTCCACCTGCTCGAAGCTGTGGTTGGCTAGCAGATTCCCCGGCTCGCTCTCGGCGTCCGCAGCCCCGGTCGCGGCAGTCGACGGCAGCAGGGCGAGCACCCCGGCAACCGCCGCTGCCACCGGTATCGATAGTGGTGAGGTCATCACCGCTCCTCCTCGTGGTCGGGTCGAGGCCGCGGCGCCCGGCGCCACAGAGGGACAACCGTTGTCCCCCTGCCCACGGGTCGGCGGCTCCGCGCGATCCGCAGGCTTGCCTGCAACCGCTTGCACCGTATCGTCGTTGTCAACCCCGTTGACCGGAGCAACCGGTTGCAATACGTTCCCGCCACGGCGGCGGACTGCCGTCGCTCCGATCGAAGCAGAGGAGAATCCGTGAACACCTCACCACCACGCCGAGCCTTCTCACCTCCAGGGGCCGTCCTGTGCTCCCTGCTGGTGAGCAGCACGCTCGCGCTCGCCCCCACCGCGCTCGCCGCCGGCGACGCCGCGCCGTCCGAGCAGGACCCGGCAAGCCGCATCACCGATCTCGGCGTGGCGATGCACGCCCCGAACGTCCGCCTCTCCGACGTCGACGTCCTGGCGGACGGCACCCCAGTGGGCTACCTGTTCTCCGACGGCGAGCCGGTCAGCTTCAACGTGGTCGACCTGCGCACCGGGGAACTCATCGACACCCATGACATGGCGCCCTACTCCGTGGCAGCTTCGATCGACGTCGCCGAGGACGACACGGTCTACCTCAGTGTCCGCAGCCCCAACGACGGGACGCTGTGGCGCTACGACCCCGCCGCCGGGAGCATGACGCAGGTCGCCACCGGTATCGCGGGCGAGCAGATGCTGCGCACCCTCGACATCGATGGACGCACGCTCTACGGCACGACCTATCCTGGCGCGAGCGTCTACAAGATGGACCTCGACACCGAGGAGATCACCACGTTCGGCTCCATCGCGCCCGAAAGCGACTACGCCTGGGGCCTGGAGGCGCACCAGGGTCAGCTCTGGGCGGGGGCGGGACTGCCGGCCCAGCTGTACTCGGTGGACCCCGACACGGGCAGCACGGACCCGATCGAGCTGCCGACGGGAGTTCCCGAGAACGGGGGCTTCGTCCAGCGGATCGAGACGTACGAGGACGTCAAGGTCGTCACCCACCGGGAGGTCGACGGCGCGACCGCCCACGTCCACGACGGCAGCGGATGGGTGGACTCCCTCGCGATCTCGGGCATGTGGCACTACACCGAGCAGATGGCCGACGGCGCGTTCTACTACCTGGGCAGCGACGGCCGGCCCCGGGCCTACGACGTCGGCGCACGGGAGTCCGCGCCCGTCGACGTCAGCGGCTCCGGCATCGCCGGGGAGATCGCCGGCACCACCCGGCTCTTCCTCACCAAGCTGGGCACGGAGGAGTTCCCCGGGCAGACCCTGCTCGGCGTGCGCACCGACGGCCGGCTCTGGCGGTACAACCTCGCCACCGGCCACGCCGACGTCATCCTCACGCAGGCCCACGGGGCGCCCGTGACGACCATGTCCATCGCCGAAGGAGGCGACGGCGACGTCTACGTCGGCGCGTATCTCAGCCCCGGCGTCATGGCACGCGTGGACGTGGAGACCGGCGAGGTCGAGCAGCTCGACGGCCCGGAGCAGGCCGACTCGATCGCCGCGCACGGCGACCGGACGGTCGTCGGCACCTATCCCGGCGCCGGCTTCCACGTGGCCGACCACGACCGGCCGTGGGCGTGGGGAGAGAACCCACGTCACCTGTTCACGCTCGGTCGGGAGGAGACCGGCCAGGACCGGCCCCGCCACCTCATCAGCGCCGGAGACCTGATGGCGGCCGGCACGATCTCCACCTATGGCGAGCTCGGTGGCGCGCTCACCCTCTTCGATCCGGACACCGGTGAGCACGAGGTGCATCGCGACGTCGTTCCCGACCAGAGCGTGACCGACCTTGCCTATATCGACGGCGTCGTCTACGGCGGCACGACGATCCACGGCGGGTTGGACTCCACCCCGACCCAGGACACGGCCGAGCTGTTCGCCTGGGACATCGAGGACGGCCTGCTCGGCAGCGCCCCGGTGGTCGAGGGCGCGGAGGTCATCCACTCGCTGGCGGTCGACGGCCAGGGCCGCCTGTGGGGCATGGCCGACACCGGCGCGCTCTTCGAGTACGACACCGAGACCGGCGACGTGGTGCGCACGGTCGAGACGGGCATCGTGCACGCCAACACCTGGGGCACGAACAACGAGCTGGACCACAACCCCGCCGACGGTCACCTCTACGGCTCGGCCGCCGGACAGCTCTACCGCGTCGACCCGGAGGACGCGAGCGTCGAGGTGCTCGTCTCGTCGGGGGTGCGCAAGTCCACCGTGGCCGGCGGCGACGTGTACTACACCGACCAGACGCACGTCTTCCGCTACGACGTGACACCGGCCCCTCGGTGCGACGACGAGGTGACCGGCGCCCACGACGGTCCGCTCGCCGTGGACGAGGGGACCACGTGCCTCGACGACGCGACCGTCCGGGGACCGGTGAACGTGACCGGGGGCGCCTCCGTCGTCGTGACGGGATCGGACCTCACGGGCCCGTTCCGGGTCGACGGGGCGGCGTCCGTGACGGTTCGGGACACCACCGTGACGGGGCCGGTGTCCGTCACGGACTCGACCGGCCCGGTCCTACTCGCCGGCAACGAGATCGACGGGCCGCTGGTGTGCCACGGCAACGCCGAGCCGCCCGCCGACGGTGGTGAGCCCAACAGGGTCAGCGGTCCGGCGCGTGGGCAGTGCGCCGGCCTCGTGAGCGACTGACGGTCGCCCGCAGCGCGAGGGCCCGCCTCCGGCACGGAGGCGGGCCCTCTGCCGTACTGACTACAGCTGCGGGTCGACGATGTTCCCGTTGCCGCGGATGGCCTCGGGGCAGCGCTCCAGCCCCGCCTCGGCGCCGGAGCCGATCAGCCGCTGACCGGGCTCACCGGTGTACTGCCGACCGTCGGAGACGTTGTCGTCCATGCGGTTGTCCGTGCCGCACACCTCGCCTGCGTTGAAGCGCCAGAACGATGCCATCGCCCGGTGCGGCCAGCGCGAGCCGCCGCTGAGGTAGCTGCCGGACTCGCTGAACGTGTTCCGGGTGAAGACGTTGCGGTGGGTGTCGTGGCGAAGCCGCACCGGGTCGCCGGTGATCCGGTCGAAGACGCTGCGGGTGACCGTGTTGTCGCTGCTGCCGTTCGCGGCGTAGACGCCGTGCATGCACCCCGGGCAGTCCACGTTCTCCAGGTCGCGGAAGACCGTGTCACTGATCTCGTTGCCCGAGGAGCCCAGCAGGTGCAGGGCGGCGTATCCGGGCCCGTCGGGGACGTGAGCGTTGCCGATCTGCTCGAAGACCACGTCGCGCACGACGTTGTTGTCGGTGTCCATCCGGATGCCGCCGGTGCGGTAGTTGCGCACCCGCAGTCCGTCGACCTCGAGGCTCGGTCCCCCGGCGGTGTTCATCCAGTAGTGGAAGCTGCCCGTCGCCTGGCTGCCGTCGAAGACGGGCCGCTGGCGCTCGCTCGTGGACCGCAGTGCCACCGTGCTCTGGGGGACGCGGTTCCAGGCCACTACCGCGGGCTCGTGGTACGTGCCGGGCTCGATCCACACCGTCGCCCGCTCGGTGTCGCTCGCGGCGAGCAGCGACGCCGCCCGGGTCAGCGTCCGCACCGGCTCGTCGGCGGTGCCGCCGTTGTCGTCGTTGCCGGCGGGGCTCAGGTGCACCACCGCCGCACCGCTGCCGGCGGTGGCAGCGCCCGCCGCCACGCCGGCGGCCGCGGGACTTGTCGCCGTCAGCGCGAGCGCGGCCATGCTCACGCTCGCCAATATGTGTCGAATCCTCATCTGTGTCCTCCTGTGTTGGTGTCGGTGTGCTGCCCGCTCGGCGAGCTCCACGCGGCTCAGTCGAGCCGGTAGACGTCGACGTCGGTGGCGTAGTACACGCGGCCCTGGCCGTCGAGAGCTGCCCGCCGGACCCCGGAGGGCACGAGGACGTCGTGCTCGGCCGCCCCTCGTTGCACGGTGAACAGGGCGCCACCCGCCACGCCGTAGAAGGCGTCGTCGGCCTGGCGATAGTGCAAGGCGGTGCCCAGGCCCCAGGCGTTGCTCGTCGCCAACCCGGTCTCGACCTCACCGAGGACGGCGCGCGTCCCGGGGTCGAAGGTGAAGACCACGCCCGTGTCGGTCAGGCCACGGAGCAGACCGTCCGGGCCGAAGGCGAGCTCACCGATGACCTCGGCGCCCGGCACGACCACGTCGCTGAAGACCCGGGTGCCGGAGGACACGTCCCAGACGAAGAGCTCCGCCTCGTCCCGGGAGGGTTCGGTGGAGAGACCGCCGTGCACGGACGTGCCGCCGTAGACGAAGCCGTCGCGGTAGGCCAGCGACACGACGCTCTGGTCGGTCACGACGTCCCGGTGGAACTCGTGGGCTCCGGTCTGCGGGTCCACGATCGTCAGTGCGCCGCCGAGCTGGCCGTAGTCGGGGACGCTGCCAACCGCCACCCGATCGCCCACGGAGGCCATCGCGACGATCCGGTCCTGGTAGTTCGGGGCGCCGCGCCCGAGCTCGAGCACCTGGTCGAAGGCCTTCCACTCGGTCCCCGGCTCGCCGACGTGCACGACGGCGCCGGGGTAGGAGCTCACGACGAGCTGGTCGCCGTGGCTGATGATCGTGTCGCCCTGCTTCGGCCCACGCAGCTGCTCGATCTGCTGGGTCAGCGGGTCGATCCTGCTCAGGGCGCCGCTGCTGAGGTACGCGCCCATGTACACCGCGCCGTCGGGGCCGACGCCCATGCTGTGCGCGCCGGCCGGGGAGCCGAGAACGTCGGCGGGAACGAGCTCGCCGCGCTTCGTGGCCATGTTGTAGCGCCACAGGTTGCCGTCGGTGTTGATGCCGACGACGGTGTCTGCCGGGTACCCGGGCAGGTCGAGCACCGCGATGCCGTAGGTGCCCACCGCGTCGGACATGGCCCGGTGCAGCTCGGAGCCCTCGAACCCGGTGGCGAAGACGCGTTCGTCGCGCAGGTGGTAGCCGGTGAGCACGTCTCCCTGGAGGAAGTAGGCCCTGTTCCCGCGAGCCGGCTCGGTCAGCGCGGTGTCGAACGTCCCCTCGACCACCCCGTCGAGCCACCGGCCCTCCGCGCGGTGGTAGACCGCCATGTCGTACCTGCCGCGCGGTGACAGCCTGACGAACACCAGGTCGTCACGCGGCTCGATCGAGATGAACCAGTCCGCTCCCTCCATCACGTGCTCCGGCGGATGCATCTCGGTGCGCTCACCGGTGTCCGGATCGATGCGGTAGAGGTGCGGGACCGGCCCGGTCCCTGCCCAGATCTCTCCGTCCACGATGCCGAGGCCGAAGACGTAGGCCGCCTCCTCGGTCTGGGTGCCGTAGTCGCGCAGCTCGCCCGTGCCGGGGTCGTAGGAGACGACCTTGGCGTCGGGGTAGGTACCGAAGTAGAGCGTGCCGTCGTCGTCGAAGGTGCCGTCGTAGAGCACCCGCTGGCCGAAGAGGTCGTCCGCGATGTGCGTGACCTCGTGGCTGTGCGGGTCGAAGGAGAACAACCCGCCGTTCATCGGCGACCGGGCCGTGAAGTACACCGTGCCGTCCGGAGCCACCGCGATGAACCCACCGAGCGTCGCCCGCTCGATCGTGGTCGCGAACAACCGCTCACCGGTGAGCACATCGATCATGTTGAAGCTCGCGGGCTCACCGTTCGAGGTGGCGTAGACGACCTGCCTGCCGTCGGGCAGCTCGGCGAAGGCGGCGCTGCGCACGTTTACCGTCTGCAGCGCCGGTCCCAGGTTGGTGGCAGGGATGTCCGCGCGTGCCGTGGGTGCGGACACCGTTGCGCCCAGCAGTGCCGCGAGCGTCATGGCGGCGGCCGCGAGCAGCGCCACCGCTCGGTGTGGGACTGTCCCGCTGGATCGGGCGGTCGCGGTCATCTCGAACTCCTTCTCGGGCTCGCCGTGTCGTCGACGGCGCTCATCGTGATCGGCGCGGTAGCGGGAAGCGGGCCAGATCGGTCCCGTACATGCCCCAGGTGGCCCTGCCGGCGGGGCTCAGGTTGAACGCCGGGTCGTTGTACCAACCGATGGGGACGTCGTCGTACAGAGTTCTGGTGCCCTCGTCGGTGCCGGTCAGCTCGCAGATGTCGCCGCTCCAGTGGACCCAGGAGAAGACCCGGTGGCCGTCACCGGCGAGCTGCCCGTAGCCGCCGAGATCACCCTGGGCGACCATCTCCCCGTCGTGGAGGTCGTAGGCGTACCAGAAGCCACGGGGTCGGCGGGCCATGGCGTAGAGCCGGGATCCGACGACGTGGACGCTCTCGTAGGAGGCCCAGTCCTCGATCTCCTCGCGCCACAGCAGCTCACGGCTGTCGATGTCCACGGCGGCGACCTGTGCCACGGGCCGCAGCGGCCCGCTGGTGGCCTCGCCGTGCGTGTCACCGACGAGGTAGGCGATTCGACCGGCGACGGCGATGTCCATCACGCTCTGCTCCGGCAGGTAGTCGCGGCGGACGTCGACCTCGCCCGTTCGCAGGTCGAGGAACGTCAGGGCACCGGTGTGCTTGGTCGCTGCCGGGCCGGAGGCGACGAGCAGCTGGCGACGTCGCGGGTCCACGTGCATGGCGCGGATGCGCAGCTGTTCGTGCCCCAGGGTCGCCAGCACCGTGATCTCGTAGCGCTTCGGGTCGATGGAGACCACCTGGGTGCTGGGATACAGCCCCGCGTAGATCTCGCCGCCTGGCCCCTCGGCCAGCGCCTTCGGTTCACCGTTGATGTCGAACCGGTCGCTGGTGCCCCGTGCGGGGTGGTGGACCGTCATGGCGTAGTGCCCGCCGATCCAGACCCGCTGCCGGCCGGACAGCAGCATGGACTGCACGACCTCCGGGTAGCCGAAGCCGCGGGTGGCGGTGTGCCATACGTCAACGGTCCCGTCGGCGACCATCGTCCAGACGTGGCCGAGGCCGCTGACCCCTGCGAGGCCGCCGGAGGCGTCGGGGGCAAGCAGCTGGTTCTCCACGTCGTCGAGAGGACGGGCAATCTTCCGCAGGCCAGTCGCGGTGACCTCGTAGAGATTGGTCGTCAGCCTGGCGAGGGCGTAGACCTTGCCGTCCGCCCCCAGCGTGAGCCGGTCGATGTAGCGGTCCTCCCTGGGAATCTGCCGGGAGACGCGCCCCGAACCGTCACGCTCGAAGCTGATGACTTCCCGACCGCTGGCCGCGTAGACCGTGCCGCCGCTGACGACCAGGTCGAGGATGCCGACCGGCGAGTCGCTGAGATGGGCCGAGAGGTCCGTGGGCTCGCCCCCGTCCTTGGGCCAGCGCAGCAGCGTGCCCGGCGCGCCGGAGCCGCCATAGACGTCGTCGCCGTCGACCGCCACCGCGGTGGCGTAGCGCGAGCTGGAGACCCGGCCGTAGGTGGAGACGCTCGCGTCCGAGAGCCGGATGCGTCTGATCGCGCAGTCGGGGTAGGTCCCGACGTACAAGGAGTCACCCGCGACGACCATGTCGTAGTACCAGGTGGTGCTCGAGCCGGCGAGGGCCCAGGTCCGCAGCTCCTTGGTGGAAGGATCGAATCGCCACACGTGCGGGCTCCCCGCGGGCCCGATGTAGAGGTAGCGCCCGTCACCGGCGAGCGTGTGTCCGCCGCTGCTGTCGATGTCGAGGTCGTCGACAGCACGCGCCTGGCCCGTGCTGAGATCGAACTCGCCGAGACGGAGCTTGCCCTCGGGCGTGTTGTAGCGGGAGCTCAGGAAGACGCTGCCACCCTGCACCGCGGCTCCACGCACGGCCGCCGTGAGCGAGGCCGGGCCGAACAGCTCGACATCCGGGCCAGGACCGCCGAGCAGGCAGGCGTCGTCGAAGGAGGCCGCACCGGTGTTCGAGGCGCCCTGGTACATCAGCACGGTGGCACTGACGGCGTCGTCGGGTGCCACTGCTCCCACGTCGATGCGCTGCCAGGTGCCTAGCTGGGTGCTCACCCGGAACTCGAACCGGGTACGGGCCCCGCCGGCATCCCAGAACTCCAGGTACAGGCTGGCCTGGCCGTCCTCGACGAAGGCGAACACGGAGGCCTCGTACATCCGTCCGGGCGTGACGGGGACCTCGGAGCTGCGCATCCCGACCCCGAGGCTGGTGCTCGGGTCCTCGATGCGCATGCTGCGCCGCCCGCTTCGCACCGGGTCCAGCGCGGACGTGACCCCCGAGGCCGAAGCGGTGCTGAAGGGATGCCAGCGGGCCGGCAGGGCCCCGTTCAGCTCTTCGAAGCCCGGGTTCGGGATGAGGTTCTCGCTGCTGCCGGACGGTGCGGCCTGCGCCCGGGTGCCGAGCACCCCGACGGCAAAGCCCGCGCCGAGGGCTCCGGACAGCAGCGCGCGGCGGCTGACGCCGCGGCCGGTTCCGGCGACCTCGGCGGTCACCGGGCGGGGGGTATCACGGTCGATGGTCATGCTCGTCCTCCTCGACGGCGAGACACGGCTGCGGTGGTAGACTGGTTTGCAACCGCTTGCATGCTAGCGGTTGCAGATTCTCCTGTCACGACCCCTGGCTCCCCGGCGCGTCCCGGGACCGCCGCCGGAGGAGCCGCCGAGCTCTCGTGCCCTACACCTGCGCGGACCACTCCCGCGGTGCGCCGCCGGTGCGCGCGCTCTCCTGGGCCAGCAGCGCCACCCGCGTCGCCAGGAAGCTGGCGTCGTTGGTGATCTCCGGCTCCCTGCCGGCGAGGAGCGCGTCGAAGAAGTACTGCGCCGGCCGTCGCGGTGGCCCGAGCGGCTCGTCCCACGTCCCCCGGTCGTGCGTCGCGACCCGAAGCTGGTGGTAGGCCCAGTCCAGCTCGGCGGTGCCGTTGGAGCCGGTCAGCCGCATGCGGTAGTGACCGTGCACGTCGGCCGCCTCGGGAGCGAGCCAGCTCGCCTCGATCGTGGCGGTCACCCCTCCCGCCCTTAGCAGCACCGCCACGTGGTCGTCGAAGTCGGGGTGGTCGCCCGAGCGGGCGTTGCCCGTCAGCGCGCTGACGGTGCCGCCGTCGGCGCCGCTGAGCCGCAGCACGAGGTCGATGTCGTGGACCGGCAGGTCGGCGGCGATCCCGCCGTACGCGCCTTCCCGGAGGAACCACGGCGGCCGGGTCTCCTGCTTGAGCTTGTGCGGCCCGGTGCTCGCCACGAGCGCCAGCTCGCCCAGCACGCCGTCGGCGAGCAGCCGCCGCAGCGCGATCGTCGCGGGGTAGAAGCGTTTCTCGAAGACGACGGAGACGTGCCGGCCGGCGTCGCGAGCTGCCGGCTCGATCATCGTCAGCTGGTCCAGCGAGGTGCACAGCGGCTTGTCGGCCAGCACGTGGGCGCCGGCTCCCAGCGCGGCGAGGACGGCTTCCGCGCGCTCGGCATAGATGCCGGCCACCAGGGCGACGTCGACGTCGTGCTCGGCCAGCAGCTCCTCCACGGCCGGGTAGACCGGGACGTCGTCGAGCTCGCCGAGGTACTGGCGCCGCATCTGCGGGTCCGGCTCGGCGCCGGCCACGAGCTCCAGCTCCTCGCGCTGGGCGACCTCGTCCAGCGCGTACTGCACGTGCGGATGGGCCGCGCCGAGGATCGCGACCTTCATGCGAGCTCTTCGGGCCGCACGGCACGTCCGCTCTCCGCGGCCTCGTAGACCGCGCACATGAGCCGCACGACGGCGGCCCCGTCCTCTGCGGAGATCTTGGGCGTCCGTCCCTGGTGCAGGGACTCGAGGATGTTCTGCCACTGAGCCACGTGCCCGCGATGACCGATCGCTGCCGGATCGGCGGCGCCGCTCGCAGCTCCCGATCCGGCCTCGCTCGGCGCCGGCAGGCCGTCGACGTCCCAGCGCAGAACCTGCCCCTGCCCGAGCTCGATGGCGCCTCTCGCGGTGTGCAGCGCGACGGTGGCCGACGAACCGGGAGGGGTGGCCGTGCTGGTGCTGAGCAGGCCGAGGGCGCCGGAGGCGAAGCGCAGCGTCGCGACCGTGGTGTCTTCGGCGTCCATCCGGTGCGCGAGGGTGCCGTACTGGGCGGTCACCTCCGCAACGGGCCCGCACAACCAGAGCAGCAGGTCGACGTTGTGTGCCCCCTGATTCATCAGCGAGCCGCCGCCGGCGGCCATGCGGGCGCGCCAGGGGGCGCTCGCGTAGTAGGTCTCGTCGCGCCACCAGTGCACGTGGGTCGTCGCGAGGCGGAGCGCGCCCAGGTCGCCGTCGCTCACCAGTCGCTCGACGGTGGCGTACTCCGGCTCGAACCGGCGCTGCGAGATCACCGAGGCGCTCAGGCCGCGGGCCCGGGCCGCCTCGACCACACGTTCTGCCGCGCCGACCTCGAGCGCCATCGGCTTCTCCACCACCACGTGCCGACCGGCCTCGAGCGCGGCCAGCGCCTGGTCGGCGTGCTGGTCGCTGGGCGAGCACACGGCCACCAGGTCGATGTCCGGCCGGCGAGCCACCGCCTCGGGTGCGACCTGGACGGCCTCCGGCCAGCCGGCCTCGGCCGCCTGCTGCCGGGAGCCGCCGCTGAAGGCACGCAACTCGGCCAGGTCACCGAGCTCACGAAGCGCTCGGGCATGGGTGATCCCGATGCTGCCCAGGCCGAGGACGCCGATACCGAGGCGTGCGGGCACTCTTCATCCTCCTTGGGGACGGAAGGGAACGACAACCGACAACCTAGGCCACGGACCCTTGACCTGCAACCGCTTGCATAGCAAGGTGGGACCGCAACCCAGCCACGACCGAAGGACGCGCCCAGTGCACCGGATCGGCTTCATCGGGACCGAGAACTCCCATACCGACCACTTCATCCGCTTCCTCAACACCGAGGGCCGACACCCGGGCTTGCGCGCCGCCGCACTCGCCGGCGGTCGGAACCAACGCAACGAGACGCTGGCGCAGCAGGGCGACGTCGGTCTCGTCGTCGATCGTCCGGAGGACCTGCTGGGCCAGGTCGACGCGGCCATCATCTCGAGCCGCGACGGCGCGCGGCACCGCGGCGAGGCCGAGCCGCTGCTGCGTGCCGGCATGCCGGTGCTGGTGGACAAGCCGTTGGCGACGAGCGTGCGCGACGCCGAGGCCATCCTCGCTGCGGCGCAGGAGGGCGGCGCACCCCTGGTGTCCGCCTCTGCGCTGCGCTTCGTCCCCGAGGTCGCCGAGCTCGCCGACCCGCAGGACCGTGGGGACCTGAGAGCTCTCCACATCGTCGGGCCGGCCGACCCGGACAGCGAGTACTCCGGTCTGTTCTTCTACGGGGTCCACCACGTCGAGACGGCGCTGGAGCTGCTGGGCAACCCGGCGGTCGAGCCCGGCTCTGTCACGGTCACCGCGCGCCGCGACGGAGACACCGTGACCGCGCTGCTGCGCATCGGCCACGTCGACGTGCATCTGACCTTCATCACCCCCGACGGCGACACGCGCGTCCCGTTCTTCGCGCTGGCCGTCGGCACGTCCGGGGTGGTGGCCCGTGAGCTCACCCTCGGCCCCGACTACAACGCGCCGGCGCTGGAGCGTTTCGCCGTCGCCGTGGAATCTGGCACCACGCCGATGGACGCGGCCCAGCTGCTCTCCCCAGTGGTCGTCATGACCGCCATCACCGAGGCACTCGGGAAGGACCATCGATGAGTACCGCAAGCTTGCGCATGGGCGTGATCGGCGTCGGCGTGATCGGCAAGGCCCACGTGACGCGCCTGAGCTCGGCGAGCTCCCCCGCCCGGCTCGTCGCCGTCGCCGACGCCTCTGCGGAGGCTGCTGCGGCGGTCGCGGCCGAGCACGGTGTGGAGTCGGCCGCCTCGGTGGACGACCTGCTGGCCCGGACGGACGTGGACGCCGTCGTCGTCGCCGTGCCCTCCGGGCTGCATGCCGACGTCGCCGTCGCGGCCCTGGATGCGGGCAAGCACGTGCTGCTGGAGAAGCCCATCGAGATCTCCGTGGCCGCCGCCGACCGGATCCTGGCCGCCGAGCGGCGAACGGGGCGCACCCTCTCGGTGGCGAGCCAGCGCCGGTTCGCCGCCGAGAACCAGTTCCTCCACCGAGCCGTCCGTGAGGGGGCCTTCGGCACCGTCACCGCGACCACGGTCGAGGTGGCACTCTGGCGCAGCCAGGAGTATTTCGACTCCGGCGCCTGGCGCGGGACCTGGGAGCTCGACGGTGGCGGCGCCCTGATGAACCAGGGCGTGCACCTGGTGGACCTGGCCCTGTGGTTGCTGGGTGAGGTCGAGGAGGTCTACGCGCACGCCGGCACCCTGGCGCACGAGCGCATCGACGTCGAGGATGCGGTCACCATCACAGCCCGCCTGCGCAGCGGAGCGCTGATGACGTTCCTGGCCACGACGGCCGCGTACGGGGACCTACCCATCCGCATGGCGGTCATGGGCGACGGCGGTGCGGTGGTGACCGAGTCCGAACGGATCACCCGCTTCACCACCCGCTCCGAGATCGAGCTGCCGGAGCTCGAGCCTGTGGACCAGCCGCTCGCCCAGCTGCGTGACTTCGTCACCGCCGTCGAGACCGGTGGCCGCCCGTTGGTCACCGGTGCCGAGGCACGGGCAGCGGTGGCCTTCATCGAAGCCGTCTACGAGTCCGGGCGCACCGGCCGCCCGGTCCGGCCCGCCGGCCTACCGGCTGCAGTGCGGTGACCGACGCGCCCGGGCTCGCTCGCGACGAGCGGGCCGGCGGCGCCGTGCTCGCCCAGGCTCCCCTGGCGTGGTCGTTCATCGGTGACAGCGTCACGGCCGGCAGCTGGCACACCTGGGGCGCGCGCGGATACCCCGAGCTGTTCCAGGAGCGGCTGCGCGAGATCGAGCGCCGGCGTGACGGCGTCGTCAACACGGCGGTCAGCGGCTGGCGGGTGGAGAACCTGCGCGACGAGCTGGACCAGGTCTGCCTGCGCTACTCCCCCGACGTGGTCGTCATCGGCACCGGCCTGAACGACACCAGGGGCGGGGCAGAAGGCGTCGGCGCCTTCGGCGAAACCTACCGCGACCTGGTGGATCGTGTCCGCTCGGAGAGCGGCGCGATGGTCGTGACCCAGACGCCCAACGGCACCCTGCCGACGGCCCCTCAGCACGTGGTGTCACACACCGGCGCCTACGCGCAGGAGATCCGCGAGATCTCGGCCGAGCTGGGCACCGTGCTGGTGGACCACCTGTGGGTGTGGGAGAACACGGGGTCGGACACCGTCTACCACTGGCTCGGGCACGGGTGCCACCCGAACGCCTTCGGACACCGCGCGATGGCGCGGAGCCTGCTGCAGGTCTTCGGCCTGTGGGACCCGGCCGGCTCCCGCACCTGCCGGCTCACGCTTCCCTGACGACGGCGTCCCGGCGTCCTTCCTCGGTCAGGTCCCCAGATCTCCCGGGACCTGCCTGCCCTCCCCGGGCACGTCCGGCACGCCGTACAGACCGGTGTCCGTGATCCCCGGGACCGTGACCGCACCGGCACGCACCGTCGTCAGGGCGGGGTGCCGCCGCGCGAGCTCCGCCTGGCCGTCGGGAGCGTACTGGCGGCTGTTGTACTCCAGGTGTGACGAGGACAGCCGGAGGGTGCCGACCAGCCGGGCGGAGTGGAGGAAGGCCAGCCCCACGGTCGTCAGGTCCTGGACCGTAATCCAGCCGCCGGTGGCCCGCGCCCAGGCGTGGGCCAGGAGGGTCGGGGTCTGCCCCTTCCCGGCCTTGACGACGACGCCGGACCAGCCCCGGTCGGCGAGGTCGTGCAGGGCGGAAAGGTCGGTGAACCCCTCGTCGAGCAAGGTCGGTACCTCCTGAGCAAGGGCGCGCATCTGGCGCTGCCCGCCATCGTGTCCGCGCGGCACCGGCTGCTCGAGGTAGGTGACGGCCGACCGGGCTGCCGGCCAGCGACCGGCCAGCTCGGTCAGCATCTCCCGGGCGACGTCACCGTCGGCGTAGCCCTCGTTGGGGTCGATCGCCAGCTCCGGCCGGCCGACGTGCCGGGTCGCCAGCTCGTGGACGTCGGCGACTCGCCGGGCGTCCGCGGACGGGTCCGCGCCGGTGAGCTTGATCTTGAGGTGACGCACCTGCTCGTGGTCCAGCCATCCGGCCAGCCCATCGGCCCCGTCGAGGGGGTCGGTGACGCCGACGACGTGCTGGACGGGCAGGCGCCGCCGGTCGTCGAACCCGAAGGAACCGGGGTAGGCGCCGCGCAGGGTGCTCGTGAGCCAGCCCAGGTCGGAGCTCAGGAAGGACTCGTCGTACATGCTCCAGGCGGGGCGGCCGGCCGCCCGGGACCAGGCGTCGTGGAGGGCGTTGTCGAGGGCGCCCAGCGCCAACGACCCGGCCAGGGCGGGGATCGGTCCGGCCTCCTCGGCCTGGCCGCCGAGGTGCACCGGCAGGTGCGCGTGCTGCTCTCGCCACAGCGCGACGGGATCGGCAGGTCCGGATCCGACCGCCCCCTGCGCGATCTCCTCGGTCAGCCGGCGCAGGACGACGTCGCGCGCAGCCACGTCGGCGCTCTCCCCGGGCCAGGCCCAGGGCACGGACAGCACGCTCGCCCCACTGCCGTCGGCGACCTGCCCCGATCGTGACCGGACGCGGACGCCGACCTCGGCAACCGTGAAGCCGTCGATCAGACGTCCGCTGATCGACAGCGGATGGGCCAGCCGGACGGTGCGGAAGTCGACCCGTGCGGCTCGTACCTCGATGTCGGTGTCGCGCATCAGGCCAGCCGGTCGTACCGCTCGGCGGTGACCTCGTGCTCGAGCGTGCCGTCGTCGAGGAAACGGGAGACCTCGCCGGCGACGACCCGGCCCTGCGTCCACCGTGCCTCTCGGGTGCCTCCGGCGACGTGGGGGGTGAGGATGACGTTCTCCAACCCGAAGAACGCGCTGTCGGACGGCAGGGGTTCGGTGTCGAAGACGTCCAGCCCGGCGCGGAGACGGCCCGAGGAGAGCTCGGCCAGCAGTGCGGCCTCGTCGACGATCGCCGAGCGGGCCGTGTTGACCAGCACCGCGCCGTCCGGGATCCGCGCCAGCTCCGCCGGGCCGAGCATCCCGGCCGTCTCGGGTGTCGCGGGGGCGGTCACGGAGATGACGTCGCTGCCGGCGAGCACCTGCTCCAGGGGCAGCAGCTCGACGCCGAGCTCGTCGGCCAGCTCGGGCGAGACGTACGGGTCGAAGGCCGTCAGATGCTGCGCTCCGACGCCGCGGACCATCCGGGCGTAGTCGGCCCCGACGCGGCTGAGGCCGACGATGCCCACGCGGCGCGCGTGCAGGGCCTGCCCGAGCATGCCGTGGCCGCCGGCCTGCCAGTCGTGCGTCGCCTGCAGGCCCCGGTCGTGGATGTGCAGGTTGCGCAGCACGGCCAGGGTCAGCGTCAGTGCCATCTCCGCCACCGCCGTCGCCATGGCGCCGGCGCCGCCCTGGGCCAGGCGGATGTCCTCGAGCACCTGCCGCGGGTAGAGCCCGCGGATCGAGCCGGCGCAGTGCACCGCGAGCCGGAGGCGGTCTCCCCGCAGGGTCTCCGGTTCGAACGGCGCGGTGCTCCAGGAGGTGATGAGGACGTCGTAGTCCTGCCCGACGCCCGGCGGAACCGGCACCTTGCCCGTGCCGCTTGGTGCGAAGTCCACCTCGGCGGCGTCGCGGAGCCGGGCCGCGACCTCGGGCTCGAAGAGCAGGTCGAACTCTTGCGGCTGGACGGCGACGTAGATGCGAGGCGTCATCGGTTCCTCTCGAGCGTGTGCGGGGCGGGTGGTGCGGGCGGACCGGCTCGGTCAGGGCGTGAACCGGTAGATGTTCGTCTCGTCCGCGAGGTAGATGGCGCCGTCGGACCCGACCATCGAGTGGCGCGCGCCGTCGGCCGCCAGGGTCACGAACTGCTGCGTGTCCGGGTCGAAGCGGAAGAGCCGACCGTCGGCGTTCCCGTACAGGCGGCCGTCGGGGTGCAGGTACAGCTCGCTGAGCCGGCCCCAGTCGTTGCCCGCACGCGCCGGCGTCGCCACGGTCGTGGCGACCTCCCCGGTGTCGGTGTCGTACTGGAAGAAGACGCCGTTGTCGGCGAAGCCCCACAGCCGCCCGCGGTCGTCGAAGGCGAGGGCATGGATGACCTCGGCACCGGGTACGACGACCTCGGAGGTGACCAGCTCGTCGCGCCGCGTGTCCCAGACGAACAGCTCGGCCTCGTCCTGCGTCGGGTCGCTCGAGAGGCCGCCGTGGATGCCCGTGCCGCCGTAGACCAGGCCGTCGCGGTAGGCGAGGGTGGTCACGCTCTGGTCCGCGACGACGTTGCGGTGCACCTCGTAGTGGCCGCTGTCGGGGTGGAACAGTGTCAGCGCCCCGCCGAGCTCGCCATAGTTGGGGATGGTGCCGGCGGCGATGCGGGGGCCGGCGGAGACCATGGTCAGCGGGCGGTCCTGACCCAGGTCTCCGCGTCCGAGGCTGAAGAGGTGGCGCGGGTTGGTGCCCCACTGCCAGTCCTTGTTGGCCTGTCCGACGTAGAACTCGGCGCCCGGGTAGGTACCGACGACCGTCCGGTTGCGATGGGCGACGACGGCGTCGGCCTGCTTGGGACCGTCGAGCTGCTCGAGCGTGCCGGTGGACATGTCCACCCGCGCCATGACTCCCGCACTGAGGTAGGCACCGAAGTAGACGTCGCCGTCGCCGCCCGTCCCCACCGAGTGCACGGTGGCCGGGGCGCCGGTGATCTCGGGGTCGATGACGTCGCCGTGGCCGGTGGCCGGGTCGTAGCGCCACAGCATGCCGTCGTTGCGGGCGCCCACGACCGCCGCGCCGGGGAAGTCCTCGGTGCCGAGCTCGACGAGGCCGAGATCGTAGGTGTTGTCGAGCTCACCGACGAGCGGGCTGGACCCGAAGCCGACGTCGACGCTCTGCCGCGCCGCCACGTCGTAGGCCTCGACGGACCCATCGGCGAGGTAGAACAGGTTCCCGTCGAGCCGGGCGGAGGTCCGCTGGGTCATGCTGAGGTTGCCCAGCCACTGCTCGGCGGTCAGGTCGTAGATCACCGTGTTGCCACCGGCTGCCGGCGAGTAGGTGACGAAGACCAGGTCTTCGTGCTGCTCGACGCCCGTGATGAAGTCGGCGTCCTGCTGCACGTCCGCGGGCAGCGCCCGCTCGATCGTCTCGCCGGTGACCGGGTCGAGCTCGATGAGGTGGGGGGTGGTGCCGGTCCCCACCCAGAGCGAGTCCTCGACCATCTCGAAGCCCCAGGCGTACGAGCTGCCGTCCTCGACCACGCTGCCGTAGTCACGGACGTTGCCGGTCGCGATGTCGTAGGAGAACACCTTGGCGTTCGGGTAGGTGCTGCCGTAGAGGACGCCGTCGTCGATGACCAGCGTGCGCAGCATCCGCTCGCCGACGACGCGGCCGGCCAGGCGCTCCACCTCTTCGGCGGCGGGGTCGTAGCGCCACAGGGTGCCGTCGTTCGGGCCGCGGACGCTGAAGTACACGCGGTCGTCCTCGTCGACGGCGATGGAGGCCCCGATCGAGTAACCCGTCATGTCGTGGCTGTCCAGCAGCTCACCGGTGCGCAGGTCCACGGCGTTGAAGCTGACCGGCTGGCCGTCGGAGAAGACGTACGCCACCGGGGTGCCGTCGGCGCGGACGTCGACCTCGGCCATCCGCACGTTCGGGCTGTAGAACGCGGCGCCGAGATCGGTCGTCTCCAGCGGCCCGTGCGTGTGGGTGAGGGTGACGTCGTCGACGTAGTAGGTCGAGATCCGGGCGATGTTGGAGTACAGGTAGATCGCCGCGGTGGCGGCTCCTTCGGGGGCGGTCGCCTCGAGCACGATCTCGGACCACTGGTCGTGGGGCTGCTCGGTGAAGTGGGCGAACTCGATGTCGAGCTGGGTGCCGGCCTCGTCGTAGAAGTAGACGTAGACGGTCGGAGCTCCGCGCTCGACCCGCACCTGCATGCTGGCCTGGTAGGAGTGGCCCGCCTGGACGGGCATGGTGTCGCTCATCAGCCCGTAGGAGCGCACGTCCTCGGGGTCCTCGAGGCGCACCGCCTGTGTGCCGGCGTAGACGGGCTCGTCGACCACGCTCGAGCCGCCGAGCGTGCCGCCGCGCTGGGTCCAGCCCGGGATCTGACCGTCGGCGGGCTCCTCGAAGCCGCCGTTGACCGGGCCGACCACGTCGCCCGCACCCGCGCCCGTGGCGCCCGTCGCGCTCGTCGTGGGCAGCAGGGGCACGAGCAGGGCGAGCGTGGCGAGCGCCGCGATCAGACCCCGCCGGGTGGGCACGTGTGGTGGAACTCGGACATCCATGGCCGGGCCTCTTCGGATCGATGTGCGTGAGCGGGTGCCGCTCGAGGTGCGTGAGTGGGTGTCGCGACCGTATTGCAACCGCTTGCACTCGTCAAGGACCCGGGAAGCCTGTCACGGCTAGCGGAGCCACTCGTCGCGGTGAGACGCCACGAACTCCTCGTCCATCGGCCCGGGATGACGCTCGCGGGCCCGGGCGATCGCCTCCGACTGGCCAGGGGAGAGCAGGTCGGCCGCTCCCAGGCATGTCGCGGTGGCGAGGAGCCCTTGTTGGCGGAGCACCTCGTTGACCCCGGGAACGGCACCGGCGAAGTCGTGGTCGACGTCGAAGACGGCGGCATTGACGTCGACCAGGTCAGCGCCCTGGCGCAGCAGCTCCAGCGGGACGGAGCCGGCCGCGGCCGCCTCCTGCGCGGCGGTCTGGGCCTCGACGGCGGCGCGCGTGCCCACGGCCCACTGCCCCAGCAGGCCGCCGGTCGCTCGTACCTCGCGGGTCCGACCGCCCACGGTGCGGCGGTAGGGAGTGATCAGGTCCTGGACGATGGTGTCGTCGTTGCCCGTCATCAGGGCGACCTGGTCCCATCGGTCGTGCTCGAGCAACGTCTGCGCGACGTCGTTGGTGCGGTACCGGTCGAAGGGAGCGGCCTTGACGCCGATCACCGACTCCAGGTCGAACAGCCGCTGCCAGTACGTGCGGCCGAGCCGTCGACCGCCGACGCTCTCCTGGAGGTAGAAGCCGATGGTGGGCAGCACCTCACCGACCGCGCGGGCGCGGTCCAGGAGCGCCTCCTCCGTGACCTCGGTCATGCCCCACGGGCAGAGCAGGGCCGCCTGGTACCCGGCCGCGCGCGCCATCGCTGCCTCGGCCACCGCGTCGGCGGTGTCGCCGGTCAGCCCCGCGACGAGCATCGGCTCGGGGCGACCCGCGCGGGACTCGGAAGCCGTGGTCGCCGCCAGCGACCACACCTCCTGCAGCATGCCGCGATCCTCGTGGAGCTCGAACTGGGTGGTGTGCACGCCGATGGCGAGGCCGTCGGCCCCCGCCGAGAGGTAGTAGCGGGTCAGGGCGCGCTGAGCACGCAGGTCGATCCCGCCGTCGGCGTCCAGCGCCAGGGGGTGGGCGGGGATGACCATGCCCGAGCGCAGGCGGGCTGCGGCGTCGTCCGTCATCAGAACTTCCCCTCCCGCTGCTGGAACTTGGTGGCCTTGTCGAGCTGGCGGCCGCCTCCGGCGACCCACTGGCCGACCCACCGCACCAGGCGGCGCAGGGGCACCGTGGGATAGCCGTAACGCTCGTGGCACTCGCCGGCGTCGTTGAGCAGGGCGTCGTCGGCCTCGGTGCCGACGATCTGCACCTCCAGGCCCATCTCGTCGGCGAGCAGGGTGGCCAGGCGCCGCACCGAGACGGTCTCGGGGCCGGTGGCGTTGAGGATGTGCGGGGGCACGGAGGCCAGCTCCAGGCTCCGCAACGCCCAAGCCGTCACGTCGCCCTGCCAGGCGACGTTCACGGCGGGCATCGAGACGTCCACCGGCTCTCCGCGTGCGATCTTCACGGCGATGTCCGCCACGACGCCGTAGCGCAGCTCGCACGCGTAGTTCAGCCGGAAGATCGTGGTGGGGCTGGCCCAGGTGTGTGCGGCGTTGGTGAAGATGCGCTCGCGAGCGAGGCAGGACTGGGCGTACTCCCCCACCGGCTCGGGCGCCTCGTTCTCGATCGAGCCACCGTGGCTCAGCGGCGTCAGGGGGTAGACGTTGCCCGTCGAGTAGACCACCGCCGGCACGCCGCGATAACGGTCGGCGACCATGGTGGGCATCGCCGCGTTGGACCACCAGGTGCGGTGCTCGGCCCCGGTGGTGCCGAACTTCATGGCGGCCAGGTAGAACATCGCGGCGGCGTCCGGCAGCTCCCGGTAGGAGGCCGGGTCGGCCAGATCCGCGGCCTGGACCTCGATGCCCTGCTCCCTCAGCTCGTCCCGGACCGCGGCGTCGGAGAAGCGCGAGACGGCGATGACACGGGCCGAAGAGCCCACCTCGTCCAGCGCCCGGCGGGCCATGCGGGCCATGGTGGGGCCGATCTTGCCGCCGGCGCCGAGCAGGACGATGTCGCCGCCGGCCGCCGAGAGCGCCTCCCCTACGCCCGGCACCGGACGCGACTGGAGCTCGTCGAGAGCCGCCTCGTCGGTCGGGGCCTCCAGGGACGCGGCGGACGATACGGAAGTGGGGGTCACAGCAGGTTCCTCACGTAGGTGATGGCGAGCACGAGCAGGAAGAGCAGGCCCAGGCACGCCAGGACCAGCTCGGGCCAGGAGATGAGCAGACGGCCGCGGTTGCGGTGACGGGCGAGCACGACGACCGCCAGCCCGATCAGCGGCACCAAGAGGATCGTCACCGCCTGGGCGGTGATGATGAGTTCGATGGGGATGCCGCCGAAGCTCACGGCGACCACACCGCCCAGGATCATGACGACGGTGATGCAGACCTTGACCCGTACCGATCGCAGCCCGCCGCGTTCGATGCCCAGAGCCCCCGCCAGCATGGAGCCGCCGATGGTGGAGTTGCCGACGAGGGAGGAGAAGGCGGCGGCCCACAGCCCGACCGCGAAGAGCACCGACGCCCACTGGCCCACGCTGGGGCCGAGCACGGAGGCCATGTCCGCCGGGGAGGACACCTCGATCCCGGCGGGCTGCAGGACCGCTGCGCCGGCGATCATGATGACGAAGGAGAGCCCACCGAGGATCAGCGAGCCGGCCATCGCGTCCCGCCGCGCCACCGAGTAGTCCTGCGGTCCCCAGCCCTTCTCCCGCACGAGCTGGATCTGGAAGAAGGCCCCGACCACCGAGAACGTGGTGGCGGCCAGACCCACCACGAGCGCGGACGAGCCGCTCGGGAAGGAGGGCACGAGACCGGCCAGCATGGCGCCCACGTCGGGCCGGGCGACCACCGCCGTGATGACGAAGATGACGAACATCGTCAGGATGATGACGATCATGACCCGTTCGAGGTGCCGGTAGAAGGACGGCAGCCACAGGAACCCGATCGCCAGCGCGGTGAACAGGGCGGCGAAGACCGCGACGTCGCCGTCGAAGAGGACCTGGCTGGCAGCGCCCGTTCCCACGGAGTTGCCCGCCTGGAAAGAGCTGGCCACCAGGAAGGCCCCGAGCCCCACGAGCACGCCGATCACACGGCCGAGGCGCGCACTGACGGTGGCCACGGGACCTCGGTCGCTCGTCAGGCCGATGCGTACCGCGAGGTCGACGAAGCACAGCATGAGCACGGTCGCGATCACCGGCACCCACAGCAGCGTGTAGCCGAACTGCGCCCCCATGGCACTGGCGGTCGTGATGCTGCCCGGGCCGAAGACGAGCGCCGCCGTGACGAAGGCGGGGCCGATGCGCCCGCCGACCCGCGTCGATGCGTTACCCATGGAGAAACCCTTTTCTTGGAGGCTGTGAGAGACGAAACTAGGGCATGGGTCACAATCGGTCAACGCAGCAGAGAGGAGACGTCCATGGCGGTCAACCTTCGTGACGTCGCCCGTCTGGCCGGAGTCTCGGTGCCGACCGCCTCCCGGGTCCTCTCGGGCAGCGACTACCCCGTGGCCGAGGACCTGCGCGCACGGGTGGCGGAGGCGGCCGAGAAGCTTGACTACGTCCCGAACGCCCAGGCCCAGGCCCTGCTCCACGGCAACCGCAGCACCGTCGGCGTCCTCGTCGGCGACGTGGGCGACCCGTACTTCTCGGAGATCGTCAACGGCGTGCACACCGCGGCGGCCGAGCAGCGGCTGCTGGTGACGATCTGCAACACCGAGCGCGACGTTGACCGCGAGCTGGAGTACTTCAGGATGCTGCAGGCCCACCGCACGGGCGCAGTCATCGTGGCCGGATCGGATCTGCTCGATGAGCGCTATCGATCCGGCATGAGGGCACGGATCGATTCCTTCTGTTCCGGTGGTGGTCGAGTGGCGGCGATCGGCGCACCGTCGTTGGGCGCCGACCGGGTCGAGGTGGCCAATGCCGCGGGCGGCCGGAGACTGGCGGAGCATCTGGTGGGCCTGGGGCACCGCCGGATCGGCGTGCTGGCGGCGCCGGCCACCGTGGCCTCCACCCGCGAACGCGTCGCCGGGCTCCGCGAGGTGGTCGAGGCGGCCGGGGGTGTGCTGCACGTCCGCCACGGCGCTCCCAGCCGGGAGGAGGGCCATGCCGGTACGCCGGAGCTGATGGCGTACGGAGTCACCGCCCTCGTGGGCACGGCCGACCAGATGGCGCTCGGCGCCCTGGCCCGGCTGCGGGAGCAGGGCCTGACGGTGCCGGGCGAGGTGTCGGTCGCCGGCTTCAACGACATCACGGCGGCCCAGGACGCCTGGCCGGCCCTGACGAGCGTTCGTCTGCCGCTGCGTGAGATGGGCGCCGCCGCCCTACGCCTGGCGACCAGTCTCCAGGCGGACGCGGGGCCTCGGGTCCGCCGGCTGGGCACCGAGCTGGTCGTACGGGCGTCGACCGGCCCGCTCCCCCGCGATCAGTCTCCCGACGGCGGCGATGCAGCCGGGTCGGCGGCGCGCACGGATTCATGAAGGGCGTGCAACGTCCGGACGAACGCCTGCCGATCACCCGGAGACAACACCTCCAGCAGGCGCTCCTCGGCACGCTGGATCGAGGCCTGGGTGCGGTCCCGAAGCCGCCGCCCCTCGGGGGTGATGCGCACCAGGCGCACGCGGCGGTCCGCCGGGTCAGGACGCCGGGTGATCAGGCCACGGTCCTGCAGGTCGTCCAGCACCGGGATCAGCCGGGACTTGTCCGCGCCGATCGCCGACGCCAGCGCGGCCTGGGTCCGCACCGGCTCGTCGCCGAGGCCCAGCAGCACCGCATAGGCCCACATGCTCAGGCCGTTCGTGGTGAGGATCGGCTCCTCGATCGCGATCAGGGCTCGGCCCAGCGGGAACAACATCGCCGCCAGGTCCGGCCTCCGGGACTTATCCATGCGCCAAACATATCGACCCGTATCCGATGCTATCCCGCTTACCGTAGGCGCCATCTTATGGTATGCTCATGCACATGGAGACCCTTCAGAACGCCCACGTCCGCGCAGTCGACCTCACCGTCGATGCCGTGCGCCCGATCACGACCGACCAGCTCGCCCGACGGACTCCCTGCGCGGACTGGAATCTCGCCGAGCTCCTCGACCACATGACCGTGCAGAACCACGGCTTCGCCGCCGCGGCCGCCGGTGCCGGCGCGGACGAGGACCTCTGGCGCACCGGGGCGGCACGCGAAGACCCGGTGTCCGACTACCTGAAGTCGGCGAGGGTCGTCACCGCGGCGTTCGCCGCGCCCGACGTGGCCGACCGCTCCTTCTCGCTCCCCGAGCTCTCCCGCGACCAGGAGTTCGCCGGCTCGCAGGCGATGACCATGCACATGGTCGACTCGTTCGTCCACGCCTGGGACGTCGCCCGCGCCGCCGGCCGGGGGCTCGACCCCGACCCCGAGCTCATCGATCGGACGCTCAGCATCGCCGAGCAGATCCCCGACGACGAAGCCCGCCGCCGGCCAGGCGCCCCGTTCGGGCCGCCGCTCGCCGTCCCGGCCGGCGCCCCGCCGCTGGACCGGCTGCTTGCCCTGTTCGGCCGCTCCCCCGCCTGGCCGAACGAGGACCCTCGTACATGACGGTCACTCGCGCGCGAGCAGGCTGCGTGCCTGCACGCCGTCGAGGATGACGTCGAGCCCCTCGTCGAACCAGTCGCGCTCACGGTCCCGCAGCGGTTGATCGATCAGCTGACGCAGCCGTGGGAACTCCGTCAGATCCACCTCGCCCAGACGCTGCTGCCAGCTGCGGCCGGGATCGTCGTCGGCGCCGGGCCGCCGGGCCCCGAGGACGACGCGCGCGCTGCCCTGCACGTAGTTGTTCATCGTCATGACCGCCCTGGCCGCCTCCTGCTGCGGCAGGCCGAGCGGTTCCAGCGCGGTCAGCGCCCACTCCATGGCGGCCAACGAGGCGGTGCCGAACGGAGGCGTCACGGTCGCCGTCGCCGTCAGCATCCACGGATGGGCGAGGTACGCCGACCAGTCATACCTGGCCAGGGTGTGCATGGACTCGCGCCAGGTCATCTCCGCAGCATCGGGATAGACGTGCCCGGCATTGACCTGCTCGACCATCGCCACGACGAGCTCGTCCTTGTCTGCCACGTGCCGATACAGGGACATCGCCCCGGCACCGAGGCGCTGGGCCACGCGGCGCATCGACACGGCGTCGAGCCCGTTCTCGTCGGCGATCTCGATCGCCGCGGCGACGATCCGCTCGCGCGAGAGCGGCCCCGACGGGCCGGTTCTGGGACTCACTCGGCCACCTCCTGGCAGCCATCCTAGCGGACCGTTGGGTACAGTGTACGCTCGGAACGTTGCGTACGCCGTACCCAAGGAGGAGGGGCCATGCCGTTGTCACCCCGCTCAGGAGGGTCGCGCTCGAGGTGGCTCGGGCTCGCCGTGCTGACCCTGCCCGTCGTGCTGACGTCGATGGACATCACGATCCTGCACATCGCGATCCCGACGATCACCCGGGAGCTGGCTCCCGGGCCGAGCCAGACGCTGTGGATTCTCGACGCCTACGGCTTCCTGCTCGCCGGTCTGCTGATCGTCATGGGCAACGTCGGGGACCGCATCGGCCGCCGGCGCCTGCTGGTGGTCGGCGCCGGGTTGTTCGGCGCCGCCTCGACGCTGGCCCCATTCGCCCCGTCTCCGGAGGTGCTCATCGCCGCGAGGGCACTGATGGGGACCGGCGGCGCGACGTTGATGCCGTCGACTCTCTCGCTGATCCGCAACATGTTCACCGACCCTGCCGAGCGGACCCGCGCGATCGGGGTCTGGACCGCGAGCCTCTCCGGTGGGATCGCGCTCGGACCCATCGTCGGCGGCCTGCTCCTCGAGGCCTTCTGGTGGGGCTCGGTGTTCCTCATCAACGTGCCGGTCGTCGGGCTGCTCCTGGCGATCGCGCCGCGGCTAGTCCCGGAGTTCAAGAATCCGGTGACGGCACGGCTGGATCTGCTGAGCGTGGTGCTGTCCTTCGCCGCGATCCTGCCGACCGTGTGGGCGATCAAGACGACGGCGGAAGAGCTTGCCGTCACACCGCCCGCGGCGGCCGGGGTGGGTGCCGGCGCCATCGCCGGCGTGGTGTTCCTCGTGCGCCAGCGACGGCTTTCCGCGCCGCTGGTCGACACCGGCTGTTCACCAACCCCCGCTTCAGCGGCGCCGTCCTCGGCTCCGGGCTGGCGATGTTCTCGCTCGTCGGCGTGATGCTGTACAACGCGCAGTACCTGCAGCTCGTCGTGGGACTCTCCGCGCTCGTCGCCGCCGTGGCGATGCTGCCCGTCATGCTGGCCGTCGGTGCTATGGCGGTTGTCGCATCCGTGCTGGTGCGCCGCCTCGGCCACCCCGTCGTCTTCGGCGCCGGAGCCGCCGTGGCCGCAGTCGGCATGCTGGCGTTCAGCCGGGTCCCGATCGACGACGGGCTGGTCCTGTCCGTGACGGCGTCCGCGTTCATCGGGGCCGGGATCGCACCGATGATGACACTGGCGACCGATGTGGTGGTCGGTTCGGTGCAACCGGCCCGTTCCGGTGCGGCGTCCGCGTTGTCCGAGACGGCCAGCGAGCTGGGGGCCGCTCTGGGCATCGCCGTGCTCGGCTCGATCGGCACCGTCCTCTATCGCTCACGGATGATCGACGGCGTGCCTGCCGACGTCCCGGCCGAGGCCACCGAGACGCTGAGCTCGAGCCTGGGCGCCGCCCTCGGCATGGCCGAGCAGCTACCGGACGAGATCGCCGCCCACCTGGGCGACCTCGCACGGTCGGCCTTCGTGGACGGTCTGAGCCTGGGCACGTCGGTCGGAGGATGCATTCTCCTCGCGGCCGCGATCGTCTGCCCGCTGCTGCTCCACCGCGGCGAGACGCACACGCCGTGCGCCCCGGATCTCGCCCGGGACTCCTCGGACGCCTGAGAGCTGATGCTCGGCACGTGGGCGCAAGCACTCGAGTACTCCCAGACAGTCGGTGGCCCGGGCATGATGGGACGCCGTCGGACTTTCAGCCGTCGGGGAGAAGCTGGCTGACGACCGGAGCAGACAGGAGCGACAGATGCGGGTCTTCACGGAGACGGTCGGCACCAACGGTGCTCAGCTGACCGGTTACGTCCAGAGCGACTCGGAACAGCTGAGCAACGCCGCCGTCCGACCAGCAGTGCTTGTCCTGCCCGGCGGCGGATACCAGCACTGCTCGGACCGGGAGGCGGAGCCGGTCGCGCTGGCCTACCTCGCCGAGGGCTTCAACGCGTTCGTGCTGCGGTACTCCGTCGGCCCGGACGCCACCTTCGACGACGCCCTCGCAGATGCGCGCGCGGCACTGATGACCCTGCAGGAGCGGGCCGCCGAGCTCCGGGCCGACCCGGTACGAGTCGCCGCCGTCGGATTCTCGGCCGGTGGGCACCTCGCCGCCGCGCTCGGAACCACCGGCGACCTCCAGCCGGGCGCGCTCGTGCTCGGCTACCCGGTCACCCTGGCCGACATGGGTCCGAAGATGGGTACCCAGATCCCGGAGATCGGGGAACGGGTCACGGCCGAGACGCCCCCGACCTTCGTGTTCTCCACCCGGGACGACGCCGTGGTCCCGATCGAGAACAGCCTCGCCCTCGCGGTGGCCCTGGACCGGGCAGGCGTCGACTTCGAGCTGCACGTCTACGCCTCCGGCGTGCACGGCCTGAGCCTCGCGAAGCCCTTGACCGCCAACGGCCGCGCCGACTACGTCAACGAGCCGGTGCAGGCGTGGCTCGCGCAGAGCGTGGCGTTCCTGCGGCGCCTGTGGGGAGACTTCCCGGTCCCCGTCGAGACGGCGGACTTCCGCTAGCCGCCCTGCCCGAAACCCATCAGCTCGGGCGGCGGCGCGCCAGCACACGAGCAAGGCTCCCGACGACCCCGATGGCCGCGGCCAGCAACACGTACTCCAGCGTGACGCCTGCCGGCCCGACCGCTTGGAAGAACACCTCTACCGCGACGGCGCCCATCTCCTCGAGGTCTCCTGCCAGCACCCGGGACCCGGCGGCATGGCTGACGGCGGTCAGCGCAGCTGGAACCATCCAGAGCAGCGCGAGGTCGACCAGCCACGCCGCGACCTTCCCGACGCCGCCCGTCCCGCACCAGACCAGGGCCGCACCCACCAGCACCGCGGGGACCCAGCGGGCGTAGCCGAGCACGGCGATCTGGACGGCGGACGCGACGTCCCCGAACGGGACGATCAGCGCGTTGAGCCAGATGCCACCGGCGAGCGCGGCCACTGTCGCACCCGCCGATGCCGCGGCCCGTGGTGCGCGAGCGAGCAGAATCAGCACGCCGAGGCCCACGGCGACGGACCCCACGATCACAGCCAGCACGCCGCCGAGGTACAGATCGGCGCGGGGGTCGTCGGGGCGCAGCCCGTCGGAGACCACCACCGCGCTCTGTGCCGTGGCGGCGCCGGTGACCAGGAGGGTGCCGAGGGCGGCGAAGGACGCCGCTCTGCCGCGGGACTCCAGCGGGGCTCGGCGTGCGAGCAGCCCAGCCACGGCGGGACCCCAGACGAGCATGCCGAGGAGGAGCGTGAGGGCGTACTGGTTGAACGGCAGCAGCGCGAGCGGCATCTCCTCCGGCATCACCTCTGCCGCCCAGAGGTTCTGCAGTGGCAGCCGCAGGCCGGTGATCAGCCACGGCAGCAGCCCGAGGAGGCCGGCGCCGAGACCTCCGGCCACAAGCTGCCAGGCAGGTCGTCGGGTAGCAGCCAGTACGGCAGTCCGTGTGGTCACTCGCGGCATCCTGCCACGGTGGCCGCGCCTCAGTACGTCACAATGGTGCGCGCCCGCACCCCGAACAAGGAATCCTGCCGTGACCCCGAGCGAACCCGCCGTCGTGGCCCGGTTCGACGATCTGCGGTCCGGGCAGGCCCTGCAGTTCGACGCGTTCGAGGGCGAGATCGTCGCGCGCACGCCGGAGGAGGTGCTGCCCGCCCTGGCCGAGGTCGAGCGCGCCACGTCCGACGGGATGTGGGCGTACGGGTTCGTGGCCTACGAGGCGGCGGCCGGTCTGGACGACGCGTTCCCCCGGCGCGATCCGCCGTCGGGCCTGCCGCTGGTGTGGTTCGGGCTGGCGCAGCACCCCGGCGATGCCGGCGGGCCGGACGCCGCCCGGCTCCCCTACCGAGCGGAGCCGTGGACGCTCGAGTGGTCCGAGGCGGAGCACGCCGAACGCGTCGGTACGGTACGTCGCGCCATCGCCGACGGCGAGACCTACCAGTGCAACCTGACGACCCGGATGACCTCCACGGTCACGGGAGACCTGTTCACCTTCTACCGCGACCTCGCCGCACGCCAGCGCGGCGGCTACAACGCGTTCCTCGACCTCGGCCGGTGGGTGATCGCGAGCGCCAGCCCGGAGTGCTTCTTCGAGTGGTCCGGCGGCACGCTCGCCAGCGTGCCCATGAAGGGCACAGCACCGCGCGGGTTGAGCACCGCCGCCGATGTCGAGGCGCGGCGGCTCCTGCGTGCGAGCGGCAAGGACCGCGCCGAGAACGTCATGATCGTCGATCTCATCCGCAACGACCTCGCACGAGTCGCCGATCCCGACTCCGTCCGGGTCACCGACCTGATGGCCGTCGAGCGCTACCCGACGGTCTGGCAGCTGACCTCGACCGTGTCTGGTGAGACTCCGCCTGACACCACCGTGCCGGACATCTTCCGGGCGATGTTCCCCTGTGGTTCGGTCACGGGTGCGCCGAAGATCCGCACCATGGAGCTCATCGACGAGCTCGAGACGAGCCCTCGCGGGGTCTACTGCGGCGCGATCGGCTATGTCGCGCCCGTCGGCAGCCCCACGCGTGCCCGTTTCAACGTCGCCATCCGCACCGTCGTGGTCGACCGGTCGGACGACTCGGCCGTGTACGGCGTGGGCGGCGGCATCACGTGGGGATCCGCCGCGGACGACGAGTATCGCGAGATCCGGGCCAAGTCCCGGGTGCTCGATCCGTCCGGCGAGGCGGTCTTCGGTCTGATCGAGACCTTCGCGGTCACCCCGGACGGCCCGGTGAACCTGGACCGGCACCTGGATCGGCTGCAGACATCGGCGGAGTACTTCCACTTCCGTCTCGACCGTTCGGCCGTCCTCGACCGCGTCCGTGCCGTGACGGGGCCGGTTCCCAGCACGTGCCTGGTCCGCGTGGAGCTGGCCCGTGACGGCACCGCGGACGTGCGGACCCGTGATCTCCCACCCGACGACGGAACGCCCGTCGGCGTCGTCATCGACACGACGCCGGTCGAGGTGTCGAGGTTCGTCTATCACAAGACGACGATCCGCGACGCCTACACCGATGCCCGGCGGCGCCACCCGGCGGCCGACGACGTGCTCCTGGTCAACGCGGACGGCCGTGTCACCGAGTCGACGATCGCCAATCTCGCCGCCCGGATCGACGGGACGTGGTTCACGCCGCCCGTGGAGGACGGGTGCCTGCCGGGCGTGGGACGGCAGCTGCTGCTCGAACGCGGCGCACTGGCCGAGCGCTCGCTGAGCGTCGAGGACGTCCGCACCGCGGAGGAGCTCGCGCTCGTCAGCTCGGCACGAGGGTGGCGCCCGGCCCGGGTCATGGCCTGACTGGACCGCGCTCCCGGCGGACGGCACCGGCGGCGGCGCGGACTGCGAAGAAGCCCGCGAACTTCCCCAGCGCCGCGATCCGCCGCCCCGCCGTGAACCCCTCGCCCCGCAGTGACAGACCCAGCCGGCGGACGTCGTGGGCGTCGAGCACGAGGACGGCTCGCCGCGATTCCCGTCCCGGGCTGCTGAGCTGGAGGTGCAGTCTGGTCAGCGCGCGGAGGCGCGCGGTCGGTCCCCGGCGCAGTTGTCGCTTCGTGCCCGTCACGGTCCAGGGCCGCCCGTCGTGATCAGTCAGTGCGAGCTCGTAACGCATGAGCACGGCGTCCTCGTGCGGGAACAGGGCGAGCGTGCCGTCCACGCCGTGCGCACCGCCGAGCACGTCGAGCTCGAGCGTCCCACGTACGGGGATGCGGTGCTGCGGATCGGCACGAAACCGGTCCAAGCTGCGGATGTGGCCGTCCAGTCGCAGGGCCGGACCGCCCACGTCCAGAGGCCTCATCCGCTCGGCGAAGCGCACTCCGTCCCCGGCCGTGGCAGTGCGGCGCTCGGCCATCCACGCGAAGGCGGCGTCCTCGGGCACCGGGCGGGGGCGCACGTCGGGCCACTCCGGTGCCCGCCAATCGGGATCGCCCGTCATGTCTCGCACGATCCTCTCGATCGAACGTTCCGCGGACGCGAGAATCGTCGCGGACGGATTGACGCCGGTCGATGCCGGAATGACCGAGCCATCCATCACGTACAGACCGGGATAGCCATGCACCTGCCGCTTGCCGTCGACGACGGCGCTCTCGGCATCCGGACCCGACGGCACGCCGCCGAGCGGATGGACGGTCACCGCACGTCGCAGCAGCGACCAGGTGAGCGCCGACCGGACGGGTGAGCCGAAGAACCGCGCGACGGCGGGACCGACCCGCTCCTCGGCCCGATACAGCCGCGCCTGGCGGCGGTTCCGCCACCGCAGGTTGACCCGATTGCGCTCGTCGAGCGCCAGCACACCCTCACCCGCGTCGTGCCCCATCGACAGCAGGGCCATGTTCTTGCGCACGTCGTACCGACGCACCGCACGCAACCACCGTCGGAGACGCGGAAACGGCAGCAGGACGTCGAGCAGGCCCAGGACGGCGGGTGGCACAGCGCCGTCCTGCACCTGGAACCACACCGGTCGGGACCGCTCGAACACGTCCAGCACCGTGGTGGTGGTGATCGTCGGGCCGGTCGTGAGGTCGCCCGTGGCGCCGCGGATGTTGCTCAGGGCGAGGAAGTCTCCGTTTCCCGAGAACCCGTGCCCGAGCCGCCGGGAAAGCAACGGCATGGTGCCCTCCGTATCGCGGGCCTGCAGCAGCAGCTCGGTGGTGGCCACCGCGCCGGCAGCCAGGAAGAGGTGCCGCGCCGTGTGTCGGACGAGCGGACGACCTGGCTCCGCGGGGTCGCCCACCAGCACGGCCCAGCCGTCGCCGTCGGATTCGATGCGGCGGACCTCGGCGTCGGTGACGGCCTGCGTACCGGCGCGCTCCGCGACCGCGAGGTAGTTGAGGTCGAGCGAGGCCTTCGCGCCGTGGTTGCAGCCGAGCACGCATTCACCGACGAACGCGCAGCCCCGCTGCTGTACTCCGTGGCGGTTCGGCGCCCAGGTCTCCGGGTCACCGAACCGGACCGCCACGTTTGGACGCACGGTGGAGGGCGAGATCTCCATCTGCTCCACGACGGAGTCCCACAGACGGGTCCGATCGGGCAGTCGCCCCGTGCCGGGATCTTCGGGCACCGGACGGACGTCGAGCATGTGGGCGGCGAGGTCGTAGTAGGGATCGAGCTCGTCGCGGCGCAGCTCAGGCGGCCACCGTCCGGCGAGCGACGACTCGGCCGGCCGGGCGAACACGTTCGCGTAGACCAGCGACCCGCCGCCCCACCCCGCGCCTTGGACCGTGCCCATCCGGTCGAGCCAACGGATGTCGTACAGACCGCCGTCGACCTGCCACAGCCAACCGGTCTTGAGGTCGGGCTTGCGGGGGAACTCTCCCGGCCGCCAACGCCGGCCGCGCTCGAGCACCGTGACCGAGAATCCGGCCTGGGCGAGTCGTGCGGCGGTGACCGCGCCACCGAACCCGCTGCCGACGACGATGGCGTCGACCCGGTCAGGTGTGGCGTTCACCCGGCCGACGATACTCACACGACAACCCGGCACCTCGGCGTCCTATGTCCTTGTCCGCGCACGCGAACCCGACAAAGTGGCCGTTGCCAGCGGCCCACGGGACCTACTCACCTCCTCCCTGAGGAGGAGGCGGACGGCGCCCGATCTCGTCGTCGGGGACGTTCTGTCCGCCACCGAACGCTCCTAGCGTCGTCGACGTCGCCGGCCCGACCGTCGGCGGGAACTGGAGCTGGACTCATGATCGAGGTGACACACCTGTCCAAGCGCTACGGCGCCACGGCAGCGGTGGACGACCTGACCTTCGCCGTCCGACCAGGCGCCGTCACCGGGTTCCTGGGGCCCAACGGCGCCGGCAAGTCGACGACGATCCGTGCGATCGTCGGGCTGGATAGGCCCACGTCCGGCACGGCGACGGTGAACGGGCGCCGGTACGCCGACCTGAAGGCACCGCTGCAGGAGGTCGGCACGATGCTCGACGGCCGCAACGCCCATCCGGGCCGGACGGCGTTCGGGCATCTGATGGGGCTCGCCCGCACCCACGGCATGCGGCGGGCGCGCGTCGAGCAGGTCATCGGCCTCGCCGGCCTGGAGTCGGTCGCTCGGCGGCGCGTCGGCGGCTTCTCCCTGGGCATGGGTCAGCGGCTCGGAATTGCCGCCGCCCTGCTGGGCGACCCACCCACCCTCATCCTGGACGAGCCCGTCAACGGGCTCGACCCGGACGGTGTGCGCTGGATCCGGCACCTGCTCCGCGCGCTGGCCGAGGAGGGCCGCACCGTCTTCCTCTCCTCGCACCTGATGAGCGAGCTGGCCGAGACGGCCGGCCGGGTCGTCGTGATCGGGAGGGGAAAGCTGCTCGCCGACGAAGACGTGGCGACCCTGGTGGCGGAGACCGCCCGCGCGGGCTCGGTCCGCGTACGCGCGACCGATCCCGGGCGGCTGGCCCAGGCGCTCAGGACCGCCGGAGCCGCCGTCGCCGTGCCCGAGCCGGGGACGCTCGAGGTCGCCGGCAGCACCGCGGGCGAGATCGGCGCGCTCGCCTCCCGGCTGGGGGTCACCCTGTTGGAGCTGTCGACCACATCGGGAACGCTGGAGGACGCCTACCTGAATCTGACCGCCGACGCCGTGCAGTACCGGGCCAGCACGACGACCGACCAGGCGGACGCCCGATGACCGCCGCGGCCCTTCCCGTCCCGGTCGGGCTGCCGGCTCGTCGAGGTGCCACCTTCGGGCGCGTGCTGACATCGGAGTGGTTCAAGGCCTGGGGGCTGCGCTCGGTCCGCTGGACGGTCGCCTGCATGGTGCTGCTCGGCACCGGCATGGCCTTCCTCAGCGGCAACGACCCGCTCGTCGGGGCCGATGGCTACGGCAGCATCGCCTACTTCGTCACGAGCACGCTGCCGATCACGCAGTTCCCGCTGCTGCTGCTCGGGGTGCTGCTGGGAAGCGGGGAGTTCTCGAGCCGCAGCGCCGGGTCCACGTTCGTCGCCGTCCCGGACCGGACGCTGGTGCTCGTCGCCAAGACCGCCGTGACCACCGCCATCGCGGCGGTCACCGCGGTCACGGCGCTCGGGCTGTCGGCCGCCGCCACGCTTGTCAGTGGGATCGGCCCGGCACTGTCGGTCACGCTGACGGCGGAGACGACGCGCATGTGGGTCGGCAGCGCCCTGTACCTGGTCGCCGCGACCGTGTTCTGCTTCGGCCTCGGGATGCTGCTGCGCCGAAGCACGGCCGCCATCCTGGTGGCCTTCATCATCTACGTCCTGGACTTCGCCCTCCTCGCCGCGCCTGATGGGGTCGGCATGGTTGCCGACCTACTGCCCGGACACACCGGTCAGGTGGTCACCGCGACCGATGAGCAGATCGCCCTGATGCAAGAAGTCGGCTCGCTCGCTGCGGACCCGTGGACAAGCCTCGCCGTGGCGGCGACGTGGGCGGTCGCCATGACGCTGGTAGCCGGACTTCGGCTGCGTCGCCATGACATCTGAGTGTCGGCCGGAGGATCGAATGCCGAGTCGGACAGTGCGCACGACGTTGGCCGCACCGGTGGGCCTGCCCGGCCGCCGTGGCGTGACGTTCGCACGGGTGCTGAGCGCCGAGTGGGGCAAGACCGCGTCCCTGTCCTCGACGTGGTGCAGCGTGCTGGCGGCAGTCGTCGTCAACGCCGCGGTCGCCTGCTTCGTCGCCTACGACGCGGGCTACGACCTGTCGGCGGAACCGCCCGGCCTGCTGCACCTGCTGACCATGGCCCTCGTGGCCACTCAGCTGCCGGTGATCTACGTCGGTGTGCTCGTCAGCTCCTCGGAGTACTTCACCGGCAGCATCCGCGCGACGCTGCTCGCGGTGCCCCGCCGGCTCCAGGTCATCGCCGCCAAGACCATCACGGTCGGCGTGGTCGCGGCGCTGAGCGGGATCGCGGCCCTCACCGTCACCTACCTGGCCGTGCTGCCGTTCCGGCACCGGGTGGACCTGACGCTGGACTTCTCCGACGGGGAGACGACGCGGGTGCTGGGGGGCTTCGTCCTCTACCTCGTGGCGGTGGCGCTGCTCTGCACCGGAGTCGGCACCCTCGCACGCCGTCCGGCCGCGGGCCTCGTCGTGGCCGTGGGGCTGCTGTTCCTGCTGGAGCAGGCGCTCACCATGATCGGGTCGACGGCCGCGCTCGCGGTCCTCCCAGGATGGGCGGGTCGGTTGGTCGCGACACCCGACGTGGGCGTCGCCGCGACGGTGGCACCGCTCGGCACCGGCCTGACACCGTGGCAGGGCTACGGCGTGCTGCTGGGCTGGACCGCCCTCGCACTCACGGCCGCCGCGGTCAGGTTGCACCGCAGCGATGCCTGACCGCGGCCTGGCAGTATTCACGGGTGGCACCCGAGCGCGTCGAGCATCGCACAGGATCGTGCGGGAACGGCTGAGGCGGGTCCGCCTGGCGCTCGCCGCCAGGCCGGAGCTGGCCGACCGGATCGTCTGCCTCACGTACCTCACGATCGCGGCCTTCATGACCGGCGCCTACCTGGTGCCGACGGTCATCTGGTACACGCATCCGCCGGGCTCCCCCACGGCGTTGCTGGTCGCACTCGTCTCGGCCGTCACCGGCGTGCTGGGCACGATCGCCCTGTGGTGGCGACGACGTCGACCGGTCCTCGTGGTGGGGGTGATGACGGCGCTCGCCATCGCTGCGCTCGCCGTGACCGGCGCGCCCGGCGCCACCCTGGTCGGCCTGGCACTGGCGCTCTATGCGCTCGCCGCCGGCTGGCCACCGGCGCCCACCTGGCCCACCGTCGTCGCCGCGGTCACCGCCATCACCGTCACCCTGATGTCGTTGCTGAGCCTCGACGCGTTCGATGTGGTCGCGGGCCTGAGCCAGTTCGGCACGGCGCCCGATCATCCACCCGGCTCGTGGCCGACCTCGACGTGGACCGGCCACGACAGGGCACGGCTCGCCTCCGACGCCTCCCGTGTGCTCGATTCGACCATGGCCGCAGTGCTGCAGCTCGGCGCAGTCGCGATCGGGCTGGGTGTGCGCAGTCGGCGTCAGACGCGAGCCGCGCTGGCGTCCCAGGCACGAGCGCACGCTCGTGAGCGCGAGCAGGGCATCCTGATGGCCCGGGTCAGCGAGCGCACCAGCATCGCCCGTGAGGTGCACGACGTCGTCGCGCACAGCATCTCGGTGATGGTGGCCCTCTCCGACGGCGCGGCCGTGGTCGCGGCCCGGTCGCCCGAGCAGGCGCAGACCGCCATGCGGGAGGCGTCGGAGACGGGGCGGGCCGCACTGGCTGACATGCAGCGTGTGCTCTCTGCACTGGAAGAGCCGGTGCCGGACCCGAGCGACAGGACGGCGGATCTGACCGCGCTGGTGAGCCGGTTCCGTACCGCGGGTCTACCGGTGACGGCCTCGGGTCTCGACGTCGAGGCGCCGGGGCCCGTCGTCCTCGCGACGCAACGCATCGTCGCCGAGGCGCTGACCAACGCCCTGCGCCACGCCCCTGACGCCGGGCGGGTCCTGCTGCGCATCGCCCGCACCCGGGACGCGGTGGAGATCGAGGTGCTGGACGACGGTGCCGGTCAGGCAGCAGCGTCGGCGGTCGATCGGACCAGCGGCAGCGGCCGTGGCCTGATCGGGATCCACGAGCGTGCTGCGATCCTGGGCGGGCGTGCGGAGGTGGGCCCCATGGCGGCTGGCGGCTGGCGGGTGGCCGTGAGGTTGCCGGTCGATCGGTCCGCAGAGCAGCGGCGACGGGAGGGACAGTGACCAAGATCCTGCTGGTCGACGACCATGCGCTCCTGCGCAAGGGCTTCCGGATGGTGCTGGAGACGGAGCTGGAGCTGGAGGTCGTCGGCGAGGCCGCGGACGGCCGGATAGCGCTCGAGCAGGTGGCGTCCCTGTCGCCGGATGTGGTGCTCATGGACATCCGGATGCCGGGCGGCGACGGGATCGACGCCACCGAGCGGATCGTGCAGGCGCATCCGGCCACGCGGGTGCTCGTGCTGACGACCTTCGACCTGGACGAGTACGCCTTCGGTGCCCTGCGGGCCGGGGCCAGCGGATTCCTCCTCAAGAACGCCCAGCCCGCCGAGCTCGTCGCTGCCGTGCGCGCGGTCGCTGCCGGTGACGCCGTCGTGGAGCCCCGGATCACGCAGCGGATGCTGGAGATGTTCTCCGGACGGCTGCCGGCCGCCGGAACGGCACCGGGTCCCGACGGGAGCGACCCGCGGTTGACCAGCCTGACCCCGCGCGAGCTCGAGGTGCTGCGGTTGGTCGCCGAGGGGCTGTCGAACGTCGAGATCGCGGAGCGCCTGTTCCTGTCGACCACGACGATCAAGACCCACACCGGCAACCTGCTGGCCAAGCTCGCCCTACGGGACCGCGTGCAAGCGGTGATCTTCGCCTATGAGAGCGGCGTCGTCCGTCCCGGCAGCATCGACTGAAGGGAAGCTCGACCTCGGGCGTCGCCGGTGAAGACGCTAGGGGGCGGCGGTCGCTCCGCGGTCGGTGACGCCGAGACCGGCGGCTGTGCGGACGAGCGCTGCAACGTCCCTGGTGCGGTTGCCGGGAGCCGAGGCGAGCACCGTGGTGACCGGTGGTGCGTCGGCGACCGGCACCGCGACGTGCTCAGGCCATTGCCACGCGCGGCTGGAGGCCGGGATGACGAGCAGGGTCCGGCCGAGGGCCACCAGCTGCGCGAGCTGGGACTGGGTTCGGACCTCCGGTCCGGGGCCGTCGGGATAGGTGCCGTCCAGTCGCGGCCATCGTGCGATCGGCAGGTCCGGAACGTTCTCGACCTCCGCGCGAGTCAGCTGATCGTGGGAGGCCAGCGGATGCGCTGCGGGAAGGATCGCCACCTGTCCTTCCGTGAGAAGGTCCTCGGTGTCGAATCCGGCGAGGTCGTCGAACGGACGATGCATGAGTGCCACGTCAGCGTCTCCTGTGCGCAGGAGACGTGCCTGCTCGCCGACCTCGCACAGGAGCACCTGAACCGATGCCGTACCGGCTGCGTCGGCATGTGCATCGAGCAGGGCTCGCAGCAGCTCGTGGGATGCTCCCGCCTTCGTCGCGAGCACAAGCGGCCGCCGCGAATCACCGGCACGCCGCGTGCGGCGCGCGGCTGCAGTGACCGCGTCGAGAGCCGCTGCGGCCTCTCGGCGCAGGACCTCACCCGGTTCCGTGAGTGCGACGCCGCGACGGTTCCGATCGAAGAGCCGGACGCCGAGACGACGCTCCAGCTGGCGGATCGCCCGCGACAGCGGCGGTTGCGCAATCCCGAGTCGCTCGGCGGCCCGTCCGAAGTGCAGCTCCTCGGCCACCGCGAGGTAATAGCGCAGCTCCCGAGTCTCCAGCTCCCGCATCAGTCGAGCCAACCGGTCATACCCCATGGGTATCACAGCTGATCGAATCGGTGTTGGATCCCGGGGACGTGTCTGGTCGAGCATGGACGGCATGAGCGACAGAAGAACGGCGCTGGTGACCGGCGCCAACAAGGGCATCGGTTTCGCTATCGCCGAGGGCCTCGGAGCAGCCGGGTTCCAGGTCGCCGTGGGCGCCCGTGACGATGCCCGGCGGGAAGTAGCTGTCGAGCGCCTGCGAGCGGCAGGTGTCGACGCGTTCGGGGTCGCCCTCGACGTCACGACCGACGACAGTCCGGCCGCTGCGGCGAGGTCGATCGAGCAGGAGACCGGGCGGCTGGACGTGCTCGTCAACAACGCCGGCATCGCTGGTCGGATCGAGGACGACGCACAGGATCCAACCACGCTCGACCTCGACGTCGTCCGCACCGTCCTGGAGACCAACGTGCTCGGCGTCGTCCGGGTCACCAATGCGATGCTCCCGCTGCTGCAGCGGGCGGAGTCACCACGGATCGTCAACATCTCCAGCGACATGGGCTCGCTGACGCTGCGGACCGGCCCGATCCTGGCGGCGTACGCACCGTCGAAGACCATGCTCAACGCCCTCACCGTCCAGTACGCGCGCCGCTTGGCCGAGACGAAGGTCATCATCAACGCCGCCTGCCCCGGCTACGTCGCGACCGACTTCACCGGCCACGACGCGCCCCGCACGCCCGCGGAGGGTGCCGCGATCGCGGTCCGACTCGCCACACTGCCCGACGACGGACCCCGAGGCGGCTTCTTCAACGAGGACGGCCCGATCCCCTGGTGAACCGAGCCGTCGCAGGGCAGCGCGGACGGCACGCTTCGCACGACGACGCAGCACGCGACCCGGCTGACGCGACGCCGGCCGCCTGCTGCACATGGGCGTCGGACGACACATCGGCGTCGGACGGTTCACGGGCTCGCGGAGGGATGCTGCAGTCCTCACCGTGCGGAAGTCTGTCCGATGGTGCCGAGGTGGGTATGTGTGAACGGGCCGAGCTTCAGCCCAAAGCCCAAGGCGCGATCGACAGCGACGTGGAATCCCCAGCAGGCGGCGAGCATCATCAGCCAGTCGACAGTGGCGCCGCTGATCTGCACAACTGCCCATCCTGTGATCAGCGCGGCGGGAGCGGTGTAGTTATGGACAAGGTTGTAGCAGAACGCCCCCGCCCGCTGGTTGGCCAGGTAGCCCAATGCGGAGAGGTCGAAGGCGAGGAAGGTGAGGAGCAGCACCCACCACGGCTGCCCCCAGGCGATGACTGCGGTGATGATGCCGACGGCTATCAGCGCGTTCTCTGCGCGCTGCCACCCGGATGCCTGGCCGTGCGGCCCTGAAGCAGACATGCTGACTCCTCGTGTCAGGTCTGGTGACGGCGGGAGGGCGAGCTCAGGCGACCGCACTGACGTTGGCACGCCAGTCCCGGATGATCTGCACAACCTCGTCCAGATGAGATTCGAGCAGGAAATGGCCGCCGTCGAGCAGTTCGACGCGTGCATCAGGGGCGTCGCGGCGGAACGCTGTGGCACCGTCAGGACCGAAGATTTCATCGTTCTTCCCCCAGATGGCCAGCACAGGCACCCCGGAGCTCCGCAGCCACCGGTGGACCTCCGGGTAGAGGAGCCGATTGCTGGCGTAGTCCGCGAACAGGGACAGTTGCGCACGGTCGATGCCGGGGCGGGCCATCAGAGCGATGTCATGCTCCCAGGCTTCGGGGGCGACGGTGGTCGTGTCCGGAACTCCGTGGGTGTACTGCCATTCGATGGCCTCGCGTCCGAGTGCAGGCCGGAGGCCCTCTGCATTGGCCTTCGAGGGCGCCGCGCCGTAGGTCCAGATCGGTTCCCAGAACTCCGGGACGAATCCGTCTTCATAGGCGTTCCCGTTCTGTGAGATGACGCCGTCGACCGATCCGGGATCCGCCAGCGCTAGGCGCCAGGCGATTGGGGCTCCGTAGTCCTGGACATACACCGTGTATCTGCTGATCCCCATGGTCTGGAGGAAGGCTGCGGTGACCTCTGCGAGAGCGTCAAAGGTGTAGGCGAAGTCCTCAGCCGAGGGGGCTGAGGAGCGGCCGAAGCCGATGTGATCAGGAGCGACGATGCGGTACTGATCGGCGAGGGCCGGGATCAGGTGCCGGAACATGTGAGAGCTCGTGGGGTACCCGTGCAGCAGCAGGATCACGGGTGCATCCCGCGGCCCGGCGTCACGGTAGAACACATCCAGCCCGTCGACGGTCGTGGTGCGATGATGGACAACTCCCATGACTAACCCCTAACAATGGTTTATACGGTTAGGTGACGTTAGCATGGAGGTCGGGCAGACAACAGGCCCATGGGTCGACGATGCGGAGGGTGACAGTGGTCGAGGATGAAGAACTGCTGCTGGCAGTGCTTAACAGTGCCCCCCTCGTCGGCGGCGTGCCCACCGAGCAGCTGAGGGGCTCCACCGGCAGGGAGCTCGTCGAGCAGTTCGGCGGCACCGGCACAGAGACTGAAGCTCTGCATCTGAGGCGGACGCGCGATGCTCTGCAGGGAATGATCCGTGAAGAAGGTGACGCCATCGAGGGCCTCGCCGCTGCCCTCGACAACGCTGTCCTGCTGCCGGAGGCCACTCGAGAGGGCATCCGGTGGCGGCTCGACGTCCCGCCCGAGGAGCAGCTCGCCGCGCGCGCGGTGCTTGCGTGGTCCCAGGTGCTGAAAGAGCTTCCCGGGCGTCTGCGTGCGTGCGCCAATACCGAGTGCAATCTGTTTCTGCTCGACCACAGCCGCCCCGGGACAGCGAGGTGGTGTTCCATGGCCACCTGCGGGAACAGGATGAAGGTGCGCGCCCACGCCCAGCGCGCGCGACGCTCATGAGCTCCTATTCCGCCATGGACGCCGATGCGCGACGATGCTGACTCGGGCGGATGCCGTACTCCCGATGGAATGCGGTACTCAGAGAGTAGGCGCTGGAATAGCCGACCTGGCGGGCTACGGACGCGATGGTTGCTTCGTTGCTCTCAAGCAGCTCGGCGGCCATGCACAACCGCCAGCTGGTTTAAGTAGGACATCGGAGTTTCTCCCAGCAAGGCCGTGAATCGTCGCGCGAGCGTGGCGCGCGAGACATGTGCTTCACGGTCGGGGAGGGCGAACCAGTCTCGCAACGCGCCGGCCAGCACAAGATCCAGCAGTCGGTCCAGAATCGCCTGCTGACCGGGCTCCTCGCGAAGGACCTCGGCTTCCAGGAGTTGCAGCACTGTGGTGCGGTGCGCGGCTCGTGGCACGACGAATAGCCGTGGCAGGGTGCTCAGTAGCCGGTCGGCCACACGTCCCGTGACGGTGAAGGGGTCCGTCAGCATGGTGTCGTCAGCGGCGCATTGCGTTCCGCAGGCGCGGGTGCCCGAGGCGACTGTGAGAACGAACAAGAACGAAGCGATCGTCTACGCGATCACCGAAGCCGGTATGCCGATCAACGAGGCCGCGGGCCGGTTCGCCGTCTCCGCCCGCTGGATCAGGGTCCTGCTCGCCCGTTACCGCGAAGGCGGGATCGAGGCACTCGCTCCCAGGTCCCGACGCCCGCACACGAACCCGAACGCCACCACCGAAGCGGTCCGCGCGAAGATCCTCGCGCTGCGTCAGGAGCTTGCCGGCGCGGGCCTGGACGCGGGAGCCGAGTCCATCCACGACCGTCTCCGCGGCCCGGACAAGCCCTCGGTATCGACGATCTGGCGGATCCTGCGAGGCGAGGGCAAGGTCGACCCCCAGCCTCAGAAACGGCCACGCTCGTCCTGGCGACGCTTCCAAGCCGAGGTCCCGAACGAGACCTGGCAGTCCGACTTCACCCACTGGCCACTAGCCGACGGGACAGACACCGAGATCATCTCCTGGCTCGATGACCACTCCCGCTACCTGCTCCACATCAGCGCGTATGCCCGCATCACCGGCGAGACCGTCACCACCACGTTCACCCACGCCACCGCCGAGCACGGCTATCCCGCCTCCACCCTGACCGACAACGGCATGGTCTACACCACCCGCCTAGCCCGCGGCGCCGACGGTGACCGAGCCCAGCCCAACGGGTTCGAAACCCTGCTCGCTCAACTCGGCATCACCCAGAAGAACGGCGCCGTCGCCCACCCGACGACCCAGGGCAAAATCGAGCGATTCCACCAGACTCTCAAACGCTGGCTGGCCGCTCTGGACCCGCCCGAGGACATCGACGCGTTGAACGCGCTGCTTCAGACCTTTGTCCCGATCTACAACACCGAGCGGCCCTACCGAGGGATCGGCCGGCGCACCCCGGCGCAGGCCTACACCGCCCGCCCGAAAACACACCCCACCGTCACGATCGGCGAGCACGCCTGGCGGACCCGGCACGACATCGTCGACGCCACCGGACGCATCACCCTGCGCTACGCAGGAAAACTCCGCCACCTCGGCATCGGCAGGGCACAAGCACACCCCGGTCCTCGTTCTCGTCCACGGCCCCAACACCATGGTCATCGCACGCGAGACCGGCGAGATCCTCGCCGAACACCACATCGACCCAGCCAAGGACTACCAGAGCAAACTCGCCCCGCCACCTGAACCATCACCCGACACATCCCACCCACAAGCGGAACGATGACCCGACACACACAGGCACCGAACACAAAGAAATGTCGGGACACCGAGTGAACGATGTCCCGACACTTCACAATTGTGGAGCTAGAGGGATTCGAACCCTCGACCTCTTCCATGCCATGGAAGCGCGCTACCAACTGCGCCATAGCCCCGCGTGACCAGCAGGCCGAGGACCACGATAAGCCATCACGAACCCCGAGAGCCAATCTTGGCGGCCGCCGTTACGGGTGAACCTCGCCACTCTCCCATCATGGGCACCCGGTGCGCCGGTGTGGGCGCCAGGGGAGAGACTGTCGGCATGTGCGGCCGCTATGCCAACGCCCGACGGGACGCCGACCTCATCGACGCGTTCGACGTCGACGACGTCGTCGGCGAGGAGTTGCCGCCGTCGTGGAACATCGCGCCGACGCAGGACGTGCGCACGGTGCTGGAACGTACACCCCGCGGCGCGCCCGAGGCGCCGCCCGCCCGACAGCTGCGCACCGTCCGCTGGGGCCTGGTGCCGTCCTGGTCGAAGGACCCGAGCAGCGGGGCGCGACTGATCAACGCCCGCTCGGAGTCCGTGACGGAGAAGCCCTCGTTCAAGAAGGCCGCCTCGAGGCGCCGCTGCGTCGTCGCCGCCGACGGTTACTTCGAGTGGGAGAAGCTGCCCGACGGCGGCAAACAGCCGTACTTCCTCCACGGCGACGGGCTGCTGGCCTTCGCCGGACTTTACGAGCTGTGGCCCGACCCGGAGCTGCCGGACGACCACCCGGACAAGTGGCTGTGGACCATGACGATCATGACCACGACGGCGACGGACACCCTCGGCGAGATCCACGACCGATGCCCCGTCGTCGTGCCGGCGGACATGGTGCCGGACTGGCTCGACCCGAGCGTCACCCACCTCGGCGACGTCCGCTCGATGATCGACGCCATGCCATCGCCGCAGCTCGACCCGCGGCCGGTGGGGCGCGCCGTGGGGAACGTCAACAACGACGGTCCGGAGCTGGTCAAGCCCGTCGAGTGAACGGCACGCTCGGCGTGCGCACGTGCGACGCCGTCGGGATCGTAGTGGTGGCATCGTCCCCGCAGGCACCTGGAGCGATCATGTCTCACCCGACAACGGCTCGTCGCACGGCCGCCCACCAGTGGCTCGCCCTCGTGGTCGGCGTCCTGTACCTCGCGGTCGGCATCCTCGGATTCTTCGACACCGGGTTCACCGGCTCGACAGGATTCAACGAGGACGACCCGTCGCAGACCCTGTGGGTGTTCGGCATCAACCCGCTGCACAACATCGTGCACGTGGTGGTCGGTGGGCTGGGCATGGTCTTGTGGTCGAGGCCCCGCAGCGCCCGCGTCTTCGGGTGGATCCTCGTCGTCGGCTACGGCGCGACGGCGGTCTACGGCTTCCTGGTGGTCGACTCCTCGGGCGCCAATCTCCTCAACATCAACATGGCCGACAACTGGCTCCACGTCGGCAGCGTCGTCGTCGGGCTCCTGATCGCGCTGTGGCCCCGTCCGGCCGCGACCGAGGTGCCCGGGCACACCGAGGCCTGACCCTGGACGCACGAGAAGGCCCCGGGTGCCGAACGGCACCCGGGGCTTCCTCAGTACCGGTCAGGCGGGGCCGGTCTTGGGCTCGGTGTTGGCGGTGCCGCCGAGCTGGCGCAGGAACTCGTGGCACTGCTTCGCCCGTGCCGAGTCCTCGGCCATCACCTGCTCGAAGAAGGCGGCGACGTCGTCCAGACCCGCATTGCGGGCGTCACGGACGTACTGGCCGTAGTCGTGTCCTCCCTTGAGCGCGTGGTACTGGACCGAGATGAGGTCGTAGTGGACGTCGTCGAAACCGGTCTCTCCAGTTGCCATGGTGTTCTCCTTCTCTGTCGGTTGTTGTGCTTTGGTCGGTCTTGGTGTTGCCGTGCTACTCGCGGTTCAGCTTGTCCTGCACGGCACCGGAGGCCTTCTCCACGGCGTTCGGCAGCTCGGTGGTTCCGTAGAACCTCGAGTCAGGGTGGGTCGGCGGCGGCATCGGAGCCGACGTCGTCGGGCCGTCGTGGTACGAGAACTCGCCCTTGCCGTCGACGCTCTTGCCACGCGCCCACCCCCCGTCGCCGGCCTGCTGGCCGTCGGAGAAGTTGAGGTACTCGTAGGAGGAGGCGGTGTGCTCCTTCTGCTGCGGGAAGTTGCCCGGCACGGGGAGCTCCTCGAGGCCGTCCGCCTTGAGCTCCTCGATGGCACGCAGCCACTGGTTCTGGTGCATCGTGTCCCGTGCCAGCAGGAACGAGAGCATCTCCCGGATGCCAGGGTCGTCCGTCATCTGGTAGAGCCGTGACACCTGCAGGCGGCCCTGCATCTCGGCATTCGCGTTGGCGGTGAAGTCGGCGAGCAGGTTGCCGCTGGCCGTGACGTAGGCCCCGGTCCACGGGTTGCCGTTCGAGTCCACCGGTCGGGCCCCGGCACCCGCGACGATCCCCTGCTGGACGTCGGTGCCGCCCACGATCGCGGCGATCGTCGGGTCGTCCTGTACCGCCTTCTCCGTGACCCCGAGCGGTGACTTCTCGAGCAGCTGAGAGATCATCGTGGCGAGCATCTCCACGTGACCGAACTCCTCGGCGCCGATGCCGAACACCAGGTCCCGGTACTTGCCGGGCAGGTGCATGTTCCAGGCCTGGAAGCTGTACTGCATGGCGACAGTGATCTCGCCGTACTGGCCGCCGAGGACCTCCTGCAGCTTCCGCGCGTAGACGGCGTCGGGCTTCTCCGGAGTCGACTTGAACTGCAGCTCTTGCCGGTGGAAGAACATTCACTACTCCTCTCCCGCCGCGAGGCGGGTCGGTGACGCGTCAGGTTCGTCCGGGGCCCTGGACTTCGAGACATGTCGATATCGAGTTCTCTGTACGAGGCGGCAGGGACCTCCGTGCTCTCCGGTGGTCGTCGGCCACGTTTCCCCACTATCGGGGCCGCCCCTGCCCCTCGCATCTCGAAGGCGACGGCGGACCTCACCGGCCCGCGTCATGCCTCGAAGACCGCTGCCGGCGCACCTCGGGCAGTATCTTTCCGGGCAGCTGCTCGACCGGGACGCCCACCACTGGGGCGAGCCCGGGTCAGAGCGGATTCCTGGTCCTCCAGCTGCTCGGTGTGGCCGTAACCGGGCGTGCGGTGCGTCCTCGGACCTGCTCATACGGGCAGGTCTTGGTCGAACAGGAGCCTCTCTAGCTCGGCCTGGAACGCGTTCTCACCCATCGGTACCGCCATGACGTGCTGCTCTTCCTGGCCGTACACGTTCGTCGTCACCGTGTACCGATAGGTCAGCGCCACCTTGCTGGACCACGGCGAGCGCGCGGTCAGGCCACCGATGACCATGTCCAGGTAACCGTGCTCGAGCTCGGTGATGAGTTCCTCCTCGCCGCCGGGCACCCAGACGATCTCCGCGTCGAGGGTCTCGGCGAACTCCTGGACGAGCTCGACCTCGATGCCCACCGGGTCGGCGTCAGTGCCTTTGGGCAGGTCCGTCCACGGGGAGTTCGGTGAGACACCGACCCGCAGGGTGCCGCCCCGTACGCGGTCGAGCGTGCCATCCGGATCGGTCGGGATCGTCACGCCGCACGCGCCGACCGCGAGCAGCACCACGAGTGCGATGACGAGGCGTCTCACTGTGTCGAGTCAACGCCGGTTGCGGCGTTCCCGCACGTCGAGACGGTGCGGCCGCCGACCTAGGGTGGTGCCCGTGAGCACACCAGAGGAGGGCGCCGTCGCGCTGGCGCAGAAGATGTTCGATCTCGCCCGCGAGGGTCGCACGGCCGAGCTCACCGGCTATCTCGACGCCGGTGCCCCGGTGAACCTGACGGACGCCAAGGGCGACACGCTGCTGATCCTGGCCGCCTACCACCAGCAGCCCGACGCCGTCGCGGCGCTGCTCGAGCGCGGCGCCGACGTCGAGCGGCTGAACGACCGCGGCCAGAACGCGCTGGTCTGTGCCGTCTTCCGGCAGGACGGCGCGATCGTGCGGCAACTGATCGCGGCCGGCGCGGACCCCGACGGCGGCCGGCCGAGCGCCCGTGCGACGGCGGAGTACTTTCAGCTCCCGGACATGTCGGCACTCATGGCCCCCGCACCGCCCGGGTCGCCGAAGAAGCCCGGGTCGCCGAACAAGCCCTGATTGCCCATCGCGGGCACCACACGGGGACGTAGGGCTTGTTCGGCGGGGGTCGTGACCGCTCAGACCCGGTCGAGGGCCTCCGGGACCTCAGCCATCCACTCGTCCGGGGCCTCCGCCGCGGGCGCCTCCGGGAGAGATCCCCGGCCGTCGGCGTGCGGGATCGCGGCGAGCAGTGCCCGGGTGTACGGGTGGACCGGGTCGGCCCAGACCCGGGCCGTGCGGCCCGACTCCACGATGCGGCCGCGGTACATCACGGCCACCCGGTCGGCCATGATCCGCACCACCGACAGGTCGTGGGAGATGAACAGCATCCCGGCGCCGCTCCGCAGGCCGAGCCGGCGCATCATGGCCGCGACGTCCGCCTGGCTGGAGGCGTCGAGCGCCGAGATCGGCTCGTCCGCGACGAGCAGCTCCGGCCGGGCGGCCAGCGCCCGGGCGATGGCGATGCGCTGACGCTGGCCGCCGGAGAACTGGTGCGGGTAGCGCGACACCATCGCCGGGTCCAGACCGACGGCTTCGAGCCAGACCGGCGGCGGCTCGGAGGTGAGCCCGCGAGCTCGCGCGGCGCGGTTGCCGTCGGCGATCTGGTCACCGATGCGCTTGCGGGGGTTGAGCGAGGAGTTCGGGTCCTGGAACACCATCTGGATGGCGGTCAGCGCCGCGGCCCGGCGCCGCAGCCCCAGCGGCGGGACACGCTCGCCGTGGAACCGCACCTCGCCGGCCGCCGGGCGTTCCATTCCGACAACGGCGCGGGCCGTGGACGACTTGCCGCACCCGCTCTCCCCCACCAGGGCGAGCACCTCGCCCGCCCCGATGGACAGCGAGACACCGTCGACGGCGCGCAACCCGTGGTACTCGACGGCGACGTCGTCGACCCTCAGCAGCTCGGTCATGACGCCTCCGGAGGATCGACGAGGCTGTCCTGCGCGTCCGGCATGGCCTCGAGGAGCTGTCGGGTGTAGGCGTGCCGGGGCGCGGTGAACAGCTGCTCCTTGGTCCCCGCCTCGACGATGACGCCGTCACGCATGACCGCCATGTCGTCGGCGAGCGCGCTCATCACGCCGAGGTCGTGGGTGACCAGCAGGACGGCAAGACGGCGCTCGTCCACCAGGTCGCGGAGCAGGTGAAGGATGCCGGCCTGCACGGTGACGTCCAGGGCGGTGGTCGGTTCGTCGGCCAGCAGCACGTCCGGCTCGCAGGCGAGCGCCATCGCGATGGAGACGCGTTGGCGCTGTCCTCCGGAGAACTGGTGCGGGTAGCGCCCCAGCGCCTCCTCGGGCGCCGACACCTGGACCCGTGTGAGCATCTCGACCGCCCGACGACGGGCCTCGGCCTTGGAGAGCCCGAGGTGGTGACGGACGTGGTCCGTGAGCTGCGTGCCCACGGTGAGCTGCGGGTGCAGGCTGGAGGAGGGGTCCTGGAAGATCATGGCGACCCGGCGGCCGCGCACGTCGTTCATCTCGCGGGGCCGGAGTCCCACCAGCTCCTGGTCAACGAGCCGGACGGACCCGCTGACCCGCGCCGTCGTCGGGAGCAGTCCGAGCACTGCCATCGCCGTGACCGTCTTGCCGGAACCGGACTCGCCGGCCAGGCCCTGGATCCTGCCGGCCGTGAGATCGAGGGAGAGGTCGCGCACCACGGGCCGGCGGGCGCCGCGCGGCCCGAGCTCGATGGTGAGGTCCCGCACGGTCAGGACACTCATGACGTGCTCCTCGTCTCGGGGCGGTGGCCGGTGCCGGCGTCCTCGGCGGCGGTGTCGCCGTCGTCGTCGGCCGAGGTCTCCGTCGACGTCGGCGGCGGGCTCGCCCCGGCGCCCGTCCGCTCGGCCGAGGACAGCGGGTCCAGCGCGTCGCGGAGCGAGTCGCCGATGAAGTTGAACGCCATGACCACGGTCAGGATGGCGATGCCCGGGAAGACACCGAGCCACCACGCGTCGATGTTCTGCATCGCCCCGGAGATCATCGATCCCCACTCCGGGGTCGGCGGCTGGGCGCCGAGCCCGAGGAAGGACAGGCCGGTCAGCAGCAGGATCGCCGTGCCGACGTCCAGCGAGGCGAGGACCAGGACGGAGCCGGCGATGTTCGGCAGGATGTCCGTGCCCAACGTCCGCCACGGGGAGTAGCCGAGCAGGCGCCCGGCGACGACGTAGTTCTGCGTGCGCAGGCTGAGCACCAGGGACCGGGTCACCCGGGCGTACATCGGCCAGGCGACGACGATCCCCGCGAGCACCGCGTTGAACAGGGACGGGCCCAGCGAGGCCGCGATCACCATCGCAAGGATGACGGTCGGGAACGCCATGAACAGGTCGGTCAGCCGCATGAGCACCTCGTCGACCCATCCGCCGACGTAGCCGGCGACCGCACCGATCGTGGTGCCCAGGACGGCGGCGCACGCGACCAGCATGCCCGCGAGCGGGAGGGTGACGCGGGCACCGCTGAGGAGCCGGGAGAACACGTCCCGGCCGACCACGTCGGTGCCCAGGACGGTGGCCTCGCCGGGCGCCTGCAGCCGGGGCAGCTCCTGCGCCAGCGGGTCGTGCGGGACCACCCACGGCGCGACGACGGCGACGATGACCCAGCAAACGGCGACGACGGCGCCGACCACGGCCAGCGGCGTGCGCCAGGCGGCGGGCAGCCGCCGGCGGCGACGGCGCTCGAGGCGGGCGCCGGCCAGGCGGCCGGCCGGCCTGGTCTCGCGCGCGCTCATCCGAGCCTCACCCTCGGGTCGAGGACGCCGTAGAGCAGATCGACGACGAAGTTGATACCCAGGTAGATGACGCCGACGACGAGCCCCACCCCCATCACGGCGGGCAGGTCGAGGCCGATGGCGGCGTTGTAGGCGTAGGTGCCCAGACCGGGCCAGGCGAAGACGGCCTCCACCAGCACGGTGCCGGACAGCAGCGCACCGAAGGCGATGCCGATCATGGTCAGGATCGGCAGCGAGGCGCTGCGCAGCACGTACGCGAAGATGACGCGGCGCCGCGGCAGGCCCTTCGCGCGGGCCGCGCGGATGTAGTCCGTGCCCAGCACCTCGAGCACGGAGGTGCGGATGAACCGGGTCAGCAGCCCGATCGTGAACAGCGAGAGCACGGTGACCGGAAGCGTCAGGTGGGCCACCGCGTCGATGAAGCCGACCGGGTCGCCGTTGAGGATGAAGTCGACCGTGTAGAGCCCGGTGATGCGCGGCGGCGGGGTCAGCGCGGGCGAGAGCCGGCCGGAGCCCGGGACCAGCCCCAGGTTGAGGAAGAACAGGTGGTAGGCGGTGATCGCGAGCCAGAACGTCGGGACGCTGAGCCCCAGCAGGGAGAAGACCCGCACCGCCTGGTCGCTCAGGCGGCCGGCGCGGTGGGCGGCCACCGTACCGAGCGTCAGGCCGACTGCGAGGCTCACCACGATCGCGCCGAGCGCGATCTCCACGGTGGCGGGGACGGCGACCGCGAGGTCCTCGAGCACCGGCCTTCCCGTCTGGAGGGAGGTGCCCAGATCACCCTGGAGCAGGTGGCCGAGGTAGATGACGTAGCGCTCGGGCAGCGACCGGTCCAGGCCGTACCGCTCGCGGTAGGCCTCGACGGTGGCCGGGTTGCTCGCGGCCCCCTCGCCGAGGGCCGCGGCGATCGGGTCGCCCGGCACCAGGGTGGTCAGGACGAACGTCACCACCGTCACGCCGACGAGCAGCAGGACGGAGGTGCCGAACCTGCGCAGCAGGTACCCCGGCAGGGGCGCGCCGCCACCTGCTCGCCGGGACCGTGCCGTCGGCGTCGCCGTCGACGTCACCGGGTCAGCCCGCCGGCGACAGCGACGGGATGTCCAGGGTCCAGGTGGAGTTATAGGTGGCGCCGGCGACGTCGCTGCTGGTGGCGATGTTGTTGCCGGGCACGATCAGCGGGACGAACGGCCCGGACTCCTGCATCTGGGTGGCGTACTCCGTGAACGCCTGCTCGCGCTCCTGGACGTCAGTCGCGAGCGAGGCGGCGCTGACCAGCTCCGCCAGGTCCGGCGCCATCTCCGCCGTCCAGCCGGCGCGCAGGCCGACCTTCTCGCCGGGACCGAACGGCAGGAAGGAAGACGAGTCGGCGAAGTCTGGACCCCAGAACCACATGGAGAACGCCTCGTTGCCGTTGACGTACGGGTCGATCTCGGTGGCGAACGGGGCGGGCGCGAGCTCCAGGTTGATCCCGGCGGCCTTGAGCTGGGACTGCACGCGCGAGGCGAGCGGGGTGAACTCGACGCCGCCGACCGGGTAGTCGTTCGGGAACTGCAGCGTCAGCGTCTCGCCGTCGTACCCGGACTCGGCAAGCGCGTCGGCGGAGCGATCGAGGTCCTGCTCGACCCCCGAGCCGAGCGCACCGAGGAAGGTCGGCGGGATGACACCGGTCGCCTGCACCGAGCCGGCCCCGGCGAGTTCGAGCAGCGCGTCGTAGTCGAGGGCGTAGCGCACCGCCTCGGCGAAGTGGGGGTTCGCGGTCACTCCGCCGACGTCGGCGTTCTGGTTGACCAGCAGGAAGATGGTCTCGGCCGAGGGCACCGAGTTCAGCTGGAAGCCGTCCCCGAGCTCGGCCACCTGGTCGCCGCTGAGGTCGACGGCGACGTCGGAGTCCCCGCCCTGGAGGTTGATGAGCTGGGTGGCGCTCTCGCTGACGTTGCGGAGCACGATGCGCTCGTACTGCGGCGGCTTCTCGCCGTTGTACTCCGGGTTGGGCTCCAGGACGACCCGGCTGGTCAGGTCCAAGGTCTGAAGCAGGTACGGCCCGGAGCCGGCGGAGTTGCCGTCGAGGTAGCCCTTGGCGGAGTCGTCGGTGCCGGTGGTGCCGCCGTTGTCCTGCACCACCTCGGCGTTGAGGATGGACAGCGCGGGGTTCGTCACGATCGCCGGCAGCTGGAGCGAGGGCTCCTCGGTCGTCAGGCGGACCGTGAGGTCGTCGACCTTCTCGACCGTGATCCCGTTCATCAGGAAGTTCGCCTTCGAGTCGGTCATGCCCTGCAGGCGCTCGAGGGAGTAGACGACGTCGTCGGCCTCGACGGGGCTGCCGTCGGAGAACACCCGGTCACCGTCGAGCGTGAAGGTGAACTCGGTGGCGTCCTCGTTCTTCTCCATGGTCGCCAGCGACGGCACGGGCTCCGACTCGTCTCCGCCCTCGTAGGTGAGCAGCGTGTCGTAGACCGCGTGCAGCACCATGTTCCCGGTCGGCACGTAGTTGTGCCCGGGGTCGCCGGTCTCCAGGGAGAACGCCGTGTCGATGACCAGGGTGGCGGGCTCGGCGTCGGTCGCGCCATCGGATCCCTGCGGGTCGGCCGAGTTCCCGCCGGAGCAGCCGGCGAGCGCGAGGCTTGCGGCGACGCCGAGCGTGGCCACGGTGCGGACGAGAGAGCGAGACACGTGAGCCTCCGTCTGGAAGGGGCAGCACCACCTGGACGGGTGGAACGGCATAGGTGATCGCGAGCACTATATGTCCACCGATCGGCGCCCTTGTCGAGACAGTCATCCTTCGGACCCTGCGAGCCGACAGAATGTCCGGCATGAACCCGACGAGTCCCGTCCCTGCTGGACGATCCACCTTCCAGATCGACGAGATCGGCTATCGCATCCTCGAAGTGCTCCGAGATAACGGTCGGATCTCGATCGCCGCGCTCGCTCAGGAGATCGGCATCTCGCGCTCGAGCGCGTACTCGCGGGTGGACGCCCTCGCCCGTGCGGGGGTGATCACCGGCTACTCGGCCCGGATCGACCCTGCGCGTGCGGGACTCGGCATCTGTGCCCTCGTCTTCGTCACGGTGCACCCGCAGACGTGGCCGGCGTTCCTCGAGGCGATCCGCGAGATGCCGGAGATCGAGTCCGCGAAGATCACCACCGGCGAGCACGACGTCATGATGCTGATCCGTGCCCGCGGGGTGGAGACCATCCACACCTTCGTCGTCGACGTCATTGCGGCGCTGCCCCAGGTCAAGAGCGTCGAGACGGTCCTCGTGCTCGACGAGATCTTCGACCGCGGATCCCTGCTGCCGACGGACCTGGCCGAGCGGGACGGCGCCGTCGTCGAGCGAGGCCTGATGCGCTACACCCGGACCAACCCGGACCGGCCGAGCCGGGCCTAGCGGCTCGGTGCTCGGGCGTGCGGGCTCAGACCTGGACGCACACGCTCTCGTGGTCCACACCGTCGACGGCGAAGGACTCCACGAGGTAGAGCAGCCCGTCCGTCCGCCGTTCGACCCGGCTGATCGCCTCGCCGCGCACGACCGTGCCGTCGGTGCGCAGAGCGTGCGCGAAGGAGATGCTGAGCCGCTCGCGCTGCAGCTCGCCGACGAACCGCCCCTGGGTGACCGTGTCGCCGAGGTAGCTGCCCCAGACCAGCGCGCCGTCCTGGCGGTATGCGAACCGGGTGGGCGCCTCCGGATCTACCCGGGAGGCGGTGGAGGAGACCATGCGGAACTGGAGACCGTCGAGGTCATGGGCGAGGGCGGCGTCGTGAGTCACCGGACGAGTATGCCGCCGACCAGCGGGTTCGCGAACACGGCCCTCGCCGGATTGCCGGAGTCCCCGGCGGCACGCAGGGTGAGCAGGTGAACCCCGTGCCGATCTCCCCGTCGACTCCGCGCCCGCCGCGCCCGCGCCCGTCGCACCCGGAGCCGTGCGGACCTCGACTGCCCGACGACGCCGCGACGCCCGGCGGGCAGGCCGGATGAGCGCCGCTCGGCTGCGTGACGTCGCACGCGACGCCTTCGGCTGGGCCAAGCTCCGGCCCGGTCAGGAGGAGGCGATGCTCGCGGCGTCCGAGGGGCGTGACGTCCTCGCGGTGATGCCCACCGGGTACGGCAAGTCGGCGATCTACCAGGTGCCGGCGGTTGTGCGCGGAGGTCCCACGGTGGTGGTCTCACCCCTGATCTCCCTGCAGACCGACCAGGTGACCGGGCTGAAGGCCGCCGACGCCCCGGAGGCCGTCGCGGTGAACTCGGCCCACGACACCGCGGAGAACACCCAGGCGTGGCGCTCGATCGAGCAGGAGGGAGCGGAGTTCCTCTTCCTCTCCCCCGAGCAGCTGGCGAAGGACGAAGTGGTCGAGAAGGTGCGGCAGCTGCGGCCGTCGCTGTTCGTGGTCGACGAGGCGCACTGCATCTCGTCGTGGGGCCACGACTTCCGCCCGGACTACCTGATGCTGGGGTCGGTGCGCGAGCGTCTCGGCGGGCCGGTGGCCGTAGCCCTGACCGCGATCGCGGCCACACCGGTGCAGACGGAGATCGTCGAACGGCTGGGCATGCGCGATCCGCTCGTCGTCTCGCGGGGTTTCGACCGGCCGAACCTCGAGCTGTCGGTGGTGCGCCATCGCGACGCCGAGGCCAAGTGGCGAGCCGTGATCGGGGGCGTGCGCGAGCTGCGGGGCCCGGGACTGGTGTACGTCTCGACCCGCAAGGACACCGAGCGCTACGCGGACGAGCTGACCGCCGGGGGACGTGCCGTGGCGGCCTACCACGCCGGCCTGCCGGCCCGTTTCCGCGAGGAGGTGCACCACGCGTTCCTCGACGGCGACCTCGACGTGGTCGTGGCCACCTCGGCGTTCGGGATGGGCATCGACAAGCCGGACGTGCGCTTCGTGGTCCACGTGGACGCCCCCGGTTCCCTCGACAGCTACTACCAGGAGATCGGGCGAGCCGGGCGGGACGGCGACCCCGCCGCCGTCGTGCTGCACTACCGGCCGCAGGACCTGGGGCTGCGGCGGTTCTTCGCCAGCGGGTCGGTCGACGAGGACGCCGTCCGGGCGGTGCTGACGGCCGTGCGCCGGGCCCGTGCGCCCATCCGGATCCGCGCCCTGCGCGAACGGACCGGCCTGGCCGCTCGGAAGGTCACCGGCACCGTGAACCTGCTGCAGGAGGCGGGCGCGGTGCGTCGTACCAGCAAGGGCGTGGTGGCCGAGGGCACCGCGCAGCCACGCCGGGTCGTGGCCGACGTCGTGGAGCTGTCGGAGTCACGTGAACGGATCGAGCGCTCGCGCGTAGACATGATGCGCGGCTACGCGGAGGCACGGGGCTGCCGACGTCAGTTCCTGCTGGGTTACCTCGGGGAGCCGCACCCCGGCTCCTGCGGAGCCTGCGACATCTGCCTCGGCGACGGCGATCCGGACCTCGGACCGACGGCCACGCCTGCCACGCCGGCAGCGGCGGACACGGCTGCATCAGGTTCTGCGCCGACCGCCACCTCACCGCCGGCCGTCGTGCCGCCGGCGGGGCCGGGAACGGCGGCGAGGGAGCCCGCCTCGGCCACGAGCTCCGGCTCCGCCGCAGAGAATGCGGACAGCAACGAGGGCACCGATGGCACGGATCGCAGCGATGGCACCGACCGGTACGGCCAGCGCGTGGAGGACCCGTTCCCCCTCCAGGCCGCCGTCACTCATCGCGAGTGGGGCGACGGGGTGGTCATGAGCCACGAGGGCCGGGACCGGATCACGATCTTCTTCGACCGGGAGGGTTACAAGACACTCTCGCGCCGGCTCATCGCCGATCAGGGTCTGCTCCGGCGCACCGGGTCCGGAACCAGCTGAGCGACGGGCCGCTGAGCCGGTCCGGGCCGCTCCGGTCCGGCCCGGCCGGCGACAGCCCACTCGAGCCGGCGGGAAGTCTCGATGTCTATTGACTCCTGATCGCCGCGGCAAGAGGCTAAGAGCAGCGTTCTTCTTCTGCTGACGCCGGGTGGCCGGCTTGGATGAACGGGGGTGGACGACGTCATGGTCTCCGATGTCACGTTTCCTCGCTCGAGCGAGGACGGCGCCGCCGGCGAGGTCATGCTCCGGTCGACGGACGGGCGCGTGCGGCTCGTCCTGACGGGTGAGATCGACGCCAGCCTGGCGCCCAGGCTGTCCAGCGCTACGGCCGAGGCCTTGGCCCGAGAACTCCCGATCGACATCCACACCCGGAGCGTGACGTTCATGGACTCGTCGGCCCTGACCTACCTCGCTCGGATGGCTTCCACGTACCAGCCCCGCCGCCTGACCTTCGTCGATCCGTCGGACGTGGTGCTGTTCCTCCTCGACGTCACCAAGGTCGGGGACGTCGTCGAGGTCGTCGAGCGTGATCGGGGCATGGCCGGCCAGTAGCCGTGGGCGGCCAACCGGGTGACACGGCGTCCTGACCAGGCCCGACGGGTCCTGCTCCCCCCGTTGGCGCGGACGACTTCGAAGTGCGGAGCCGCTCGTCCCGGTCCATGCTCGTTCCCATGCCTTGCGGGACCTGTCCCGATCAGGATGAGGAGGGCCGCCGGTGAGTTTGGAGATCGAGCAGCACGAGCGCTTCCAGCGCCTCGAGTGGGCCTGGGAACGTGTCGGTACGGCGCTGGTGACGCTGTTCATCCTCGCCGGTCTGCTCGGCCTGGTCGCCGCCGGCCCACTGAGCTGGTCGAGCCGCTCCAGCGCGACGGAGGTCGTCACTGTGGAGTTCGACCGCGTCATCGGTCACGAGGCCGACGAGAGCATCACCCTGCATTTCGGCCCCGAGGCCGTCGTCGACGGCGCGATCACCGTCGAGCTGACCGGATCCTGGCCCGGTGGGATCAGCCTGCAGGGCATCACGCCCCAGCCGTCGGAGCAGCGGGCCGTGCCGGACGGCATGGTCCTGGAGATCCCGGTGGCCACCGCTGGGACGACAGAGGTCTCGGTGAGCTTCCGTGGCCAGGAGTACGGGACGCTCGACGGCGAGCTCGCCGTCGGTGACGAATCCGTGTCGTTCTCACAATTTGTGACGCCCTGAGGAGGCCCATTCCATGGATGCCGTGATCCGGGCTGCTGCGATCTACCTGATCCTCTTGCTCATCTTCCGGCTCACCGGGAAGCGCTCGCTCGCCCAGGTGACCACCTTCGACTTCGTCATCCTGCTCATTGTCGGTGAGGCGACTCAGCAAGCGTTGCTGGGCGAGAACTTCTCGATCACGCACGCCGCCCTCGCCATCGCCACCCTGGTGATCCTCGAGCGGCTCTCCGACTACGCCTCCTGGCGCTTCCCGATGTTCAAGCGCATCACCGAGAGCATGCCCGTGGTGCTGGTCGAGAACGGCAAGCAGCTCCGCACCGTGATGGCCAAGGAACAGGTCACCGCCGACGACATCCTCAGCTCGGCCCGTCAGACCCAGGGGCTGGAACGGATGGACCAGATCAAGTGGGCCGTGCTGGAGACCTCCGGCGGCATCAGCGTGGTGCCGAAAATGAACGCCGCGCCCCAGCAGTGACCCCGGGCAACTCGAGGAGGAGCATGGGAGGCGACGACACCGCGGAGGCCACGGCGCAGGAGGCGCGGGAGGTGGCCGGTCAGCACGAGCTGCCGCTGCTGGAGGACATCGGTCAGGTTGTCGACCTGCAGCGCAAGGTGGGCCAGCTGTACGTGCGCTACAGCAAGGGGCCGGACGCCGACGTGCCCGAGGAGAGCGTCGACAAGGAGAGCGGCTGCCGCCTCCCCGGGCTGAGCGCCAACCCCATCACGCCCGAGCCGTGGTGGGATCGCCCGTCCGAGCAGTGGGTCGCCCGCCAGCTCTGCCAGTACGACCACCTCAGCCGGCGGCGCGGGACGGTCGGTTGGCTGCTCACCGGGAAGATGGTGGGCCGCGGCCCCGACTGTGAGCCGTTGCTCAGCGATGTCGCCGCGCTCGCGGTGATCTCACCGAAGTGCCAGGACCAGGCGAAAGACGTCTACGAGAAGGCCTTCGAACCCGGCCGGCGGTGACCATCTGCTGACGCCGGCTCGGCGTCCGTCAGCCCGTCCCGTCCTCAGTCGAGGCCGAGGTTGTAGGCGCTCAGCCGCCAGGCGGGCTCGCGCCCGGGATTGGGATGCATCAAGGCCCAGCCGCAGTTCTCCAGGCCCGTCAGGCCGAACCACTGCGACGGCTCGAGGCCCAGCAGGATCGTCTGCCCCACCGTGATGGCCGCGCCGTGGCTGACCACGACGAGCACGTCGTCGGCGGCGAGCTCGTCCGAGACCTCGTTGACGGCGTCCGCCACGCGCACGCCGCACTCGGTGCGAGTCTCGGCGTCGACGCCCTCCGGTTCCCGGCCGTGTCGCCACGCCACGAACGCCTCGGGCCAGGACGCCTGGATCTCCTCCTGGGTCAGCCCCTCCCACCGGCCGAAGCTCCGCTCACGGAGACGGACGTCCGTCGTCGGCCGGACACCGGTGCGCTCGGCGAGGGCCTGCGCGGTCTTGGTCGCGCGGACGAGATCGGAGGTGATGATCCGGGTGGGCTCGAGAGGCGCGAGGGCCGTCGCCGCGAGGTTTGCCTGGCGGATCCCGGCGTCGTTGAGCCGGATGTCGGACTGGCCCTGGAGCCTGCCGGCAGCGTTGAACTCCGTCTGGCCGTGACGCCAGAGGACGACGGTTCCTGCCGTCATGCGCTCACGTCACCGTGGGCGTCACCCTCACCGTCGGCGGGACCGGACAGCTCGTCCGGCAGATCGATCGCCGGGCAGTCCTTCCACAGCCGCTCGAGGGCGTAGTACTCGCGGTCCTCCTCGTGCTGGACATGGACGACGATCTCGCCGTAGTCCACAAGGACCCAGCGTGCCTCGTTGACGCCCTCCTTGCGCGTGGCCTTCGCGCCCTCGCGGTGAAGGGCCTCGTCGATGCCGTCGACGATCGCCTTGACCTGGCGTTCGTTGTCTCCGGAGACCACGAGGAAGACATCGGTGAGGACCAGCCGCTCGGAGACGTCGAGGGCGATGATCTCGTGGGCCTTCTTATCGGCCGCGGCACGCGCCGCGACGACGGCAAGATGGCGGGCACTAGCGTCAGCAACCACAGGTCTCCTCGGGACGGACTCTTCTCCGGCGATCCTACGTGGTTGTGCCAGTCCATCCCGACGAGGCCGCGGCCACGGTGGACAGGGCCGATCGACCGGCTGCGCCGTCGTCACCCTGGTTGAGGTAGAGCAACGCGATGAGGATGCCGATGACGATGGCCGCGAGCACCAGCGCCACGATCCTGATGACGGAAGTCGCGGGGTTCCGGGCGCCCGTGCGCTCCTCGTCGTCCGCGCTGAGGCGGCGCGAGCCCTCCGTGGACCCGTACGAGGTCCCGGTCGCGGAGCTCTCCGCGTCCGCCTCACCGGCGGAGTCGGCCGCTCGGGCAGCGTCCGCGTCGTCGCGGCTGTCGGGAACGTCACCCATGCGTTCGCGCACGGAGCGGCGCTCGGGCTGAGCAGGTGTCTCGGCGCTGTCGGGCGAGTAGTCGGACAGCGGCGACCACCTCGGGGCGTCACTCCCGCCGGTCTCGTCGCTCTCCTCGTCCGCGGAGAGGGCCGCCGCCGCGACCGCCTCCGGGCCGGTCAGGGTCCGCTCGTCCGCGGACGACGTGTCCGCGGAGGTGGCGGCGGGTGTCGTCAACCAGCCCGGGACGGTCCGGGTGGACTCGGCACTGTGCGAGGTCGAGCCGGCGACTGTGTCGCCGGTCGCCCCCTCGTTCCCGTCCTCGACGTCGGCCGTGCTCGCGGCGCCAGCGTCACCCTCAGATGTGCTGTCGGCGTCTCCCTCCGGTTCCGGCGCCGGTGGCGGCCCGACCGACGACGGCGTCGCGGGCGCCTCGGGAGGTGAGACGACGGCGGACCAGGCGCCCGGGTCGGTCGTCGTCTCGGCCTCGTCCGGCTCGGGGGCGGGCTCGGGTTCGTGACGTGAGACCGGCTGGACCGCGGTGAGCGCGCCCGTCGAGTCGACGGAACGGATCCCGCTCGCCGTCCGCGGCGTGCGCACGACCGGTCGGCGCCCGGTGCCGGTGCGCTCGCTGGGAGCTTCCGGCTCGGCCGCTCCCGCGTCGGCCTGGCGGGCGCGCTCACGCATCGAGCGGCGGGAGGGAAGCTTGGCAGCACCGGCGACCGGCGTCGGTGGCGCAGGAGCGTTCGAGTCCGCCGTGCCGGCATCACCGGTGGTGTCATCATCGGCGGCGATGTCGCGCGCAGGCGCCTCGGCCTCGGCAGCCCTTCGGCCGGCGACCGGCTCATCGACAACCGGCTCCTCGTCCGTGGAAGCCTCCGCCGCCGACGTGCCCCCTGGGCTTCGCACCGCCTCCGTGCCGCCGTCGCTCGCCGTGGTGTCCGCGTCCGGGGCGCTCTCAGCGCTCTCCGTGGCCGAGCCGCTCTCGGTCCTCTCGACGCCGGAGCCGCCGCCTGAGCCAGGGTCGCCCTGCTCGGGGAGACGACGGCCGGCGGCAGGTGGCCTTGATCCCGGCTCCTCGTCCGTGACCTGCCCATCGGGTGCCTGCGTCGCGCCGGCGGCGTAGGCCTCCGCGACGACGGGGTTGCCGTCATCGTCGAGCAGCGGCAGCTCACCGGTGGCGATGGCTTCGAGCTTCGCCTCCTCCTCGAGCTGTCGGCGGCGCAGCTCGCGGCGCGTGAGCGGCTGCGGCACCCCGGCCTTCTCGGCGGCTTCGCGCGCGGCACGTTCGGCCTCGCGTCGACGGCGCCGCTCCCCGACCACGCGCTGCTGACCGGTGGCAGACAGATCCTGGTCGTTCAATTCCCTGCTCCCACTGCCCGGGGCGGCAGATTCACGCTCGCCTCCGAGCCCTCGTTCACCGTCCGCGGCCGCGGACGGGAGAAGTCGTCGACCCGCGCCCTGCCCTGGCGGTAGAGCCCGTACTTGGCGATGTATTGCACCACACCGTCCGGCACGAGGTACCAGACGGGATTGCCGGCCTCGACCCTCACCCGGCAGTCGGTGGAAGAGATGGCCATCGCAGGAACCTCGAGGAGGGACAGCCCGGTCTCGGGCAGGCCCGCTCGGTCCAGCGTGTGCCCCGGACGGGTGACGCCGATGAAGTGCGCCAGCGACCACAGCTCGTCGGCATCCTTCCACGTCAGTATCTGAGGAAGTACATCGGCACCGGTGATGAAGAACAGCTCGGCGTCAGACATCTGGACCCTGAGCTCCCGGAGCGTGTCGATCGTGAACGACTTGCCGGGCCGGTCGATCTCCATCCGGGAGACCGTGAAGCGCGGGTTGGACGCCGTCGCGACGACCGTCATCAGGTAGCGGTGCTCGGCCTCGGTGACCCGGCGGTTCTCCTTGAACGGCTGCTCACCGGTCGGGACGAAGACCACCTCGTCCAAGTTGAAGGACTCCATCACCTCGCTCGCAGCCACGAGGTGCCCATGGTGCACCGGGTCGAAGGTGCCACCCATGACACCGACCCGCCGTTTCGGCCGCACGCCCCACGCCATTCGTGCTCCCCGTCAGAGACGGTGCGCGACGTTACGGAAGGCGAAGGTGAACAGCAGGAGTGTCAGCAGCACGAGCAGCGCGATACCGCCGAGGAGATACGGGTTGATGGCGGCCGTCTCCGCGGCCTCGGCGTGCTCCGCCTCCTGCTGCGCGGCGAAGATCACGAGCGAGGTCTTCATGGGTTTCCTTCCTCAGGTCGTGCCGTTGCCAGGGAACAGTCTCGCACGAGCGCACCCTGCCGCTCACATGCCGGACGACGACGCAGGATGCCACATCGCCCGGGTCTGCGGTTCGGTCACCTTGAACAGAATGTTCAGTCGGACATGCGGAGCTTTCTGCCGAAGCGGTAGGACAGCTGTGGCCCCTTCCGAGCGTCGCCGGTGCCATGCACGTACCTCGGCTCGAGCTCGTCGATGCCCTTCAGGGTGGCGCGACGGAGCAGGTCGCGCTGCTCGTCCGAAAGACCGGCCAGCACCGTCCTTGCCTGCTCGTGGAAGCTCCGGCTCACGAACGTCAGTTCCTCCTCCGACGGCGCTCGCGCGGCGCGCACGGCATCTCTGTCGGCCCGTCTGGCTCGACGCACCTCTCTGGCCCCGGGTCGGGCCGAGATTGCGACAGCCAGTGCGAGCGCGGCGCCCGAGGCGAGCAGCGCCCAGGGCAGGGGGCCGACCGAGGCCTCGTCCACCCCGACCGAGCGCCACCGGATCAGCCCCGCCGCGACGGCTGCGACGCCCGCGACGAGGCCCGCCGCGACGTCGGTCGACCTCGGTCGGCGACCTAGCCGTCGCCGCACGGCCTCGTGGACCAGCAGGACGAGGGCCGCGGACACGGCCAGGGCACCGGCCGTCAGGGCCACACCAGGCAAGGCGAAAGATGGTTCACCCTCTCCCGCCAGCAGGAGGATCGGGCCGAAGACCGCGAGCGTGAAGGCCAGCCACCCGGGCCACTCCGCCTCGCTCGGTTCCGGGCTTTCCGGCACCACCCTCGTGGCCGCCCTTCGGGCGTCGGCCTCGTTGATGAGCCGATTGCGCTCGCGCGCGAACCGCTGGTCCAGCTCTGCCATGGCGTCGGCCGCCTCGACGTCGATCCGCCTGAGCGCCGCGTTCTCGATGTGCCCCACCCGGAACGGAAGCGACCCGGCGCCACCCTCCCGGCGCAGCTTCTCGCCCATGGAACGAGCCGCCTCCACCGCGGCGTCGGACTCGTGCTCCTTCATGACCGGCGAGCTCTCATGCCGGAGAGCCTGCCACAGCACCGCCGTCGACCCGCGACCCGTGACGCTTCGATCCAGCTGAACCTTGATGCCCGTGTGGGTGGGCGAGCGTACGTTGGCCATCGAGCGATCGCCGTCGAGACGAGGAGGACCCATGGCGCTGTCGAAGGACGACCGCGAGCAGTTCCTTGCCGAGCCGAGGATTGGCGCCCTGTCGGTGGCCGGTGAGGAGGGCCGCGGTCCGGTGACCGTGCCGATCTGGTTCCACTACACGCCGGGCGGGCCGCTGTGGGTGCTCACCGAGGCGGACTCGCGCAAGGTGAAGCTCATCCGTGCTGCGGGACGGTTCACGATCATGGCGGACCGGAAGAAGCCCTCGCTCCGGTACGTCTCGGTCGAGGGTCCAGTCACCCGGATCGAGCCCGGCACCGAGGATGATCTGCGCGCGATCACCTACCGGTACCTCTCGGGCGAGAGCGCGGAGAAGTACCTCGACTTCGCCCGCACGGAGCTGGGTGCAGAGGTGGTGGTCGAGATGCGGCCGGAACGCTGGTTGAGCGCCGATCTGGGCTGAGGGTCAGCCCGTGGCCCAGACGCCGAGCTCGTTGCCGCTCAGGGGCACGGAGGGCCGCCGGTGCCCGGCTCAGCTCGCGGCGTACTCGGCGAGGTGCCGGCCGGTGAGGGTGGCGCCGTCGGCGACGAGATCGGCGGGCGTACCGGTGAAGACGATCTCGCCACCCTCGTGACCGGCGCCCGGTCCCAGATCGATGATCCAGTCGGCGTGCGCCATCACCGCCTGGTGGTGCTCGACGACGACCACCGTGGCGCCACCGTCGACGAGCCGGTCGAGCAGCGCCAGCAGGTTGTCGACGTCGGCCAGGTGCAGGCCCGTCGTCGGCTCGTCCAGGACATAGACCTTGCCCTTGCCCCCATCTGGGTGGCGAGCTTCAGCCGTTGGCGCTCCCCGCCCGAGAGGGTGTTCAGGGGCTGGCCCAGCCCCAGGTAGCCGAGCCCGACGTCGGAGAGCCGCCCGAGGATGGCGCGAGCCTTCCCCATGCCCATGCCCATGCCGACGCCGCCGGCCGAGAAGAACTCCCGCGCCTGCTCGACCGACATGCTCAGCACTTCGTGGATGTTCTTGCCGGCAAGCCGGTAGCCGAGGACCTCCCTGGTGTAGCGGCGGCCGTCGCACATCTCGCACACGGTGGCGACGCCCATCATCATCGCGAGGTCGGTGTACACCAGGCCGATGCCGTTGCAGTTGGGGCAGGCGCCCGCGGAGTTGGCGCTGAACAGAGCAGGTTTGACGCCGTTGGCCTTCGCGAACGCTGACCGGATCGGGTCGAGGAGGCCCGTATAGGTCGAGGGATTCGAGCGACGTGAGCCCCGGATCGCCGACTGGTCGACGACGGTCACGCCCTCGTGCTCGGGCAGGTAGCCATGGATGAGCGAGGACTTGCCCGAGCCCGCCACACCGGTGACGACCGTCAGGACGCCGAGCGGGATGTCGGCTGCGTCGTCCTTGAGGTTGTGGAGCGTGGCTCCCCTGATCGGCAGGTGTCCCACCGGCGTGCGAGGCGTCTGCCGAAGCCGTGCCCGGTGGCTGAGGTGCTCGCCCGTGAGCGTTCCGGAGGCGTGCAGACCCGGGACGCCGCCCTCGAAGCACACATGTCCGCCCGCCGTCCCGGCGCCCGGCCCGAGGTCGACCACGTGGTCGGCGATCTCGATGACCTCCGGTTTGTGCTCGACGACGAGCACGGTGTTCCCCTTGTCCCGCAGCCGCAGGAGAAGGCGATTCATCCGGCGGATGTCGTGCGGGTGCAGGCCCACGGTGGGCTCGTCGAAGACATACGTCACGTCGGTGAGGGACGAGCCCAGGTGACGCACCATCTTGACGCGCTGCGCCTCGCCGCCGGACAGGGTCCCGGACTCGCGGTCGAGGCTCAGGTAGCCGAGTCCGATCTCGACGAGACTGCCGAGCGTCCCCCTGAGGTTGGTCAGCAGGGGCGCGACCGAGCTCTCCTCTATCTGGCTGACGAACTCGGCCAGGTCCGAGATCTCCATGGCGGCGCACTCGGCGATGTTGCGGCCGGCGATCTTCGACGACAGCGCAACTTCGTTCAGCCGGGTCCCGCGGCAGTCGGGGCAGGTCATGAACTTCACCGCCCGGTCGACGAACGCCCGGATGTGACTCTGCATCGCCTCGCGGTCCTTCGAGAGGTAGGTGCGCCGGACCTTGGGGATCAGGCCTTCGTAGGTGACGTTGTGCCCGCCGACCCTCACCTTCGTCTGCGGGTGGTGAAGGAAGTAGTCCCACTGTTCGTCGGTCCAGTCCCGGAGCTTGATGTCCGGGTCGACGACGTCCGGAGCGATCATCGTGTTCCAGTACCAGGTACCGACACCGAACTGCGGAACCGTGATCGCTCCCTCGTTGAGGCTCAGATTCCGGTCGACGAGCTCGTCGACGTCGATGTCCGAGACCCGACCGAGTCCCTCGCACGTGGGGCACATGCCGCCGCTCTGCTCGATGCTCGTGGTCCGCGACTCGCCGTCGTAGTACTCGGGGTCGCCGGTGGTCGGGCCCCCCGGGGGTGTCGCCGGTGGTCGGGCCCCCCGGGGGTGTTGAAAGAGAAGGCCGTCGACGGACCGATGTACGGGTCACCCAGACGGCTGAACAGGATCCGCAGCATCGTGTAGGCGTCGGTGGCAGTACCTACCGTGGAGCGGGCGTTGGCACCGAGGCGCTCCTGGTCGAGCACGATCGCGGCGCTGAGGCCGCCGAGGTGGTCGACGTCCGGGCGGCTGACCGCCGGCATGAAGGACTGGACGAACGCCGTGTACGTCTCGTTGATGAGGCGCTGGGACTCGGCCGCGATGGTGCCGAACACGAGGGATGACTTCCCCGATCCAGAGACGCCGGTGAAGACCGTGAGGCGGCGTTTGTGGAGGTCGAGGGAGACGTCCGCCAGGTTGTTCTCCCTGGCGCCGCGCACCTCGATGGTGTCGTGCGTGTCGGCCGGGTGTCGGTGGTCGCCGTCGGCAGGCTTCTCGAGATCGGTTGTGTGCGGCGAGGCCGGCGAAGAGGTAGGCATGAACTCGACGCTAAGGCCCTATGCGGTCAGCTCCTGACCTCATAGGGGACCTCGACCGGTCGAGTCAGCGCGCGTCGCGCCAGGCGATCCACTTCGTCAGCAGGTCGAGGTCGTAGTCCGGCCCGCCGATGCCGACCGTGAAGAGGGTGGCGCCTGCCGCGACGAGGTCGTCGCCGATCTCCTCCGGCGGCTTGCCGACACCGACCGACCGCTCGATGTCGTCGGGGTCGCGGCCGACATCGGCGCAGTGCCGGTCCAGGACCGCGCTCTTGTGCTTCAGCGTCTCGACGTCCGCGAAGCCGTGCCAGATGTTGGCGTGCTGCGCGGCGTAACGCAGCGTCTTCTTCTCGCCGCCGCCGCCGATCAGCACCGGGATGTCACGGGCCGGTGCCGGGTTCAGTCGCGCCCAGCGCGACTCGATCCGCGGCAGGGCCTCGGAAAGCGCCTCCAGCCGGCTGCCGGCCGTGCCGAACTCGTAGCCGTACTCGTCGTAGTCCTTCTCGAACCAGCCGGCACCGATGCCGAGGATCAGACGTCCGCCGCTGATGTGGTCGACGGTCCGCGCCATGTCTGCCAGGAGCTCGGGGTTGCGGTAGCTGTTGCAGGTCACCAGGGCGCCGATCTCCACGCGGCTGGTGGCCTCGGCCCAGGCGCCGAGCATGGTCCAGCACTCGAAGTGCTTGCCCTCCGGCTCGCCGGAGAGCGGGAAGAAGTGGTCCCAGTTGAAGGCGATGTCCACCCCGGCCTCCTCGGCCCGTGAGACGGCATCACGGATCTGGGCATACTCCGCGTGCTGGGGCTTGATCTGGACTCCGATACGGATGGGTCGACTCATGAGAGCGACCTTAGAGCCGGTCCCGACGTCGCCGCGAGGGATGCTCGCCGAGCGGTCCCGAACGCAACGGATGAGGACTTCTTCATGTTTGCTTCATGCGCGGATCATCGCGTCGGTGCAGGCTTGTGGCCATGAGCTGGTTGAGGCGTGTGCTGCTGGTGGTCGCCATCCTGGCGGTCCCGGTGGGTCTGACCGTCGCCAGCCAGGCGCTCAGCGGCCAGGCCGACGACCCGAGCGTCGGTGACGACACGATCGACCTCGAGATCCCCGCCACCCCTCCCTCGGCGGAGCCGACGCCCACCGCGTCACCGTCCACCGAACCGCCGTCGTCGCCGTCCCCCGACCCGTCGCCCAGCCCCTCACCCTCCGGGGGCGACGGGAACGACGGCTCGGGCTCCGGCGGATCCGGAGACACCTCCGGGTCCGGCGGTTCAGGCGGATCCGACGGTTCAGGCGGGTCGGACAGCGGCGATTCGACGCCGCGGACGGTGCCCGTGGACCCGAACCCGCCAGCTGTCGACCGGACGCCCGACGACGACGATGATGATGGCGACCGGGATGACGACGGCGGGGACGACGATGACGGTGGCGATGACGACGGCGATGACTAGCCGCCGCCCGGCGGCCGCTGCGTCGTCGTCGGGCTCGACGCCGTCCGCCACGGCGGATCGCTCGCAAGAGACTGGGGGCGGCGGCCAGGAGCACGGTAGGCAGGAGCACAGTGCCGAGCCCGATCCCCCGTCGGTAGAGCCGGCAGCGTCACGGGGCTCGCGGATCCCCGCTCGCTGGCGGATCGCCGGTTGGATCGTCCTGACCACCGGGTTCACGCTCCTCGTGCTGATCCTCGTCATGCGCTCGTTGCTCATCAACGACGTCGAGACCGCGGCCAACGTCGCGATCGAGCAGGAGGCCGATGAGTTCAGGACCTTTGCCCGGGAGGGTGTGGACCCGCGTACCGGTGAGCCGTTCGAGAGCGTCGCCGAGCTGCTCGAGCTCTACCTCTCGCGTCAGCACCCGGACCAGGGCGAGGTGCTGATCGGCGTCGGTGGGGACGAGATCCTCGTCTCGGACAACAGCCGGCTCACCACAGAGTCCGGCGAGGAGTACCACCTCGCCTCGGACACCGCGACCCTCGACCGGATCCTCGACTCCCCCGACAGCGGCGGCGTCCTGACGGGCGAGCAGGGGCAGCTCCGCTGGGGCAAGATCACCATCAACACCCAGGGCGAACCCGGCGTGTTCGTCGTGGCGGAGTTCGTCGAGAACAGCATGGAGGCCAACGACCGCATCATCCGCATGACCGTGCTCGTCGCGCTCGGCGGCCTGCTCCTCACCGCCGGGATCAGCTACCTGGTGGCGGGCCGGATCCTCGCACCGGTGCGCTCGATCGGCCGCGCCGCCGCCGAGATCTCCGAGTCGGACCTCAGCGTCCGGGTCCCGGTGCGCACCCGCGACGACCTCGGTGAGCTGGCCCAGTCGTTCAACAACATGCTCGACCGGATCGAGGACGCCCACACGGCCCAGCGCCGCTTCGTCGACGACGCCAGCCACGAGCTGCGCACACCCATCACGGTGATCCGCGGCCACCTCGAGCTCCTGGGCGAGGATCCCGGCGAGCGCGCCGCGACCCTCGCCGTCGTCGACCGGGAGCTGGGCCGGATGTCGCGGATCGTCACGGACCTGCTCATGCTCGCCAAGGCCGAGCGTCCCGACTTCGTGGTCAGGGAGGAGACGGACCTGGCCAAGATGATGCTGGACGTCGAGTCGACGCTCCAGGCCCTGGACGATCGCCCGTGGCTGCTCATGGAGGTCGCCGAGGGCCGGGCCGCGGTGGACGCGCAGCGCCTGACCCAGGTGATGGTCCAGTACGCCACCAACGCGGTCCAGTACAGTCCGCCGGGCACTCCCGTGCGATTCGGCTCGACGGTCGTTCCCGACGACGACGCGGGCGCGGGCGGCCCGGTCGGTGGGCTGCTGCGGCTGTGGATGTCGGACGCCGGACGCGGCATCGACGAGAAGGACATGCCGCGCGTCTTCGACCGGTTCAACCGCGCCGGCGCGGGCTCCGCGCACGAGCCGGGCGTCGGGCTCGGGCTGTCGATCGTCCGGGCCATCGCCGACGCGCACGGCGGACGGGCCTGGGTCGAGTCCGCCGTCGGCGAGGGGTCCACCTTCGGCATCGACGTCCCGGTCCCGCTCGACCGGACGGCGGTCGCGACGTCCGACGAGCACGCAGCCGTGAGCCCGCAGCGGGCGGCGCTGCGCGTGCGCCGCCACGGAAGGGAGCCTCGATGAGCCGCATCCTCATCGCCGAGGACGACGGCGGCATCGTCTCGTTCGTCCAGAAGGGCCTGCGGGCAGCGGGCTACAGCACCGTCGTCTCCGAGGACGGCCAGACCGCACTGATGATGGCTCGGGTCGGTGAGTTCGACCTGATCATCCTCGACGTCGGCCTGCCCGTCATGGACGGCTTCACCGTGTTGCAGCGGCTCCGCGAGGAGGGGGTGACCACGCCGATCATCGTGCTGACGGCGCGGGACAGCGTCACCGACCGCGTCCACGGCCTCGAGGGCGGGGCCAACGACTACATGACCAAGCCGTTCCAGTTCGCGGAGCTGTTGGCACGCGTCCGGCTGCGGCTGCAGGACCAGCCGACCACCACGGCGAGCGTCCTGCGAGCTGCCGGCATGACCCTCGACCTGCGCACCCGGCAGGTCGAGGTGGACGGGAGATCGGTGGACCTGTCCGGCCGGGAGTTCTCACTGCTCGAGGTCTTCATGCGGCACGAGAACCAGATCTTGTCCCGCGAGCAGATCCTCGGGCACGTGTGGGGCTACGACTTCGACCCGGCCTCGAACGTGGTCGACGTCTATGTCCGCGCCCTGCGCGGCAAGATCGGCTCCGAACGGGTCCAGACCATGCGCGGCTCCGGCTATCGCCTGGCGGCCGCCCGCGCCTGATCGCGCCTGATCGCGCCGAAGCACCTCAGGGACGGCGCCAGTCGTCCGACGTCAGGTGCGAGCCGGCCATCGGCCCCATGGTCAGCATGCCCCCGTCGACCGCCCAGGACGCACCCGTGACGTAGCCCGAGTCGGGGCCGCACAGGAAGGCCACGGTGGCCGCGATCTCGCGGGCGTCGCCGGGGCGCGCGACCGGGATGCCGGGTCGGTACTTGTCTTCCAGGACCGACTCGTCCTCCTGTCCGGTCATGGGGGTGGCGATCTCACCCGGCGCGACGGCGTTGACGGTGATCCCGTGCTCGGCCAGCTCGATGGCGGCGACCTTGACCAGCAGCCCGAGCCCGCCCTTCGCGGCGCAGTACGGGCCTGCCCCGACCCGAGGGGCGTGCTCGTGGACGGAGGTGATCGCGACGACGCGCCCGCCCCGCCCGGCAGAGACCATGTGCCTCGCCGCCGCCTGCAGGCAGCAGAACGCGCCGTCGAGGTCGACGGAGACGACGTCGCGCCAGTCCGCGTAGTCCATCTCGAGCAGGAGGGTCGAGCTGCCGGTCCCCGAGCACATGACGAGCGTGTCCACGCCGCCCATGAGATCGGCGACCTCATCGACCAGCGCGGTCCCGCTCGGCGGATCGGTCAGGTCGAGGTGCCGGACGTGCGCCGTGGCGCCGGCGGCGCGGACCTCCTTCGCCGTCTGCTCGGCACCACGCCGGTCGTGGTGCCAGGTGACGACGATCTGGCGGCCCCGCGCAGCCAGCTGGACCGCGGTGGCCTTGCCGATGCCGGAGTCGGCCCCGGTGATGACGATGCGGTTCGGCTCGAACGCGGCTGCGCCGTTGGTGGGTTCGGGCTGGGCGCTCACCGCGAGACCAGTTTGTGGAACGTGCTGTCACTGCCGTCGGCCTTCTCCTGCTGGTACAGCAACGCCAGGTTCTCCTGGTCGAACTTGGCGAACCACTCGTCCCAGCCGATGTGGTCGAGCTGGTCGGTGCCCGCGCCACCCGGGAAGTCGATGCGCAGCACACCGGCTCCCTCGGCGTTCTCGGTGCCGCTGACGCTGGCGGGCCGGCCGCCGTGGGCTTCGACCCAGCGGCGGATCTCGTCGTGGTCGGTGGTCGTCGTAGTCTCCGAAGCCATGGTCGGCTGCCTCCTCGATGAACGGACGGGTCGGGTCTGGTCTGGCGGGTCAGGTAGGTCTGAGCGGGTCGTGCCCGATGGACATCAGCCGATGCCGCCAGGCGGCGTCACCGGCCGTGGGCTCGAGGTCGTCGCCACGCTCGGCGCGGACCTCCTCGACGACGGAACGCATGGTTGCGACGTCACCCTCGGTCAGGTCGGTGCGGCGCTTGCCGAGGACCTCGAGCACGTCACGCGAGCGATCGCTGCCGGCCTGGTCGGGAAACCCTTCGGTGCCCTCCCCCGCCTCGTCGGTGGTGAGCCACTCGCGGAGCTCGGCGGAGGTCATGTTCACCAGCTGGTGGAACTCTTGCCAGAGCTCGTCGTCGACGGCAGAGTCGGCCATGCTCTTCTCCTCGGGTCGGGTGCTGTGCCCGCTCCGACGGTAAAGCGGTCCCTGTGGCTCCGCACGCCGGACGATCGTCAGGGCTCGATGCCGTCCACCAGGAGTTTGCGCGGGCCGGGACCGGAGGCGGCCATCTCGTCGCGGGCGTTGGTCAGGGCGCATCTGCGCAGGGACAGGCAGCCGCACCCGATGCAGTCGGTGAGGTCGTCCCGCAGCCGCTGGAGCTGCTCGATGCGGGCGTCGAGGTCGGCCTGCCAGCCCTTGGACAGGCGGCGCCAGTCCTTCGCGTCCGGAGTCCGATCCCCCGGCAGCGTCGCGAGAGCCTCGCCGATCCGCGCCAGGGGGATGCCGACGCGCTGCGAGACCCGGATGAACGCCACCCGCCGCAAGGTCGCCCGGTGGTACCGGCGCTGGTTGCCGGGGGTCCGGCGGCTGCTGATCAGGCCCTGGCGCTCGTAGAAGTGCAGTGCCGAGACCGCGACGCCGCTGCGGGCGGCCAGCTCACCGACGGTGAGTTCCTCGTGGTCCCACGGGACCGCTTCGGACATGTGTGCCACCTTTCTCCGTCCGGCACCCCTCGCTGTGCCGACCTACCGGACTTGACCTGAAGTTAGGTTCAGGTTCCAGGCTAGCGGCATGGACGCCATCCGACACCACTCCTACGGACCGCCGGAGACGCTCGTACTCGAGCAGATCCCCGAACCGACACCCGGCGCAGGCCAGGTCCTGATCGCCGCGACCGCGCACGGCGTGCACCTGATGGACACCTCGCTGCGCCGCGGCGAGGCCAGCGGGCCTCTCGAGGCGCCCGAGCTGCCCGCCGTGCCCGGGCGTGAGGTCGCCGGCACGGTCGTCGCGGTCGGCCCGGAAGTCGATCCGGCCTGGGTCGGCACGCGCGTGGCGGCCCACCTCGGTGCGACGCCGGACGGCGGCGGCTACGCCCGACGGGTCCGCGCACCGGCGAGCGCCCTGCACCTCGTCCCCGACGGTCTCGACGAGGCGGACGCGATCGCCATGATCGGCACCGGTCGGATGGCCCTGCACACACTCGAGATCGCGAGGCTGAGCGGCGACGACGTGCTGGTGGTGACGGCGGCCGCGGGCGGTCTCGGCTCCCTGTTCGTACAAGCCGGCCTCGCCGCCGGCGCGCGGGTGCTCGCACTCGCCGGCGGACCCGAGAAGGTCGAGCTGGTGCGCGGTCTCGGGCCGGCCGAGTCGCTGGTGGTGCTCGACTACCGCGCCCAAGGCTGGCCGGCGGAGGCGCTGGCCGTCCTGCGGACGCTAGGCGGCCCCGCCACGGTGGTGCTCGACGGTGTCGGAGGAGACCTCGGGACGGCGGCGGCCCGCCTGCTCGGACCCGGTGGCCGCCTGGTCGTGCACGGATGGTCCTCCGGGCACCCCAACCGCCTCGCCGACCCGGACGACGGCGGCACGAGCGAGATCGAGGTCCGGTACGCCGTCGGGCCTGGAGCGCCGGCACCGGCGGACCTGCGCGGCTACCAGGAGGAGGCCCTGGCACGCGCCGCCACCGGCTCCTGGCGAGTTCTGACGCACCGGGTGCCGTTCGCCGAGGCGGCCAGGGCCCACCGCGAACTCGAAGAGCGACGCACGACGGGCAAGGTGGTGCTCGTATAGCCGACCGAGCGCCGAAGCCTCTCACCGTCGCGCGCTAAGTCCAAGCACTCAGTCCAGGCAGAACTCGTTGCCATCGGGATCCTGCATGACGATGTGCCCGGCATCGAGCCCGCCTGGCTCGAAGCGCTTCACCCGCGTGGCCCCGAGCTCCACCAGCTCGGCCGCCCGTGCCTCGAACGCGGCCATGCGCTCCTCGCCCTCGAGCCCGACGGCGGATCGTACGTCGAGGTGCAGACGGTTCTTGGCCACCTTCTGCTCCGGGACCTTCTGGAAGAACAGCCTGGGCCCGCGGCCCTCCGGGTCGACGAGCGCCGACTTGTCGTTGCGGCGCTCTTCGGGGACGCCCCAAGCCTCCAGCGCCTCGTCCCAGCTGGCGAACCCCGCCGGTGGGTCGTCGAGCTTGTAGCCGAGAACCTCGGCCCAGAAAGTGGCGAGCGCGCCGGGGTCGGTGGCATCAAAGGTCAGCTGCACTGGTGCTGTCATGTCTCCTCCTCGTGTCGGAACGAGCCAATCACGCACCACCGACATGGCGGCCGAACGGCGCCGTGCGGACTCGCGCCCGCCGAACAAGCCCTGGGTGCGCATCCCGGCGCGCATTCGACCACTCAGGGCTTGCTCGGCGTGAAAATGCTTTTCATCGTGATTTGCGGCGACGTGCAAATCGTTGACAGCGGGCCGGGTCGGTCATAACGTGCTGGACGTCAGGCGCGGCCGAGCAACGACGCCCCGGCAGGCACGGTCGGGTGAGGACGCCCGCCGTCGCCGAGACCCACGCGCCTCGGACGATAGGAGGACCCGTGAGGCAATCACGACCACAGCGCCTCGTCCGCGCGACGACGTTGGCGGCGGCCGCCGGCCTGCTGGTCGCCGGCACCGTGCCGGCGCAGGCGAGCACCGGCACGACGGCGGCCGTCGGCGCCGTCGACAGCGACGTCGAGGCGATCATCGACTCGATGACGCTGGACGAGAAGATCGGCCAGATGACATGGACCCACGTCTACGGCTCGTCCGCGCAGGACACCTCGATGGCCGCGAGCAACCAGGCCCGGTACGGCGTCGACACCCCGGCGCAGGTCGTCGAGAAGTACGACCTCGGCGGAGTGCTCTACTTCGCATGGTCGGGCAATACCAATGACCCGGAGCAGGTGACCGACCTGTCCAACGGACTGCAGGACGCAGCCCTCGGCGAGGACGGACCCGGTGTCCCGCTCGCCGTGACCATCGACCAGGAGGGCGGGCTCGTCGCCCGGATCGGGCCGCCCGCGACGCAGCTGCCCGGCAACATGGCCCTCGGTGCCACCTTCGACACCGACCTCGCCCGCGCCCAGGGCGAGATCCTCGGCTCGGAGATGCGAGCGATGGGCATCAACGTCGACTTCGCGCCCGTCCTGGACGTCAACACCAATCCCGCCAACCCGGTCATCGGGATCCGGTCGATGGGGGCGGACCCGGAGGCGGTCAGCGAGCTCGGCGTCGCGCAGATCGAGGGGATGCAGGAGCACATCGCCGCGACGGCGAAGCACTTCCCCGGCCACGGCGACACCGAGACCGACTCGCACTTCGGCCTGCCCGTCGTCACCTACGACCGGCAGACGCTCGAGCAGCACCTCCGTCCCTTCCAGGCGGCGATCGACGCCGGCGTCGACATGATCATGACGGCCCACATCATCGTCGAGGCGATCGACCCGTCGCTGCCCGGCACCCTCTCCCCCGCCGTCCTGACGGGCCTGCTGCGAGAGGACATGGGCTTCGACGGCATCATCACCACCGACGCGCTCGACATGGACGCGCTCGCCTCGAACTGGAGCCAGGAGGAGATCGCCGTCATGGCGATCCAGGCCGGCTCCGACATCCTGCTGAACTCCCCCGACGTCGACGCCTCCATCGCCGGCGTCAAGCAGGCCGTCGCGGACGGCACGATCACCGAGGACCGTCTCGACGAGTCCGTGCGCCGCATCCTCGAGTGGAAGGCCGAGCGAGGCGTCCTCGACGACCCGTACGCCGACCCGGCCCGGGTCGACACCATCGTCGGCAACCCCGAGCACCTGGAGACCGCCGCGACGATCGCAGACGAGTCGATGACTCTGCTGCGGAACGAGGACCGCACTCTTCCGCTGGACCCGGGCGAGGACACCGTGCTCGTCGTCGGCTCCGGGTCCGCGTGGCCCGAGCGGCTCGGGCCGATGCTCGCCGACCGCGGGTTCGACGTGGTCGAGGAGTACGAGAACGGCCGCTCACCGTCGGACGCCTACCGGGCGCGGGCGGTGGAGGCGGCGTCGGACGACGCCGTGGACGCCGTCGTCTTCACCTCGTACAACGCGAGCGGCAACGCCGCCCAGGAGCAGATGGTCGACGAGCTCGCCGCGACCGGGAAGCCGGTGGTCGTCGTCTCGGCGCGCAACCCGTACGACATCAACGTCTTCCCGGACGCCGACGCCGTGCTGGCCAGCTACGGCTGGAACGTCGTCAACTATGCGGCGGTCGTCCGCGCTCTCGCGGGCGACATCGACCCTTCCGGCGAGGTGCCCGTCGCCATCCCGACGGCGGACGGCACCGAGACGCTCCTGCCGCTCGGGTACGGCAAGAGCTACCCAGGTCGGCCCGGCCACGCCGGACCGCCCGACCACGCCGGACCGCCTGACCACGCCGGACCGCCTGACCACGCCGGACCGCCCGACCACGCCGGCTGACCACGTCGACCACCGCTGACTGCTGAATCCTGCGGCCGGTGCTGATGTCTTGAACGTCAGCACCGGCGGGGATCGTCAGCAGTCGGCGGGGCCGCACCGCAGCCCGTGCCCCTCCCGCGGGCGTCCTTGAGCACGACGGCCCTCTCGGGCCGCGCACACCCGGAAGTTCACCAAGGGAGACAGACATGAGAATCCGCAAACGCACCGCGGCCGTCGGAGCCGCGCTCGCCCTCGTCGTCGCCGCCTCGTCGGCGTCCGCGCAGGGTGGACGGCCGGACACCCCGCCCGGCCAGGACCGCCCGCTCGAGCTCGGCGTCGAAGTCCTGCTCTCCGAGCGGCTCGGCCTCCTCGAGGGTCAGCGCGTGGGTGTGATCACCAACCCCACCGGCGTCACCAGCGACCTGACCCACACCGTCGACGCGCTCATCGCCGGCGAGGAGGCCGGCGGGTACGACGTCACCGCGCTGTACGGCCCGGAGCACGGCGTCCGCGGCGGCGTGCCCGCGGGTGAGTACGTGGAGAGCTACACGGACGAGCGCACGGGCCTGCCGGTGTACTCCCTGTACGGCGAGACCCGGAAGCCGTCGCCGGAGATGCTCGAGGGCGTCGACGTCCTCGTCTTCGACATCCAGGACATCGGCGCGCGGTACTACACCTACATCTGGACGATGTACTACGCGATGCAGGCAGCCGCCGAGAACGGCAAGGAGTTCGTCGTCCTGGACCGGCCGAACCCCCTCGGCGACCGCATGGACGGACCGGTGCTCGAGTATCCCGAGCTCAGCTCCTTCGTCGGCCTCCGGGAGATCCCGCTGCAGCACGGCATGACCGTCGGTGAGCTCGCGCAGCTGTTCAACGGCGAGTTCCTCGAGTCCCCGGTGGACCTCGAGGTCGTCGAGATGGCCGGGTACGAACCAGACGAGATCGTCACGGACTGGGACCTGCCGTGGGTGCTGCCCTCGCCGAACATCCCCACCCGCGAGACGGCGCTGGTCTACCCCGGCATCGGTCTCGTGGAGTCGATCAACGTCTCCGAGGGACGCGGCACGACCAAGCCGTTCCACTGGTTCGGCGCGCCGTTCATCGACGAGACCGAGTCCTACGCTCTGGCCGAGGACCTCAACTCCCGTGGTCTGGAGGGCGTGACCTTCCGGCCGGCGTCCGCCACGCCGTCGTCGAGCAAGCACGCCGGGGAGTTCTCGGGCGGCATCGAGGTCCACGTCACCGACGCGGCGACCTACGAGCCGGTGCCCGTGGGGCTGCACGTCCTCGACGCGCTCTTCAGCAACATCGACGAGGTCGACTGGCGCGAGGGCGAGAACTGCCGCACCGCGGACGACAGGTGCTGGATCGACCTGCTGTCCGGGACCAAGGACGTGCGCGCGCAGCTCGAGGCGGGCGTCGACCCCGATGAGATCGTCGCCGGATGGGACGAGGAGCTGGCGGCGTTCGCCGACCGGGCCGAGCCCTACCGGCTCTACGGCGACGACCACCCGGGCCGAGGTCGAGGTCACTGACCCGACCAGCATCCGCCGTTGAGAGGGAGAATCCGGTTGCTGAGAGCGACCAGATTCTCCCTCTCACGACCCGGACGGGCCGGAATGACGGCGGTGCGGCCGGGGTTGTGGCGGACATGAGCGAACCGATCTCCGTCCAGGTGTGGTCCGACATCGCGTGCCCGTGGTGCTACGTCGGGAAGCGGCGCTTCGAGAAGGGCGTCGAGAGCTTCGGCGGGGACGTCACGCTCGAGTACCGCTCCTTCGAGCTGGCCCCCGACACCCCGGTGGACTTCGAGGGTTCGGAGGTGGACTTCCTCGCCGGCCACAAGGGCATGCCGCGCGACCAGGTGCTCCAGATGCTCGAGCAGATGACGACGCTGGCGGCCGCCGAGGGCCTCGCGTACGACTTCGACGCGATCCGGCACACCAAGACGCTCAAGGCGCACGAGGTGCTGCACCTGGCCAAGGCGCGCGGCGTGCAGCTCGACGTCGTCGAGAAGCTGTTCTCGGCGTACTTCGCGGAGGGGCGGCACGTCGGACGCGACAAGGATCTCGCCGAGCTCGGCGCCCAGGCCGGCCTCGATGCCGAGGAGGTGCGCACCGCACTGGCCGAAGGCACCTACACGGAGGCCGTCCAGCAGGACATCGCCCAGGCGCGTGCCTACGGCATCACCGGGGTGCCGTTCTTCGTCATCGACGGCCGGTACGGCGTCTCCGGCGCACAGTCCCCCGAGGTCTTCGCGCAGGCACTCGCCCAGGTCGCGAACGAGAGGGCCGGGACGACGGCGGAGGAAGCCGTCCGGTGAGCGAGGCCTCCACTCCCAGGACCGGATACCCGGACGGCATCGCCGCGCCGAAGAGCGCCGTCAACCGGACGAACCTGCGGGAACTGACCGCTGTGCCCGGCCTCGAGAGGTTTGGTGCCGACGCCGTCGGGTACTGCGGCCCGGAAGGATGCGTCGTGCCGGACACAGAGACGACGAGCGCAGAGGTACGGGGCGCTAGCCTCGGACAAGGGTGATGCCGACGGAGGGAAGCCCGCGATGGTCGAGCGCTGGGAGTCCTTCCACGAGGGCGGCCACAAGATCGGCGGCCTGTGGCGGCTGTCCGAGGAGAACGACCTGTTTACCCGGATCGGGTTCTCCGCGGACGGGGCGATCGTCTGTGCCGAGTCCGTGATCACGTTCACCGGCGACGGCAGGACGTGGGTGTCGTCGACCTACCGCGAGGAACCTGGCGGGGTGCACGTCAACGTCGTGCGCGAGGAGGCCGGCCTCGGCGAGGACACGATCCCGACCTACGGCGAGCACATGCTGGTCCTCGACATGATCGCCACCGGCGACGACCGCCGGCACGTCACCCGCCTCATGGACTCCGAGCCCAACGACGCGGAGACCGTCTCGTTGACGTGGGCCGGGCCGGCACGGTCCGACCTTCCCGAGGGGCCGGGCGAGGCCCGACGCCTGGACGTGCGCGCCGGCGCGAGGCGCGTGGGCTCGTACTGGGTGGTCGACGACGAGATCGTCAAGAGCGACTGGGGCGGCGCCGAGTCCTACCCCGGCACCGCGGACGATGTCATCGACGGCCTTGATCCCGCCGTCGCCGCGTTCCTCGTCGACGGCTTTGACCCGGGGTTCCGGGACATCCGGGTGGCCGACGGCGCAGCCGCAACCGGTTTCCTCGCCCCGTGGGTCCTCGACGGCCCGGACGGGGACGCCGGCTGAGCCCCTGGCACCTCAGGCGCCGGGAACCAGCTTCTCGGTGAGCTCGCCCGGTGCCCAGGCGATCTCCCATCTGTAGCCGTCCGGGTCGCCGAAGTAGCCGCTGTAGCCGCCCCAGACCCGGTCGACCGCCTCGGACACCGGGTCGGCGCCGGCCCGCCGGGCGGTCTGCAGCACGGCGTCGACCTCTTCCCGGGACGCGAGATTGTGGGCGAGTGTGATCGGTACGAGACCTTCGCCGCGCCGGATCGGCCCGACCTCCTCCTCGAACTCGGTCTCGTCCCACAGCGAGAGCACGATGTGCTCTCCCACCAGGAGCATGAGCACGCCGGGTGCCTCGACCTCGGGGCGCCAGCCGAGGCCGTCGACGTAGAAGCGGCGGGTGGCGGACAGGTCGCGGACGGCGAGGGTCACGAGGGAGAGTCGTTGGTCCATGGGCGCCAGCCTGGCACGCCGCACCGACACCACGCCGGAACTGGGTGCGCCGACGCGGCTCAGCGCAACGTCGCGGTGACGGTGCGCCCGTAGGCCTGGCGGGTGTCGGCGGTGATCTCCGTGCCACCAGGAACACGCCGGATCGTCACCGCACCGTCGGCCGACTCGAGCTCCAGCGGCCGCCCCCGGACGGTGACGGTGACCGTGTCCCGCTCCATCGTCGGATCGCTGATGGCGATCTCCCGGTCTCGCCCCCGTGCCCGCGTCAGGACCGATGCCGGACCGTCCACGACGAGCCGTTCCGCCTGGTGCGGCCCGCCGGCGAAGGCGTTGAGCGCGACCAGACCGAGCCTGGCGTGCTTGACGGCCTGCAGCTGCGGGGTGTTCGCCAGCACGCTCAGCGCCCCGGGGTAGGCGGACAGCTGCTGCTCGTCGGCGTGGGGGACGAGGGCGTAGGCGAGCGAGGCCGGGCCACGATCGGCGGGGTGCTCGACGGTGAGGCCGAACACGTCCTTGGTGACGTCGGTGTCGGGGTTGCGGCTACGGATCACCCGGCGACTGCGGGTCACTCGCTCGAGGCCGACCTCGACCTCCTGGTCGTCCAGGAGCACGTAGCCGACGGCGACCTCGTCGGTGCGGTTCTCCCAGCGCAACCACGCGAGCCGGCCGGTACCCGTACCGGCCCAGGCCGCGCCGTCGCGTCCCGCCCCGGTGAGGCGCACGCCGTCGGACGGTGCCGAGATGCGGCTGTCGATCGTCGTGACGGCCGCCCGTCCCGACCCACCCTCGATGCCGGCGGCGAGGACCACGATCTCGTCGTCGAGCAGGAACCACGACTTGGTTCCGCGGGCGTTCTGGTAGACGACGAAGTCGTCCGGCAGGATGCCCGCCTGCTTGTCGACGTACGCGGCGTCGTCGGACAGCACCATGGCGGCGGCACCGTAGGCACCCAGCGTGGCGCCGCCGGAGATCTGGTTCGTCCCGCGCGGGAAATAGACGTAGGTGTTCTGGGACTCGGACGAGGACGTGAATCCGAGCGGGTGGTCGGGATTCTCGTACCAGTCCTGCCCGTACAGCTCGGGCACCGTCCGCCGCTCCTCCACCGGTGCCGTGACGCCGGCGAGCCGGTAGGGCGAGACGGTCGTGTAGTGGTCGACACCGAACGCACGCGTCTGGTTCTGGCCCGTGAGGTACAGGTAGTGGGCGCCGTCGCCCTGGAACCAGGGCACCAGGTTCTCGCCGCTCATGTACTCGTACCTGCTGATGCGCTCGGAGCTACGCGCAAGGGCGAACGCGTACCCGGGGCGGCGGTGGACGGTGCGGTCCATGGCGTTGAACGCCACGCTGCGGGCCGGCGGGTTGAGGTCCGCCTCCTCGATCGAGCCGTCCGCGACGATGTCCGCGTAGCGGGCGATGCTCAGCGGAGAGGCGAACGCCTCGGGCTCGAGCGACTCGGGCGAGGACGTGCGGATGTGCTTGACGTAGCCCTGGAGCGCGCGGGCGGCGTCCGGGTCGGTGTAGGCGCTGAGGTCGACGATCGCCTCGACCACGGCGCGCACGTCCGCGTAGCCGGTGCGCTGGCGGGAGACGGCGCGGCCCTTGACGACCTCCATCATCCAGCCCTCGACGATCAACGGGGCGAACCCGTTCTCGACCCAGCCGGTCACCACGGCGACCAGGTCGGTGAGGTCGCCGCCGCCGGTCGTGGCGCCGTCGAGCATCGTGACGGTCTGCACGATGCGGCCCAGCAGGACGCGGCCGTAGGAGCCCGTGTAGGCGACCGAGTGGTGCTGGATGAACGAGCCGTCGGCGTAGTAGCCGTCGGTGACGCCGTGGTCGAGGTGGTACGGGTCGATGGTGTCGTAGACGGTGGCCTGGTCGGCGATCGCCTTGGTGATGCGGGCGTCGTCGTCGAGCAGGGCGCCCTGCAGGATCCGGTTGGTCGTGATATCGGCGAGGTTGGCGCCGGTGTGGAACCGCGAGTCGAGGTCGACGTCGCCGTCGACGCCGTTGCGCAGGTATGCGTCCAGCGTGGCGACGTAGTCGGCGACGAGATCCGCAGCTGGCTCCTCCGAGGTGCCGGCGAGGAGGGCGAGGGTCCGGGTGGCGTGGGTCGGGATGCCGATCTCCCACGCGTACCAGTTGCCGTAGTAACCGGCGCCCTGGTCGGCCAGGTGGTGCTCGTGCAGCCAGGCGAGGGCGTCGACGACGAGGCCCTGCGTCGCGGCGTCGTCGACGAGGTCGGAGTCCGTGCCCGGGGTCCGGGTGGCCAGGGCGATCTGTGCAAGGTACTGGAACGAGCGCTGCAGGTTGGCCTCGTCGGACCCCAGGGGCAGTCCGGCGAAGAGCTCACCGTCCCCGGCGGTCTCCATCGCGGCGAGCCGGTCGCGGGCCGCGTCCTGGATCGCGTCGATCTTTTCTGCCACCTGGAGCCGCGTGTTCGACTCCGCGGTGCCGGCGAGCATGCCGACCGTGTTGGCCAGGATCCGCGACCCCTCGGCGGTCTCCGCGGCGGCCAGGGCCCGCATCGGCATGCCCACGGTGAGCAGGCCGGCAGCCGGGATCATGGACAGCACGCTTCGTCGGGTGAGTTCCATCGGTTTCCGTTCCTCGACATCTTTGTCGGAGCCGATTGAACCACGTTCGGCGCGGAGCCTGCCATCACGTCCGGCCGGCCCGGACCGGTTCGCGGCTCCCTGCCGGGCGCTACCTGTGCCCAGCCGCTACGCCGACGTCGTCGTCAGGCGTGGGTGGGGGCCGGCGGGGCTCCCGAGAGTTCGAAGAGCAGGTCGTCCGGGTAGCAGTAGAACCAGCTCTCCCCCGGCTCGTACGAGCGGATGACAGGATGCCCGGTGTCCATGACGTGGGTCCGGGCGTGACGGCCGGGCGAGGAGTCGCAGCACCCGATGTGGCCGCAGCGCTGGCAGGCCCGCAGGTGCACCCACTGTCCGCCGCCGGCGAGACACTCCTCGCACCCTTCCGCGTCCGGGTCGACCGAGTCGTAGTCGATCTGATCGAGATGGGTGCACAGGGTCATTGCCTTATCTCCTCGCACACGACCCCACATCGTCAAGCCCCTGGACATCGAACGTTGGACAGTCGTTCACTTTCGCACCGGAGGTTCACTCACGTCACCGTGCGCGTGGGTCGCGGGCCTGTCATTGCCGTTCCTCGGCGTGCGATGCTTGCGCCAGAACGGAAGGAGCCAGTGTGATTGTTACACCCCGCCTCGACGAGAAGATCCTGGTCGACAAGGCGGTGCGCGACTCCGCCGTCGCCCTCCGAACGGTCCTCGAGGCCATGGAACGTCTGGACGCCGACGCTCTGGCGCGGCCGTCGAGGCTGCCGGCGTGGAGCCGGGGCCACGTCCTCGCGCACATCGACGGCGCCGGCAACGCCGCGGCGCGGCAGGCCGAGGCGGCCGCTCGTGGCGAGCTCGTCGACTTCTACGACGGTGGTCGCGCGGGCCGGAACGCGGCCATCCATGCGGCCGCCGGCCGCACCGTCGAGGAACACACCGAGGCCCTGTGCCGGCTGGCCACCCGGCTCGACGACGCATGGCCCGGGGCCGGCTCACCGGTGTGGGACGCGCCCACCTCCTACCGCGACGGCCCGCTGTCCGGTGTCGCCCTGCTGTGGTGGCGAGAGACGCGGATCCACCTCGTCGACCTGCAGGTCACGGTCGGCCCCGGCTCCTGGGACGACGACTTGTGCCTGCACCTGCTCGACTTCCTCCAGCCTCGTCTGGACAGCGCCGGGCACGTGGAGCTCGTCGCCGACGACACCCCGGTGCGGTGGTCGGTCAACGACGACGCCGCGACCCAGAGCGCTCCGGTGGTCGTACAGGCTGCACTCCGGGACCTCGTGGCCTGGCTGGCCGGTCGCGAGCCCGAGGTGATGCCGGTGGCCGTCCGCGCCGACGAGCCCCACGAGCTTCCCGAGCTGGGTCCGTGGCCCTCGCTCGCCGCCGCACCGCAGGACAGCGGGCGCTGACGCCGATCCCTCAGCGGAGCAGCGCCACCGTTCCGTCCCCGAGAGCGACCACGGCCTCGGGCCCGTCGAGCAGGTACGCGTCCGTCGGCACCACGCCGAATTCCGGGTAGAGCGTGCTCGCCCGTGTCCCGTCCGGCTGCCACAGCGTGACCGCGGCGAGGTCGGCACCGCCGGCCCACCTCTGCCACCGGTCGGGCGAGTCCTCCGTCACGATTCCGTCCGCCCCGACGGCGAGCACGCCGCGCAACGTGGTGGACGACGGCGTAGCGGTCCAGGTGTGCTCCCACACACGATCGCCGGTCGCGGCGTCGTGGACGACAAGACCGTCCTGCGTCCCCGTCACGAACCACCGGTGACCCTGATCCAGCGGGAAGTACGCGCCGACGGAGAGGGTGTCCGGGGCAGAAACCGGAAGTTCCTGGGCGGCGCCGGACCTGAGGTCCAGGGCGATGACGCGCGCGCCGGCGTACGGGGACTCGCTGATGCTCGACGTCTTCGGAAGATCCGCGGCGACGTAGGCGTAGCCGCCGGCCGCGGATACGACCTGGCAGTTCTGCGGCTGGTCGATGTCGCCCCAGTCGACGCGGGTCTGCTCTCGCCCGCGCAGAACCCGCAGGTTGCACTCGGCGGTCTCCGTCACGACCGCCTCCCGCCCGACGACGACGCCGCCACCCGGCCCCGTCTCCACGGTCGCCACCACGGAACCGTCCGCGGTGGAGACCAGGGTGCGGACATCGCTGTCGAAGAGCTCGTCGGCGAGCACGCGGACCTCCGCAACCATGCTGTCCGCCATGAGGTGACCCGGCCGCCGGACCTGCGCCGCTGAGCGCGACCAGGCTTCCTCCCCGGTCCGACTGTCCAGACCCACCAGCGTCCCCGTCCGCCATTCGAAGACGACGACGATGCCGCCGCCGGGGTCGAGACCGACCACCTTGCGGCCCCGGTCCAGCTCGTGCCGCCACCGCCACCCACCGTCGAGCCCGAGGACCCCCGTCATCGAGTACCCGGCGCTGAATGACCCGGAGACGAGGACACCACCGTCGACGAAGGCCAAGGCGGAGCTGCCATGAGTCTGCAGCGCCTGGTCGTTGATGCCGGAGACGTCGTGGGCGGCGACGGGTCGGCCGTCGGAACGGGACAGCACCGTGTAGCCGGTTTCCGTCTGGAGGAGGATCCGCTCCTCGTCCGAATCGACGACACCGAGGACTCCGTCGACGTCCGTCGCCCAGACGGGATCGTCGTCGAAGTGCTGCCGCGCCCAGATGGCCGCAGCCACGAGCGCGACGACGAGGAGCACCGCGACCACGGCCACCCCTACCCGTGCCTTCTCTCCGCGACCGGCGGGCTCGGCGCCCACCCACCCCTCATCGCTCATGATTCGACCCTATGCAGGGCCGCGGCACGCGCGTGCCGGTTCCGGCCTCGCCGACGTCAGCACCGCCGCGGCCGTCGGCGCAGCACGAGGACGGCGCTGTCGTTGCGCGGCGGCGGCCGGAACGCGGACGCCGGCACGTGTCGGCCGAGCTGCGCCGTGAACCCGCGCGGGGGGTCGGCCAGGTACCGGTTCACCTGCCAGCGCGGCAGCACGAGGTCCCCGCGCATCAGAGCGCTCCCCCGGCCGGTGAGCCGCCGGACCAGGGCCGCGGCGACGTCGTACGGCGGGTTGGCGACGACCCGATAGGCGCGCCGCGGCAACGGTATGCGCAGCACGTCACCCTCGACGACCGTGACCCCGTCGGGGACGCGGCCCCGCAGCTGGGCGGCGCGCCCGGCGTGCAGCTCGACCGCGACCACGTGAGCCCCCAGCGCCGCGAGCGGAAGGGTCAGCGCACCTCGTCCCGCCCCCAGGTCAAGGACGAGATCGTCCGATCCGGCTCCGGCGGACGCGACGATCCGCCGGGCCCAACCAGGGCTCAGCTCATGCGCTCCCCATCGGTGCGGCCGGGAGCTGGTCCTCGAAGCGGCACTGCGTGCCGAGGCCCGCGCCCCGGACACGACGCACCATCACCATGATCATGGTGGTGACCGTACGGGGGGTGGAACCGCCGTCTCAACGGAAATTCGCCGGCCCGTACGCGTGGGCGGCGGGGCGGTGCCAGCTGTCGTCCGCGTCACGTCGAAGAGCGGGGCCCCTCCGGCCGTGCTACGACGTTGCGATGAAGATCCGGCGGCCGTCGATCCCTCCACCCTCGCGCGAGGAGATCCGCAGGCAAGGGCGGCTGCTGCGTGCCTACCGGCACCACCCCCGCATCGCGCTCGCGATTCGCGGCGCGATCGCCACCGCCCTCGCCTGGTGGATTGCGCTGCTCCTTCCCGCCCCGATGTCCGAGTACCCGTACTACGCCCCGCTGGGGGCGGTGGTCGCCACGACGATGACCGTCGCCGGTTCGGTGCGCGAGTCCGTGCGGGCCGTCACCGCCGTCCTCCTCGGCGGTGGGATCGCGTTCGCCGCCGACTGGTGGGCCTCCTCCGCCGATCCGGTCACCATCGCGCTTGCCGTGGCCCTCAGCATCCTGGTCGGTGGCTGGCGGTGGCTCGGCACGTTGGGGAGCTGGGCTCCGATGGCCGCGCTGTTCACGCTCGTCATCGCCGGTGGCGAGGCCTTCTACGTCGGGGCGTACGCGGGACTGATGCTGCTCGGCGCGGCGATCGGCGTCGGAGTCAACTTCGTCTTCCCGCCGCTGCCCCTCGCACCGCTGCGGCAGGTCCTGTCGAGGATGCGCAAGACCCTCGGGGACCAGCTCGGCGCCCTCGCGGGCGCGCTCGAGAACGACGAGATGCTGGACGAGGAGGCCTGGGCCGAGCGCAAGCACGACCTCGAGCCGCTCCGGTCCGAGATGCGTCAGGCGCTGGACACGGCGCGAGAGGCGCGGCGGGCGAACCAGCGGGCCCGCCGCTACGCCGTGGACTACGACCGCCTCGCCCGGCAGGCATACGCGTTCGACCGGATCTCCCTGCTGGTCGCCGACCTGACGGACCTCCTGGCGGAGCGGGAGATCGCGGGACGCGACGAGGTGGCGCTCGGTCCCCGCCTGCGGCCGGCGACCGCCGAGGTGCTGCATCACCTCGAGAACGTCGTCCGGGACGCCGGCGGCGACGGGCCCGAGGAGGCGCGCGCCGCCGGCGACTCCCTCGAGCGGCTCGTCGTCGAGATCGACCGCTCGCACAGCGACCGGATCAGTGGCAGCACGATGGCCGCGGCGGCGCTCGCGATGGCCATCCGTCGCAGCCTGGACGAGCTCGCCGTGCTGTACGCCGACTAGCTCACTCGCGGATCTGGCCGTCCCCCTCGACGATCCACGTCGTCGTGGTCAGCTCGGCCAGTCCCATCGGGCCGCGCGCGTGCAGCTTCTGGGTGGAGATGCCGATCTCCGCCCCGAGGCCGAACTGCGCACCGTCGGTGAAGCGGGAGGAGGCGTTGACGATGATCGCGGCCGAGTCCAGCTCGGTGGTGAAGCGCTGCACGGACACGGTGTCACGGGTGCAGATCACCTCCGTGTGGCCGGACGAGTAGCGGCGGACGTGGTCCAGCGCCTCGTCCAGGGAGTCGACCACCCGCACGGCGAGATCCTTCGAGAGGTACTCGGTCGCCCAGTCGGCCTCGGTGGCCGGCTCGAACCGCAGGCCTTCGGGTACGGCGGCGGCGACCGCGCCGTCACCGTGCACGGTGACCTCCTCCGCGCGCAGCGCCTCCAGCACGGCGGGCAGGACGGCGGGTGCGGCGTCGCGGTGGACCAGCAGGGTCTCGGCCGCGTTGCACACGCCGACGCGCTGGGTCTTGGAGTTGACCACGATCGCCGCGGACTGGGCGACGTCGGCGGACGCGTCGACGTAGACGTGGCAGTTCCCGACGCCCGTCTCGATGACGGGCACGACCGACTCCCGCACGACGGTCTGGATGAGGTCGGCCCCTCCGCGCGGCACCAGGACGTCGACGAGGCCGCGGGCACGCATCAGCGCGACCGCGCCGGGGCGGCCGTAGGCATCGACAGACTGGACGAGTTCGCGGGGCAGCCCTCGTGCGGCGAGGGCCTCGCCGAGCACGTCGACGATGACCGCGTTGGAGCTCGCAGCCGCGGACCCGCCGCGCAGCACGACGGCGTTCCCGGACTTCAGCGCCAGGCCGGCGGCGTCGACGGTCACGTTCGGCCTCGCCTCGTAGATCATGCCGACGACCCCCATGGGGACCCGGACCTGCCGAAGGCGCAGGCCGTTGGGCAGCGTGGAGCCGCGGACGATCTCGCCGACCGGGTCCGGCAGCGCGGCGAGCTCGCGGAGGGCGCCGGCGATCCCGGCGATACGGGCGTCGTCCAGGGCCAGCCGGTCGAGCAGCGACTCCTTCATGCCGTTCTCGCGGCCCCGGACCAGGTCCTCGGCGTTGGCCTCGACGATGCGCGGGGCGGCCGCGACGAGGGCGTCGGCCATGGCGTGCAGCGCGGCGTCCTTGGTGGTGCGGGTGGCGGTCGCCAGGGCACGCGAGGCCGTCTTGGCGGCACGCGCGATGGCGGCGACGGCCTCGTCCGGTGCTGCTGCGCCGGTGGCGGCCTCGTCATCCTTGTCTGCGCGGTCGTCACGGAGCGCCGGCATGGTCTCGGTCATGGCTCCAGCGTAGGCCGACGGGCCGAGAGCGCGGCGCCCCGGTACCGTCGGTGTTCAGCACGTGAACGTTCCATGCACATGGTCGGCCCCACAACCGGGAGGAGCAGTCATGGCCTTCGTCCGCAAGCTCTTCAAGGGCGCCCTGGCGTCCAAGGCGATCGGCGTCGTCCGCCGTCAGGCCGCCAAGCCGGAGAACCAGCGCAAGGCGCGCTCGCTGGTGCACAGGCTGCGGCCCCGCCGCCGGCGCTGATCCCGCCGCCGCCGCGCCCTCCACGGTTGCGGGCCCCGACCCGCCGGCGCAGGCTCGACAGCATGAAGGCAGCAGCGATCCGTTCGTTCGAGGGCCCGGACGCCGTCGAGATCACCGACCATGACAACCCGCTCGTCGGCCCCGACACCGTTCTTGTGGAGATGGCCGCGGCGGGCGTCAATCCGGTCGACTGGAAGATTCTCTACGGCGGCATGCAGGGCGCGATCCCGCACCACCTGCCGCTGATCCCCGGCTGGGACGTGGCCGGCAACGTCGTCGGCGTGGGGCCCGCCGTCGAGGGAGTCCGTCCCGGAGACCGAGTGGCCGCCTACGCCCGCAAGGATCACGTCCGGGACGGCACGTTCGCCGAGCTGGTGTCGGTGCCCGACCGGGCGTGGGCGCACGTCCCCGACTCGGTCGAGCTCGACGTCGCCGCGTCCGTGCCGCTCGCCGGCATGACGGCCGACCAGCTGATCGATGCCTCCGGTATGGCCATGGGTGACACGGTCCTGGTGCACGCCGCCGCGGGCGGCGTCGGCTCCTTCGCCGTGCAGCTGGCCCGATTGCGCGGCGCCACCGTCATCGGCACCGCCAGCGAGCGCAACCACGACTACCTCAGATCGCTCGGCACCACCCCGGTGACGTACGGCGAGGACCTCGTGGCGAACGTCCGGAGCGTGGCACCGGACGGCGTTGACGCCATCATCGACCTCGTCGGCGGCGACGCCCTCGATGCCACGCCGGAGCTGCTCGCCGAGGAGGGCCACGTGGCATCGGTGATCGATCCCGAGGTCAAGGAGCGGTTCGGCGGTTCCTATGTGTTCTGCGGTGCCGACCGTGCCCGCCTGACCCGCCTGCTGCACCAGGTCGCCGAGGGCGACCTGCGGGTGGAGATCGCGGAACGCTTCCCGCTCGACCACGCCAAAGACGCCCTGCAGACCAGCGAGGGCGGCCACGTGCGCGGCAAGGTGGTGGTGACGTCGACCTGAGGGCTCGGTGCCGGAACGCGATGCGACAACGAGCCGCGGGAATGAATCGCGGAGCGCCGTGTTGCACCCTGCAGTGCCATCGATCGGGAGAGGAAGCATGGCAACCAAGAACATCACCACCGAAGAGTTCAACAGCACGGTGAACTCCGAGGGCATCACACTCATCGACTTCTGGGCCGACTGGTGCGGGCCGTGCAAGCGCTTCGCCCCCGTCTACGAGGAGGCCTCCGAGACCAACCCGGAGATCACCTTCGCCAAGGTGGACACCGAGGCCGAGCAGGACCTCGCCGCGCAGCTGCAGATCACCTCGATCCCGACCCTCATGGCCTTCCGTGACGGGATCATGGTGTTCAACCAGGCGGGCGCGATCCCCGCGAAGGGCCTGAACGAGCTGATCGAGGCCGTGAAGGGTCTCGACATGGACGAGGTTCGCCGCCAGGTCGAGGAGAACGCCTCCGCCACGTCCTGACCCAGGACTGACTCACCGGCTCGCCCTCGCGACGAGCCGAACCGCCCACGAGAGTGTCGATCCTGCTGCTATAGCAGCGAGATCAACACTCTCGTGGGTTCTTTTCGGCCTGCAGCCGGTCCCAGACCTGGTCCGTGACGCAGCTCGCAGCTGCAGCGTCACCTTTGCGCGCACTGCGCCATGTACCCACGTCAAGCCAGGAGACCTCCTCCGGGGTCTCGGGCCATCGCGGCAGCAGGTGGACGTGCAGGTGCGGCACCCCGTGCCCCACGGCCATCACGTAGACCCGCTGAGCGCCGAGAGACTCCAGGGCCCGACTGAGACGGGCTATCCATCGCCCGACGGCGGCCGACTCTTCGTCCGAGAGGTCTGCGAAGCCGGGGACGTGGCGCCGGGAGGTGACCATGAGATAACCGAGGTAGACCTCATGGGCAGGAGGAGGCCACGGCGGAAGGTGGAATGCCACCACGGCGTCGTCCGCCACCAGGTGACCACCGGGAACGCGCACCTCTCCGCTGTGCTCCTGACAGACGAGGCACTCGTCGGTCGTCGGACTCATTCGTCGAGGATGGCACCGCGGCGCGGGGACGCCAATGCGTACTGCCTTGGACTCCTCAGGCGGACCTGGCCCGACGGCGGTGCTCGGCCACCTTGTGCCGGTTCAGGCACCCGTTCGAGCAGTAGATCTTGCGGCCCGACGGCGACAGGTCGGCGAACGCGTCGCCGCACCTGGTGCCGTGGCAGGTGCCGAGACGCTCGGCACCGCGGGTGTGCAGCCAGTCCAGCAGCGCGATGGCGATCGACGCCCGCAACGTGTCCGCACCCTTGTGCACCTCCCACTCGATGCCGCCCTCCGAGGTGCAGGTCGGCGTGGGCGCGGCCGGCGCCAGGAGTGCGTTGACCGGACCGGCCACGTCACTCCCGGCCTCCGCGGCGACGAAGACCTCGTAGGCCTCACCCGCGAGCGACTGCAGCTCGGTGAGCCGGACTGCCGGGAAGGCGTCCGCCGTCCCGCCGACGACCTCGGCCAGCAGCGGATAACCCTTGTGCTCGTCGTGCGCGGCGGCGCGGGCCTCGGCTGCGTAGCTGTTCACGATCTCGATGACCTCGGCCATCTCGAGCTTGGGCACCTCGACCATGCACCCAGTGTAACCACTGACATCGACCCTGTGGGTTACAGGGCCGTGTCGTCCGGGCAACTCACACACCCGTAGGCTCGTCCACCATGAGTTTGCCCGCACGCTCCGGCGGCGCCGACGACGCCCGCCGGGCACGGGCCGCCGTCTCCGCCGTGTTCCTCACCAACGGCGCCCTGCTGGCGAACATTGCCCCACGGCTACCGGAGATCAAGGCCTCGCTGGGCCTCAGCGACGCCGCCTACGGCACCACGCTCGCCGCGATCCCGACCGGCGCCCTGATCGCGGGACTCTTCGCCCCCGCCCTCATCGGACGCTTCCGCTCCTCCCGCGTCGCCACGATCGGCATCGTCGCCCTCGCGGCCGCGACGTTCTCGGTCTCGGTGGCCCCGATCCCCGCCGTCCTCGCCGCGGCGTTCCTGCTCATGGGAGCGGTCGACTCCGTGGTCGACGTCTCCCAGAACGCCCACGGGCTGCGTGTCCAACGCATCTACGGACGCTCGATCCTGAACGCCTTCCACGGCCTGTGGAGCGTCGGCGCTGTCACCGGTGGCCTGATGGGCTCCGCCGCCGCGGGCCTGGGCGTACCGCTGCCGGTCCACCTCGGCATCTCCGCCGGAATCTTCGCGACGGTCGCTCTCGTCGCGCTGCCGTTCATGCTGCCGGGGCCGGAGAACGCCGAACGCGCGAAGCCGGTCGTCGACCCGAACGCCCAGACGACGCCCAGGCCTCGCCGCATCCGGGTGCCGCGCCCCGTCGTGACGGCACTGACGCTCCTCGGGGTGATCGCCGTCTGCGGCGCACTCGTCGAGGACGCCGGCAGCTCGTGGGCCGCCCTGTACCTCGGCCGCGACCTCGGCGCGCCGAGCGCCGTCGCCGGGCTCGGGTTCGTCGCCGTGAACGTCGCGATGACCGTCGGCCGGCTCACCGGAGACCGCTTCGTCGACCGGTTCGGGCAGGCCGGCGTCGTGCGGTCCGGCGGCCTCCTCATCGCCGCCGGCATGGGCCTCGCACTCGCCCTACCGAGCGTGCCCCTGACGATCATCGGCTTCGGCGCGGCCGGGCTCGGCTGCGCCACCCTCATCCCCGCCGCCATGCACGCCGGCGACGAGTTGCCCGGCTTGGCGCCGGGCGTGGGCCTGACCGTCGTGAGCTGGGTGCTGCGGATCGGCTTCCTCGCCTCTCCCCCGCTCGTCGGGTTCGTCGCCGAGCACACCAGCCTGCGTGTCGGCCTGCTCGGCGTCGTCATCGGCGGCCTGGTCGCCGCCCTGTTCGCGGGCGTGCTCGGTGGCAGGCGCCCCCGCGCACACCTGTGACGCACCCTCGCCAACCTGAGCCGTCGGCATGCCGCACCAGCACCCGCTGCGGCCTCGATGTCAGTGGTCGGTGATGGAGTCGTCCCTACCACCGGAACGCGACTAAGAGACCAGCAGTAACCTCTAATCCGTTGACAACAGGTTACGACGGTGCGTAACCTGAACCACACGTTCAACTAGTTACATATCCACGACACGGACCCCGTGCCGCAACCGCGTCACCACGAGATTCACCGGGCAACGAGGACGAAGGAACGAGACGTGAACCCCTACATCGGCGAGCCGCACGACGTGCTCGCGCGCATCCACCACGAAGAGCTGGTCGCACGCGCGGAGGAGATCCACCTCCTGCGTGACCTGCGCCGCGCGAGCCGGGTCGAGCGCCAGGCCCGGCGTCGACAGCGCCGCGCCGGCCTCATCTGAGAGCGCCTGACCCGAGAACGCCTGCGCTCCAACCAGCGCGCCGTTCTCGACGAGACCGCCGTTCGGTCGCCGGGCGAGCGGCTCACGGAGCCTGATCGTCCCGGATCCGCCTCGGGACGGTCAGGCTTTCGTCGTCCCGGGCGCGGCCACCAGATCGTCGGGGCGCGGCTCGACGTCGGAGGGGGCCTTGTCCGGTCGCCAGCCGCGCCACCGCGGGTGCCGCATCCGCCCGTCCTTGGTCCAGTGTGCGAGCTCGACCTCGGCCACCCGTTCCGGATCGACCCACACGGCGTCACGCGCCTCCAGGCGTGGCACGTCCCCGACGGCTGAGGACGAGCGGGCGCGCCGCTGCAGCTCGTCCTTCCACCGCACGGCCTCCGCATGGCTGAAGCCCGTCCCCGCCCGGCCGGCATAGTGCAGCGTCCCGTCGTCGTCGGGCACGGCGAGCAGGAGCGATCCGACGGCGCCCTCGCGGTTCCCGCGGCCGGGCCGGTACCCGATGACGACGGCCTCGTGCGTGACGGTGTGCTTGAGCTTGATCCAGGCCCGCGAGCGCCGCCCGACGGCGTAGCGGGAGTCACGTCGCTTGGCCACCACGCCCTCGAGACCCCAGCGCTCGGACGCCTCCATCGCGGCATCGACGTCGCCGTCGAAGGCGTCTGGGACCGCCACGCGGGCGTGTGCGTCCGGGTCGACGATCTCTCGGAGCCGCTCGCGCCTGCGGTCGTAGGTCTCCTTCACCGTCGACTCCCCGTCCACCTCCAGGACGTCGAAGAGCATCAGATGGACGGGCGCGTCCCGCACGCCGCGGTCGATATCGGCCTGCCGGGTGTGGTTGAAGCGCTGCTGCAGGCGGCCGAAGCTCGGGCGGCCGCGCTCGTCCAGGGCGACGATCTCGCCGTCGAGGATCGCGGCCCCGGGGCCGGCCAGGCAGCGGGAGACGTCGCCCAGCTCCGGGTACAGGGCCGTGACGTCGTTGCCGTTGCGGCTGACGAGGCGGACGTCGTCACCGTCGACGACGACGGTCGCCCGGACGCCGTCCCACTTCATCTCCAGCGCCCAGTCGAGGTCCGGCAGCAGGTCCCGCACCTCACCGGTGGTGGCCATCATGGGCAGCGGCGTTGGCTTCCTGTTGCGGCGCGGGGCCGCGCCCTTCGGCGCAGGATCGGGCCGCGAACGGCTGTCCGACCGGCTCGCCGAGCGGGAACCGGTACGCCCTTTTCCGGCCTTCGAGTCGGCGTCGTTCTTGGTGTCCTTCTTGGTACGTCCGACTCGGCTGCCCTCCATGAGGTGCACGAGCCAGTTCTTGTTGTCCTTCTCGTCCCGGCCGCCGGTATGGATCAGGGCGATCTTCGCGATGCGGCCGGGTCCGTCGGGACCGGCGAGGCCGCCGTCCTCCTGACCGGTCAGGGTGACGATCACCTCCTTGCCCTCGCGCCACTTCTCGACCTCGTAGGTGCCGGTGTCCCAGATGGACATCTCGCCGCCGCCGTACTCGCCGGCCGGGATGGTCCCGGAGAAGGTGAGGTACTCCATCGGGTGGTCCTCGGTGTGGACGGCCAGGTGGTTCGTGGCGTCCGTGGGCACGTTCTTCGGCATGGCCCAGGAGACGAGGGTGCCGCCGTGCGCGAGACGCAGGTCCCAGTGCAGCCGGCGGGCGTGGTGCTCCTGGATAACGAAAGCACTGGACGCGTTCGTCCGCTGCCCGCTCGCCGGGGCGAGCGGGTCGGGGACGGGCTCGGGCGTCCGCGAGGCGTCGCGCATCGAGCTGTACGTCGCCAGGGCGTCCTGCCCGTACAGATCGGCCATCGGATCGCCGCGCCGCCGGACCAGCTCGAGCACCTCGCCGTACTCGAGGTGGCCGAGGTCCTTCTCCGCCAGCTCCTCCCAGGTCCGCGGAGCGGCCACCGTGGGACGGGCCCGCCCGCGCAGGGAGTACGGCGCGATCGTCGTCTTGCTCGCGTTGTTCTGCGACCAGTCGACCAGGACCTTCCCCTTGCGCAGCGACTTCTTCATGTCCGAGACGATCAGGTCCGGGTGGTCGGCCTCGAGGGCGCGGGCCAGCTCGTGCGCGACGGCGTTGATCTCGTCAGAGGTGTGGCTCCCGTCCAGCGCGGCGTAGAGATGGATGCCCTTCGACCCGGAGGTCACCGGTACCGGCTCGAGTCCCATGCCCTCCAGGACCGGGCGGGCGATGCGGGCGACCTCGGCGCACTCGGCGAGCCCCGTGCCGGGCCCGGGGTCCAGGTCCAGCACGATCCTGTCCGGGTTGCGGGGCTGTCCGTCCGAGCCGAACCGCCACTGCGGGACGTGAATCTCCAGCGCGGCGACCTGGCCGAGCCACGCCAGGGTCGCCGCGTCGTCGACTATCGGATAGGTCTTCGGCCCGGCGGAGTGCTCGATGTCCCCGCGCACCACCCACGGCGGCGCCGAGGACTCGAGGTCCTTGATGAAGAAGAACTGGCCGGGCTCGGCCTCGGTCCCGACGCCGTTCGGCCACCGCTTCCGGGTCGCCGCGCGCCCGGCGCAGTGCGGCACCATGACCGGCGCGATCTCCGCGAGATAGGCGAGCACCTCGGCCTTGGTGGTCCCCGTCTCCGGGTAGAGCACCTTGGACAGGTTGCTGACGCGCAGACGGCGGCCGTCGATCTGCACCGTCTCGGGGTGCTCGCGGGTGGCCATGGCTCCATCGTGGCGCACCAGGAGGCATGGCCTTCGGCATTTCAGCCCTTGCGAGTCACGCGGCCGAGGGGCTCCCGGCGGGGATCCGCGTCCCGGCGGGTCTCGGCGGTCTCGGCGGGTCTCGGCGGGTCTCCGCGGGCCTTCGCGGCGCCGGCACAACGGCGCCGCTTCCGCAGCCATACCCTTCCCTTCTCCAGCCAGGGCAACGGCGGAGCCAGCGACGTGTTGGCAACCGGCGGAGCGGTCTAGCTTCAGCAGGCATAACCTGCGGGATTCCAGCCGCAGCGAGTCACACGACCGGCAGGCTCGTCGGCCGAGGCCGAGCGGGGCGGTCGGTGAGGAGCGACCGGACGTCCCGCGGCCGGGAGCGGCTGACGGGCTGGGGCCCGGGAGCGGCTGACGGGCTGGGGCCACCGAGCCGACCTGCACCGGGGCTCACTCCCTCGAACTGCGGAACACCGTCTCCTGTGGAACTGTGACGCGCGTCCGAAAGTGTGCGACCGCACACCGCGACGACCACCACTGGGGGTGGACGAGTGTCTGGGTCACGCCGGAAGCAGGCGCTGGGCCTGCTCCTGGGGTTCCTCATGCTCGCGTCGAGCTGCAGCGCACTGACGCCGACGGACCGGGGCACCAGGCTGGAGAACGGCACGGTCGTCGTCGGCCTCGCGCAGGAGCCCGCCATCATGAACCCGTGGGTCAGCGAGGGAAACCTGCAGGCGACTCACTCGCTCAGCCTGATGGTCCTCTACCCGTTGTGGCGGCTGACGCCGGACTTCGAGTACGAGCCGCTACTGCTGGACGGCGAGCCGGAGGTCAGCGAGGACCCGTTCACGGTGACCTACCGCCTCAAGGAGGAGGCCACCTGGAGCGACGGTGTCCCGATCACCGCCGAGGACATCCGCTTCACGCTGGAGACCTGCCTGAACGAGGACTTCGCCATCGCCGTGCGCGCCGGCTGCCAGATGGTCGACATGGAGGCCTCGGAGATCGTCGACGACAAGACGTTCCGCATGGTCTTCAAGGAGCCGTACGCCCCGTGGCGCTCGCTCTTCAGCAACGCCGCGGGCTCGATCCTGCCTGCCCACGAGCTCGAGGGCGAGGACTTCGACGAGGTCTGGGACGACGGCATCACCGTCTCCAGCGGGCCGCTGAAGTTCGAGAGCTGGAACCGTGGCCAGCAGATGACGCTCACCCGCAACGAGAACTTCTGGGGCGAGTCGCAGCCGGGGTTCGAGCGGTTCGTGCTGCGGTTCATCGAGGACTCCAGCGTCCAGGTCCAGGCGCTGCGCGGGGCGGAGATCGACGCGCTCAGCTCCCAGCCGCAGATCGACCTCGTCGACCAGGTCGAGGACCTGGACGGCATCGACTACGAGGTGACGTCCGGCGGTGTGTGGGAGTTCTTCGAGTTCAACCACGGCGTGGAAGGTCTCGGGGAGGACCATGCCTTCGTCCGCGAGGCGATCGCGATGGGCATCAATCGCGAGGAGCTGGTCGACGTCCTCATCGGGCCGATGAACCCCGAGGCGGAGCCTCTCCAGAGCATCATCTACGTCAACGACCAGCCCGAGTACGAGCCCGCGTTCGACCAGTGGTCCTTCGACCCCGAGGGAGCGCGCGCCCTGCTCGAGGAGAACGGGTGCGTCACCGGGGACGACGGGATCTACGTCTGCGACGGCGTCCGCCTGTCGTTCGACTACGCCTACACCTCCGGCAACGAGCTGCGCGAGCTCCAGTTCGTCATCATCCAGGCCTACATGAAAGACATCGGCATCGCGCTGAGCTCGCAGACGCAGGACCCGGCCTCGTTCTTCGGAGACCTGTGGCCCTCGGGCACCGACGGTGCGTGGGAGCTGTTCAACCAGGCCTGGCTCAACACCGCCGATCCGAACCCGGCACTGGAGTTCTGGGTCTGCGACGGGGCGATGAACTTCCGCTCCTACTGCAACGAGGAGGTCGACAGGCTCATCGCCGCCAGCCGCACCGAGCTGGACCCGCAGCGCCGGGCCGCGCTGCTCAACGAGGCCGACGAGATCATGGCGGACGACCTGCCCGCGTTGCCGCTGTACCAGAGCCCCGTCTTCCTCGCGTGGGCGCGGCAGATCGAAGGCGCGCAGCCCAACCCCACCGACTGGGGCCACTTCTGGAACGTCGAGGAGTGGGGCCTACGATGATCGGTTACGTCGTCCGACGGGTCGTCTACAGCATCCCGGTGGTGTTCGCCGCGAGCGTCGTCGTCTTCTTCGGCATCTCCTCGATCGGCGACCCGCTCGCCCAGCTGCGCCGTTCGCCGAACGTCAGCGAGGCCACCATCGCGTCCATCGTCGAGGCCAAGCACCTCGACGAGCCGCTGTTCCTCCAGTACGGGTACTGGGTGCGGGACGCGGTCACCAACGCCTTCGGGACCACGACCTTCGGCCAGCCGATCTGGCCCGACCTCTCGAACGCGGCGCTGAACACGCTGCAGCTGGTCGTGGCCGCGGAACTCATCGCGCTGCTGATCGCCGTGCCCATCGGCGTCATCTCCGCGCGGCGCCAGTACAGCGCCCTGGACTACGGGCTGACCGGTCTGAGCTTCCTCGGCTACTCGATCCCCGTGTTCTGGTTCGCGCTGATCCTGCAGGTCATCTTCACCAACCTCTACCTCGAGTCCGGCGTTCGGATCCTCTACACCTCCGGACTGAGCTCGATCGACCCGGGGACCGGCCTGGCGTTCTTCATCGACCGCCTCCAGCACCTGGCGCTGCCGGTCGCCGCGGTGGCCTACGTCAACGTCGCGGCCTACAGCCGCTACATGCGCAGCGAGATGCTCGAGGTGCTCAGCGCCCAGTACCTGCAGACCGCCCGCGCCAAAGGCGTGCCCGAGAAGGCGGTGATGCGCCGACACGCGCTGCGCAACGCGCTGATCCCGATCACCACGGTGGTGGGGCTGAACATCGGCCTGACCTTCGGCGGCTCGATCGTGGCGGAGACGGTGTTCAGCCTGGACGGCATGGGCCTGTTCTTCATCGAGGCGCTGAACGAGCGTGACGTCTACAGCGTCATGGCCTTCTTCATGATCACCGCCGTCCTGGTGCTCCTCGGCAACCTCCTCGCGGACCTGACCTATGGGTACCTCGACCCCCGGAGCAGGACATGAGCCAGACTCCCCTTCCCGAGCAGGAGCAGCCGCACGACGGCCCGGGCACGGCCGGGACCGAGCGTGAGCGGGCGGTCGAGCAGGAGCAGCCGGTCCTGCAGTCCCAGACCCAGCGGGCCATGCGACGCTTCCTGCACCACCGCCTGGCCATGGCGAGCCTCCTCGTGTTCGTCCTGATCACCATCGCCGCGTTCCTCGCGCAGTGGATCGCGCCCTACGAGTACGACGAGCTGGACCTGAACAACGTCAGCCAGCCGCCCACGTTCACCGACAGCCACTTCTTCGGCACCGACAAGGTCGGGCGGGACTACTTCAGCCGGGTGCTGCACGGCACCCGGACCTCGGTGCAGGTCGCCATCCTCGTCGCCGTGCTCTCCACGATCATCGGCACGGTGGTCGGGGCGATCGCCGGTTTCTACAGCGGCCTGGTGGACAACGTCCTGATGCGCGTCGTGGACTTCATCATGACGTTGCCGTTCCTGGCGGTGGTGCTGGTCTTCGCCGCCTTCCTCGGCGGCGGGTCACCCATCCGCATCGCCTTCATCCTGGGCGTCGTGATGTGGACGACCATCGCCCGCATCGTGCGCGGGCAGTGCCTGACCCTTCGGGAGGCGGAGTACGTTCAGGCCGGCCGGGTGCTGGGCGCCGGCGACCTCCGCCTGATGTTCCGGCACATGGTGCCCAACACGATGGGACCGATCATCGTCAATGCGACGCTGGTCGTCGCCCAGGCGATCCTGCTCGAGTCGACGATGTCCTACCTCGGCTTCGGCATCGACCCGCCGACGCCCGCGCTGGGCAAGCTGATCTCGGACGGGCAGAGCTCCATGCTCACCCAGTGGTGGCTCGTGGTGATGCCCGGCCTGACGATCGTCATTCTGGCCCTCGCGGTGAACTTCATCGGCGACGGCCTGCGGGACGCTTTGGACCCGGAGTCCGGAGAGGGGGCCGAGTGATGGGTGAACCGCTCCTGTCGGTCGAGGACCTCGTCACCGAGTTCCACACGCCCGACGGCGTGGTCCGGGCGGTGGATCACGTCAGCTTCGACGTCGGTCACGGCGAGATCGTGGGCGTGGTGGGCGAGTCGGGTTCGGGCAAGAGCGTCACTGCGATGTCCGTGCTCGGACTCATCCCCCCGCGTACCGGTCAGGTGGTGCAGGGACGGGCCCTCTTCGACGGCCGCGACCTGCTGACCATGCCGCCGGAGGAGCTGCGCGGCCTGCGGGGCAACGAGCTGGCGCTGATCTTCCAGGACCCCATCACGTCGCTGAACCCGGTGCTCACGGTCGGGCGCCAGATCGCCGAGGCGATCCTCACCCACCGCGACGTCACGAACGACGAGGCACGGGCGGAGGTGGTGGGGCTGCTCCGCGCGGTCGGCGTCGACGACGTCGAGCGGCGGGTGGACCAGTACCCGCACGAGTTCTCCGGCGGGATGCGCCAGCGCGTGATGATCGCCATGGCGATCGCCAACCGTCCCCAGCTCCTCATCGCCGACGAGCCGACGACCGCCCTGGACGTCACGGTCCAGGCGCAGGTCCTCGAGCTGCTGACGCGCACCCAGCAGGAGATGGGGTCCTCGATCATCCTGATCACCCACGACCTGGGGATCATCGCGGAGATGGCCGACCGGGTGGTGGTGATGTACGCCGGCCGCGTGGTGGAGACCGGCGGCGTGCACGACGTCTTCCGCGAGCCGCGGCACCCGTACACCCGGGGGCTGCTGGCCAGCCGGCCCGGGCTGGCGGGATCCGAAGAGCTCCCGGCGATCCCCGGCCAGGCGCCCAGCCTGCTCGCCCTGCCCACCGGCTGCACGTTCCACCCGCGGTGCGACCAGTCCCACGGGCGCGCGCCGTGCCGTGAGGAGGAGCCGGTCCTGCTGCCCATCGGTACCGAGGCGATCGAGCGCGGCAGCCGCTGCCACTACCACGACGAGCTCGCCAAGGGACCCGACGACGACGGGCACCCGCCCGCCGGGAATGGCGAGGACCGATGAACCCCTCGGACGACGTCGTGCTGCGTGTCAGCGGCCTCGTGAAGGACTTCCACGGCGCTGGGGGCCTCGGCCGGCGCGAGGCTCGGACGACGCGTGCCGTGGACGACGTGAGCTTCGAGATCCGTGAGGGCCGGACGCTGGGCCTGGTCGGTGAGTCGGGCTCGGGCAAGTCCACCGTGGCGCGCTGCATCGTCCGGCTGCTCAGGCCCACCGCGGGGACCGTGGAGTTCCGTGGCCGTGATCTCGCGGCGCTGAGCAAGCGGCATCTGCGCCACGCGCGCCAGGACCTGCAGATGGTCTTCCAGGACCCGTACGCCTCCCTGGACCCGCGGCTCACGGTGAACGAGATCATCGCGGAGCCGCTGCGGATCCACGGCCGGTACCGGCGCGGCGGGACCGAGCGGGTGCGGGAGCTGCTGGACATGGTCGGGCTGAAGCCCGAGCACGCCAACCGCTACCCGCACGAGTTCTCCGGCGGTCAACGCCAACGGGTCGGGATCGCCCGGGCCCTCGCTCTGGAGCCGCAGCTGCTGGTGCTGGACGAGCCGGTCAGCGCCCTGGACGTCTCGATCCAGGCGCAGGTGATCAACCTGCTTCGCGAGCTGCAGGAGCGACTGGACCTGACCTACCTCTTCATCGCTCACGATCTGGACGTCGTGCGCCACATCTCCGACGACATCGCCGTCATGCGCGGCGGCCGGATCGTCGAGGCCGCGGACCGGAAGCAGATCTTCGACCAGCCCCAGCACAGGTACACGCAGGCGCTGCTGTCCGCCGTGCCCATCAAGGACCCGTCCCAACGGGGCACGAAGCAACGGATACTGCCGGACGAGGAGGACGCCGACCGGTAGCCGCGCGGTCGCTAGGCCGCGAGCGCCGCGCGCAGCACGTCGGCGAGAGGCGTGGCCGGGCGTGCCAGCAGCGACTCGAGGTCCGCCGTGTCACCGTCGAGCTCGCCCTGCGCGATGCCCGTGTCGACGGCGGTCAGGAAGCCAGCGGTGCCGGCGTCCAGGCCCGCCTCCTGGAGGGTGGCGGTCAGCTGCTCGGCACTCACCGCGCGGGCCTCGACCGGGGTGCCGGTGATCTCCGTCAGGGTCGCCGCCAGGTCGGCGTAGGTGAATGACGGGCCGGCGAGCTCGTAGACCTCACGCGGCTCCTTCGAGAGCAGCGCGACCGCTCCCGCCTCGGCGAGGTCCGCGCGCGTGGCGGCGGCGATGCGCCCGTCGCCGGCGGCGTGCGTGATGACGCCCCGCGCGAGGTGCTGGGGCGCCGCGGCGGCGTAGTTCTCGGCGTACCAGCCGTTGCGCAGGAACGTGTGCGGGATGCCTGAGGCGGCGATGACCTTCTCGGTGGCCGTGTGCTCAGGTGCGATGACGAGCGTGGTGGTGTCCGCGCGCAGCACCGACGTGTACAGGATGTGCCCCACGCTGGCGGCCTTGGCGGCCTCGATGACGGCGGTGTGCTGCGGAACCCGGCTGCCGACCTCGCTGCCGGACACCAGGAGGAGACGGTCGACCCCCGCCAGCGCGGGCGCCAGCGTCTCGGGGCGGTCGTAGTCGCCCAAGCGGACCTCGACGCCGGCGCCGGCGAGCGCGTCTGCCTTCTCGGGAGAGCGGGCGATCGCGACGATGTCTCCCGGCACGACCCCGCGCGCCAGCAGCTGCTCGACGGCGATCGGTCCGTAGTGCCCGGTGGCTCCGGTGACGGCATAGGTGGTCATGGTTCTCCTCAGGTCGGCTCGCCGGAGCAACTCCCGGTGGGTCGAGGTTTATTTCGTGTCGACCGTGATCGGAGGGAGCATCGACGAGCGGGCGCTTGGTAGGTCGCCACCTCAGGACCATCGGTCCCACCAGCGCCGAGCGGTCCGTGCGGCTACGAGCGGGGGGCGGCACGGCGGCGCCTACGCTGAGCGGATGACGGACACACGCTGGCTCACGGCCGACCAGGAGGACGCCTGGCGCTCGCTCATGGCCGTCCTGATGCTGCTGCCCGGCGGGCTGGACGCCCAGCTCCAGCGGGACGCCGGGATCACCCATGCCGGGTACGCCGTCCTGTCGACGCTGTCCGAGGCCCCGGGCGGGACCATCCGGATCAGCCGGCTCGCGACGATGGCCAACATGAGCGTCTCCCGGCTCTCGCACCTGCTGGACCGCCTGGCCGGCCACGGCTGGGTGGAACGACACCCCGACCCCTCCGACGGCCGCAGCACGATGGCCGTGCTGACCGACGCCGGCTGGGACAAGGTGGTCGAGACCGCCCCGGGCCACGTGGACAACGTCCGTTCCCTCGTCTTCGACGGCCTCGACGCGGAGCAGGTGGGCCAGCTCAAACGCATCTCGGCGACGATCGCCGCGCGGCTCGACCCGGAGCACAAGCTGGGGCTGGTCGGCACCGTGCGCCGCTGACCGATGCCCGTCCCTGCGCTCGGCCCCCGCGCACCGGCTGCTGAGTCCTGCGCCGGGTGCTGACCTCTGAACGTCAGCGCTCGGCTGGATCGTCAGCAGTCGGCGCGGCCGGCTCGGGCAGCCAGAAGCACTCGGCGTAGCGCACGAGTGCCGCGCGGTCACCCTCGAGCGTGGCGGCGCCGGACTCGAGCGCCTCGTCGAGGGCGACGCCGTCGTAGAGAATCCCGGCCAGCACCTCCGGCGTCGTGGTCACCACGGCGGCCGGCCCGCCGTGCTCGGGAGCGGCAAGGGCGTCCACCGGTCCGACGTCGAGCGAGCCCTCCGTGATGCGGCCCAGGACCTGCAGCTCCTCCAGGCGGAAGCCGACCCGGAGGTCTAGCCCTGCGGCCGCCTCGGGCCGGAACATCGTGCGCATCGACAGCACCACGGACGTGCAGCTCAGCCTGGACTCGCGGCCGAAAGCCGGCGACCGGACCGCCCATCGCCCGAGGTGGACGATGACCGGCTCCAGCTCGGCTCCCCACTCGGTCAGCTCGTACACCCAGGCCGATGCCGGCGGAGGGAGACGGCGACGGCGGACGATCACCCGCTCCTCGAGCTCGTCGAGGCGCTGGGCAAGGACGTTGCTGCTGATGCCCGGCAGATCCCCGCGCAGGTCGGCGAAACGTTTTGGACCGAGCAGCAGCTCGCGGACCACGTGGAGCGCCCAGCGGTCCCCCACCAGGTTCAGGCCCAACGCCATGCCGCAGGCGTCGTCGTACCAGCGTTTGCCCGTCATCGCCCTAGCCTAACCCTGCGGTTAGCAAATTGCATCGATTAGTCGTTTTTTAGGACTGCCCGATAGTAGCGTCTCCGCCATGACGACGGAGCAGGCCGGCCCGGCCACCACCACCCCCGCACGTGCAGGCCGCCGCGAGTGGATCGCCCTGCTGGTGCTCGCGCTGCCGGCCCTGCTGGTCTCGCTGGACATGTTCGTCCTGCTGCTGGCCATGCCGTACCTCTCGGCCGACCTCGGGGCCTCCAGCATCGAGCAGCTGTGGATCCTCGACGTCTACGGGTTCCTGCTCGCGAGCCTCATGCTGACCATGGGCACGCTCGGCGACCGGATCGGACGCCGGCGTCTTCTCCTGCTCGGCGCGTCCGGCTTCGCCGTGGCCTCCGTGCTCGCCGCGTTCGCGGTCAGCCCGCTGATGCTGATCGTCGCCCGCGGACTGCTGGGCGTGGCGGGGGCCACCTTGGCGCCCTCGACCCTGGCGCTCATCACGAACCTGTTCCGCGACCCGGCGCAGCGGGCGCAGGCCATCGGCATCTGGCTGGTCTGCTTCATGGGCGGCGCAGCCATCGGCCCGCTCGTGGGCGGGGCCATGCTGGAGAGCTTCTGGTGGGGCGCGGCCTTCCTGCTCGGCGTGCCGGCAATGTTGCTGCTGCTCGTCCTGGGTCCCATCCTGCTGCCCGAGCACCGCGACACCGCTGCCGGCCGGATCGACCTGACCAGCGTCGCGCTGTCCCTCGCCGCGATGTTGCCCGCCGTCTACGGACTCAAGGAGCTGGCACGCGGCGGGTGGCAGGCCGTGCCGGCACTCGCCCTCGTCGTCGGGCTGACGACCGGCGTCGCGTTCGTGCGGCGGCAGCTCCACCTCGAGGACCCGCTCGTCGACCTCCGACTCTTCCGCAACCGCGCCTTCTCCACCGCCGTCGCCGGCATGCACATCATCACCATCACCGGGGTGACGATGTACTTCGTCACCCAGCACCTGCAGCTCGTCGAGGGCCTCGCTCCCCTGGTCGCCGGTCTGGTCATGCTGCCCGGCGTGCTGGCGTCGGTCACGAGTTTCGTCATGGCACCCGTGCTCGCGCGGCGCATCCGGCCGGCACCGCTGATCGCCACCGGCCTCGTCGTGGCGACGGCCGGCGTCGTCGTCCTCACCCGGGTGGAGCCCGGCTCGCTGGTGCTGCTGGCCGTCGGGTATGTGCTGTTCCAGCTCGGCTGCGGACCGATGGTCACGCTCTCCACGGACATCGTCGTCGGATCGGCGCCTCCCGAGCGAGCGGGCTCGGCGGCGGCGACGTCCGAGTCCGTCTCCGAGCTGGGGTACTCGCTCGGCATCGCGACCCTGGGCACCGTGGCCGCCGTCGTCTACGGCCGGGTCATCGAGATCCCCGCAGCGCTCGCGCCCGCCGCGGAGGCGCAGGCGCGCGAGAGCCTCACCGGGGCGATCACGGCGGCGCGGGAGCTGCGTCCGGGCCTCGCTGACTCCCTCGTCGGCGCCGCCCGCGACGCGTTCATGCTCGGCGCCGACGTCGCGCTGTGGATCGTCGCCGGCCTCCTCGGCGGCCTCGCCGCCGTCGTGCTCAGGATGCTGCGACACCTGCCCCCGAGCCGGCCCGCCCCGCACGAGGCCACCGGCGACCACACCGCCGACGGCGCAGGCGCGAGCCCGTCCGACGAGATACACCCAACCGAGACCGTTCCGGCTCTGGTGCCGGACGCCCGGCGGGAGGACAGTTGACCACGACGGAAGGACGACCGATGGAGCACGTCACCTCGTTCGACGGGACCCGCATCGCCTACGACGCGAACGGCAGCGGACCCCCAGTCATCCTCGTCGCCGGCGCACTCGGTGGCCGGCCCACCTGGCAACCGCTCGTGCACAGCCTCGGCGACACCGTGACCACCTACGCCTACGACCGGCGCAACCGCGGCGGGAGCAGCGACGCCGCCAAGGTGAACCGGTGCGTCCCCGTGGCCGGGGCCGTCGAACGTGAGCTGGAGGACCTGTCGGCGCTGATCGACGAGGCCGGCGGGAGCGCGGTTCTCGTCGGGTACTCCTCGGGTTGCCAGCTGGCCGTCCTGGCCGCCGCCCGGGACGAGCGGGTCAGCGGTCTGGTGCTCTACGAGCCGCCGTACAACGACGGCAGCGAGGACGAGGCGATGGCGCCCGGGATGCCTGGCCGGCTCGCCTACCTCGTCAGCCACGACCGCAGCGGTGACGCCGTCAGGACCTGGCTCGGCGAGGTCGTCGGCCTGCCGGAGGACATGGTCGCCGGGATCGAGGCGTCCCCGGAGTTCGCCACGATGGAGGCCGACGCCGGATCGCTCGTCTACGACGCCGCCCTCCAGTCCGAGCACCCGACGGTCCGTCCGGTGGCCGACGGCGTCCGGGTCCCCACGCTCGTCGTCCGCGGCGGTGACACCTGGCCGTTCTTGGCCACCGCGTCCCAGGCGGTGGCCGACCTGATCCCGGCCGCCGAGCTGCGCACCGTCGAGGGCGCGGACCACACGCTGGTACCGGACGCCGTCGCACCGGCCGTGCTCGACCTCGTGGCGCGCGCCGGTCGGGCGACGGCGAGCACCACCTTCGTCATCTGCCACGGCGCCGGTGGGTCGGGCTGGGAGTGGCACCTGGTCCGCGACGAGCTCACGGCCCGCGGCCACCGTGTCGTGGCGACCGACATGCCGAGCGAGGACGACGGTGCGGGCCTGGCGGACTACGCGGACGCCGTCGTCAGCGCTGTCCGCGCCGAGTACGGGGACGTGGACGGCCGGGACGTGGTCGTCGTCGGGCACTCCCTCGGCGGCTTCGTCGCGCCGCTCGCGGCGGACCGGCTCCGCGCCCGCCACCTCGTCCTCGTGGCCGCGATGATCCCGCTGCCCCGTGAGACGGCCGGCGAGTGGTGGCAGACCAGCGGGTTCACGGCCACGCAGCGCGAGGAGTACGACGACGAGGTCGCCGCCTTCCTGCACGACCTCGACCCCGACCTTGCCGCCGAGGCGTTGCGGCGTTCGCGAAACCAATCGGGGCGGATGATGGCTGATCCCTTCCCGCTGCCGGCCTGGCCGGACATCCCCACCTCGTTCCTGGTCTTCCGGGACGACAGGTTCTTCCCCGCACCGTTCCTCCACCGTCTCGCCCGCGAGCGCCTCGGCGTCGAGGCCGACGAGATGCCCGGGAGCCACGCCGCGTATCTCTCGCGGCCCACAGAGCTGGCCGATCGCCTGCTCGCATACGCGGGCGCCGCCGCGCCGTCGGCCCAGCCCGCCACCTGACCGACCCTCCTGCACCTCTCCCTGACCCTGACCTGGCTGAAGAGGACCACACCATGTACATCGACGGATTCAGCGGCTTCTCGGTGGACGACACCGAGCGTGCCCGGCAGTTCTACGCCGACGTCGTCGGCCTCGACGTCACCACCGGCGCGATGGCGGGGCTGATCAACCTGCACCTGCCCGGCGGCGGCGAGGTCCTCGTCTACCCCAAGGGCGAGGCGCACACGCCCGCGACGTTCACGGTGCTCAACCTCGTCGTGCCCGACATCGACGCCACCGTCGCCGAGCTGTCCTCCCGCGGCGTCGCCTTCCTGCACTACGACGGCGAGATCCGCACCGACGACTCGGGGGTCCACCGCGGCACGCCCACCCTCGCCTGGTTCGCCGATCCGGCGGGCAACGTCGTCTCGATCATCGAGCGCGACGGGGAGGGCACCTGACACGACGGCTTGTCGTAGTCCGCCCTGCCGGAGGACGATGTCGGCAGGCAAACGGCTGGCGCGCATGGCCGCGCACGAGTTGACTGACCAGCGGAGCGTCGAGAAGGGACTGCACATGCGCGCGATCTGGAAGGGCGCGATCACCTTCGGGCTGGTCAACGTGCCCGTGAAGCTGTACAGCGCCACCGAGAGCCACGATGTCTCGCTCCGCCAGGTCCACGACGTCGACGGCGGACGGATCCGTTACCAGCGCCGCTGCGAGGTGTGCGGTCAGGTCGTCGACTACGAGAACATCGACAAGGCCTACGACGACGGGCAGCAGAGCGTCGTGCTGACCAAGGAAGACTTCAGCTCGCTCCCGGTCGAGCGCACTCGTGAGATCGACGTCCAGGAGTTCGTGCCGTCCGAGCAGGTCGACCCGATCATGATGGGCAGCGCCTACTACCTGGCGCCGGACTCGAAGTCACCGAAGTCGTACGCCTTGCTGCGCGAGACCCTCCAGCAGACGGACCGCACCGCGATCGTCACCTTCACGCTGCGGCAGAAGACCCGCCTGGCCGCGTTGCGCGTGCGTGACGACGTCCTCGTCCTGCAGTCGCTGCTGTGGGAGGACGAGGTGCGCGAGGCCTCCTTCCCGGAGCTCGACCAGCACGTGGAGATCTCCGCCAAGGAGCTGGAGATGTCCTCCGCGCTGGTGAAGAGCTACGAGTCCGACTTCACCCCGAGCGAGTTCACCGACGAGTACCAGCTCCAGCTCCGCGAGCTCGTCACCGCGAAGCTCGAGCAGGGCGAGGCGGTGGACACCGAGGCGACCTTCGGCGGGCAGGGCGAGGCCGACGAGGGCGGCCAGGTGCTCGACCTCATGGATGCCCTGCGCAGGTCGGTCGAGGAGTCCCGCAAGACCCGGGGCGCGAAGAAGGGGGCGGCCGAGGGCGCCGAGGAGGAGCCGGCCGGGACCGAGGCCGTCGACGAGACCGAGGACGAGGCCGAGGAGAAGCCCGCGCGCAAGAAGGCCGCGAGCAAGAAGGCGGCCCCCAAGAAGCCGGCATCCAAGAAGCCCACGTCGAAGACCAAGGCGAAGACCGCCTGAGCCGTGGCGCGTCTCCGTACGCTCAGCGGCTCAGCCGGACGCGGAGGCGGAACGCAGCTTCTCGAGCAGCGGTTCGGCGGCGTCGGCGAGGAACGCCTCCTGGGAGTCGCCGCCGATCTGGACCAGCGCGATGTCGGTGAAACCGGCCTCCCAGTACGGGCGGACCTTCTCCACGATGGCGTCGAGGTCCGGGCCGCACGCCACCGACTGCGCGACATCCTCCGGCCGTACGAACGACGTGGCCGCCTGGAACGCCGTCGTGGTCGGCAGGTCGGCGTTGACGTGCCATCCCATCCCGGACCACCGGAACAGCTCGTGCGCGCGCCGGAGCGCCTCGTCGGGGTCGGGACCCCAGCTCACCGGGATCTGGCCGATCACCCGTGACTCGGGCAGGCCGGCCTCGCGCCGGCCCTCCTGCCACGAGGCGACGAGGTCCGCGTTCGGCTCCGTGTTGATCAGGTGGTCACCCAGCTCCGAGAACCGCGAGACGGACTCCGAGCCGGAGGCCGCCACGCCGATCTCCAGTGGTTCCTCGGGCCGGTCCCACAGCTTGGCCTGATCCACCCGGAAGTGGTCACCGACGAAGGTCACCTGCTCACCGTCTAGGAGGTCGCGCATGATGACGAGCGCCTCCTCGAGCATCTCGTGCCGCTCGGCGACGGCGGGCCATCGCTCCCCCACGACGTGCTCGTTGAGGTTCTCCCCGGCTCCGACGCCGAGCGTGAACCGGCCGTCGGAGAGCAGTCCCAGCGTCGCGGCCTTCTGTGCGACGACCGCCGGGTGGTACCGCATCGTCGGGCAGGTCACGTACGACATGAGTCCGATGCGCCGGGTGGCGTGCGCGGCGGCGCCGAGCACGGCCCAGGCGTACGGCGAGTGCCCCATGGAGTCCAGCCAAGGGAAGTAGTGGTCGGAGCAGACCTCGAAGTCGAACCCGTGCCGCTCGGCCTCCTGGGCGTACCGCACCAGCTCCTTCGGCCCGGCCTGCTCGGTCATCAACGTGTAGCCGAATCGCGTCATGCGACCAGGCTGGCACCACGAGTGGCGGCCGGCACCCCGTGAGGCGTGGCGCCACTCGAGGGCCCGTACTGTGACTCGCCCTCAGGCCACGGCAACGGCGCGACGCCGGTCCGCCTGGGCAATCGCCGTCGTCGATCCGGCCGCCGAACGAGCGAGCGGTGCCGACGCTGGGCCGCCCGGGCGGTCCTCGAGGATCCCCCGGGCCCGCAGCTCGGGGACGATCCCGCGCACGAGCGCCGCGACGTCGGCCGGCAGGGAGCCTGGGAGGACGACGAAGCCGTCCGCGGCACCGCCGTCCGTCCAGCTCTGGATGACGTCCGCGACGTCGCCCGCGGTGCCGTAGGCGGCCAGCGCGCCGGCCCAGGTGACGGCTTCGCCAGCGATGTCGGTGATGAGGCCGGCACGTTCCTGCGCACTTTCCCGGTCGGCGGAGACGACCGTGTGCAGGTCGGCGACGACACGGACGGCCCCCTCGCGGCCCGCGGCACGGGCCGCGGCACGCACGGCGTAGCGCAGCTCGCGGGCCCACTCGACGTCGGTCTCGCGGATCCGGACGACGTCGGCGTACCGGCCGGCGAGCTCGACATCCTCCTCGCTCGCGACGGGCAGGACCACACGCGGCCGCGGGCCACGCTGCGACCTGGTGCTGCGCCGGGGCGTCGCCGCGCGGGCGGCGTCGGCGCCGGTGAGCTGCAGGCCGGCCCAGGCCCCCTGCTGGCGGGAGGCCTCGGCGAGCGCGCCCTCCACAAGGTCCAGGTCGGCGCCGGCTGGGACGCAGGGGACGATCCCGGCGCAGGCGTGCGGGGCGATGCGGCGGGCGGCGACGACGGGATCCAGCCAGTCGTCGTGGCGCACGGCGCGGTCGGAACGCAGGCGGAAGGACTCGCCGAGAGCGACGAAGGAGACGCCGCTGGTGTGCGCGGCGCGGGTGTAGGAGGCGATGCGGGCCACGTCGGCCTTCTCGACGGGCAGGTCGGCACCGTCCGCGAACGAATCGGCCGGGACGCCGAGACCGGTCAGATCGAGACCGATGGTGGCGTAGCCGGTGACGGGGGTACGGGAGGGAAGCAGGGAGAGACTGGTGGAGGAAGCCACGGTGCACATCCAAGGGGTGTCGTCGCGCCGGTCAGGCGCGGTGAGGCGAAGGACACCTGACCAGGCGTGGTCCGACGGCGGCGTGCCACTCGCCGCGTACGGGGCTCAGGTCAGGGCTGACGCGTCGGCGCGCACAGAGGCGCCGGGGCGTCGCGGGAATGTCGTCAGGCGGACATTCGCGAACGAACACACATGGACATGCACATCATGAACTCAGCGCGGCGGGTCGACTGCCACTGCCTGGAGCTCACGAGCGTGTTCATAGGTCGTTCGGTTCCTTCGTGCTGGATGCACAGACATGCACAGGTTCACTGGCACCGCCGACGCTAAGCGAGCCTCATCGCCATGTCAACTCCCGGACACGTACCCTCGAGAACTGAGACGTATGCGCCGGCTACCCAGCTCGAAGCGGCACCCGCGAAACTACCCGTGGGGCGGTCCCGTGACGGCTCCGACCGTGATGGGGCCGGCGGGGGCGTCCGGCTCGTGGCCGTCGCCCACGAAGCTGGACCGGCTCACTGCCGTGGTCGCCGTCGGGTCGAACGCCTCCCCCGCGGTCCTGCGCGAGAAGTTGGCGGACCTGCTCGACGGTGGTGTGCCGCTGGCACCGGCCGCGGTCGAGGGGCTTGGCGTCGGGCACTCGTCGCACGTCAGCGCCGGCGGCTACATCGCCGCCGCACCGTTCCGGGACGACGACGCCCGCTCCGCCGTGTCGGTGTGCTGGCTCGACGGCGAACAGCTGGCCGCCCTCGACGCCACGGAGCCCAACTACAGCCGTCGGCGCGTGGCCGCCGGCGCGCGGTGCACGCTGGCGGACGGGACGCTCGTGCCGGATGCCGAGGTGTACGACTCCCGGCACGGCGTGCTCGGTGACGCCGGCCGGCCACTGTCCCTGGGCACCCAGGCCGATGTGCTGACGTGGCTCTGCGACCGGTTGCCGGAGGCGTCCCAGTACGGCCTCACCGGCACCGTCTCGGACCACGACGTACTTCTCGACGGCGACGTGCGCGAGAAGGTGCGCCGGGCCGTTCTCAGTCACAACCTGGTACGACTGTCGGAACTGGCATGACACACGCCTGGTCGCCGGTTCGTACGTGACGGACGAGGTCGCCGTCTGTACGTGATGGACCAGGTGGTGGCGGCCGGCGGGGACACTGCCGGAACAGCGCCGCGACGTGGCTAGGCGGATCAGGCCGCGTGGTCTTCCGGGTCAGGCCGCGCGGTCTTCAGCCGTGGGATCTCGTGCACCGCTTGCGGGTCCTTGCTGGCCGGCCGGCCGGTGCTGCGTCCCGGGCTGGGACGGGGCGACGGAATAGTAGGTATGCCCGGTCGGGGTGCGGGTCCTGACCGTGTGCCGGGTGTGCGTCGGCCGGTCGGGAACCTCTTCGCGCCAGCCCGGGGCCTGCTTGGCGTGGTTGCATGCGACGCAGGCGCCTTTGCCGTTCTCGCTGGTGGTCTCGCCATCCGCATCCACTGGCGTGATGTGGTCCAGATGGCGGATCGGCGCGTCGCAGTACGGCGTGCGGCAGGTGCCCGCATCGCGCAGCGCGAGATAGTCGCCAAGCCCACGGGGGAAGAACCGCTGCTTGGAGGTCAGCGCGACCAGCTGCCCACCCGGGTCGGTGTACAGACGCCGGATCCAGGCCGCCGCGGTCGAGTCGAGAGTGCTCGCGACGAGCAGGCGGGCCACCGCGGCCGGAACGGCCTGGGGCGGAACGCCGTCTGCACCGACCAGGGCGGGGTCATGCCCGCCGGCGAGCAGCGCCGTGTCCGAGAGAGTGATGTTGACGGTGACCGGCACCGCCGGCGGTCCAGGCACGTCGGGCGCAGCCGGAGGGCCCTGGACGCCTACGCCTGCGCCGCTGCCTGTTCGTGTGCCTGTACTTGCGCCTGCGCCGCTGCCTGTACCTGTACCGGGCGGTGCTGCGGGGTCGGCCGGTTCGGGCAGATCGAGGCCTGCTGCGCGGGCGGTGAGCAGATCCGCCATCAGTTGCCCCTTCCCGCGCGGGTCGCCGGACATGCCCATCGCCTCGGCGTCCTTGGTCAGCGCGGCATAGGCGGCCACGCCCTGGCCGACGGGCAGCAGGGCGGTCAGATAGCACATCGTGTCCGGTGCGGGCCGGATGCTGACCCGTCGTTCGTTCTCGGCCCGCTTCGCACGCTCGACCAGAGCGCCCTGGTCGAGCTCGACCGCTCGAGACCGAACCCGGGCAACCAGCTCACCCGTGCCGACGCCCGCGAGCGTGGCGGGATCGTCGCACAGCTCAGCATCGACCGCCTCGCGGTGCTCCCGGGTCAGGCATGCGGTCTCGCGGGCCAGCACCATGGCTCGCCACTCGCTGAGCTCCCCAGCTCGGGACCTGGCGAGGGTGTTCGGCATCTCGGTGCGCAACATCTTCGCCAGCGACAGCAACTTCTGCCCGCGGTTCGGCGACTCGCGCCGCGCCAGCGCGATCTCGGAGGCCACCCCGCGGCCCCGGCGCCGCGCGGGGACACCGAGCTCGGCCTCCTGCAGGCGGCGCCCGGCATCCAGCGCCACGGCGGCGTCCGCCTGAGGGGCGCACGCGGTGTCCTTCAACGCCTCCAGACCGCTCAGCAGATCGACCAGCTCGCCGGGGTGCTGGCCGATGTCGGCTTCGGCCAGAACCGCACGGAGCTCCTCGACCTGACCCGCGATCGTCGTCGTCATCGACACTCACCTCCCGCCCGGACCGATTCGTTCGTATGTTCGAATTGTGTCAGGCACCACTGACATGACCATGTCGCTGGTGACTGACCGGGCCGTGGGAGGGCACGTGAGCGCCCATCAGCCGCTCCCGGGCAACGCCCGACCGCATCCTCGCCCGACGCACGGTGAACTGGGGGCAACACTCGGTTGCGGTATCTGTCGCCCGCCGGTATATGCATGAGATGGCGGCCGGGGGGCCGGTCGGGTTGTGCGCGCGACCGGGGAACGGTTGACTCCGCTGAGGCACCGACGGCGGCACCGTCGCCGACCGCAGGGAACGACGACCGAGGAGCGACCATGCCCACCGTGGTGTCCCAGGATGGCACGCCCATCGCCTACATGGCGGGTGATACCGGCGGCCAGGCGGTCGTTCTCGTCGGTGGAGGCTTGGACGCCGGCGAGGAGAACGCCGGCCTCATCGACGAGCTGCCGGGCTGGACGGCGGCCACGTACGCGCGACGAGGACGGGGCGAGAGCGGCGACAGCCAGCCGTACGCCGTCGAGCGGGAGATCGAGGACATCGCGGCCCTCATCGAGGAGCTCGGCGGCACCGCTCACCTGTTCGGTGCCTCCTCCGGCGGCGCGCTGGCCCTCGCCGCGGCCGCCGCCGGCCTGCCGGTCCAGAAGGTCGCCGTCTACGAGGTTCCGTACATGACGGACGAGCCCATGGTGGCCGGCTGGGCCACCTACCGCGCCCACCTCGCGACGGCCCTGGAGGACGGCCGGCGGGGCGACGCCGTCGCCCTATTCATGGCCCTGGCGGGCGCCTCGGAGGCTGACATCGCGGGCGCGCGGGCGTCGGAATACTGGCAGCCTCTGGAGGCGCTGGCTCACACGCTCGCCTACGACGCGGCCTGCCTCGGCGACGGTCGGGTGCCGACCGAGATGCTGGCCCGTATCGGCAATCCTGTCCTGGTGGCGACCGGTGCCGCCGCGGACCCCGTGATGGGCGGTCTCCAGCCCGGCTTCTTCGACGACGCCGCGGACGCCCTGGTGGCCGCATTGCCCCGTGCGGAACGCGCCGTCATCCCGCTGTCGGGGCACCAGGTGGACCCGGCCGCGCTCGCACCGGTTCTCGAGGAGTTCTTCGAACGGTGACCGCCGGAGCCGGAAGCTACTTGTAGTCGTTCTCCTGCAGCGGCACGACGTACGCGCGGCGCTCGGCGATGAGGCCGTCACGCATGAGGAAGGCCGCGCCCATCGCCGCCCGCATGACCACGCCGTTCTTCAGGCGCTGCTGCAGAGTCAGCTCCGCCATCACGACGTCCGCCTCCTCGACGAGGGAGACGACCGTCAGGTGCGGCGGCTCGACGGCCTCCGGGTTCTCGATGTTGGCGTCGTAAGCCTCCTTACCCTGGATCCGGAACGCGCCGTAAACCGTCCAGCGGATGTCCTCGGTCAGGCAGGACAGAATCTGCTCGTGGTCGGACTTGTTGAAGCCGTCCAGGTATCGCTGGACGGTCCGCTTGTTCTCGGTCACAACGGTGTTCTCGGGCAAGGGCGTCAGGCTCGTCTCGGGCATCGTTGGGCTTCCGGTCAGGGTGCGTGGGCGATTTCGAGGTACAACCGGTCAAGGGTGTCCCCGGGGGACCTCAACGGGCAAGCGCCCGGCGATGCACCTGGGCCAGATCATCGCGGTGGACCACGGCTCGCGGCAGCGCGTCCCCGTCCTCGCGCAGCTGCGCCGAGGACTTGCCGAGCATGGCGGGCAGCTCGGCGGAACCGTAGGCGACGAGACCGCGGGCCACGACGCCGTCCGGCCCGACGAGCTCGACGGCGTCGCCGGCCTCGAACTCGCCGTCGAGGCCGGTGACGCCGGCGGCGAGCAGGGACCGCTTGCCGTCGGTGACCGCACGCGCTGCACCGGCATCGATGTGCAGGCGTCCGCGGATCTGGGCGGCGTGCGCGAGCCAGAGCCGCCGCGCCGAGGTGCGGCGCCCGGTCACGGCGAACCAGGTGCCGACGTCATCGCCGGCCAGCGCGCGCGAGGCGTTGGGCGCGGAGGTGAGCACGACGGGGATGCCCGACCCCGTGGCGATCGATGCGGCGTCGAGCTTGGTGACCATGCCACCCGTGCCGATGTCGCTGCCGCGGCCGGTGACCTCCACCGCGGCGAGGTCGGCCGGTGAGGTCACCTCCGGCACCAAACGGGTGCCCGGCTGCGACGGCGGACCGTCGTAGAGTCCGTCGACGTCGGTGAGCAGGACGAGGGCGTCGGCGCGCGCGAGGTGCGACACGAGAGCGGCGAGGCGGTCGTTGTCCCCGAACCGGACCTCGTCGGTGGCCACGGTGTCGTTCTCGTTGACGACCGGCACCACGCCCAGCGCCAGGAGCCGTTCGAGGGCTCGCTGGGCGTTCGCGTAATGCTGACGGCGGATCAGGTCCCCGGCGGTGAGCAACACCTGCCCGACGGTCAGGTCGTGCTCGGCGAAGGCCGCCGTGTACCGCGCGACGAGAAGTCCCTGCCCCACGCTCGCGGTCGCCTGGGCCGTGGCGAGGTCCCTCGGCCGGCCCAGCCCGAGAGGGCCGAGACCCGCGGCGATCGCGCCCGAGGACACGAGCACCACCTGGCGTCCCGCCCGGCGCGCCGTCGCCAGCACCGAGACGAGGTCACGCAGTGCCGCGACATCGAGGCGGCCGTCTGCTCCGGTGAGGGAGGACGACCCGACCTTGACGACGATGCGCCGGGCGCGCGCGAGGTCGGACCGGCTGGTGGGCGCGTTCACGCGCCCATCCTCCCGCACCGGAGAGATGTGGTGCCGAGGTGTCCGCGGCGCGGCTGCGGGCGCGACCGCCGTCGCTGCGGCGGCCGCACCCGAAGGCCGAGCAGGCCCTCAGACCTGACGTGGGCTGCGGTGGCCCTTGTCCGTGCCGCCGCTCGAGTCCTCCTCGGCACCGGCCGCGGGGTCGCCCCCGCCCTCGGTGCCGTGCACGTCCTCCGACGGCGAGAGCGCCTCGCCGGTGCGGTCGTCCTCGGAGGTCTGGGGCCGGGAGTCGGCCTCGGCACCACCTTCGCGCAGCCAGTCGCTCTGGGTGGGGTGCGGGTCGTTCTGCTCACTCATGGCGTCAACAGTGTCACCGTCGGACGCCTCGGGCACCTTGGCGGCGTCGGCCTCGTCGTCGTGCCCGTCCTCGTCGTCGCGGTCGGCGGAGTCCGCGGACGCGGTCGCGGTCGTGGTCGTGGTGACGTGCTCCTCGTCGTCCACCGCGTCCTCGCCCTCGTCGTCGTCCTCGTCAGCCTCGGCCTCGGCGGCAAGCGCCGCCTCGAGAGCGGCTGTCCGTGCCGCGGCGCGGCGTGCCCGGAGACCACCGAGCAGGACCAGGAGCACGCCGAGCACGGTCCAGCCCAGCAGAATGAGCGCGGGCTCCAGCGCGCCGCCACCGAAGTAGGCCGTGGCCTTCATCATCGTCCCGGTGGCGCCGGCGGGCAGGTACTGCCCGACCGTGCCCCAGATCGACGGGATCGCCTCGGGCACGGTCCAGAGACCGGCCAGGCCGATGCCCGGCAGGACGATGAGGAGCAGCACGATCGCGGCCCCTGCCATGCCGGCGAGGTTGATCAGCCCGACGGCGACGAGCGTCGTGGCGAGGAACCCGAGCCCGACAGAACCGGCGAGGCTCCAGAAGGCACCGGTGACCGAGCCGAGGCCGTGGAGGGCACCCGAGCAGGCGAGACCGACGACGACCGCGAGCGCGACGGCGCCGAGCGCCTGGGCCCGCACCCGGCCCCGAAGCTGCATGCGCAGGCCCACGGCTCCGGCCAGGGCCACGAGCCCCAGGATGACGACCGTGGCGGTGATGCCGACGGCGTCGGGGTCCTCAGACGTCGTTTCGGCGACGTCGGTGACGTTGGTCAGACCGAGCTGCGAGCCGAGGGACTGCAGGAACTGGGCCTGCTCCGGGCTCGCGCCCGAGGCGACGAAGAGCGCCGGGGCGTCCTGGTTCAGGACGAATCCGCCGTACACCTCGCGCTCCTGGGTCGCGGCCCGCAGTGCCTCGGCGTTGTCGAAGGTCTGCACGTCGTAGGCACCGGGCCGGGCCTGTCCGAGCACGTCCCTGAGCTGGGTGACGGTCTGCTCGGGACCGACCATGCCGATCGGCACGTCGCTGGGCGCCGAGCCGGCGGTCGGTGCCACGACCGCGAGGAGCGCCACGAAGACCGCGACGACGAGGCCGATGGCGAGGTTGAGGACCCGAGCGATCGTCTCCGACGGCGTGGTCTCGTCCACCTCGTCGTCGTAGTCGTCCTCGTCGTCCTCGTCGTCGAGCTCCGGCACCCCGTAGGACTCACGCTCGGGAGCCGTCTCGTCGGCGCCGGCCGAGTCGGAGTCGACGATGTCGACCTCGACCGTCTCGGTACCTGCGTCGACCGTCTCGGTACCTGCGTCGACCGTCTCGGTACCTGCGTCGTCGGGCGTGCGGGTCTGGGCGTCCTCCGGACCGGCGTCGGACCGGTCATCGCGAGTGGACATGCCTCTCCTTCGTGGTGCTGGACTGCTCCGCGGACGCACTGCTGCTCCGTGGTCGAGGTCGACCGTACGTCAACGACGCGGACTGCCGTGCTCAGCCGGCGCTCAGGTTCGAGACCTAACGGCACGGCCATCTGTGGTCAGAATCACACCGGATCATCGTCCGGGTCGCTCCAGTGGCCGGCCTCTCGCTCGGTCCACATCTCCTCACGCGTGGCGGTCCGAGCGTCCATGAGGTCGTGGTAGCCGCGGCGCTTGTCGACCCTGGTCGGCCTCGTGCCCTCCTCCACACGCAGGTCGGTGCCGCGCGGGCCGAGCATCTCGGCGCCGGTCTGCATGGTCGGTTCCCAGTCGAAGACGACGCCGCCCTCGTCGGGCCCGATCACGACCGTGTCCCCCGCGACGGCTCCGGACCTGAGGAGCTGGTCCTCGACGCCGAGCCGGGCCAGGCGGTCGGCGAGGTAACCGACGGCCTCGTCGTTGCTGAACTCGGTCTGGCGCACCCACCGCTCGGGCTTGGAGCCGCGAACCTGGTAGTAGACGCCATCCCCGCTGGTCCGGCGCATAACCGTGAACCCCGCGTCGTCGACGGCCTTGGGGCACAGCACGGTCCGTGGCGCCTCGGCCATGGGCGCCTCGGCGCGGGCCTTCGCGACGATCTGCGCGAGCGCGAAGGACAGCGGCCGCATCCCCTCGTGGGACGCCGTCGAGACCTCGAAGACCGACAGCCCGCGCGCCTCGAGGTCCGGTCGGACCATGTCGGCCAGCTCGCGGGCCTCGGGCACGTCGATCTTGTTGAGGACGACGACGCGCGGCCGCTCCCCCAGCGGCACGCCGCCGGAGAGGTCCGCCGCGTACTCCGCCAGCTCGGCCTCGATCGTGTCGAGGTCGGTGATCGGGTCGCGATCCGGTTCGAGCGTCGCGCAGTCGAGCACGTGGACGAGGACGGCGCACCGTTCGATGTGGCGGAGGAACTCCAGCCCCAGTCCCTTGCCCTGCGAGGCTCCCGGGATGAGGCCGGGCACGTCGGCGATGGTGTAGCGCTCGTCCCCCGCCTGCACGACACCGAGGTTCGGTACCAGGGTCGTGAACGGGTAGTCGGCGATCTTGGGGCGGGCCGCGGACATGGCGGCGATGAGCGAGGACTTGCCGGCGCTCGGGAAGCCCACGAGCGCGACGTCGGCGACCGACTTCAGCTCCAGGACGAGGTCGGCGCTCTCGCCCTCCTCGCCGAGCAGCGCGAAACCCGGTGCCTTGCGCCGGGGCGAGGACAGGGCGGCGTTGCCGAGGCCGCCGTTGCCGCCCCTGGCAGCGATGTACCGGGTGCCGGCACCGACCAGGTCGGCCAGGACCTCGCCGTCGGGGCTCTTGACCACCGTGCCCTCGGGGACGGTCAGGACCAGGTCGGAACCGGTCTTGCCGGCGCGCATGTCGCCGGCACCCTGGGTGCCCGACTCCGCCTTGCGGTACGGGCGGTGGTGGTAGCCGAGCAGCGTCGTCGTCTGCGGGTCGACGACGAGGACGACGTCGCCGCCCTTGCCGCCGTTGGCGCCGTCGGGACCGGCGAGCGGCTTGAACTTCTCACGCCGGATGGAGGCGCAGCCGTGCCCACCGTCTCCGGCGGCGACGTGCAGCACGACGCGGTCCACGAATGTGGCCATGTGCTCCTCCTGCCGTGTCGGCCGTGGTGGGGTGGTCCAGATGGGCCGCCCCAAGCATGCAGCAGGGGCGGACGGCTCGCGCCGCCCGCCCCTGCCAAGAATCTGTGGAGTGACTCAGACCGTTGCCGGCTCCGACACCACGTCGATCACCTTGCGGCCGCGGCGGCTGCCGAAGGCCACGGAGCCCGGCTCGAGGGCGAACAGCGTGTCGTCCTTGCCACGGCCGACGTTGTTGCCGGGGTGGAAGTGGGTGCCGCGCTGACGCACGAGGATCTCGCCGGCCTTGACGACCTGGCCGCCGAACCGCTTGACACCCAGTCGCTGGGCGTTGGAGTCGCGGCCGTTCCGGGAGGAGCTGGCGCCCTTCTTGTGGGCCATCTCGAACCTCTCTACTTCTTCGCTCGTGAGGAGGGCACCCGTCCGGGGACTCCTCGTGTCTGGTGCTGGGAACGGACCCGTACGGGCCGCTGGACTACTTGATGCCCGTGACCTTCAGCCGGGTCAGGCTGCTGCGGTAACCCTGGCGACGGCGGTAGCCGGTCTTGTTCTTGAACTTCATGATCGAGATCTTCGGGCCCTTCTCCTCCCGGACGACCTCGGCCGTGACCTTCACCTTGGCGAGGTCGTCGGCACCCGTGGTGACCTTCTTGCCGTCGATGAGCATGAGGGGCTCGAGCTCGACGGACTCGCCCACCTGTCCGTTCTTCAGACGGTTGACGACGACGACGTCGCCGACGGACACCTTCTCCTGTCGGCCGCCGGCCTTGACGATCGCGTAGACCACGTTGCTGCTCATCTCTGTCGCTTCTGGTCGAGCGGCCGGTACGCCGACGACAGCCGGCGAGGCGCTCGAGACTCACGGAACGGTGCACGCTCCCGCTACGGGAGGGCACCGACGCTCTAGGTTACGCGCCGCGGTGTCTCCGGGCAAACCTCCCGACGGCGCCGCAGGCCCAGAACATTGTGGCATCTGGCACAGTACGACCGTGCCCGCCGACTCCCCCACCATCCTCGCCACCTCCGGCGGATACGTGCCCGGCCGGCGCACGCGCGTCGAGCTCGGCCCGCTGGTGCGCCTCGCCGTCGAACTCTCCGGCGTCGACGGCCGCACGCCGCGCCTCGGCTACCTGGGTACGGCCAACGGCGACCAGGCGCACGCGATCGCGGAACGGTCGGAGGCGGCCCGGGTGGCCGGGTTCGAGCTGAACCCCCTGCGGCTGTTCACGATGCCGAACGTCGACGACGTCGAGGGCTACCTGCTCGAGCAGGACGTCGTCTGGGTCGACGGCGGGTCGGTCGCCAACCTGCTCGCCGTCTGGCGTGTGCACGGGCTGGACGCGATCTTCCGCCGGGTGTGGGAGGCGGGTGTGGTGCTGGCCGGCGTCAGCGCCGGCTCCATCTGCTGGCACACCTCCGGCACGACCGACTCCTTCGGCCCAGAGCTGCGTGCCGTCCAGGACGGCCTCGGCCTGCTCCCGTACGGCAACGGCGTCCACTACGACTCCGAGGACCGTCGTCGTCCCACCGTCCACCGGCTCGTCGCCTCCGGCGAGCTCGGGCTGACCTACTGCACGGACGACGGCGTGGGGCTGGTCTACCGGGGCACCGACCTCATGGAGGCGGTCACCGAGCGTCGCGGCAAGGGCGCCTACGTCGTCGCCCGGGGTGCGGACGGCGAGGCCGTCGAGGAGCGGATCGAGCCGCGCGTGCTACCCGGCGCCTGACCTACGACCGCAGACGCAGACGCAGACGCAGACGCAGACGCAGACGCAGACGAGAGTGTTGATCTGGTTGCTATAGCGACCAGATCAACACTCTCGTCCCGGTCCGGCGGCCGGACCGTGCCCGGGTCTACTTGAAGCCGGCCGTCTTGATCGACTCCACGATCTGCCGCTGGAAGAAGAAGAAGATCAGCAGCGTCGGAAGCGCCGCGACCGTCGAGGCCGCCAGCACGTAGTTCCAGTCGGAGGCGTACTGCTGCTGGAACGTGGCGATGCCGAGCTGCACCACGCGCAGGTTCGGGTCCGAGGTGATCGTCAGCGGCCAGACGAAGGAGTTCCAGTTGGCCAGGAAGAAGAACACCGCGAGCGCCGCGAGGATCGGGCGTGAGAGCGGCAGGATCACGCTGCGGTAGATCCGCCAGTAGCTGGCGCCGTCGACCAGCGCCGCCTCTTCCAGCTCCGCCGGCAACGAGACGTAGAACTGGCGCAGCAGGAAGATGCCGAAGGCGTTGAAGATCGCCGGGATGATCAGGCCCGCGTAGCTGTCGACCATGCCGAGAGTCCGCACCACGATGAACATCGGGATGAGGATCACCGGCAGGCTCACGAGCAGCGTCGAGAAGATCAGCAGAAAGACGGTCTCCCGTCCCCGGAACTTCAGCCGGGCCAGCGCGTAGGCGGCCATGGAGTGGAACCACAGGGCGATCACCGTGATCGTCGCGGAGACGAAGAAGCTGTTCCACATGTACCGCAGGAACGGCACCTGGGTGAACACGTAGCGGAAGTTCTCCACGGTTGGTTCCGCCGGGATCAGGTCGACGCTGTTGACCTCGGCGGGGCCCTTGAAGGAGCCGGAGACCATCCACACGATCGGGAAGACGGTCAGCAGCCCGATGACGAGCCCGAGGATCAGCAGCATGACGCGCCGTCGCGTCCACGGGCTGTCGCCCCTGGCGCGGCGATCCCGGCCGGTGGTCGCCGCCCCGGGCCGTGCCGGTGCGGTGGCGGTGGCGGTGTCACTCATTGTCGAATCGCCCTCCTCGGGTGACGGCGAACATCAGGCCGGACCAGGCGAGCATCACGAGGACGAGGACGGAGCCGACCGCCGCGGCGTAGCCCAGCTCGCCGAAGAGGAACGCCTGCTCGTAGACGTAGAAGATCAGCAGGGTCGTCGCGCCGGCAGGTCCGCCTCCCGTCAGGACGAACACGAGGTCCAGCCCGCCGGTGATGACGGCGACGGTGGCCGTGATGAGGACGAAGAAGCTCGTCGGGCGCAGCAGCGGCAGCGTGATGTGGCGGAAACGGTTCCACGCGCTGGCCCCGTCGATGCGCGCGGCCTCGTAGTACTCGCCCGGGATGTCCTGGAGCCCGGCGAGGAAGATGATCATGTAGTAGCCCATCTGAAACCAGACGGTCACCACCACCACGGCACCCAGCGCGAGGCTGGGGTCGCCCAGGAACGAGACGTTCTCGAAACCGAGCAGGCCGGCCAGCCGGCTCATCACGCCGGTCCGGTCGCCCAGCATGAACTGCCAGACCATCGCGACGACGACGAGGCTGATGACGTACGGGACGAACAGCATGCTGCGCACGAGCCCGACGAACGGGAACCTCTGCTGGACCAGCAGCGCCAGCCCGAGGCCGAGCACGAAGATCGCCGGGACCACACCGATGAGGTACAGCAGCGTGATGCGGACGCTGCTCCAGAAGGCCGGGTCACCCACCATGCGGACGTAGTTGTCCACGCCGATGAAGTCGAAGGACCCGAACCCGTCGACGCGGAAGAAGCCGAGCACGACGGCGAGGACCATCGGGATCGCGACGAAGATCAGCAGGCCGAGCGAGTCGGGCAGCAGGAACCAGAACGCGGCACGCCGCTCGCGCCTGGCCTGCTCGGCCTTGCCCTTCGGCGCTGCGGGAGCTGCTCGTCGCCCCGCGGTGCGAGAGACAGAGACGGCACTCATACGAGGGATCCTCCTTCGTAGGTCTCGAGGTAGCTCTCGATGGCGCCCTGTGCGATCTCGGCCTGGTCTCCCGGATCCGCCCCGGCGAGCATGGATTTCTGGATCGCGTTGGACACGGCCTTGTAGATCACCGGCGGGTAGCGCGGCTCGCCGCGTCCGGTCGGGAGGATCTCGTCACGGAAGCGCTGCAGGATGGGATTCTCGAATGCGCCGGTGTTGCCGATCGCCTCGGTCACGGACTTCCGGGCCGGGATGTTGCCCTTGGCGACGCCGTTCCACCGGACGGCCGCCTGGATCGACTCCTGGCTCATGGAGCCCATCAGGTCGACGGTGAACCGGGCCGCGGCGTCCGGGTCGACCCCGCGGCTGTTCACGACGAACGCCCAGCCACCGAGGATCGTGGTCGGCTCGCCACCGGGTGGCGTCGGCATGGGGAAGATGCCGTACGGGTGGTCGGGGGCGTTCTGCCGCATGGCCTCGACCTGCCAGATGCCGGTGTGCCACATGGCGGCGTAGCCATTCGTGAACGCACCCACCAGGTCGCCGCCGGCCGGCAGCGTGCGTGGCGACGCCCCGCTCTCGACCGCCTCCTGGTACATCGCCAGCGCCTGGACGCTCGCCGGCGAGTCGAAGACGGGCTGCTGCGTCTGCGGGTCGATGACGTCACCGCCGCCCTGCCACACCCATGGATAGAACGTGAAGTTCTGGTAGTAGCTCGGCGTGGTGTCGAGCACCAGCCCGGCGCGCTGCCCGCTGGAGAGGCGGCGCCCGAGCTCGAGCATCTGGTCCCAGGTCTGCGGGAGGTCGCCCTCTGACATGCCGGCCTCTTCGAAGGCGGGAATGTCGTAGAAGATCGCCAGGGGCTCCTGCTCCATCGGCAGGCCGTAGATCTTGCCGTCGACCGTGCGGGTCGCGAGCGCCTCCGGGTAGAAGTCGTCGATCGCCGCCTCGTCCATGTACGGCGTGAGGTCGGTGAGGACCCCACCGTTGTAGTAGCGGAGGAAGTCGCCGGGCGAGATGAGGAAGAGGTCGGGTCCGTCCCCGGAGGCGAACGCCGTCGTGATGCGGGTGTTCGTCGGGTCCGTGTACCCGGGGATGTACATCATCTTGACCGGGCGCTCGCCGCCCTCCGCCCACCGTCTGGTGGCATCGAGGAACCAGTCGCTCTGGGCGACGATGTTCGGGTCTCCCGACGACTGCGGCGAGTAGTTGTTCCAGAACTGCATGGGGGCACGCTCTGAGGCGCTGCTCGGCGAGCAGCCGCCGAGCGCCCAGGCCGTGCCCAGTCCGCCGGCGGCGGCGGCGCCGAGGCGCAGCGCCCCACGCCGGCTGAGGTTTGTCGATGTCATCGTTGTGGCTCCTCGGACGGTCTAGAGCACCTCGAGGGCGTCGGCGTCCGGTGTCTGGGGACGCTGCGCCGTCGGGCGGTCGAGGTAGAAGAACGCGGTCGAGGCGATGTCGTCGTGCAGCGGTAGGTAGCGGTGCCCGGACCGCCAGCCGAGCGCCTGGATGTCCACGCTGAGGTCCGAGGCGAAGTAGATCGGATCGGCCACGTTCCAGCGGTACATGCCGAACCGCTGCTGGGATCGGTAGAGGCCATCGGGCCGAAGGATCTGGTGCAGCCCGAGATAAGGGGTGGTGAACTCGGTGTATCCCTGTCCGGGGACGTCGAAGTTCCAGGCGCCGCCGAAGTAGTCCTCGGTGCCGGTGCCGCAGATCGTGGGAAACTCCGCGTCGCCGTCGAGGTAGTGCTTGATCTCGCCCTCGCCCCACCAGCCGGAGCTGTTCACACCCCAGGCCATGTACGTGCCGACATACTGGCCCTGCCCGCGGATGTCGCGAAGGATCGGGTGGGGCGTGCGGTCGGGAAGCGGGTTGGACCGCCGCCACTGGGCGTGGAGGTAGCCGGCGTCGTCCTGAGCCCGCTCGTCCCCGCCCGTCTCGTAGGTGACCTGGTAGTACACGACGGCGGGCTTGGCGCCGAGATTCTCGATCGTCAGCCGGGCACCGCTGCGGAAGGGCATCGGCCAGTAGCTGTTGAAGCCGCCGTGCGGGTTCACGGCCACCATCGCCGAGCTGAGCTGCGCGAAGGCGCCCCAGCCCTGGCCGAAGAAGTCGCCGACGGGCACCTCGATCGCCGGCTCGTCCGCCCCGTCCCAGTAGGCACGCAGCAGCAACGAGCGCCAGTGGTCGGTGTGCGTGGTCAGCCAGATGTGGGTGATCCGTCCCGGACCGTCGATCGCGGCGACGTCGAACGTCTCGCCCGCCGCGATCTCGACGCTCGGCGAGACCTTCCAGCCCTGCCCGAGGTCACGGGCCGGGCCTGCACCGGTGCCCTCGGTGGCACGGCCGCCGCCGCCCTTCGCCCCGGTGAAGTTCTCGGGGCTGATGGACCGGGTGGTGGCCGGTCGCAGCGTGGCGATGTCTGGTCGGATCATCACGCGTTCCTCTCGTTGCGGCATCGGGCGGAGCGGAGTCCGGATCGGCTCGATCAGGTGGCGATCCGCGCTTGCGCTGAAATCGATTACACGACCGTAAGTGCCGCCTCGAGCCGTGTCAACACGGCGGGCGACGCCGCATGGCGGACGTCTGGGCGAGCCGTTGCTGCCTAAGGTGAAGCCAGTTTCGGGGAGGGGAGAAGATGGCGAGGATCGTGGACGTGGCCGCCTTGGCTGGTGTCTCGACGGCGACCGTCTCACGGGTGCTCAACGGCAAGCCGGTGCGGGCGGACCTCGAGGCAGCGGTGCGGCGCGCGGTCGACGAGCTCGGCTACTCCCCCAACCGGACGGCACGTTCACTGCGGCGCCAGCACTCCGAGGTCCTCGCCCTCGTGCTGCCCGACATCGAGAACCCGTTCTTCACCTCGCTGGCCCGCGGCGTGGAGGACGTCGCGCAGGAGTCGGGACTGTCCGTGGTGCTTTGCAACACCGACGAGGACCCGGACAAGCAGGAGCAGTACCTCCAGATCGCGGAGGACGAGAACATGGTCGGCGTCATCCTCGCCCCGGCAGGGCGCTCGCCCCTGCTCGCGCGGCTGGTAGAGCGGGACCGCGCGGTCGTCATCGTCGACCGAGCGGTCCCCGACGACGTCGACCAGGTGACCTTCGACAACCTCGAGCTCGGGCGGCGCGCGACGCAGTCGCTCATCGACCGTGGATACACGCGGATCGCGTGCGTGACCGGCCCCGAGGAGACACCGACCGCCGTCGCCCGCGCCCAGGCGTGGCGGGAGACGCTCGAGTCGGCGGGGCTGCCGGCTCCCGACGACCTGCTCGTCCACGCGAACTTCCGGGTCGACGGCGGACAGTCGGCGATGACCGAGCTGCTGGAGCTGTCCAGCCCGCCCGACGCCGTGCTGGCGACCAACAACCTCGTCGGTGTCGGTGCGCTGCGGGTGCTCGCCGCGACCGAGCGCGGCGACGTCGGTCTGGGCATCATCGGCGACCTGCCGTTCGTGACCTCGAGCGTGGACAACGTCTCGCTGCTGCAGCTGCGGCCCCGGGAGATGGGACTGACCGCGGCGCGGATGCTCGTCGAGCGCATTCGTGGCGACGCGGGTCCCGCGCGCCGGGTGGTTCAACCGACCCTGCCGGTCACCCTCGGATCGCCCGGCACCTGATCGGCGAGCGAGCCGGCCGTCGAGCCACCATCGGAGGCCCTTTCAGGGCCACGGAGGGTGATCGGGCACCGTACGGGACGCTCAGCCCTTCTGGGCGGCGAGGGCGTCGGCGATCGGCTCGTTGCCCGAGATGACCTCGGTCACGACACCGGCGGTGCCCGGGTCGTCGAGGGCGACGCGCAGCACGGTGGCCACGTCCTCGCGCGGGATCTGGCCGCGCCCGGTTTGCAGCGCCATCCGCACCAGGCCGGTCCCGGGCTCGTCGGTCAGGCCGCCGGGCCGGATGACCGTCCAGTCGAGGTTCCGCGCCATGAGTTCGTCGTCGGCGGCCTTCTTGGCGTCCTGGTAGGCGGCGAACACCTCGTCCTCGATACCGGCCCCTCCGGTGGCCGCGCCCATCGAGGAGACCATCAGGTATCGGCGCACGCCGGCCGCCTCGGCCGCGTCCGCCAGCAGCACGGCCGCGCCACGGTCGACCGTCTGCTTCCGGGCGGTCCCGCTGCCCGGTCCGGCTCCCGCGGCGAAGACGACCGCGTCCGCGCCGGCTAGGACGGCGGCGACCTCCTCGGCACCGGCATGTTCGAGATCGAGGACGACCGGCTCGGCGCCGTCGTCGCGCAGGTCGGCGGCCTGGTCGGGATTGCGGATGAGTCCGGTGACGGAGTCCCCGCGTCCGGTGAGCTGACGAGTGAGGTGTCGGGCGATCTTGCCGTGCCCGCCGGCGATGACGATGCGCATGAGGACGACCGTACTTCCCGACGCCTGCGTCGGCACGGGCGCCCGGTCCGTTTCCGACCGCAGCGGAGTCCATCGGCCGCCGCCGATCGTCACGCCTCGTCGGCAATCCCCGCCAGCAGCTCCGCCAGGTCGGCCGGCACGGTGAGCATGGGCCAGTGACCGGAATCGATGTCGACGTAGGACACGTGCTTGGCCCTGGCGAGCTCGGGCACCTCGCCCGCCTCGATCCACCCCCGGGCGTCCGCAGGCGTGTACTCCGGGCACACGAGGACGACAGGGACGTCGTCGCGGCGTTCATCGGTGAGCCTGACGACTCCCTGCGCGACGCCCTGCGGCACCGGGATCGCCGCGGCCGCGAAACTCTCCTTCGTCGCGTCGTCGAGGTCCGCCGAGTCCGGCCCGACGAACGGCTCCCAGCCCGGGAACGCCATGGCACCGTCCTCGACGGGGAAGAAGTCGGCGTACCTCATGCCGTCCGAGGCCGGAAAGCCGCCGACGAGCGCGACCGTCGCGACCCTGTCCGGGCGTGCGTCGGCGGCGAGCCACGCCAACGTGCACGCCGCCGAGTGCCCCACGACCGTCGGTCGACCGTCGGCAGCATCGACTGCGGCGAGCACCGCCGCGACCTGATCCTCGAGCGTCGCCTGCGCGTTCCCGCCACCCTGACCGGGAAGCGTGACCGGTACCGCCCGGTGGCCGCGACGTTCCAGCTGGGCGGCGGTGTCCTCCCACACGGATCCGTCCAGCCACAGGCCGCCGATGAGCAGGAGGTCCATCTCTCAGGTCCTTTCGTGCGGGGCTGGTCGGTTCTGACGGTAGCGCCGGCCTCTGACGTGGGCGCTCACCGCCCTGGCATGTCGGCGCCCGTCACTCCCGCACGGCGCCGGAGAGCATGCCCGCGATGAAGTGCCGCTGGAGGAACAGGTAGAGCACCACGACGGGCAGCGCGACGAGCACGGCGCCGGCCGCGAGCAGGGTCGTGCCTTGGACGTACTGGCCCTGGAACAGGGCGAGCCCGAGCGGCGCGGTGCGCAGCTGCGCCGTCGGGGACATGACCAGCGGGATGAGGAACTCGTTCCAGGTCCACATGAACATCAGCAGGATCATCGTCACCATCGCCGGCCGGGCGACCGGGACCAGCACCTGCCACAGCACCCGGTGGTGGCCGGCGCCGTCGAGCCGGGCAGCCTCGATGATCGATCGGTTCGCGCCCCGGAACGTCGCGCGCATCCAGAACGTCCCGAACGCCACCGACTGGGCCACCTGCGGCAGGGAGATCGCCCACACGGTGTCGGTGAGGCCGAGGTAGCGCAGGTCGAAGAAGAGGGGCACCACGATCGCCTCGGTCGGCACCATGATGCCGAGCAGGAAGACGTAGAAGATCACCTGGGAGCCGGCGAACTCGAAGGCCCCGAAGGCGTAGCCGGCCATCACCGAGAGCACCGTGGCGAGGGAGACGACGATCAGCGCCACCACGACCGAGTTCCACATGTACTCGCTGAACCGGCCCTGCTCCCAGGCTCGGGCGAAGTTCTCCCAGTGCAGCGGCCCGCCGGTCTGCGCGTCGGCCGGCGTCTCCGGAGAGAACGCGGTGACCAGGATCGTGACGATCGGGGCCAGCGCCACCGCGGCGAAGGCGATGAGGATGACGTAGTTGGCGGTCCGCTCCCCCGCCGAGACCCTCACAGCTCCCGCTCCCCGATGCGGTTCACGGCCAGGTTCAGCAGGAAGATCATCCCGGTCAGCACGACGGCGACGGCCGCGGCCGAGCCCACCTCACCCAGCTCGAAGGCACGCCGGTAGACCTCGAAGCTGGGCACCGTCGTCGTGCTGCCCGGCCCGCCGCCCGTGGTGACATAGACGAGGTCGAAGGTCTTCAGGGCGGCGATGATCGTCAGGGTCAGGGCGACGACGATCTCCGCGCGTACCGAGGGCACGGTGATGGAGACGAACGATCGGACGGGGCCCGCGCCGTCGAGCGTGGCGGCCTCGTACAGCTCCGGCGGCACCCGGGACATGCCTGCCATCAGCAGGACGGTGACCAGGCCCGTGGACACCCATGTGCCGATCAGTCCGACGGCCGGCAGGGTCAGGGTGAAGTCACCCAGCCAGGTGCGGGTCAGAGCGTCGAGCCCGACGGCGCGTAGCGCGGTGTTGAGGTGCCCGTCGGGGGCGTAGATCTGCCGCCATGCCACGGCGACGACCACCATCGCCACGACCTGCGGCAGGAAGACGACGGTGCGGAAGAACCCGAGCCCACGCACCCGTGACCGGGTGAGCAGGGCGGCGAGGACGAGACCGACGCCGAGCGGCAGGACCGCGAAGAAGAAGATCAGCACGAAGGCATGGCCGAACGCCGCGCGCAACGCTGCGTCGGCGAGCACGTCGACGTAGTTGGCGAAGCCGGCGAACGTCGCGAGCGTGAGGCCGTCCCACTCGTAGAACGAGATCTGGACGGCCCGGCCGAGCGGGTAGAGCAGGAAGACCGCGTAGACCACGAACGCGGGCAGCAGGAACCAGTACGGCGTGGCTCCGTAGAGGCTGCGCCGCCGGCGCGACCGCCCGTTCTGCGGCCGCTCGTCTTGCGGCCGCCCGCTCTGCGGCCGCTCGCTCACTGGTTGGAGGCGACGAACTCGGCGTAGTCGGCCTGGACCGTCTGGGTGAACTCCTCCGCGTCCATCTCCCCGCCCATCAGCGCCTGCAGCGCCTGCCCGAGCGTCTCCCCCATCGTGGGGGTCGCCCAGTCGAGGTACGGGAGCAGCTCGCCCTCGGACACGGCACTGTCGTACGCCTCGTAGACGTCGGCGTTCAGGGGGTCGGGCGCCTCGTGCTGGCTGGTCTCGACCACCGGCATGTTGCCGGTCTCCGCGATGACGCCCATGGCCTCCTCGCTGGTGATGAAGTCGATGTAGGCCGCGGCGACGTCGGGATGCTCAGTCTGGGACGTCACGGCGAAGGGGATGCCGGTCGCCCCCGTGGTCGTCGGCCCGGCGCCCTCCTCGGTGGGCGGCGGCGCGAAGAACCCGGCGTCCTCGCCCATGGCGGCGTGGATGTCCGCGGCCAGCCAGGACCCGGCCATGAGGTAGACCCCCTGTCCCTCGGTGAAGGACTGCCAGACGGCGTCGTAGTCCGCACCGTTGAAGCCGTCGTTGAAGTAGCCGGAATCGACCCACTCACGAAGTGTGGTGGCGGCCTGCACGTTCGCGTCGTCGGTCCAGGTGGCGCCGGCATTGCCGAAGCCGAGGTCGCGGATCTCGGCGGCCGGGACGTACGCGCCCTGGACGGGCCCGAAGACGTGCAGCGCCGGCCACTGGTCGAGGTTGCCGAGCATCAGCGGGGTCTCGCCCGCCTCCTCGATGGTGGCGAGCTGGTCCTCGAACTCCGCCCAGGTCTGGGGCAGGTCGAGGCCGATCTCGTCGAGCTTGGTCTGGTTGTAGTAGACGCCGACCACCTCACCGACCTGCGGCAGACCGTAGATCGACCCCTCACCGAAGGTGACGCCGTCGGGGCTGTACCTGCTGTTCTGCAGGACCGACTCGGAGAACCGGTCGGTCCACCCGTACGCCTCGGCGTAGTCGTCGAGTGCCAGCAGCTGACCGGAGGCGACGTACTGGCCCATCTGGGAGCGGGAGTTGTTGACCTGGGTGACGTCCGGGGCGTCCTCACCGGACAGCGCGAGGCGCAGGGTGGCGTTGAGGTCGTCGGTGGACTGGGTCTGCCGGTCGATCTCGACGTTCGGGTACGTCTCCATGAACTGCTCGTTGAGCTGTTCGATCTGCTCGTTCTGCCCGCCGCGGACCTCCTGGTCCCACACGGTGAGGGTGACGTCACCGACGTCCGAGATGTCCGTCCGGACCTCGGCGGGTTCGCTCGTGCCCTCCGTGGGGGTCTCCTCGGGGGCGTTGTTCGAGCCAGGCGTGCACGCGGCGAGGGCGAGTGCGGCGGTCAGGGCGAGCGCGCCGAGTCCGGCGGCGCTCCTCCGGCGCGGTGACGTGGTCATGTGGGTCTCCTGTGTGCGACGACCCCCTCATTGTGGCGGACGAGGGGGTGCGGGCACGCATCTGCCCGCTCCGTGGCGGAAGGTCGCGGGGCGAGAGCCCGTCGCGGGCGCGCCCATGAGGTCGGGCGAACGGTGGTCAGTCGGTGGAGGGAGAGGCCGCAGGCCCGACGATGCCAGCCGTGCCGGCGATCGTGCGATCGTGCGACGCCGCCCGCGCCCGGTCGACGACCTGTGTCCGGGGCAGCATCGCGGCCAGCTCCGTGATCCGCCCGAACGCGGCGGGATCGATCCTGGCGCGCAGGGTCGCCGTGAGCTCCGCGTAACGCACGACGTCCGCACCGGTGACCGCGGGTGCCGAAGGGGCGTGGTCCGCGGCCGCGAGGAGCAGCATGGCGAGCTCCGGCCGGTCCCGCGCGAGCAGCTCGGCGAAGATCCGTAGCGTCGTCCACAGCTGTGGCCAGACAGCCAGCCGCAACCAGCGATCGAGCAGCGGCCGCACGACGGCGAACGCCTCGTCCCGGCGGCCGAGCCTGATCAGCGCGGCGAGGCGGGCCGTGTTCGCCAGTCCCCCCACGAACCGGGCGCCGACGGCGTCGGCGTCCTGCGTGGCTGCGGCGAGCAGCGGGACGGCCGCCGCGAGGTCCTCGCCGGAGACCACCTCCGCCGCCGCGTACCGGGCGTAGCCGCGGTGGGCGACCGCACCGGCGATCTCGCCCGCCGACAGGGCCCGGGCGGTGAGCTCCTGGGCCCCGGAACGGTCGCCGCCGTAGTGCGCCACCAGCGCCAGCGACGCCTGGGCGGTGGACAGGCGCGCCAGCGGTAGGCCTTCGAGCCCGAGGATCTGCTGGAAGGAGCGACGGGACTGCGAGTGGTTGCCGCCGTACAGGGTGCTGACTCCGAGCGCGCCGAGGGCGAGGAACCGCTCGTCGACCGTCCGCGCGAGAGCGAGCGCTGACCGTGCCGCTCGCTCACCCTCGGCCACGTCGCCCTTCGCGGCCGCGACCATGGCGCCCGCGGCCTGCGCCAGCCGGCCCGACGCCGTCGCCCGAACGCCCTCGTCGCCCGCCACCTGCCGGACGACCGCGGCGATGTCCGGCCGCACCTGCCACATCGTCGACGCGAGCGTCAGGGTCCCGGTGATCTCTCCCGCCAGGTCCGCGCGGTCGTTCTCGAGCGCCCACGTCACCGCGGTCCGGATGTCGACTGCGTGCGCGTCCAGGTCGGCGGCCGCGGCGGCGTCCTGCGGACCGGACGACGCGGCCTCCACGGCGGTGACCAGAGAGCGGACCCAGTACGCGTGCGCCCGACGGATGTCCGCCTCGCCGTCGAGGCGCAAGCGTTCGAGGGCGAAGGACCGGACGATCTGCAGCAGGCGGTACCGCCCGTGGCCGTTGCCGGGGCCCACCACGAGCGAGGCGTCGACGAGACCGGCGAGCTCCCCGGCCACGGAACCGGCGGCTCGCTGTGTCGCGACGTGCTCGACCGCCGTCAGGTCGAAGGGACCCTCGAACACGGCGAGCGCGCAGAGCAGGGCCTGCTCGGAGTCGCTCAGGAGGTCGTAGGACCAGTCGAGGGCGCTCCGCAGCGACCCGGTGTCCGGGTCCTGGAGCAGGTCGAGGCAGCGATCGAGGCGTTCCTGCACCGCCTCGACGCCGAGCGTGGCGGCGCGAGTGGCGGCCAGCTCGATGGCCAGCGGCAGCCCGTCGAGGGCCTGACAGATCGCCCTGACGACCTCGCGCTGGCGGCGGCCGATCGTGAGGGTCGGGCGCAGTCGGCGTGCCCGGTCGACGAAGAGAGCGGTCGCCGGGTCGGCGCTCACGTGGTCGGAGGTCGCCGAATCCTCCGGACGCTCGGCGCCCACCGCGAGCGGCGGCAGGGGAAGCACCTGCTCTGCGTGGATGCCGAGACGACGGCGGCTCGTCACCAGCAGACGCGCCCGCGAGCAACGCCGCAGGAGGATCGCGGCGAACGCGGCGACGGCGTCGCGGGCGTGCTCGCAGCCGTCGAGGACCAGGAGCATCGGGGTGACCTCGAGGTACTCGACCACCGCCGAGGTCACGTCGTCGCCGACGTGGCCGATGCCCAGCGCCGCAGCCACGTCGAGGTCGATCCGCCCCAGGGCTCCGACCTCGACGACCGTCACGGGCAGGGCGAGGCGCCGGCTCAGCGGGCCGATGGCCTCGGCCGCGAGCCGTGACTTCCCGACGCCGCCGGTACCGGTGACGGTCGTCAGGCGGTTGGCCACCATCGTGTCCGCGAGCTCGGCGAGCGCGTGCTCACGGCCGACGAAGGTGGTGTCGTCGGCGAGCCAGCGGGGCACGTGGTGCCGCTCCGTCGGCCGGACGCTCCTGGGGATGCCGTGGTCGAGGATCTGCAGCTGGAGGTCGCACAGCTCCGGCGATGGGTCGAGGCCGAGCTCGTCGGCGAGGAGGCTGCGGTGCTCCTGGAATCGCTCCAGCGCCTCGCTCGGTCGGCCGGCGAGGTACAGGGCTCTCATCAGCAGCGCGCAGGCACGTTCGCGCAGCGGGTGGGCGTGGACCATCGCCGTCATCCCCGCCACCGCGGCTTCGACGTCCCCGAGCTGGATCTGCAGGGCGGCACGTTCCTCCTGGGCCACCAACCGGCGTTGAGCCAACCGTGAAGCCTCGGCCTCGACGAACTGACGGTCGGCAAACTCCGTCAGGACGTCGTCACGCCAGAGCCGCAGCGCTCGGTCGATGAGACCGGCGGCCTCTCCGGGCGGCGCGTCCGCCGCCCGGTCGCACAGGGTCTCGAAGATCTCGGAGTCGAGCGCCGCGCCGTCCAGCACGAGCCGATAGCCGTTCGGTGCGCTCTCGATCACGCCGGGACCCAGGAGGCTGCGCAGCCTCGACATAACGGTGTGCAGTGCGGCGCGAGGAGCGTTCGGGAGGCGCCCTTCCCAGGCGGCCTCGACCAGGTGGTCGACGTCGATCACCTGGTCGTGACGAAGCAGCAGCGCCGCCAGGACGGCGCGCTGCCGTGTGCTCGGCACCGCCACCTCGGCACCGTCACGGTGCACCTGGAGCGGCCCGAGCACACCGAAGGTCCGGCCGTCCGCGGCCATCTGCCCAGGGTAGCCACGGACCGGCTCGCACGGTGCCTTTCGGCACCGCCGCCCGCGACGGGCAAGCAAGCGGGGTGAAAGAGCTGTGAAAGGGAGGTTCGCCATCGTGAGACCTGGCCGGCAGATCCCTCGACGTCCCGAAAGGGGAGACCCATGAGCGCTCCGATCCACCACCAGAGCACGACCACGAAGCTCGACGCGTTCACCGACCTCGACACGAGGCTCGGTGGGCGTGCGTTCCGGCCGGGTCACCCGGAGTTCGAGTCCGCCGTCCGCCTGTGGAACGGCATGATCGAGGACCGGCCCGCCGTCGTCGTCAGACCCACCACGACGGCGGACGTCTCGACCGCAATCCGCTACGGGCGGGAGAACGACCTCGAGATCTCGATCAAGGGCGGGGGGCACAACGTCGCGGGCTTCGCCACCAACCGCGGCGGCATGATGATCGACCTCGAGCACATGCGACAGGTGCAGGTCGACGCCAGTGCCCGATCCGCCCGGGTCGGGGCCGGCGCCCGGTGGTCCGACGTCGACGCCGCGACGGGCGCTTTCGACCTGGCCACCACCGGGGGCGTCATCTCGACCACCGGGGTCGCGGGAGTGACGCTCGGCGGCGGCGTGGGCTGGCTGGTGGGCAAGCATGGGCTCACCATCGACAACCTGCGGGCGGTCGACCTCGTCACCGCCGACGGGCAGGCCCTCACCGCCAGCGCGGACTCGCACCCGGACCTGTTCTGGGCACTGCGCGGCGGTGGCGGGAACTTCGGCGTCGCCACGTCCTTCGAGTACGAGGTCCATCCGCTCCGGACGGTCTTCGCCGGCATGGTCGCTCATCCGCCGTCAAGAGCACGCGAGGTGCTGGAGTTCCACCGTGAGATCACAGCACAGGCACCGGACGAGCTCACCGTCTACTGCGGGCTCATGGCGGAGCCCGAGCACGGCAGCCGCGTCGCGGCCCTGGCGTTCTGCTGGTCGGGTGACCCCGCCGACGCCGAGGCGGTCGTCGGACCGATCCTGACGTTCGGCCCGCCGATCATGACGATGGCCGACACCATGCCGTACGCCGCCTGGAACGGCGGCAACGACCCGCTCTTTCCATACGGCCGCCGGTACTACTGGAAGGGCGCGCTTATGCGCGACCTCGACAACCGGGTGCTGGACGCAGTCGCCGCGTTCGCCGCGGACCCGCCGCTGCCCTGGCTCAACGCCACGATCGAGCACTACGGCGGCGCGATGAACCGGAAGCCCACGGGAGCGACCGCGTTTCCGCACCGCGACGCCAGGTACCAGCTGGTCATCGTCGGCGCGTGGGACGAACCGCACCAGGACGCGACCGGGATCCGCTGGGCACGTGACCTGCACGCGGCCGTAGAGCCCTTCGGCACGGCGGGCGACTTCCTGAACTTCACCGCCGGGGACGGCGCGGACGCCGAGCGCGTGGCCCGTGCCGGCTACGGCCCCAACTGGGAAGCGCTCACCCGGGTCAAGCGCGAGTACGACCCCGACAACATCTTCCACCGGAACCACAACGTGACGCCGGCCTGACCTGACCTGCCGACGGCCGTGGCCGTCGGCAGGTCACGCCGGAGGCGGTCAGTCGCCGGTCGACCCCGCGCTCGACCCGGAGCCGCCCTCCGACCCGTCAACGGTGGTGATGCTTGTCTGGCCCGGGGTGACCACGCCGGTGGAGACGGCCCGGCGGCTGCGGCGTGGGCGCCGCGCCGGGGTGCCGGGCTGAGCCGGTTCGGCCGTCTCGGCGGCCTCCTCGGCGTCGGTGGGCACGACGACGGAGCCGCCCGACGGTGCACCGACGACGCCGGTGGCCGGCGGCTCGTCGGGGGTCGCGGGCGCGCCCTGCTGATCGGCCTGATCGGCCTGGGCGACCTGACCGCCCTCGGCATCGCGAGTCGAGCCCTCGTCGGAGCCGTCATCCTGATCGTGGGCGTTGGCCGCCGCAGCGGCGATCGTGGCGAGGGTGGCCTTGACCGCCTCGCGGGCCGCCGCGCTCTGCGGGTCCTCGGCGGTGGCCTCGGCCGGCGACGACGGCGACTGCGACACCGCGGGCTGCCCGCCGCCACGGCGCCCCCCGCGGCGGCGCGATCCGCCGTCGTCCTGGCTGGTGCGGCCGCCGTCGGAACCGCGCTCGACCGGCTGGTCGTGGACGACGAAGCCGCGGCCGTTGCAGTGCTCGCACGTGGACGAGAACGCCTCGATCAGTCCCTGGCCGACCCGCTTGCGCGTCATCTGGACCAGGCCGAGTGAGGTCACCTCGGCCACCTGGTGGCGGGTGCGGTCTCGGCCGAGGCACTCGAGGAGGCGCCGCAGCACGAGGTCACGGTTGGACTCAAGCACCATGTCGATGAAGTCGATGACGATGATGCCGCCGATGTCCCGCAGGCGGAGCTGGCGGACGATCTCCTCCGCGGACTCCAGGTTGTTCCGGGTGACCGTCTCCTCCAGCGTGCCGCCGGAACCGGTGAACTTGCCGGTGTTGACGTCGATGACGGTCATCGCCTCGGTCCGGTCGATGACCAGCGAGCCGCCGGAGGGCAGCCACACCTTGCGGTCCATGGCCTTGGCGAGCTGCTCGTCCACGCGGTGCTCGGCGAAGACGTCCTTGTGGGAGGTCCAGTGGTGCATGCGGTCGGCGAGCTCCGGGGACAGGTCCTCGACGTACGTCGAGATGGTCTTCCACGCCGTGTCGCCGGCCACGGTGAGGGACTCGAAGTCCTCGTTGAAGACGTCGCGGACCACACGCACCGCCAGCTCCGGCTCCCCCTTGAGGAGCGTCGGGGCGGCCTTGGTGTTCTTCGCCTTCGCCTCGATGTCGGCCCACTGCTTGGTCAGTCGATCGACGTCCGCACGCAGCTGCTCCTCGGTGGCGCCTTCGGCCGCGGTGCGCACGATGACGCCCGCACCGTCCGGGACCATCTCCTTGAGGAGCTTCTTCAGCCGGCTGCGCTCGTTCTCGGGAAGCTTGCGAGAGATCCCGGTCATGGCGCCGGACGGGACGAGCACCAAGTGCCGGCCCGCCAACGTGATCTGCGAGGTCAGGCGGGCACCCTTGTGACCGATCGGGTCCTTGGTGACCTGGACGAGCACGGTGTCGCCCGACTTCAGCGCCTGCTCGATGCGGCGGGGCTGGCCCTCCATGCCTGCGGCGTCCCAGTTGACCTCGCCGGCGTACAGCACGGCGTTGCGGCCCTTGCCGAGATCGACGAACGCCGCCTCCATCGAGGGCAGCACGTTCTGCACGCGCCCGAGGTAGACGTTTCCGACCATCGAGGTCTGCGTGTGCCGGGCCACGTAGTGCTCGACGAGCATGTCGTCCTCGAGGACCGCGATCTGGTTGAGCCCGTCCTTCTCGCGCACGATCATCTTGCGATTCACCGACTCGCGGCGCGCCAAGAACTCCGACTCGGACAGGCTGGGGCGGCGACGGCGGCCGGCCTCGCGACCCTCACGGCGGCGCTGACGCTTGGCCTCCAGCCGCGTGGAGCCCTTGAGCGCGGTGACCTCGTCGCGTGCGGTGCGCCCCTCGCTCTCGTTCTCGCTTCGGGAGGAGCGGCGGCGACGACGACGCCGGCGGGAGCCGGAGCTGCCCTCGCCCTCGTCCGACGAGCTGTCCTCGCCCTCGTCGTTCTGCTCGGGGCGCTCGCGGTCCCCGTCCTGCTGCCGGTCACGGTCCCCGGTCTTGTCCTTGGCGGGACGGTCGGACTGGCCCGCCTTCTCGTCCTGGCCGTTGTCGTCACCCTGGCGGGCGTCGTCGCCGTTCTCGTCGGAGTCGTTCTGCGCGCTGCGGTTCCGACGGCCGCGGCCGCCGCGACGGCGACGGCGACGCGACTGCTGCTCGTCGCTCTCGCCCTGGTCGGCCTCCTGCTCGTCCGGCTTCTCGCCCTGGCCGGCTGCCTGCTCGTCCGGCTTGTCGGCCTGGTCTGCGGCCTGGTCGCTGCTCACGGGCAGCGGGGTCGGCTCGCCGGCCGGCGCCTGGGCGCGACGGCGGCGGGGACGGGCGGCCGTGGTGTCGGGAGCCTGGAACAGCAGGGCCGCGGCCGGCAGACGAGGACCATCCTCGGCGTTGTCCTCGTCAGCCCCCTCCTCGTCGGGCTCGTCCTCGCCGGTCCCGGACTCGGCGGTCTTGTCGCCCGTGCCGACACCAAGCTCGGCGAAGACGTCGAGCTCCTGCTCCTGCTCGCGCTTACGCTGCGCCGCGCTGGTGCGGCGGCCGCGGCCCGAGCGCTTGGGGGCCTCCGCCTGCTCCGTCGACGCGTCACCGGCCTCCGTCGACGCGTCACCGGCGGCCCCGGCCTCGCCTTCGATCTCGACCTCGGACTCGGGCTGCGCCTCCGTCCGGACCTCGGTCTGGGCGTCGGCCGCCGGGCTGTCCACGGCCTCGGGCGCGCTCGCCTCGGTCTCGGCGGCCGGCTTGGCGGTCTTCTTCGCGGCCGGCCTCCTGCCGCCCTGCTTCTTGGCCTTCGCTGGGGCCTGGGCCTCGGCGGCCGGCTCCTCGGTGGACGTCTCCGTGGCGGCTGGCTCGGCGGGCTCGTCGGCGTCAGGGGTGCTTGCGGTACCGCTGTTTGCTGCGTCTGCTGCGTCTGCGGTGTCGACGGCCTTGCGGCTCCTGCGCTTGGCCGGTGCCTTCCGGGCCCGGGCGGGCTTCTCGGCGACGGCCTCGGCTGGCTTCTCGGCCGCGGCCTCGGCGGCCTTCTCGGCGACGGCGGTCAGCGCCTCACCCTCCGGCGAGCCGACCGTGGTGGCCTCGCCGGTCTCGGGCTGCTGCGCCGTCGTCGGCTCGGTGGCGGGGGCCGGGGCGGTCGTCGGGCTGGTGGCACGGCGAGAGCGGGAGCGGCGCGGCTTCTGCTCGGGCGCCTGCTGCTGGTCGTCCTGGGCGCCGGATTCGGTGGTGTTCTGCTCTTCCATGGGGTGTGCCCCTCCACCCAGGGCGCCTCCACACCCTGCGGCGCCCATGGGCGATTCGTCATCCCCGGCTTCGCCGAGGACGGAAGTCCTGTGTGTACGACCGACTGATCGGCCGCCGACCGACGGGCGGCCTGCCGCGCCCTGCGCGGTGACCCCGAACTACCGGCCTCTGCTGCAGCGCGTACACCAGGCTGGTGAAGCGGCGCGAGATGGACCGGGTTCGAGGAGGTCACGTCGTCGTTCGGACCGGAGAAGCGGGGTGTGGTACAGCCCCTCCGGCCTCGTTCAGTATCGCACAGGGACAGGCACCATCCGTCCGGCGACGCACCGTCCGACTGGTGGGACAACCGGGTCAAGGGCTGTACCGGTGGCTGCGGCACCGCGCCTCGTACGCCTCCGACCCGCCGACGTGCGCGGCGACCGGGTGCAGCGCGTCGGGGGTCGGCTCGTCCTGGACCCGGACGTGGTACGCGGCGTCGCGGCCGCACACGCCGCACACGGCGGTGAGCCGATTGACGTCCTCTGCGAGTGCCATGAGCGCCGGCAGCGGTTCGAACGGGCGTCCGTCGAAGGTGACGGACAGGCCGCCGACGACGACCACCAGCCCGTCGTCTGCGAGCCGCTGCACCACCTCGACGAGGTCGTCACCGAAGAACTGCGCCTCGTCGACCGCGACCAGCTCCGTGCTCGGCTCCAGCAGGGCGGGGATGTCGTGGGCGGACCGCACAGTCCGCGAGGCGACTCCCAGGCCCGAGTGCGACGCCACACGCCCCGTCCCGCCGCGCGTGTCGAGGTCGTGGCTCACCACCAGCACGCCCCGGCCGGCCACCTGCGCCCGGCGCACGCGGCGCAGCAGCTCTTCGGACTTGCCGGCGAACATCGGCCCGGCAATCACCTCGAGGCGTCCGGCGCCCAACCCGTCGTCCCTCATACGGTCCAGTGAAGCACCGGGCGCCGACATCGCGTCGCGAACGACCACGACTCACCGTGCGGCGGGCCGCCGCTGGCAGCGCGGGCAGGAGAACGAGCCGCCGTTCATGAACTCCTCGCGCCGGATGATCGCCCCGCACCGTGCGCACGGCCGGCCGGCCCGGCCGTAAACGGCGAGCGAGCGGGCGAAGAATCCCTTTTCCCAGGTTAGATACGTTGACCTTCAGCAGGGAGGCGTCGTCGCCGCTGGGACGTCGCGCAGTCGTCGCCACGTCTGACGGACCCTTCGGGGATCGAACACGTCGGACAGACGATCCGCCACGTCGTCAGCCCATCCGTAGATCGTGTCGGTCATAGGCTCGCCGGAGCGGTACCCTCAGTGCTCGGCACCCTCAGGGATGCCGGACCTGCCGACCGCGTGCCGGCTTTGCATGAACTGGCCGAGCGTCGTGGCGAGTTCGGCCTGCTGCGAGCGCTGCAGGCCGACCGGCGAGTCACCGGGCACCCACGACACCACTGCCCATGGCCGGGGAAACAGGTCCGACGCCTCGCCGACGAACTCGATGTTGGGCACGGGCACAGATGCCGCCGGGCCCAGTCGCAGGAGCCAACGAACCTCCTTGAGGAAGTCGTGCGTGTAACCGTCCGAGCGAGGCAGGCGCACAGCATGGGCATCACCGAGGCGAAACACCCAGTTGCTGCTCCCTGACGCATGGCTGGGTCTGACCGTCATGTCGGCGAGATGCGGTGCCTGCTCGCGGAGCAGTCGAACAACCAGGTCGCAGTCCGGGACCACATCGCGCAGAGCGGCACATTCCTGATTCATCTTCCTCACCGCAGATGCGCACTACGCCGACGCACCAGGTTTGAGCGTGCCAGACTTCAGCGCCGGACGATCGCGGCCACGGTCTGCGGGACCCAGATGGTGGCGTCCTGCTCTGACACTCGGCCGGTGCGCACGTCGCCGGCCGCGCCGTGCACGATCGCGAGATAGCACGACGTCAGCCAGTCCGGGGACTGGTCCGTGCGGAACGCTCCCCTGGCCTGGCCGCGTTCGACCACACCTCGGACGCGGCCGAGCGCGTGCTCCATGTGCGCGCGGACGGCGTCGTCGCCGAGCTCGTCGCGCGCCGCGCCGAGCAGCGCGTGCAGCTCTGCGACGATCCGCCACGAGGACCGGGTGAGCTCATCCAGAGCATGGGCGGGCTCGCCGTCGAGCGGCACCGACTCCAGTGCCGCGTCGGCCTCGGCAACGGTACGGGCGAACAGCGCCGCGACGAGGGCGTGCCGCGTCTCGAAGTGACCGTAGAGCGTCATTCGCCCCACACCAGCGGCCCGCGCGATCGCCGCCATCGTCGCGTTCGGATCATCGGCCAGGGCCCGCAGTGCCGCCACGAGGATCTTCTCGCGGTTCCGGGTCGAGTCCGACCGCAGCGCGCGCTGTCGCGGCATCTGTCACTCCTTTCAAACGGTGCGCCCCGGTGCCGAGGCTTGCTTTTCTCGTACATCAATGTATACGTTAGCGGCACTACATCAAACATCCCTGTACGAGTTAGGAAACCGTGACGCAGTCAACCCACGGCCTGGCAACTGCCGCCAACCACCCGCCCCCTCGTCCGCAACCGGCGGGAGCGCGGCGCTGGTGGGCGCTCGCGCTGATCTGCGCGGCGCAGTTCATGTTGATCCTCGACGTCACCGTCGTGAACGTCGCGCTGCCCACGATCGACGCCGAGCTCGGCCTCGGCGCGCAGCTTGGCTGGGTCATCGCCGCGTACTCGCTGCCGTTCGGCGCGCTCCTGATCGTCGGCGGGATCATCACCGACCGGATCGGGCTGCGCACCTCGTTCCTGATCGGACTGGCCGTGTTCACCCTCGCGTCCCTCGGCGCGTCGGCGGCCAGCGCCGCCGGCGTGCTGATCGCGGCGAGGGTTGCCCAGGCGTTAGGCGCGGCGCTGCTGTCGCCGGCTGCTCTCAGCATGGTGATCTCGCTGTTCGAAGGCGCGGCGCGCCATCGCGCGTTGGCGGTCTGGGCAGGGATCGGCGGTGCGGGCGCGGCCATCGGCGCGGTCGTCGGTGGGGTGCTCACCCAGTTGGGAGGCTGGCGCTGGGCATTCCTGGTCAACGTCCCCGTCGGGCTGCTGATCGGTGTGCTGGTGCTGCTCGTCATCCGCACCGCGATGCTGGTCCGCTCCGAGCACGGCGGTGCGCCCGCGCACCCCGTTGTGTCGACGCTGCGGCTGCTGGGCACCCGCTCGGTGGCCGGCGGGGCGATCACGATGCTGCTGGCGAGCATGTTCCTGATCGGCTCGTTCTTCGTTCTTACGATCGCGCTGCAGGACGGTGCGGGCGTCGACCCGCTCGGAGCGGGTCTGGCGTTCCTGCCCGCCGCCGTCGCCGTCGTGCTCGGCGCGCAGCTGGCCGCGCACCTGCTGGGCCGGATGACCGCGAGGGCCGTGGGCGCGATCGCCTTCGGCACCGTCGTGGCGGGCTTCGCGATCGCCTGGTTGCTGCCGGACAGCCTGCCCGCCCTCATCATCGGCGTCGGCGTGGCCGCACTCGGGATCGGTCCCGCACTGGTCACAGCGACCGCCACCGCGACCACAGGGGTCTCGCACGGCGAGTCGGGCGCGGCCTCGGGAGTCGTCAACACCATGCACGAGATCGGCGGCGGCCTCGGAGTGCTCATGGCCTCGATGCCGATGCTCGTCGCGCTCAGCGCCGCAGGCGATACCGCCGTCTTCGGCTACGCCGCCGCCGGAGCGGTCCTGGCCGGCGTCATTGTCGCACTCGCGCTGCCCCACGGCCGCATCCACGCCTCCGGCGGGATGCACCACTGACCGGGATCGCCGCACCCTGCGGCGTTCTCACCCAAGAAAGGAAGAACCCATGTCCACTCCACTGATTCTCACCACCACGCACCGCGCACACGACGGCAAGCGCGACGAGCTTCGCCGCGCCGCCGACGCGTACGCCGCATTCGTCGAGCACTCCGAGCCGGGCCTGGTCGCGCTCGCCGTCACGACCGACGACGCATCAGTCACGTTCGAGCACGTGTTCACCGACGCCACGGCGGCCGACGAACACCTGACTACCTCCTCGGGGCACATCGCCGACAGCTTCGCGATCGCCCAGACCGCGCGCATCAGCGCCGTTGGGACCCCGGGCCCGCGGGTGACCGGACTGCTCGCGGCGAATCGGGAAGCCGGAGTCCCCGTCGACGCGGTCGACTCCGTGAACGGTTTCGTGCGCGACTGACCCCTCAGCACGCTACGAAGGCTGGCCCGGCCGCAGGAGCGGCCGGGTCAGCGGCGTGCTGCTGGAGCTCCGCGACCACTGACGGACCCAGCCTCTCCGATCGCGCGTCGATCGGTTCACGCGACTGGATCGTCGTCCAGGCTGGGATGTCGGCTTCGCGACGTGACTGAGCGGACACGGAAACATGTGCCCGGCGTCAGTCAGTCGTCGACTAACGTTCTCGCTGGCACTGCGGGCAAGAGTGGCTCGAGCGGTTCATGAAGCGCTCCCGTACGATAGGGGTGCCGCAGCGCTTGCAGGGATGGCCCTCAAGCCCATAGACACTTAGGCTCCGCTCAAAAAATCCGGACGCTCCCTCCACGTCGACGTACAGCGCGTCGAAGGACGTCCCGCCGACCGCGAGCGCGTCGCGCATCACAGCGGCGGCGTGGTCGTAGAGCGCGCGCAGCCGCGCCGGGCGAAGCACGTCGGTGCGCCGCGTGCCGTGCAGCCTGGCGCGCCAGAGCGCCTCGTCGGCGTAGATGTTCCCGACGCCGGAGACCAGGGTCTGGTCGAGGAGGGCACGTTTGACCTCGGTTCGGCGGATGCGGGTTCGGCGCACGAGGGCGACGGTATCGAGATCGGGGTCGAGAAGGTCGCGGGCGATGTGCGCGACCGGCTCCGGGAGCACCGGTGCGTCGGATCCCGCGCCGCCGGGGGCGCCGTCGCCGCTGGGCACCGTGTCGACGGCCATGACGTGGCCGAAGGTGCGCTGATCGACGAACCACAGCTGGCCGCCGTCGTCGAAAGTAATGCGCACCCGCAGGTGCGCTGTGGTGGCCGGGATGTCGCGGACCGTGGTGGGCAGCCGGGCGGCGGTCAGGTCCATCGGGGGCCCGCCGTCGGCGGCGAGCACGGGCGCGGGATGCATGAGGTCGAGGACGTCGCGTCCGTCGCGGGCTTCACGGGCGCGAGACCCGGGCGGTTCCTGCACGAGGAGCTGGCCGCTCATGCCGAGGTGCGCCAGGAGCGCCTCGTCGGGATGCGGTCCGGGCCCCACGGTCAGCCACAGGTACTTGCCCCGACGCACAGCGGCCGTGAACGAGCGCCCGACGAGGCGGGCCGCCAGCTCGTCGGCGCCACCGGACTGGCGGCGCACGGCACGCGGGTGGCGGACCTCGACTGCGGCGACGGGCCGGCCGAGGACGCGGCGGGCCAACCCGGCGCGGACGGTCTCGACCTCGGGCAGCTCGGGCACGGCGGTCGGTCAGGCCCGGTGCTCTGCGGACGAGGTGCCGTCGTCGGCGGGGGCGGCCGCCAGGCGGACGTAGGTGTCCTCGGCTGCGTTCTGCTCCGCGAGCTTCTTGGAGCTGCCGGTGCCGAGACCGTACTCGTCGCCGTCGAGGACGACCGTCGCGGTGAAGGTTCGGGCGTGGTCGGGGCCTTCGCCGGTGACCAGGTAGCTCGGCATGCCGAGGCCACGCTCCGCCGCCAGCTCCTGCAGGGAGGTCTTCCAGTCCAGGCCAGCACCGAGGTCGGCGGCGCGCGAGAGCAGCGGGCCGACGAGGCGCTCCACCATCGCCCGCGTCCGCTCGAGGCCGTGGCACAGGTAGGTCGCGCCGATGATCGCCTCGACCGTGTCGGAGAGGATCGAGTCCTTCTCCCGCCCGCCGGTGACGAGCTCGCCGCGGCCGAGCAGGATGTAGTCGCCGAGCCCGAGCTCACGGGCGACGGACGCGAGCGCCTTCTGGCTCACCGTGGCGGCGCGCATCCGGGCCAGGTCGCCCTCGGGCTCACCCGGGTGCGTCCGGTACAGGTGCTCGGTGACGATGACGCCGAGGACCGCGTCTCCGAGGAACTCCAGCCGCTCGTTGGTCGGGATGCCGCCGGCCTCGTGCGCGAACGACCGGTGGGTGAGGGACAGCACGAGGAGCTCGGGATCGATGGGGGTGCCGAGCGCGCCGGTCAGGGTCTCGACGTCGGTGCGGGCCGGTTCGGCCTCGGCTTCCGACTTCCGGCGGCGCCCGCTCACCGGGTGCCGTCCTCGTCGGTGCGGGCGCGCTCGTCCGTGCGGGCGGGCTCCCTGCGGGCGGTCTCGCCCGTCAGACCACCGGAGCCGTCCTCCAGCAACGAGCCCAGGGCGGACCAGCGCGGGTCGAGCTGCTCGTGGTGGTGGCCCTCCTCGAGGTCGTCCATCCGCTCGCCGCACACGCTGCACAGCCCGGCGCAGTCCTCCCGGCACAGCGGCTGGAAGGGCAGCGCCGGCACGATGGCGTCGCGCAGCACGGGCTCGAGGTCGATGTGCTCGGCCTCCACGGTCGGCAGCTCTTCGGCCTCCTCGTCACCCTCCTTGACCAGCGAGTTCTTGACGTCGGCATAGTAGAAGAGCTCGGAGACGTCGACCTCGAGGTCCTCCTCGAGGTCACGGAGGCAGCGCACGCACTGGCCGCGAGCGACCGTGTCGGCGGAGCCGGTGACGAAGACCCCGTCCATGACGGAGTCGAGCCGCAGGTCGAGCGCGACGTCGGAACCCTCGGGAACGCCGATCACGGCGGTGCCCAGATCGGCCGGGGCGGGCACCGTGCGGGCGAAGGCGCGCGTCGCCCCGGGACTGCGGCCGAGCTCGTGCGTGCTGACGACGAGCGGCGAGCGGGTGTCCATGACACTCCTTCTGCGGCGCCGGAGGGCGCGGAACTTCTCGGGGACTGACGGCGGCCCCGGGCATTGCCGGGGCGCGATAGATGCTACCCACGGCTGCCGGTACGAAGGCCACCCGGCAGCGCGCCTACCTGGCACGATGGGGCTGTGCAGGTGGACCGGACACTGAGCTGGCGGGGTCGCCGGGTGGCCTGGAGCTGCGCCGGTTCCGGACCGGCCGTGGTGCTGTGCCACGGTACGCCGTGGTCCTCGGCGCTGTGGGCACCGTTCGCCGAGGCGCTCAGCCGCGACCACACGGTGTACCTGTGGGACATGCCCGGGTACGGGGCGTCCTCGATGGACCCGGAGCATCCGGTGGACCTGGGCCTCCAGGGCGAGCTGCTGGCGGACCTGCTGGGCATCTGGGGCCTCGAGCGCCCGCACCTGGTGGCGCACGACTACGGCGGCGCCGTCTCGCTGAGGGCGCACCTCCTGCACGGTGCGCCGCTGGCGTCGCTGTGTCTGGTCGACGTCGTGGCGCTCTCGCCGTGGGGCTCGGACTTCTTCCGGCTCGTCCGCGAGCACGCGGACGTGTTCACCCGGCTACCCGCACCGGTACACCGCGGCGTCGTGGAGAGCTACATCGCGGGCGCGAGCCACCGCGGACTGCGCCAGGAGGACCTGGATGCCCTCACCGCGCCGTGGCTGACGACGGCCGGGCAGGCCGCGTTCTACCGGCAGATCGCGCAGGCGGACGAGCGGTTCACAGACGACCTCGAGCCGCGGCTCGGTGACCTCGCGGTCCCGGTGCAGGTGGTGTGGGGCCGGGAGGACGCGTGGATCCCGCTCGACCGGGCGCACCGCCTCGTACGCGCCATCCCGGGGGCCGGTCTGAGCGTGGTCGACGACGCCGGCCACCTGATCCAGCTCGACGCTCCGGTGATGCTCGCCACCGAGCTCGGCAGGTGGCTCGCCTCCGTCCGGTGAGCTCGCTCGCCTCCGTCCCGTGCGAGTGGCCCGCCGGCGCCGACCAGCCGACGCTCAGGCCTCCGAGCTCTCCTCGTCGGCCGCCGCCTCCCGGCCGGCTCGGGCCGCGAGCGCCTCGCGGCCGGCACGCACCTGGGTGGCGATGGAGTTGAGGTCGACCTCGAACTGGCCGAGCTTGCGGTCGCAGTAGTCGTTGGCGTCGGCGGCGAGCCTGGCGGCCTCCTTCTCGGCGTCGGCCACGATCTGCTCGGCCCGCTGGGTGGCGAGGGCGACCACGTGCTCGCTGGACACGAGCCGCTCGGCCTCGGTGCGGGCCTCCTCGACGATCTTGTCGGCGCGGCGCTTGGCGCGCTCGATCATCGCCTCGACGTCGGCGACGATGTCGTCGGCCGTGCGGATCTCCTGCGGCACGACGGTGCGGGCTGCGTCGAGCAGGTCGAGCGCCTCGGCCCGGTTGACCAGCACGGAGGCCGACATGGGCATGGTGCGGGCCTGGGTGACGAGCTCGGAGAGCTCGTCGAGGATGGAGATGAGCGACGCACCGTCCTCGGCGTGCCGCTCCGCGGCGGTGGTCGGGTCTTCGATGGCGGTCATCGTGTCTCTCCTATGGACGGCGCCTCGCGCAGGGCGGCGGCGACGGCGGGCGGGACGAGTCCCGTGACGTCGCCGCCGTAGCGGGCGACGTCCTTGATGAGCGAGGAGGCCACGTGCGCGAGGGCGGGGTCGCCCAGGACGAACACGGTCTCCACGCCGGTGAGGTGGCGATTCATCAGGGCCATGGACTGCTCGGCGTCGAGGTCGGCCGGGCCGCGAATGCCCTTGACGACGGCCGACGCGCCGACGTCGGCGCAGTAGGTGGCGAGCAGCCCGGGAACGACGTCGACCCGCACCCCGTCCAGCCCGCCGAGTGCGTCACGGGCGAGGTCGGCGCGCCGCTCGACGTCGAGCAGGTACTTCTTGGCGGGGTTGTGCGCCACGGCGACCACGACCTCGTCGAACATGACGCGTGCACGCCGCACCACGTCGACGTGACCGACGGTGATCGGGTCGAAGGACCCAGGGCAGACGGCCAGGCTCATCGCCGTTCTCGCAACATGCAGAACATGTCGTCACGCTAGCCCGCAAGGCGCCGATGCTGGCGTTCCCACGCTGGGGCGTGCCGCGTCGGCCCGTCGGCGAGCGCGACGCTGTCTCCGTCGCCGTCGCCGGGACCGCGGTAGGAGGCCTCGGTCGTGGCGTCACGCGGGGCGGCCGGGCGAGGGCTCGGCGAACCACATGCGGGTGTCGCCGTAGGTGCGCTCGTCGAGGCGGGCGAGCCCGAGCGGCCACGCCGGCTCCGGGCTGCGGCGGGAGCGTTCGACCACGACGACCGCGTCGTCGGTCAGCCAGCCGTTCGCGAGCCGGGTCAGGACCTCGCCGAGCCGGCGCTCGTCCAGGTCGTACGGCGGGTCGAGCAGGGCCAGGTCGGCCGGGCGTGCGGCGCCGCCGAGGAAGGTCTCGACCCGCGAGGCGGCGACCTCGACACCCGCAAGGCCGAGCGCCGCGACGTTGCGCCGGATCAGCGCGGCAGAGGGCCGGGAGTACTCGACCAGCGTGACCCGCGCGGCCCCACGGCTCGCCGCCTCGAGGCCCAACGCGCCGGAGCCGGCATAGAGGTCGAGCACCTCGGCGCCGACGACGACACCGAGGTGCTGCAGCCGCGAGAAGAGCGCCTCCCGGACCCGCTCGGATGTCGGTCGGGTACCGGAACGCGGCACCTGCACGGTGCGGCCTCCGGCTGCGCCGGCGACGATCCTGGTCACCGGGACAGCCTAGGGTCAGGCCGCCCGGCTGCTCCGGGCGTCCTCGAGCGTGCCACCGTCCGCCACGACGTCGTCCGCCACGATCCTCGCGCCCTCACCGATGCGGGCCTTGGCCCCCACGGTCGCGCGAGCGCCGACCACGGCGCGGCTGCCGACGAAGGCCGCCTGGCCGACGTGAGCATTTTCACCAACTTCTGCGCCGGGTGCGATCACGGCGCTGTGGTCGATCCACGCGCCGGAGCCGATGCGGGCACCGTGGTGCACGCGTGCGGCGGGGTCGACGTAGGCGGAGGCGTGAACGTAAGCCGTCGAATCGACGACGGCGGAAGATTCGACGAGGCCGCCACCGTTGCTGTGGTGGAAGTACCGACGGGTGATCCCGTGGTCGTCCTCGAACTCCACATAGTTCTTCTTCCTGCGCATGTCTGCCTCCTCTCCCCTCCGGTGATATCCCGGTCGGGCAAAAACCGTACAGATGTACAACGCGCAGGTCGAGGGAATGATTCCATCGTCTACCTCACACCCGCCGAACACCCACCGAGCAGCGAACCGATCCCCGGAGGTCCACCGTGCCCCACGCCACCAACCACCCCATCACCGACGCCGCCGGCGCGGAGTCCGAGCTGCCGCAGGCGGTGCGCGCCCTGCCGGTGTCCGTCCTGGACCTGGCCACCGTCCGGCCGGAGGAGGGGGTGCGGGCGACGTTCGAGGCCAGCGTGGCCCTGGCCCGCGACGCCGAGCGCTGGGGGTACACGCGCTACTGGTTCGCCGAGCACCACAACATGGCGACGGTGGCCTCGTCGGCGACGGCGGTCCTCATCGGCCACATCGCGGAGCACACATCGACGATGCGGGTCGGCGCGGGCGGGATCATGCTCCCGAACCACTCCCCGCTGGTCATCGCCGAACAGTTCGGCACCCTCGAGACGATGTATCCGGGCCGGATCGACCTGGGTCTGGGGCGCGCGCCGGGCGGCGACATGGCGATGCTGCGGTCGCTGCGCCGCGAACCCCACGACTCCGACCGGTTCCCGCAGGACGTCGCCGAGCTCCAGTCGCTCCTCGGACCCGAGCGACCCGGTCAGGAGGTCCGTGCGACACCCGGCACCGGCACCGAGGTCCCGCTGTACATCCTCGGATCCTCACTGTTCGGCGCCCGGCTCGCGGCCGCGATGGGCCTGCCCTACGCGTTCGCCTCGCACTTCGCGCCGGCCGCGCTGGTCGACGCCGTCACCGCCTACCGCACGGAGTACCAGCCGTCGGAGAAGCACCCTGAGCCGTACGTCATCGCCGGCCTGAACGTCTTCGTCGCCGACACCGACGACGAGGCGGCCGACCTGCACCACGCCGCCCTGCGGACCATGGTGACCCGCCTCGTGCGCCGAGGGACCGAGCTGTCGGAGGCCGACGCCGACGCGATCCTGTCCTCCCCCGCCGGCGACCAAGTGCGCACGATGCTGCGCTACTCCGCCGTCGGCTCCCCCGCCGCGCTGCCGGAGCAGGTGGCGAGCTTCGTCACCCACGCGCAGGCGGACGAGGTCATCGTCACCTCGAACACCCCGACGGCGCAGGCTCGGCACCGCTCCTACGAGCTGCTCGCCGAGGCGCTGGGTCTGGAAGCCCGCGACGCGTAGCCCGCGATGGCGAGCGCCACGACGGCGAGACCCGCCTGGACCCCGATCAGCACCGGTGAGACCGTGCCGATGAGCACGGCCACCAGGCTGGGGGCGGAGAACAGGATGGCGATGTCGGGGCCCTTGCTGAACGCGGCGGCGGCGCCGGGCGGGACGGCACCCATCGGGGTGTGGATCAGGCCGCCGCTGAAGTCCGGCGGCTCGCGGTACGCGGCCCGGACAGCGCCGGCAGCCCACACCGGTGCCGCGACCATCCCGAGGACCAGCCACTCGGGCCCGGTGTAGCGCCACGCCAGCACCGCGAACACGACCACCGACCAGCCGGCGTGCGCCATCGAGGGGACGAGCAGGCGCAGGAGGCGTACCTGTTGCGCCCCGAGCGGCAACAACGCATCGAGCATGGGCGCGTTCTCCGCCCGGCGCGCTCCCTCGGTGACGGCCAGCGCCGCCGTGTAGGCCCCGACCACCAGCAGGATCAGCGTCACGAACGGGACGGGCTGCGCGACGCTCAGCGCCAGCGCCGGCAGGCAGGCGGCGACCACGAGCTGGACGAGGTGGCGGCGGCTGCGCAGGAGCAGCAGGGCGTCGGACGTGACGACCGCCGCCTGCGGCGCCAGGCGTCGCGGGACCGCACGCAGCCACCGCATCCGCGCCGTTCGAGCTCGCTCGGGCGGGCTGGTCGCGGCGCTCAGCGCGCGGCCGAGGGCACGGGTGTCGGCCGACATGGCGGCGCCGAGCGCCTCGCCGGCCACCGCGCCGCGCTCATGCAGGCCGGAGTCCGCCAGCGAGCCGAGTCGCCGGTCCAGGGCGATCCCCAGCGCGGCGGCGAGGACCATGACCAGGACAGCCGTCGCCGTCATCGCGGTGTCGGGCATGGCCGGCACCGGCGGGTCGAGGACGACCAGGACGAGGGTCAGGACGGGAAGCGCCGCCAGCGCGACGTCAGCAGTGAGACGGGCGCGCCGGTGCGCGACGGGCGAGACCTGGGTCAGGCCGACGGCGAGCACGCACGAGGTGGTCAGGCCGGCACCGGCCGCGGCGCCCGAGACCAGCGGCGCCGAGACGATCAGGCTGACGGCCGTCCCGAGGATGGTGCCGAGCGCCGCCGCCGCGAGTGGCCACAGCACGGCCGCGGGACGGAGCAGGCCGCGGCGGTCCACCGGCAGCGGCAGCCACCACGCGGTCTGGGCCGGCGACAGGGCGACCGGGCCCAGCCGGGCCGCAAGCCCGGTGACGGCGGCGATGCACGCGAGCACCGCCAGGACGGCCAGCCAGGTGACGTGCAGCCCCAGGCCCGATCCCACGGTCGACGGCCCGGTGGCGAGGTCGGTGCCGATCCGGTCCGAGGCGGCCAGCACCATGGACGCCGAGATCGCGACGGCGAGCATGCCGCTGTAGAGGTCGTAGAGCAGGTCCGACGGGCTGGCGGGGTCTCGCAGCCGGGTGCGGCGCCTGGTCCAGCGCCGGACGTCGCGGCCCCTCGGGGCGCTCACAGGTGCCCCACCCTCACAGGGCCGCGACGGCGGCCGCGCCGGCGTCCCGGCCGAGGGTGCGCACCTCCGCCTCACCGATGTGCAGCACGCCGGTGGCCGCACCGGTCACGACGGCGGGGTCGTGGGTGGCGAGCAGGACGGCGCCGCCGGCCTCGCGCTCCTCGGCGAGCCGTTCCACGAGGTGTTTGCGCATGCCGACGTCGAGGCGCTGCTCGGGCTCGTCGAGGACCAGCAGGGACCGGGGCCTCGCCAGTGCGGCGGCGAGCAGCAGCCGGCGGCGCTGACCCGAGGACAGCGCGGCGGGCAGCGCGGCGGAACGCTCGAGCAGGCCGAACTCCTCGAGCAGGCCGTCCACCACGTCGGACGCCCCGGTGACGCGGTGGCCGTAGCAGGTCAGGAGGAGGTGCTCGCGCACGGTCAGCGCCGGGAAGAACGCATCGTCGCCGAGATCCTGGGCCACCGCCGCACGCACCTCGACCGAGCGGGGGTCCACCTCGACGCCGAGCAGCTCGGCGTGCCCGCCCAACGGTTCGAGATGGCCCAGGAGCGTGCGCAGCAGCGTGGACTTGCCGGTGCCGTTCGCACCGACGACGGCGAGGACCTCCCCCGGCCGCACGGCGAGGTCCACGGGCGGGCACACGGGAAGGCCGTAGCCGACCACGAGGCCACGGGCGGCGAGGAGGGGCTGAGGGGGTGTCGGTGGCATGCAGGTCAGGTCCGTTCGAGGTAGGCCGCGGCCTCCTCGTCGAGCGAGTCCGCGACCATCCGGGCCAGCCCGGCCTCGCCGGTGAGGCCCGGATCGCGGGCGACGAGGTCTCGTGCGGCGGTGCGCGCGGCCTCGATGATGGCGGCGTCGGTCAGCACGCGCAGCAGTCGCAGCGAGCTCGACCGGCCGGACTGGGAGGCGCCGAGGATGTCGCCCTCGCGGCGCAGCCTCAGATCGGTCTCGGCGAGCTCGAACCCGTCGTTGGTGCCCGCGAAGGCCGAGAGGCGCTCGAAGGTCGTCGAACCCGGCGCCGCCGTGGTCACCGCGAGACAGATGGCCGGCCTCGTGCCCCGCCCCACGCGGCCCCGGAGCTGATGGAGCTGGGAGAGACCGAACCGGTCGGCGTCGAGGATCACCATCATCGTGGCGTCCGGCACGTCGACGCCGACCTCGATCACGGTGGTCGAGACGATGACCGGGGTGCGGCCCGACGAGAAGTCCGCCATGGCGACGTCCTTCTCCTCGGGGCTGAGACGCCCGTGCATCTGTCCGACCGCGACCCCCTGCAGCGCCGGGAGCGCCCGGAGCATCGGGAGGACGTCCTCGACGGCGGACATGGTCGGCCGGTCCTGCTTGGGCGTCTGGACGTCGGCGACCACCTGCTCGGCGCCGCCGACCATCTCGACGGCGAGCTCCGCGACGTCCTCGCCGTCCGGGTCTTCCCCGCTCACGACCGTCCCGGTCGAGGTGATGCGCGGGCAGACGACGTAGGCGCGTCCGCCGTCGTCGATCTCCTGGCGGAGCCGCTCCCACGTGCGCTCGACCCAGCGCAGCTTGTCGGCCGGCACCACCGTGGTGGTGGTGACGCCGGCGCGGCCGCGGGGCAGCTCTCGCAGGGTGGAGGTCTCGAGGTCCCCGAAGCTCGTCATGGCCACGGTGCGCGGGATCGGGGTCGCGGTCATCACGAGCAGGTGGGGCGTGACGTCGGCCTTGGCGCGCAGCGCGTCCCGCTGCTCCACGCCGAAGCGGTGCTGCTCGTCGACGACCACCAGGCCGAGGTCGGGAATCTGCACGACCTCGCTGAGCAGGGCGTGGGTGCCGATGACGATGCCGGCTTCGCCGGACGCCGCCGCCGCGAGCGCCTTCCGCCGGGCCGACACACCCATGGAACCGGTCAGGAGGACCACCCGGGTGCCCTCGGCGGCGCCGCCGAGCATGCCGGCCTCGGCGAGCGGACCCATCAGCGCCATGACGGTCCGCAGGTGCTGCTGGGCGAGGACCTCGGTGGGTGCCAGCAGGGCGGCCTGGCCTCCGGCGTCGACCACCTGGAGCATCGCCCGAAGCGCGACGACGGTCTTGCCCGACCCGACCTCGCCCTGCAGGAGCCGCATCATCGGTACGGGTTCGCCGAGCTCCTCCTCCAGGACGGCGCCGACGTCGCGCTGGCCGGCGGTGAGGTCGAACGGCAGCCGTGCGTCGAACGCCTCCCTGATGCCTCCGGAGCGTGCCGGCCGGGCGACGGCGGGCTCGGCCAGGGCGGCTGCGCGGCGCTGCGCGAGCGCGGCCTGCAGGACGAAGGCCTCCTCGTGCCGGAAGCGCTTCATGGCCTGCTTCCACTCACCGTCGGTGCGCGGGGCGTGGATCTGGTGCAGGGCAGTGAACGCGTCCGGCAGCCCGTGCTCACGGCGGTAGTGCTCGGGGAGCGGCTCGGGGACGTCGTCGGCGTCGAGGGTGTCCAGCACGGCCGCGACGCTCGTGCGGATCTTCCACGTGGGGATGGACTGCCCGGCGGGATAGATCGGGATGGGCCGCTCGGCCCGGTCGACGGCGGCGAACTCGGCGTCCAGATCCTCGAACGTCTCGTAGTCGGGATGGAGAAGCTGGCGGCTGCCGCGGTAGTTGCTCACGTCTCCGGTGAACATGCCGGTGAGGCCCGGGCGGAGCTTCCTCGCATGGAACTCGAGCGAGCCGCGGTGCTTGCCGAAGAACGTCAGCGTGACGACCTCGGTCCCGTCGGTGATCTGGACGGTGAGGATGGCGCCGCGTCGGTTCCGCATGGGCCGGATGTCGGACCTGGCTACCTCGGCGATCACGGTGACGTGCTCGCCGAGGCGCAGGTCCCGCAGCTCGCTCAGGCGTCCGCGGTCGGCGTACCGGCGCGGGTAGTGGCGCAGCAGGTCGCCGACGGTGCGGATGCCGAGCTTGCCGAGCGCCTTCGCGGTCTTCGCCCCGACCCGGCGTTCGACGCTCTGGGCCAACGGCCCACCCCCGGTACCGACGACGGCATGGTCGTGCCGGGTCTCGCGCGCTACCGGCTCGCCCATCTCACCTCCGCCCCGTCGGTCCTTGGTCCGAAGTTCCTCTCGGTGCCCAAGCTGGCCCTGAGCTGGCCTCAAGGCTAGCGGCGACGGCCCACACCTCCGGTCCCGTCCACAACAGCCATGCGTCCCAGCCCTCGCGCGTCCAGCCCCGCCCGCCGACTTGTCACGCGCGCGCCGACTCGTCACGCGCGCGCCGACTGGTCAGTCTCGTGGCGAGACCTCCCTTCCGCGGCGACACGCGTCGGCCCCGGCCCAGATCTGTGCGAGGAGGCAAGCTCCACGACGGCCGTGTGGCGGATGCCACCCGGCGGCGAGAAAGGCCCGATTGAGTCCTCGAGCGTGTCTCGGGTACTCTTGAGCGGTTGCCCGAGGCCCGCGGAGCGGTCCGCGACCGGGCTCACCGACCAAATTCTGACAGGCACCTGCCCGACCAGGGCGGTGCGTCAGCGAGAAGATCAGGAGAACGACCGTGGCTGCCACCTGCGACGTTTGCGGCAAGCACCCGAGCTTCGGGAAGCGCGTCTCGCACTCCCACGTGCGGACCTCCCGCCGCTGGAACCCCAACATCCAGCGGGTGCGCGCCCTCGTCAACGGTGCCCCGAAGCGACTCAACGTGTGCACCTCGTGCCTCAAGGCAGAGAAGGTCACCCGCGCGGTCTGACTGACCGACGCTGAAGGCCGTCGTCCCGAACGGGACGGCGGCCTTTGTCGTGCACTGATGACGACTCGGCCGGGAATGACGACTCAGCGGCGGAAGTGGTCCCAGCCGGTCGACGCCACCTCCGGGACGGCACCGCCTATGAGCACCGTGCCCGCCGGACGGGCCTGGCCTGCGACCTGCCACGCACCCGGAGCGCGCACCGTGCCGAGGCGGCGGAAAGGCTCCGGTAGCGGCGTGCCCTGCGGGAACGTGGCCAGCATCCCGTGGTCCTCTCCCCCGGTCAGCACCCAGGTGGCAGGGTCCTCGCCCATACGCGCCGCAGCGTCGGCGAGTCGTGCCACGTCGTCGGGGACCGAGGTCTCCGGCCGCTCGAGATCCAGGACGACGGCGGAGGCCAGGGCGAGCCGGCCGGCGTCGCGCAGCAGGCCGTCCGAGACGTCCATCATGGCGGTGGCCCCGGCGTCGGCCGCGAGGGGCCCTGCCTCGAGAGCCGGCACGGGCCGCAGGAACGCCGCCACGAGCTCCTCGTCCGACCCGCCGCGCCGCCCGGACTCGAGCAGCGCGTAGCCGGCCGCCGCAGGTCCGAGCACGCCGGCGTGAGCGACGACGTCTCCCGCCCGGGCGCCCGAGCGCAGAACCGGCATGCGTCCGCCGAGGTCACCGTGGACGGTGACGGCGACAACGATCTGCTCGCCGGCGGACAGGTCGCCGCCGTCGACGCCGATACCGAGCGGCGCGCAGATCTGGGACAGCCCGCGGCACATGTCGTGGACCCATGCGACCGGCGTCTGCGGCGGCAGCACGAGCGAGATCACGATGCTGGTGGGCGCGGCCCCCATGGCGGCGACGTCGGCGATGTTCTGCGCCGCGGCCCGCCAGCCGACGTCGGCGCCGCTGCCCCAGTCGGTCCGGAAGTGCCGACCCTCGACGAGGACATCGGTGGAGACGCAGAACCGGCCGTCCGGCGCGGCGACGACCGCGGCGTCGTCGCCGGTGGGCACGACCGTGCTGGACCCGCGCGGGAGCAGGGCCACGAAGGAGGCGATGAGCTCGTCCTCGGAGAGGTCGGCGACGCTGCGCTGGTCCACGAGGGTCAACCTATCGGCGCGGACCGCTTGGCGAGCGTGGACAGGCCTCCCGACCGGTGGGAGTCTCGGCGCGTGGAGCAGAGCGTGGAGAAGTACGACGTCAAGAAGGTCCACCGGGACCTGTACTCGCCGCGACGGGGCGACTTCGCCGTCGTCGAGGTGCCGCCGATGCGCTACCTGGCGATCGACGGCCACGGCGACCCCAACACCTCCGAGGAGTACGCCGACGCCGTCGGTGCGCTGTACGCCGTCGGCTACACCCTGAAGTTCGCGGATAAGAAGGCGACGGGACGAGACCTGGCCGTCGGACCGCTGGAGGGCCTGTGGCGCGCCGCCGACCCCCAGGCGTTCGTGCGCCGGGACAAGACCAGCTGGGAATGGACCATGCTGGTGCCGCTGCCCGAGTGGATCGGCTCCGAGCAGGTCGAGCAGACCGCTGCCGCCGTCCGCGAGAAGAAGAACCTGCCGGCCGCCGCTGCCGTGCGGGTGCTGGCGCTCGCCGAGGGCACCAGCCTGCAGATCCTGCACGTGGGCTCCTACGACGACGAGGGTCCGGTGCTCGCGCGCCTGCACGACGAGGTCATGCCCGACGGCGGGTGGACGTTCGGCGGCGACCACCACGAGATCTACCTCAACGATCCCCGGCGCACCGAGCCGTCACGACTGCGGACGATCCTGCGGCAGCCCGTCCGACCGATCTGAGGCTCCGACACCCGTCGCGTCCCCAAAAAGTGCAGTCTTTGCTGCTCGCAGCCGCACAGACAGCACACTTTGTCACCTCGCTCCAGGTGCGGTTGTGAGGCAGCGCCGGGTATCGCCGTGATGGACTGTCGCGATGGACCCGATCGTGATCGACGCCGCCTCGGCGACGCCGCCGTACGAGCAGGTGCGCGCCCAGCTCGCGGGTCAGATCACGGCCGGGACGCTCGTGGTCGGGACGCGGTTGCCCACGGTGCGCGGGCTCGCCGGTGATCTCGGGCTCGCGGTCAACACCGTCGCGCGGTCCTACCGGCAGCTGGAGGAGGCCGGGCTGGTGGAGACCCGCGGGCGCGCCGGCACAGTGGTCAGCTCTGCCGGTGTCCACGCCCTCGATGTCGCCGAGGCGGCCGCACGCCGCTATGCCGAGACGGTCCGCGGCGTGGGCCTGGACCGGGAGCAGTCGCTGCAGATCGTGCGCACCGCGCTCGAGGCGTGAACCTCACGCGTCCTGCAGGTGCACCGACAGCCCGGACTCCCCCGGTCTAATGTGCGGGACCAGCTCCCAGTCGGCGGTGTAGTCACCGGTGAACTGCGGCCGGTACGGGATCGGTCGCTCGTCGAACAGGTCGGCGAGCCGGCCGAGCAGGTCCGCGCTCGCCGCCTGGTACTCCTCCGGCGTCGTGAAGTCGGCGCTCGGGAGTGCCCACGGGCGCAGCACGCTCATCCCGGTGTACGCGAAGGTCCCGTGCAGCAGCCCGAAGAGCGTCTCCGTGAGCTCGCCGCTCTTGCCGCGCGGCCCGATCGAGCCCTCGCGGTCGCCCAGCGTGGTCACGACGAGCGCCCGCTTGCCGGTGAACGGGCCCTGCTCGAAGCGCAGGCGCCGCCCGGTGTACGGGTCTTTACCGAAGGCGAAGCCGCTGACGAAGACGCGGTCGATCCACCCCTTGAGGATCGCGGGCAAGCCGTACCACCACAGCGGGAACTGGACGACGACGGCGTCCGCCTCGCGCAGCTTGTGCTGCTCGGCCGCCACGTCCGGCTGTTGCTCCCCGGCTAGGTAGGCGCGCCGGGTGTCCTGACTGACGCGGAAGCGGCCCTCGTGCTCGCCGCGGGCACCGTTGTCCGCGGAGACGGCACCGTCGCGGGGACGTAGGACGGGGTCCCACCGCATCGCGTACAGGTCCGACTCGATGACCTCGTGCCCCCGCTCGCGCAGGAACGCGATGCCGTCCCGTCGCAGGCTCCCGGAGAGCGAGCGGGGCTCGGGATGGGCGCTGATCCAGTGAACTGTGCTCGGGTGAACTGTGCTCGGGTTCTTCATATGTCCATCTTGGACCGTTAGGATCGGATGCACTAGTACGGACATTTTTGTCCCTATCCCTCAACTCGAGGAGTCGACCATGCGCCTACCGGTCCAGCGGGCGATCCAGGTGTGCCCCGTCGAGGTCGCCGTCTCGGTGCTCGGCGGCGCCTGGAAGCTCACGGTCGTCAAGCACCTGCTCGGCGGCACCAGGCGGTTCGGCGAGCTGCAGCGCCTGGTGCCGCTGGCGAACACGAAGACCCTCACCCGGCAGCTGCGGGAGCTGGAGGAAGACGGCATCGTCCGCCGCGTCGTCTACCCCGAGGTGCCGCCGAAGGTCGAGTACTCGCTCACCTCCCTCGGGGCGAGCCTGGAGCCGATCGTGGCGTCGATGGATGTCTGGGGCGCGCAGTTCTCCGCCCAGCTACCGGCGGAGCAGCCAGCCTGACGACGGCCCTCCACGCCGCCCGCGGACGTGTTCGACGCCTGCGTGCCGGGTCGTAGAGTGACCGGGTGCCACGTCCGCCTCGGCCACGCCTCGCCGCTGTCGTCGTCCTTCTCGTGCTGATGGCGGGCTGCTCCGCACCGGTCGACGTGACGGCCGGCCCGCACGCCGCCGCCCCGGCCTGCGGCCAGGTCATGGTGGCCAGCCCGGACACCCTGCTGGGCGCTGATCGCCGGGACACCGCGTCCCAGGCGACGACGGCGTGGGGAGACCCTCCCGTGACGCTGCGCTGCGGCGTCGAGGTCCCGGGCCCGACGACGGACCGCTGCATCAGCGTCGAGACCTCTGGCGGCAGCTCCGTCGACTGGGTCTCGCTGCAGCAGACCGACGAGCTGGAGGACGGTGGCGAATGGACCTTCGTCACCTATGGGCGCGAGCCCGCCATCGAGGTCGTCGTGCCCGTCGAGCAGGTGGGTGGAGGCCAGGTGACGGCGTACCTGGCCGAGCTGGGCGAGGCGGCGAGCCTCGTCCCGGCGGAGCGCTCCTGCGTCGGCGCGGAGGACGTCAGCTGAGGCGCCGGCAGCGATGTCAGCTGAGGCGCCGAGCGGTGGCTACTCGCAACACCGAGGGCTACTGGTGCAACTGTGGCCTTCGGCGCGGGGGGTAGCCCTCGCTCGCTGCAGCCGGGCTACCGCAGGCCTGCCGGCCGCTCGCGTGCGAGGGCGATGAGCTCGTCGACGAGGTCTGGGTAGCTGAACCCGCTCGCACCCCACAGCGCCGGATACATCGAGAACGGCGTGAACCCGGGCATGGTGTTCACCTCGTTGACGACGACCTCACCGTTGTGGGTGTAGAAGAAGTCGACCCGCGCGAGTCCCTCGCAGCCGAGCGCCTCGAACGACTGCGCGGCCAGGTCCCGGACCTGGGCGGTGACCTCCTCGGGCAGGTCGGCCGGGATCGCCATGGTCAGCGGCGCGGTGTCGAGGTACTTGGTGTCGTAGTCGTAGAAGCCGGAGCCCGGGTCGTCCAGGACGATCTCTCCCGGCACGGAGGTGCGCGGCGGGTCGTCCCCACGGCCCTCGAGGACCGCGCACTCGATCTCGCGGCCGTTCAGGGGGGCCTCGACGATCACCTTGGGGTCGTGCTGCTGCGCGGAGACGACGGCGGCCTCGACGTCCTCCGCGCGGTCGACCTTCGTGACGCCGAGGGAGGATCCGGCGCGCGCGGGCTTGACGAAGACCGGCAGCCCGAGCGAGGCGACGGCGTCGAGCACGGCGGGCCGGTCGGTGCGCCACCGCCGCGGCGTGATGACCGTGTACGGCCCGACGGGAAGGCCGTGCCCGGCGAGCACGATCTTCATGTAGTGCTTGTCCATCGCGGCGGCCGAGGCGAGGACGCCGGAGCCGACGTAACGGGTGCCGGCCATCTCCAGCAGCCCCTGGATGGTGCCGTCCTCGCCGAAGGGTCCGTGGAGCAGCGGCAGGACGACGTCGACCGCTCCGAGCTCCCGCGGGACCTGGCCTGACTCGGCCACGATCAGCGGGGCGGGGCTGTCGCCGAGAGGCACGAGCACCTGCGAGGTGTCGGCGTCGATCTCGGCACGGCCGCCCTCGAGCAGGGCCGGCTCGTCGGGGGCGAGCACCCACCTGCCGTCGCGGGCGATGCCGACCGGTACGACGTCGTAGACGTCCCGGTCGATCGCGCGCAGCACGCCGGCAGCCGTGGCGCAGCTGACCGAGTGCTCGCCGCTGCGGCCGCCGAAGACGACGGCGACGCGCACCTTGCGGCTGCCGCCGCTCTCGCCGGGGTCTGTCGTTCCGTGCTCGCTGTCCATCGCCGCGACACTACCGCTCGCCCGGGCCGCAGCCCGGCAGCAGCGCCGAGGGGCCTCGCGCGCGGCCTAACCTTGGCCCGTGACCACTCCTGACTCGCGCCAGCACCGCCTCTCCCCCGCCACGATCGCCGTCGCCGGCGGCCGGCCGGCGCGCACCCAGGGTGCGCCGGTCAACCCGCCCGTCGTGCTCTCGAGCACGTACACCTCCACGGGCGAGCCCGGCGACGACCGGTTCTACGCCCGGTACGACACGGAGACGTGGGGGCCGCTCGAGCAGACCCTTGCCGCGCTGGAGGAAGCCACGCTCCCGGCGCTGGTGTTCTCCTCGGGGATGGGCGCCATCGACGCGGTGCTGCGGCTCGCCGAGCCCGGGAGCGCGATCGTGGCTCCACGGCACGCCTACCTCGCCACGCTCACGGCGGCCCGGGAGCAGGCGGCACGGGAGGGGTCGGTGGTGCGCGAGGCCGACATCGCGGACACCGACGCCGTCGTCGCGGTCCTCGCTCCCGAGGGTGAGCCGGCCGCGAGCGTGCTGTGGGTCGAGTCGCCGACCAACCCGATGCTCGAGGTCGCCGACGTCCCCGCCCTGGCTGCCGCGGCCCACGAGGTCGGAGCCTTGTGCGTCGTCGACAACACCTTCGCCACCCCGCTGGGTCAGCGGCCGCTGACCCAGGGCGCCGACGTCGTCGTCCACTCGGTGACCAAGCACCTCGCCGGCCACTCCGACGTCGTGCTCGGCGCCGCGGTGACGAGCGACGGCGAGATCCGCGCGCGCCTGCACGCACGGCGCACCTCCGGCGGGGCTGTCCCGGGACCGTTCGAGACGTGGCTGGCGCTGCGCGGGCTGCGCACCCTGGCGCTGCGGGTCGAGCGGTCGCAGGCGAACGCCCTCGAGCTGGCGCGGCGCCTCGGCGACCACCCGCTCGTCGTGGCGGTCGGGCATCCGGGCCTGCCGACGCACCCTCAGCACGAGCGCGCCGCCCGGCTGATGGACGGGTTCGGATCGATCCTCACGCTGCGCCCGGCGGGCGGGACGGCGGCCGCCGAGGCACTGAGCAGGGCCGTCGAGGTGTGGCTGCCGGCCACCAGCCTGGGCGGGGTGGAGTCCAGTCTGGAGCGCCGCCGTCGTCTCGCCGCCGAGGCACCCACCGTGCCGGAGGACCTGCTGCGGCTGAGCGTCGGCGTGGAGGACGTCGAGGACCTGTGGATCGACCTCGACCGGGCGCTGCGGGCGACGGCAGCCGGCTGAGGCGCCCGTCCCAGCGAGAAGCACTGTCGACCGGCCACTAGCCTGACCAGGAACGACGCATCCGACCGGAGGAGGCAACCGTGAGAAACGCACGTACCGGGCTCGCGGGCGCCGCCGTCGCACTGCTGCTCGTCTCCTGCACGGACGAGCCGACGACGGACCCGGGGACCGACGACCAGACCACCGAGGCGTCGGAGGAGACCACGACCCCATCGGACGGGACCACCGAGCCGTCGGAGGAGACCACGACTCCCTCGGAAGACCAGACCGCCGAGGACGGCGACGGCGACGACGGGGCCAGCGACGACGGCAACGGCTCCGCCGCCCCGGAGGACCCCGCGACGATCGACGTGCCATGGGGAACGGACACGAGGAGGGACCCGGACTGGCCGTCGGGCGGCGGGGACCTGCTGCCCACGAACGTACGCACCGGCGCCCACCTGGAGGAGGAGCACCCGGAGCCGTTCGAGCGGGTGGTCTTCGAGCTCGAGGGCAGCGGCGAACCCGGCTACCAGGTCGAGTACGTCGACTCCGCCGTCGAGCAGGGACGGGGCCGGGAGATCGACGTCGAGGGCGACCACGTCCTCGAGGTCGTCATCACCGGCACGCGGTACCCGAGCGAGGACGAGAGCGACCGCATGGCCCAGGGGTCGTACGCGAGCGAGGACACCGACCTCGTCGAGGAGGTCGTCGTCACCGGCGTGTTCGAGGGCCAGACGCAGGCCTTCATCGGCACGGACGAGGCCGCGCCGTTCCGGGTCCTGACGCTCACGGACCCGGCCCGGCTGGTCGTCGACGTCCGAACCGGCGAGGGCTGACGCGCGACGCACGCACGCGCCAGGGCGCCCGCGCGGGTCAGGCGAGCTTGAAGCCGATCTTCATGGTGACCTGGTAATGGGCGATCTGGCCGTCCTCGAGATGGCCGCGCACCGAGACGACCTCGAACCAGTCGAGGTTGCGCAGCGTCGCGCTCGCCCGTTCGATACCGCTGCGGATGGCGTCGTCGACTCCCGTCGGGGACGTGCCGACGATCTCGCTGACCTTGTACGTGCCGTGCTCGGACATGCCTGACCTCCTCGTCGTGGTGACGCCAGTCTGGTCCCGCAGGGGCGGACCGACAAGCGCTGGGCTACGACCGGCGACGGCTGCCGGGCCGGAACCGGCCCAGCCTGCCCCGCAGGCCGCGGCGCCGGACGGGCGCCGCGCCGCCGTGCCCGGTGGCCGGCTGCCCTGCCCGCCGTCTGGTCGCGGCCACGGGATCGCCGTCGAGCCGGATGTCGAACGGCTTCGGCGGCGGATCCTCGCCGCGGATCTCGGCGAGCTGGCCGGTGATGGCCGCCATGATCCGCTCGGTGGCCTCGCGCAGAACGTCCGGATCCAGCGGCCGGTCGTACAGGTCGTCCAGGTCGATCGGCGGCCCGGCGACGACGGTCACCGGCTTCGGCGGGAAGGGCCGCAGGAGACGGCCGTACCGGGGCAGGACGCGGTGCGCGCCCCACTGCGCCACGGGAACGACCGGGACGCGGGTCTTCAGGGCGAGACGGGCGGTGCCGGTGCGTGCGGTCATCGGCCACAGATCGGGATCGCGGGTGAGCGTGCCCTCGGGGAACAGGCCCACGCAGGCTCCAGCCGCGAGCGCCTCCTCGGCGGCCACGAGCGAGTCGCCGGCGTGCGTGGTTCCCCGGTGGACCGGGATCTGCTCGGCGTTGGCGAACATGCGGCCGAGCACCGGGATGTCGAAGAGAGAGTGCTTCGCCAGAAAATGTGGCGGCGCGCCGTTGTCGAAGAGGAAGTGCCCGAGACTCAACGGGTCGAGGTGGGTGACGTGGTTGGCTACCGCGATGAAGCCGCCGGAGGTGGGGAGGTGCTCGCTGCCGCGCCAGGTGCGCCTGGTGACTGCCGACATGAAGGGCAGCAGCACACGGATGAAGACCATGTAGGTCCTGGTCACCTCGCGTCCGGCCACCTCGCGATGCTATCCGCGCGGATGCGTCGTCGCGCGGACGTGTCGCCGCGCGGGTGCCACGTCGCGTCCGCGTCGGGCAGGACCAGCGGCCGGTCAGATCCAGCCGTGACGGCGGGCGACCTGGACCGCCTCGTGCCGGTTGGCCGCACCGAGCTTCGCCGCGGCGGAGGACAGGTAGTTCCGCACCGTGCCGGGGCTCAGGTACGCGCGCTGGGCGATCTCCTCGGCCGGTGCGCCGTCGGCCGCGAGCTCGAGGACGTCGGCCTCCCGCGGCGTCAGCGGTGACTCGCCGGCGCTGATGGCCTCGGCGGCAAGCTCGGGATCCACGTACCGGCCGCCGCCGTGGACCTGGCGCACGGCATCGGCGAGGACGCGTGCCGAGACGGTCTTGGGCAGGAACCCGGCCACGCCGGCCGCCAGCGCCCGCTTGAGATACCCGGGGCGCCCGTGGCTGGTCACGATGACGGCGCGGCAGCCCGGTACCTCGGCCTCGATCCGACCAGCCGTGTCGATGCCGTCACCGTCGGGCATCTGCAGGTCGAGGACGACGACGTCGGGCGTGTGCTTGCGGGCCGCGGCGAGCGCCTCGACCCCGGATGCGGCGGTGGCGACGACCGTGATGTCCTCCTCGAGCCCCAGGAGACCCGCGAGCGCGTCACGGATGAGCATCTCGTCGTCCGCGAGCAGGATCCGAATCATCCCGGCATGGTGTCAGAGGCGGGTGGTCCCGACGTTGTTCGGTCCGGCCGGTCGCCCGAGTGGCGTGCCCCGAGCGGGACGACGGCCGTCAGGACGAACGTCTCCCCCTCCACAGTCGTCAGCTCGCCCCCGAGCGGCGCAAGGCGCTCCCGCAGACCGACGAGGCCGGAGCCGCTGCGGACCCGCGGGTCTGCGGTCACGCCGTCGTTGGCAATCGTCAGACGTGCCGTGCTCGTACCCCGGCCGCGCCCGTCACCATCGATCTCGAGATCGATGGTGCAGCTCGTGGCCCTGGCGTGCCGGATCACATTGGTCACTGCCTCGCGCACCACCCAACCGAGCGCCTCCTGGACCAACGGGGGCAGCGCCGCCTCATCGCCGGTGACCCGGGTGCTGACGCCGGCCGAGCGCAGGACGGACCGGGCGCCGTCGAGCTCGGCGGCGAGGTCCGCGGTCCGGTATCCGGCGACGACGCCGCGCACCTCCTTGAGGGTGTCCTGCGCGAGGCTGCGCACCTCGGTCATCTGGTCGGCGGCACCGTCCTGGCCACGTCTCGCGAGCTCGGCACCCAGCTCGCTCTTGACGGCGATCGCCGACAGCGCGCGGCCGACGACGTCGTGCAGGTCGCGGGAGAACCGCAGGCGTTCCTCGGCGACGGCGAGGCGGGCATGGACGGCGCGCGTACGCTCCTGCTCCCAGACCACGTTGAGCATCCAGGCCGAGACCCGGACGCTGAGCACCAGGCCACCGCTCATGGCCCCGACACTGATGAACGTCGCGACGGGATGCAGGTACTGCTCGTCCGGCTCACGCACGGCGGGGACCTCGCCGGCGGCGACGGCTGCCGTGACCGTCGCGACCAGTACGGCACCGGCGGCGATGACGCCCGGGCGGAGGACCGCCGACACGGCGACGAGAGCGAGGGCGAGGGCAAGCGCCACGGCGCCGATCCGGCCGGACAGGCTGTCGGTGACGGGCAGCTGCAGCGCCGTCACGACGAGCGCGAGAGCAAGGACGAGCAGGGCAACCAGCCACCCGCGGTTCATCCGCCGCCCACCGGTTGCCTCCGTGATCGCCTTGGCCGTGACGACGAGCGCAAGCGCGGCCTCGACGACGCTGCCGAGGCCGAACACCGCGGCCGGCGCGGCATCCGCGCGAACCGGGGTGACGATGGCGAGCGCCAGCAGCGGGACCAGCAGGTAGATGGTGTAGATGGACCACCGGGTGTACGTGTCGAAACGTTCGGGGTCGGTCCGGCGCCCGGTCGTCAGTGTTGTCACGGTCCTCAACTCTTCCAGGGTTCGGGGCTCTTCGTGGTTCGTCGACGCAGTGGGCCGGGGCGCCCGTCCTGCGCCCCGGCCCGGTCCGACGCCGTCAGCGGCGCGGCTCCCAGCGCATCCAGCGCCGCGTGGCGGCGAGACCGATCAGCGCCCACACCGCCAGACAGGCGAGCGGCTGCGCGACGTCGACGAGGTCACCGGAGGCGACCGTGCCGTCCGGTCGCATGGTCCCGAAACCGTGCTGGACGAGCGCGACCACCGGGTGCAGCGGCGTCCACGACGCCACCTGTGACACGACGTCGGGCATGAGCTGCAGCGGCAGGGTGAAGCCCGAGAACAGCATCGCGATCCCGAGCATCGGCATCGTGGTCAGCTGGGCCGTCTCCACCGTGCGGGTCAGGCCCGAGCTCGCGACGGCGAGGAGCGCGAAGACGGCTGTCCCGCCGGCCAGCGCGGCGAGGAGCCAGAGAGCGTTCTGTACGGCGACGGGCTCGAGGAGGAGGGCGGCCGCCCCGTAACCGAGGGCCAGCTGTGCCAGGGTGATGAGCAGGCCGGGGAAGGCGTAGGCCATGACGATCTCGGGCCGCGTGACCTCGCCCGTGATCAGCCGCTTGAGAACGAGCTCCTCGCGGCGGGCCACGAACGTGGTGGTGAGGTTGTAGTAGACGACCATGAGCAGCGCGATGCCTAGCAGCGTGGCCACGATCGACGCCGCGGCGGTGGCGGGGTCGTTGCCGAAGAAGTTTCCTCCGACGAGGGCGAGGAACGCGACGAGGCCGGGCGCGAGCACGACCGCGTTGAACAACGCGGTCTTGTTGCGGACAAGGAGTATCAGCTCGGCGCGGGCGAGGGCGAGCAGGCGGCCGGTGCGGCTCGCGCGTACGGCGGCCGGCGGTGCGGATCGGCCCGGCGGTGCGGTCGGTGACGTCTGTGCAGAGGTGGTGGTCATGTCGAAGGTCTCCTTGGTCGTGTGCGTCGTGGTGCCAGCCGGTCAGGCGGCGGCCGCGGGGACGCTCTCGGCGTCGCGGCCCTCGGCGATGGCGAGGAACGCCCGCTCGAGCGACGCCGGGCTCGCCTCGAGGTTCTCCAGGGCGCTGCCTCTCTCCCGGGCGCGCAGCAGCAGTGCGGTGAGGGTGGCCTGGAGGTCGGTGGTTTCGAGGTCGACGGTGGTTGCCTCGGAGCGCGGGCGTCCGGTCAGTGCCGGCAGGGCCGAGAGGGCGACCGGGTCGGAGAGCTCGGGGTCCGTCGTGCGGTAGCGCACGCGGGCCGGCTCGGCGGCGACGACGTCCGCCACGGTGCCGGTGCGCACCACCTGACCCTCGTTCATGATCGCGAGTCGGTCGGCGAGCTCCTCGGCCTCCTGCAGGTAGTGGGTGGTCAGCACGACCGTGGTGCCCTCGCCGAGGAGCGTCCTGACCAGGTCCCAGGCGCTGCGCCGGGACTGCGGGTCCAGGCCGGTGGTCGGCTCGTCCAGGAACAGGATCTCCGGGCGCCCCATGATCGCCAGGGCCAGGTCCAGTCGGCGCCGTTCCCCGCCGGAGAGGGAAGAGACGCGCACACCCGAGCGGTGGCTCAGCCCCACCATCGCGAGGCACTGCTCGACCGGGCGCGGCTTGCCGAGGGTGCCGTGCCACATGCGGGCGGTCTCGGCCGTGGTCAGGTCGGCGGGGAAGCCCGCCTCCTGCAGCATGATGCCGGTGCGTGGACGGACCTCGAAACGCTCCCGGTACGGGTCCTTGCCGAACACCCGGACGGTGCCGCCGGTGGCCGGTGCGATGCCCTCGACGATCTCGAGGAGCGAGGTCTTGCCGGCACCGTTGGTGCCCAGGAGGGCGAACAGCTCGCCGCGGCGGATCGACAGGTCGACGCCGCGCACGGCCTCGAAGGTGTGCTGGCCGGTGCCGTAGGTGCGGCGCAGGCCCTGGACGCTGATGACGGGCTCTTCGGAGTTCATGTCTCAAGCCTCTACCCGGTTCGACACCGGCGGCAGTGCAGCCGGTCATCGGTCCGGGTGAGGGGTGCACCCCCCACCCATGACAGATGTCATCTCCGTCCGGCGAGGCGCTCCCGCGCCGAGACGTCGCTCCCGCGCCGAGGTGTCTTGGGCGGCGCGCCGGGTCGACACCTCGCGCGGGTGGATTGCCGCGACTTCAGGCCAGCCAGGCGTCCAGGCATCGAGCCATGAGCCGGAAGGGCGCGGCCTGCCCCTTGGTCTGGTCGACGGTTCCGGTCAGGTGGAGGTCCACCTCGGGGCAGTGGAAGAGCCACGTCCCGGTGACACCCGAGTGACCGACGAGCGTGAGGCGCCTCGGCGACCTGAGCCGGCGGTACGTGAAGAACATCGTGCCCAGCCCGTATCGCAGGACGGGGATGTTGCGCAGCCGGTTACATCGCTCGGTGAGCGCTTCCAGCGAGCGTTGCTCGCGAAGGAGCCGGCCGTCGAGGAGCCCTCGCTGGAAGGTGAGGAGGTCTGCGGTGGTGCTGAACAGGTCGTTGGAGGCCTCCATCATCGAGCCCAGGTCGGTACGGCGCCGCCGTGCGTAGATCGGTGAGGGCGCCGGCGTCGTCGGGTCCGGCGCAGCCCGCCCGGGCTGCCAGGTTCGTGTCAGGTCGAGCGGGGCGAGGATCCGGTCGGTGAGCAGGTCGGCGAACGAACGGCCGGTCACGACCTCCAGGATGCGGATGAGGAGCTGGAAGCCGGTGTCGGAGTAGCGGGCCTTCTGATGCGGCCTCGTGAGGTCCTGGGGCACGAAGTGCGGCCGCTGCTGCTCGCGTGTCATGCGGACCATGTCGTCGAAGGTCCAGCCCTCGTCGTGCCCGGCAGCGAGGTGCTCGTACCGGCTGGGGCCGCCGCGGCGCCTCTCGAAGTGGTCGGGCAGCCCGGAGGTATGGCCCGCGAGATGGCGCACCGTGATCGCCGACGTCCGGTCGACCCCGTGCAGCACATGGAGCCCGACAGTCGCGTCCGCGGGCAGGTGCCTGCCGATCGGCGCGTCCAGATCGAGCTCGCCGCGCTCGTGCGCCTGCAGCACCAACGTGATGACGAAGCGCTTGGTCACGCTCGCGATGAAGAACGGCGTGCCCGGGTGCAGCGTGCCTTCGTCGGTGCCGGTGCCGGTGCGGCAGGACGCGGCGGACCAGCGCCGTTCGCCGTTGCCGCTCACGAGGGCGACGTTGGCGTGATGCATGCCGCGCCGCGCGACGTGCCTCTCCAGCAGCCTCGTCAGACGTCCGTCGACATCAGCGGGTACGCGGTTGTCTGGGGAGGCGGTCGTGCTGGGTAGTGGCGACTCCATGTGGATGCTCCCGGTGCTCGATCACAGGTAGACATACCTACTAGACATATCTAGAAGAGTCAATGCCCTAGTGTCGTCCCATGGCGCACGTTGTCCTTGGGCTCCTCCTGATCGCCCAGCGGAGCCTCTACGACCTCATCAAGGGATTCGAGGGCGGCGTCGCGCTCTTCTACAGCGCCAGCTCCGGCAGCATCAAGAGAGCGCTGGACGTGCTGCTGGAGCGCGGGCACATCGAGGTGGCCAGCGTCGAGACCGGCGGCCGGGGCAAGAAGATCTACCGCGTCACCGCCGCCGGCCACCGTGAGTTCCGCGCCTGGATGACCGGCGAGCTGACCGGCACCGACCTGGAGACCGCGGCGCTGTCGCGGCTGTACTTCCTCGGTCTGCTGGAGCCCGCCGAACGCGAGCCGGTGCTTCGCCGCATCACGGCTCGCATGGAGTCGGACCTTTCCCGGCTCACGAGCCTTGATGAGCACCTCGACACCCTCGAGTTCCCCGAGGAGGTCCGGGGCGTGCTCGCCTACCAGCGGGCCACGCTCGACTACGGCATCGCTGCGCAACGTTTCGCACTCGACTGGTTCCGCCAGCACCTCGAGCGCCAGTCGCCACCAAGCGGCTGAGCCACCCGCGCTGAGCCGCTGAGCAGGCACGTCGTCCCGGCACGTCGCTCCTGCGCCGGGATGTCGCCCTGCCGCCGTAGCCTGTCGCGGTGACTACCCGCACCACGCTCCGCATCGCCGCCGCCTGCTTCCGTGACGGCGACGGCCGCGTCCTGACCGTGCGCAAGCGCGGGACCACGGCGTTCATGTTTCCGGGCGGCAAGCTGGAGCCGGGCGAGACGGCGGTCGAGGCCGCCCGCCGGGAAGTCCGCGAGGAGATCGGCGTCGAGCTCGCCGCCGAGGACCTGAAGCATCTGGGGTCGTGGACAGCGACGGCGGCGAACGAGCCCCAGACCGACGTCGTCGCCCAGGTCTTCACGACGACGGCCCGCATCGCACCGGTGGCCGCGGCCGAGATCGCCGAGCTGCGGTGGACGACCCCGGACGCGACGGACCCGACGGACCCGACGGACACGGCGCCGACCCTGGCGCCGCTGCTGCGCGAGCACGTGTTCCCGGCCCTGCGGCGCGTCAGCACTCCCACAGGCTGAACGAGACGCGAACCGCGTCCGGCACCCGATCCGCCGTCGCCCGGCCCGCTCCCCGACTATCGTCGGACGCGGAGAGGATGCCAGATGGGCGTGCTGGAGGATCTCGTCCGGGCCCGCGAGGCCTACGAGCGCCGGGAGTGGGTCTCGGCGTACCGCGCCCTGTCCGACCTCGACGACGAGGCCCTCTCGCCCGACGACTTCGTCGCGCTCGCCTCGTCGGCGTACCTGCTCGGACGGCGCAACGACAGCGTCCAGGCGTTACAGCGGGCGTTCCAGGCCTACCTCGACCGCGAGGACGTCCTCGGCGCCGTCCGGGCGGCGTACTGGCTGACGACCGCGCTCTGGTCCGGCGGCGAGACGGCCATCGGCAACGGCTGGCTGGCCCGCGCCACGCGCCTCCTCGACGGTGTCGAGAAGGACGTCGTCGAGCGCGGCTACCTGCTGGAGCTCGAGGCGTTCGGGCACGTCCTGCGCGGCGAACCGGGAGCCGCCCTCGAGCTTGCTCCCGGGGTCACCGAGTACGGCCGGCGTTTCGATGACCGAGACATACTCTCTCTCGGACTGATATTGGAGGGCCGCCTGGCGATCTACTCCGGACGAGTCCCGGAAGGCGTGCGGATCCTCGACGAGGCGATGGCCGTCGTCATGGCCGGCAGCCTGTCCGAGGTGACCGCCGGGCAGGTCTACTGCGCCGTCGTCGAGGCGTGCCAGGAGATCAGCGACTTCGGCCGTGCCGGCCAGTGGACGCACGCCCTGACCACCTGGTGCGACGACCAGCCCGGCCTCGTCGCCTACACCGGGCAGTGCGCGGTCCACCGCGGGCAGCTGATGCGGCTGCAGGGCGCCTACGCCGAGGCGCTGGAGGAGCTCCGCCGAGCCGTGGAGCGGTACGCCGCGACGGGAGGCGGCCCCGCCGTCGGGCTCGCGCAGCGGGAACGCGGCGACGTCCTGCGCCTCATGGGCCGCTACGACGACGCCGCGCACGCCTACGCGGAAGCGGCTGCCGCCGGCGACGAGGCACAACCGGGACGAGCGCTGCTCCGGCTGGCACGCGGCGGCACCGAGCCCGCCGCCGCGAGCGTCCGGCGTCTGCTCGACGAGGTCAGGGACCCGATCGGGCGTAGCCGGCTGCTGCCGGCCGCGGTGGAGATCCTGCTGGCGGACGCCGCGGTCGACGAGGCCGATGCCGCCGCGACCGAGCTGTGCGGTATCGCCGAGGCGTTCGGCAGCCCGGCCCTCCACGGCGCCGCCGGTTACGCAAGCGCCGCGGTGGCCCTGGAGAGGGGGGACGGCGGCGGTGCGCTGGCGGCCGGCCGACCCGCGCTGACCGCCTGGCAAGGGCTCACGGCACCGTACGAGGTGGCCCGGTCCCGTGTGCTGATCGGTCGCGCCCTGCGCCTGCTCGGCGACGAGGAGTCGGCGACGGCGGAGCTGACCCAGGCACGTGAGGCCTTCACCGCGCTGGGTGCCCGGCCGGCCGAGCGCGCCGTCGCAGGCCTGCTAGGGGAGCTCCGGCCCCCGGGCGGGCTCAGCCCGCGGGAGGCCGAGGTGCTGCGGCTCGTGGCGGCGGGCCGGACCAACCCGGAGATCGCCGCCGCCCTCGTGCTCTCGGAGAAGACGGTCGCACGGCACCTGTCGAACATCTTCACCAAGCTCGACGTCGGGTCGCGGACCGCGGCGGCGGCCTTCGCCTACGAGCACCGCTTGGTCTGAGCTTCGTCTGCAGCGACATGGGTGTTCTCACCCACTGCCCCCCGCCCGCAGATTGGGCATCGTGCCCGATGTGGCGTGCACCACGCCGCTCCTAGCGTCGAGGCCTCACCTCAGAGAAGGAGCGGAACCATGAACACCTATGTCGAGACCCTCGTGATCGGGGCCGGACAGGCCGGCCTCGCCACCGGCTACCACCTCCAGCGTCTCGGTCGTGATTTTCTCGTCGTCGACGGCAGTGAACGCGTCGGCGACGGGTGGCGGAGCCACTGGGACTCGCTCACGCTCTACTCCCCGGTCCGGTACGACGCCCTGCCGGGCATGCCGTTCCCGGGCGAGCCGTGGTCCTTCCCGGGCAAGGACGTGGTCGCGGATTACCTCGAGCAGTACGCGGTCGAGATGGATCTCCCGGTTCGGCTGCGAACCCGGGTCGAGAGCCTCCGTCGGCTCGACGACGGCACGTACACGGCCACGATCGGTGAGGAGACGATCGCGTGCGACAACGTCGTCGTCGCCACCGGATCGTTCGGCCGCGTGCCGGCCGTGCCCGACTTCGCCGGTGATCTCGATCCAGGGATCTTGCAGCTCCACTCGAGCCGTTACCTCCGCCCGAGCCAGCTCCAGGACGGCCCGGTGCTCGTCGTCGGTGCGTCGCACACGGGCTGTGACCTCGCGTACGAGCTTGCCGCCGATCGCCGCACCATCCTCGCCGGCCCGGACCGCGGGCAGCTCCCGCTCTCCTGGGACTCCCCGGCCCTCAGGATTGCGCTCCCGGTCATCGTCTTCGCGTGGAAGCACGTGCTGACCCGGCGCACCCCGATGGGCCGCAAGGAGCTGCCCAAGGTGCGCCACCACGGCGCCCCGATGCTGCGGGTCAAGCGCAAGCACCTCGCCGAGCGCGGGGTGGAGCGGATCACCGGGCGGGTGAGCGGTGTCTCGGGCGGGCTGCCCCGGCTCGACGACGGACGCGTCCTCGACGTCGCGAACGTCCTGTGGTGCACCGGTTACGAGCAGGACTTCGACTGGATCGAGCTGCCGATCATCGGCGCGGACGGCTGGCCGCGGGAGTACCGCGGAGTGGTGGCGGACGCCCCGGGACTGTTCTTCTGCGGGCTGTCCTACCAGTACGCGTTCTCCTCGATGGTGCTGCCCGGCGTCGGGCGCGACGCGGCGTACGTTGCTGCCGCGATCGCGGACCGTGCCGGCGCGCGTGCACCGGCGGCCACGCACCGGTGACCGAGATCCGCCAGGGTCATCCTCGAGGCGTACGTGATGTCGACTCGCGGGCGATGACCGGCAGCCCGGCCTCGCCGGACGCTGGACGCGATCCCGGCACCACGCCGGGCAGTCCGGAACCCAGGAGTGCCTGCCATGTCGTCATCAGCCGCCATGACCCGCCCCACCACCGAGCGCGTCGCGGTCCGCTCTCGATGGGTGGTCCTCGCCCGTGCCGTCGCTGCCGGCTGGTCCTTGGTCTACCTCGTCCTCGGTATCGGCTGGCTCGCCGGCGCACGCGGCAACCCGGCCGACCCGGCCGTCGACCAGGCGGCGGTGCTCAACCTGCTCGGCATGCTCGGCCCGACGGCGGGCGCCGCGACGCTCACGGTGCTGGCAGCCGCCGGCGTGGTGCTCACCGTGTTCATCTCTCGCCGGCACCGCTCAGCACGCACGGACAGGATCGTGGGGACGGTCGCCGTCGCGCTCGGTCTGGTGCTCGCCGTCGCCATCCCCGACTCCCGCGTCCTGCAGAGCCTCGGCTACGCGCCGATGGTCCTCGTTCTGGCCGTCACCGGGCAGCTGCCGGAGGGCGCCGAGGTCATGAACTGGGGAATGGCGAACCTGCTGATCCTGACCGCCGCCGGGGTGGCGTGGGCCGGCGTCGGAGCCGCCAGGCTGACGGCGGCCTACCGGAGCACCGGCCGACCGGGGTGGACGCGACCGGAGTCGGTGGCGCGGTGGGGTAACTGGGTGACGTGGATCGCCATGGCAGTGCCGCTCGGTTACGCCGTCACGCGGTACGCCTGGGCGCTCGGCATCCCGCTCGGCCTCACCCAGGAGACCTTCGAGGACGTCCGGCAGATCGCCGGCATCGGCGCGGTTCTGGCGACCGGCGGGGTCCTCGGCGCGTTCCTCACGTGGGGGCTCACCCGGCCGTGGGGCGCGGTCTTCCCCCGCTGGGCCCCCGGTGTCGGTGGTCGGCGGGTGCCGGTGGCGCTCGCCGTCGTACCCGCGGGCGCCGTGGCCGCCGCGGTGACGTCGGCCGGGTTGATGTTCGTCCGGGTGGCCATCGACGGTCGACTCGCCGACTTCTTCCCCGTCGGGATGGACGACGTCGCGGGCTGGCTGCCCGAGATGTTCTGGCCGCTGTGGGGCGTGGCGCTGGGCGCGGCGACGCTGGCGTACGTGCTGCGCCGCATCGACGAGGACACGGATCAGCGGCCCGGCCGCACCAGCCCGCTCTCGTAGGCGAGCACCACCGCCTGGACCCGGTCGCGCAGCCCGAGCTTGCCGAGCAGCCGACCGACGTGGGTCTTGACGGTCGCCTCGGAGAGGTAGAGCCGCTGGGCGATCTCCGCGTTCGAGGCGCCGGTGGCCACCTCGAGCAGGACTTCACGCTCCCGCTCGGTGAGCCGGGCGAACGGGTCCGGTCCGGCCCGTGGGCCGGGCAGGTCCTCCACGACCCGCTCCACGAGCCGCCGGGTGGTCGAGGGTGCCAGGACGGCGTCGCCGTCGCGCACGGCCCGGATCGCCGCGAGGACCTCGGCGGCCGGGGCGTCCTTCAGCAGGAAGCCGCCGGCACCCGCCTTGAGCGCGGCGTAGGCGTAGTCGTCGAGGTCGTAGGTGGTCAGCACGATGACCCGCGGCCCGTCGGGGTGGCGCTCGAGGATCCGGCGGGTGGCGCTCACGCCGTCCAGGCCCGGCATGCGCACGTCCATGAGGACCACGTCGCAGGGTGTGGTGGCGACGAGGTCGAGCGCGGCCGCACCGTCCGCGGCCTGCCCGATCACCCGCATGTCCTCCTGGGAGTCGACGACCATGGCGAGCCCGGTGCGGACCAGCTCCTGGTCGTCGACCAGACCCACTCGAATCATGAGTCGTCCTCCTGCTCGTTCCGCCGGCGTCGGTCGGCACCCGAGGGTATCGACGCGCGCACGACGAAACCTGGCTGTCCGTCGTCGGCCGGACCGGTGGCCAGGTTCCCGCCTTCGAGGGTGACCCGCTCGCGCATGCCGAGCAGCCCGTGCCCGGCGGCACCGGTCGACGAAACGTCTTCGGCCGCACCACCGAAGTCCCGGACGGCGACGTCGGCGCCGCCGCGGGCGTAGGCGATACGGACCTCGGCCCGCGCGCCGGTCCCGGCGTGCTTGACCACGTTCGTCAGCGACTCCTGCACCACGCGGTAGACCGCCAGCGACGCGGTCCGTGAGAGCCCCGCGGGTGTCCCGGCGATCTCGAGGTGGACGGGCAGGCCGGCCTCCTCGACCCCCGCCACCAGGACCGGCACGTCCTCGGCGCCACGCTGAGCCTCACCGTCGGCGCCGTCGCCGCGCAGCCGGCCGAGGACGGAGCGAGTGTCGTCGAGCGCCTCCCGACCGGTTCGGGCCACGGTGTCCAGGGTGCTCAGCGCGACGGCGGGCTCCCGCTCGCCGGCGAGCCGGCCGCCCTCGGCCTGGCGGACGATGACCGCGAGCGCGTGCGCCACGACGTCGTGCATCTCCCGGGCGATGCGGGTGCGTTCCTCGGCGGCGACCCGGGCGGCGTGCCGCTCCCGGTCGGCCTCGGCGCGCACCGCCCGGTCCTCGAGCTGCGCCAGGTACGCGACCCGGACGCTGCGGTACCGCCCGAGCGCCCATGCAGCCAGCACGAGGGCGGCCAGCACGCCGAGCACGGCGCTGCGGGCGACCAGCGTCGTCGGGTCGAAGCCGCCGAGACCGGGAGCCGGCCACACCGGGGAGAACCAGAGCCGGACCGCGGTGAGCACCGCCCCGGACAGCCCGAGGACCAGCCCGACGGTCGGCCAGGGGCGCGGCGCGTGCGCGGCGACGGAGTACAGCACCACCAGGAAGACCAGCGAGCTGGGCAGCAGGATGGCCGGGAACGGGCCGAACGAGCCGGTCTCGGACGAGACGGGCCCCAGCCCGGGGACGGCGACCAGCACCGCCATCGCCGCCGAGCACAGCGCGAGCCCCGCAGGGTGGCGCCGCAGCAGCACGCTGAGGTGGGCGACGACGAGCGCGGCCGTCGTGACCGGCCACCACGCGCCGTTCGTCCCCGGGGCGGTCGCCAGCGAGCTGGGCAGGAGGACGACGGCGAGGGCGCCCGCGAGGAGAACCTCGACCGGCCACTCCCGACGCACCGCTCCCGGTGGCGGACGCTCCCGGCCGCCGTGCTGGGCTTCGGTCACATCCGCTCGATCAGGCCGCGCACGTACGCGGCCTGGCCGAGGTGCTGCAGGTCGTCACCGACGATGCTGACGAGCCGCACGCCGAGAGTGACGGGCGGGTCCCAGGCGTCGTCGACGACGCGGTCGAGGTCCTCCTCGGCGAGGGTGGCGAGGAACTCGATCGAACGGTGGTGCACGTCGTCGAGATAGCCGAGCAGATCCTCCGCACCGACCCGGATCTGGGCGACCTGGGCGCTGGTCTGGCCGAACCCGGTCTCGGACGCGTCGAACGGCAGCCCCATGCGGGCCGCCCAGCCGTCCGCCGTCCACGCCTGCTCGGTGCCGGCGACGTCGGCCACCTGGGCGTCCTGGCCGCGGGCGAGGTGCCAGATCAGCCAGGCGATCGAGTTCGCCTCGGCGTCGGGCCGGTAGGTCAGTGCGCTCTCGTCGAGGCCGTCGAGGACACGGGCCGCCTCGTCCGGGACGCGGGAGTAGGACTCGATGAGGAGCTCTGCGACGTTCATGGCCACCAGTGTGGTCCGCCCGTCAACGGGGCGCACGTGACTTTTGGCGCCGGACGCTTCCGCGGAAGCGTCGGAGGCGGACCGGGCGTCCGATCGCGCCGGTCGAGCTCAGGCGATGGCCACCATCGACGCCCGCGCGTCGAGCGCCTCGAGCTTGCCGAGGAAGTTCTCGTAGCCCCGGTTGATGATGCTGATGCCGCGCACGCGTGACGTGCCCTCACCCGCGAGCGCCGCGATGAGGTGGGAGAAGCCGCCGCGCAGGTCCGGCACCTCGATGTCGGCGGCCTGCAGCGGCGTCGGGCCGGAGACGACGGCGGAGTGGAAGAAGTTGCGGCGCCCGAACCGGCAGGACAGCCCGCCCAGGCAGTCGCGGTAGATCTGGATCTTGGCGCCCATGCCCCGCAGCGGATCGGTGAAGCCGAACCTGTTCTCGTAGACCGTCTCGTGCACGATCGACAGACCGTTCGCCTGGGTGAGGGCGACGACGAGCGGCTGCTGCCAGTCCGTCATGAAGCCGGGGTGCACGTCGGTCTCGAGGACGATCGCGTCGAGGTTGCCGCCCGGGTGCCAGAACCGGATGCCGTCGTCGCGGATGTCGAAGGCGCCGCCGACCTTCCGGAAGGTGTTGAGGAACGTCATCATGTCGGGCTGGGAGGCGCCGCGCACGAAGATGTCGCCCCGGGTGGCCAGCGCGGCCGATGCCCAGGAGCCGGCCTCGATGCGGTCCGAGAGCGCGGTGTGCCGGAACCCCACGAGGTGGTCGACGCCCTCGATGCGGATGACGCGGTCCGTGTCGACGGAGATGAGCGCGCCCATCTTCTGCAGGACGGCGATGAGATCGGTGATCTCGGGCTCGATGGCGGCGTTGCGCAGCTCGGTCAGACCCTTGGCGCGCACGGCGGTGAGCAGGGTCTGCTCGGTCGCGCCGACGGAGGGGTACGGCAGCTCGATCACGGTGCCGCGCAGGCCGCGCGGGGCGGAGATCTGGATCCCCTGGCTGCCCTTGTCCACAACGGCACCGAAGCTGCGCAGGATGTCGAGGTGGTAGTCGATCGGCCGGTCGCCGATGCGGCAGCCGCCCAGGTCGGGGATGAAGGCCTCGCCCAGGCGGTGCAGCAGCGGTCCGCAGAAGAGGATCGGGATACGCGAGGACCCCGCGTAGGCGTCGATGTCGGCCACGTGCGCGGACTCGACCTCGCTCGGGTCGAGGTGCAGCACACCGGCCTCGGTGTCGTGGTCGACCGTCACCCCGTGCAGCCGCAGCAGATCGGCGACCACGTCGACGTCCCGGATGACCGGGACGTTCGACAGCCGCGACGGCGTCTGCCCCAGGAGGGAGGCGACCATCGCCTTGGAGACGAAGTTCTTGGCTCCTCGTACGGTGATCTCGCCGCTCAGCGGCGTGCCACCCTCGACCGTCAGCAGCCCGTCCATACACACCTCACCCGCCCGGCCGGTGCCGGGGCGTCTGGTCGCGGACCCGGCCGGGTCCGCGCCCGGCCAGGATACGGTCGCCGGCTCGGCAGCCTGGGCAGGTGCACGTGTCGCCTCGGACACGGCCGCCGCCGGCCACGCGTCCCGGCTGGTCAGGGACGACGACGAGTCGCCGCTGCGGTCAGCTCAGGGGTGCGTCCGCGTTCGCGGGCAGCCCTTCACCGTCGACCCCGACCGGACGGGCGGCCATGATGTTCACGGGCGCCAGATGCTTGGCCGGCAGGGTCTTCGGCCGCCAGCTCGACCGCGTGGCCTCGTACGCGGCGATATCGTCCGCGCTCTGCAGCGTCAGGCCGATGTCGTCGAAGCCCTCGATGAGACGCCAGCGGGTGTAGTCGTCGATGTCGAACGTGCAGTGCACGTCCCCCGCGACGACGGTGCGCTGCTCGAGGTCGACGGTCACCTCCGTGCCGGGGGACGTCTCCAGCACCTTCCACAGCATCTCGGCGTCCTCCTGGCTGATGGCTCCGGCCACGAGGCCCTGCTTGCCGGCGTTGCTGCGGAAGATGTCCGCGAACTTCGGCGAGAGCACCACCTTGAAGCCGTAGTCCTTCAGTGCCCACACGGCGTGCTCGCGGGAGGACCCGGTGCCGAAGTCGGAGCCGGCGACCAGGACGGAGCCGCCCGAGTACGCGGACTGGTTGAGGACGAAGTCCTCGTCGCCGCGCCAGGCGGCGAACAGCGCGTCCTCGAACCCGGTGCGGGTGACCCGCTTGAGGTAGACGGCCGGGATGATCTGGTCGGTGTCGACGTTGCTGCGGCGCAGCGGGACACCGACGCCGGTGTGCTGGGTGAACTTCTCCACGACGGTTCTCCTCGGCGCTTCAGGCGAGAGCCGGCTCGCGCGCCGGCTCCAGGTCGGACGGGGCGGACAGGGTGCCGCGCACCGCCGTCGCCGCGGCGACGAGCGGGGACACGAGGTGGGTGCGTCCACCCTTGCCCTGCCGGCCCTCGAAGTTGCGGTTCGACGTCGAGGCGGCCCGTTCCCCCGGCTTGAGCTGGTCGGGGTTCATGCCGAGGCACATGGAGCAGCCGGCGTTGCGCCACTCGGCGCCGAAGTCGAGGAAGATCCGGTCCAGGCCCTCGGCCTCGGCCTGGAGGCGGACGCGCGCCGAGCCGGGCACGACGAGGACGGTGACGTCGTCGTGCTTCTTCCGGCCCTCGATGATCTCGGCGACGGCGCGCAGGTCCTCGATCCGGCCGTTGGTGCACGACCCGATGAACACGGTGTCGACCGCGATCTCCCGCAGCGGGGTGCCGGGGGTGAGCGCCATGTACTCCAGGGCACGCTCGGCGGCCTTGCGGGCGGACTCGTCGGCGATGTCGACGGGGTCGGGCACGCGGCCCGAGAGCGGCAGGCCCTGACCGGGGTTGGTGCCCCAGGTGACGAACGGCTCGAGGTCGTTCGCGTCCAGGTGGACCTCGGTGTCGAAGACGGCGTCCTCGTCGCTGCGCAGGGTCTTCCAGTACTCGACGGCGGCGCCGAAGTCCGCACCCTCGGGCGCGTGCGGGCGGCCCTCGAGGTAGGCGAACGTGGTCTCGTCCGGGGCGATCATGCCCGCGCGCGCACCGGCCTCGATGGACATGTTGCAGATGGTCATCCGCGCCTCCATCGACAGGCTCCGGATGGCTTCGCCGCGATACTCCAGCACGTAGCCCTGGCCGCCGCCGGTTCCGATCTTGGCGATGACCGCCAGGATGATGTCCTTGGCGGTGGTGCCCTCCTTCAGGGCGCCGTCGACGTTGATCGCCATCGTCTTGAACGGCGTCACCGGCAGCGTCTGGGTGGCGAGCACGTGCTCGACCTCGGAGGTGCCGATGCCGAACGCGAGCGCACCGAAGGCGCCGTGGGTAGAGGTGTGGGAGTCGCCGCACACCACCGTCAGGCCCGGCATCGTCAGTCCGAGCTGCGGACCGACGACGTGGACGATGCCCTGGTCGGCGTCACCCAGGGAGTGGAGCCGGATGCCGAACTCCTCGGCGTTCGTGCGCAGGGTCTGGATCTGGGTCCGGCTGGTCGGGTCCGCGATGGGGCGGTCGATGTCCAGCGTGGGGGTGTTGTGGTCCTCGGTGGCGATCGTCAGGTCCGGGCGGCGAACCGTCCGCCCCGCCAGACGCAGCCCCTCGAAGGCCTGTGGGCTCGTGACCTCGTGCACCAGGTGCAGGTCGATGTACAGCAGGTCCGGAGCGCCGTCGCTGCCCTTGCGCACGACGTGCGCGTTCCAGACCTTCTCGGCCAGCGTTCCGCTCATCTGACTTACTCTCTCCTCGGCTCGGCCTCCGGGGCCGGCCTCCTGCTCGTCCGTACTCGCTCGTCTGTCTCGCTTGCATCTCATTGGCTGAGATGACAATATCGCCTCATGGACAACTCTAGCGGAGTCGGCGTCCTTGACAAGGCCGCGACAGTTCTCGGCGCTCTGGAAGCGGGGCCCGCCACCCTCGCCCAGCTCGTGAGCGCCACGCACCTTGCTCGCCCGACGGCGCACCGGCTCGCCGTGGCGCTGGAGCACCACCGCCTGGTGGCTCGGGACATGCAGGGCCGGTTCATCCTCGGCCCGCGGCTGGCGGAGCTGGCCTCGGCGGCCGGCGAGGACCGCCTGCTGAGCGCCGCCGGGCCCGTGCTGCAGGCGCTGCGCGACCACACGAACGAGAGCGCGCAGCTCTACCGCCGTCAGGGGGACCAGCGCATCTGCGTGGCCGCCTCCGAGCGCCAGGTGGGCCTGCGGGACTCCATCCCGGTGGGAGCGACGCTGACGATGGCGGCCGGCTCCGCCGCGCAGATCCTGCTGGCCTGGGAAGAGCCCGACCGCCTGCACCGCGGGCTGCACGGCGCGAGCTTCACCGCGACGATGCTCTCGGCGGTCCGCCGCCGCGGATGGGCGCAGTCCGTGGGCGAGCGTGAGCCCGGCGTCGCCTCGATCTCCGCGCCCGTGCGCGGGCCTTCCGGCCGGGTGCTGGCCGCGGTCTCGGTCTCGGGGCCGGTCGAGCGGATGGGACGTCAGCCGGGCCGGATGCACGGCGCCGCCGTGGTCGCCGCGGCCAACCGGCTCACCGAGTTCCTCAAGCGCACGGACGAGGGCTGAGTCCTCCCACTCCGGCTACGCCATGGTCGGCAGGTCGGCGAGCCTGACCTCGTGCCTGAGCGGAAGACCGCCGGCATAGCGTTCGGCCTCGTTCAGCACGCTGTCCCCGAGCCGTTGCAGCTCGTTGCCGAGCGAACCCGCAATGTGCGGCGTCAGGAATGCCCGGGGATGGTCGTAGAGCGGATGCCCGGCCGCGAGCGGTTCGGGCTCGGTCACGTCGAGGATTGCGTACAGCGGCCGCCGGTCGAGCTGCGCGAGCAGCGCGTCGTGGTCGACGAGCGAGCCACGCGCCGTGTTGATCAAGGTCGCCCCGTCGCGCATGGCGGCCAGCTCGGTCGCGCCGAACATGTGTCTCGTCGACGCCAGCGCGGGCGCGTGCAGCGAGACGATGTCGCAGCGGGCGGCGAGCTCGACCAGCGAGGTGACCCGCGCGCCCCACCTGGCCGCCTCCGCGTCCGAGAGGAACGGGTCGTAGACGGCGATGTCGACGTCGTACGGAGCCAGCATGTCCATGACCCGCCTGCCGGTGCGGGACGCGCCGACGATGCCGACGGTCCTGCCGTAGTTGCCCACGTCCTGGCGAAGCTGCCAGCCGTTGCTGCCCTGTTGGTGGCGCAGCTCCGCGGCCGCCTGGAGGACGCGCTTGCCGGCGAGGGTGATCATCGCGACCGTGTACTCCGCGACGGGCTGCGCGTTCGCCGCGGCAGCGCTCGACACGCGCACGCCTCGCTCCCACACGACCGGGTCCACCAGGCCCTTCACCGTCCCCGCGCTGTGGATCACCACTCGCAGGCCCGGCGCGGCCTCGAGGACGGACGCATCGATCCGGGGTGAGCCCCAGCCGGTGATGAGCAGCTCGGCGTCGGCCAGCGCAGCACGGGAAGCGGGGTCGTCCAGGTCCGTCACGACGTGCCCGTCGAGATCGGCGACACCGCCGAGTCGTTCCAGGGACGCCGGCCCGAACAGGGACTCGCGAAGCTGCGCGGGCCGCATGGCGAGAACCGCACGAGGCCTCGTCGACGATCCGCTACGTCCGGCTCTGGGCGGTGCTGCGGTGGCGGCATCGCTGCGCTGATCTGTCACGCGGTCATTGTGGGCCGGTGACGAAGCCCGAACGGTCAAAGCGGACACAAAACGACTTGTCCGATCAAATTTCGCTAGGCTGCACCGCGTCAGCGCCCGCCAACGAGGTCCGGGAGGGCCGTCATGCTGCCCCGCGCACGACATGAGTACCTGCTCCGCCAGCTCGAGCTGCACGGGAGCATCCGAGCCAGCGCTGTCGCCGACGACCTCGGCGTCTCCCAGGTCACGGTCCGCCGCGACATCTCGGAGCTCGACGCGAAGGGTCTGCTCGCGCAGGTCCACGGCGGCGCCCTCCCGGTGCGCAGCGCCACCAGCAAGCCGAGCGCCGCCCGGACCCTGATCGGCGTAGTGGTCCCGTCGGCGACCTTCTACTACCCCGAGGTGCTGGCCGGCATGGAGGCAGTCGCACCGCGACTACGCACGCGACTGGTGCTCGGGTTCTCGAACTACCGGCCGGACGTGGAACGGGCCCGGGTGGAACGGCTGCTCGCGCTCGGCGCCGAGGGGCTCGTACTCACGCCGACGATCGATCGTGACCAACCGGACGACCTGGCGGCATGGCTCGAGTCCATCCCCGTCCCGGTCGTGCTGATGGAACGCCGCGTCGACGACAGCCGGCTCGTGCGTGAGCTCGACAGCGTCCGCACCGACCACATGCACGGTGCCCTGCTCGCGGTCGACCATTTCGTCCGGCTCGGCCACCGACGCATCGCGTTGGCCATCTTCGACGGGACGCCCACGGCACGCTGGGTCCGTGCCGGCTACGAGGAGGCCGTCGACCACCTGGGACTCGAGCCGGGTCCGGTGGCGATCCTGCCGAACGGCACGGAGGACGAGGAGGACACGGCGGCCCTCGGCCGGGCGGTCGATGAGCTGATCGAGAGCTGCCTCGAGCGCCGGATCCACGCGGTCCTCGCCCACTCGGACTTTCACGCCACCCAGATCGTGGAGATCGCGCACCTGCGGGGCTTGCGCGTCCCCGAGGATCTGGCCGTCATCTCCTACGACGACGTGATCGCCGAGCACGCCGCCGTGCCGCTCACCGCGGTGACACCGCCCCGGCGCGAGCTGGGCCGCGAGTCGCTGCGGCTGATGGCCGGCCGGGTCGGCTCTCCCGACCAGCCCGGAGCCCCTCGCCACGTCCAGCTGCTGCCCCAGCTCACCGTCCGCGAGTCGTGCGGCGCAACGGAAGCAACCGCTGCGACTGCTGCTGACGGGAAGTCCGGGGCGTCCAGAAGCTCCAGAGCACCGAAGGCCTGAGCGCGCCTCCGCCGGCGGGCCTGCTGGCCAGACCTGTCGGCACGCCTTGGGCCAGGCGTGCCGACAGCCGATATCGCTCGGAGTTGAACGCTTTTGTCCTGTTCGTGCGGGACCGCGCACGGTGAAGGACCCCAGCACCCGCCGGCAACGCGCCACGGGCGACGGTGAAGAGGGCAGTTGCGGATGCTCGAGGTACACGGCCTGACCAAGCACAACACTGTCGGTCGGTTGCGGGATGTACCGTCGTCAGACCGGGACGATGCGTGCCGTTGACGGGATCGACCAGCCGCCACGACGCCGACCACCACCCCGCCGGCCACCGGAGAGCCGCCCGGGTGACGCGTTGATGACGTCCGGTGCGGAAGGATCGTCCCCGTGAACGACAACCATTTCGACTACTCGCCCTGGGCCTTCTGGAACGAGGCCACCGACGACGAGCGCGCACACCAGCTCGAGCTCCAGCGCAGGCTGACTCGCCGGGGATACGAGATCGCCGAGCGCTGCTTCTTCTCGGAGCTGGCGTCCGTGCAGAACGAGGAGCTCTCCGTCGGACCGCGAAGCTACGTGGCCGCGGGCGCATACCTCACGGGCTCCCTGCGCGCCGGCCGGGACTGCACCGTGAACGCCTACTCGGTCGTGCGCGGTGACGTCGCACTCGGAGACGCCGTGCGGATCGGGGCGCACACGTCCGTGCTCGCCTTCAACCACACGATCACGGACCCGGCGGCCGAGGTCCATCGCCAGCCACTCAGCGTGCGCGGCATCCGCATCGGTCACGACGTGTGGATCGGCTCCAACGCCGTCGTGCTCGACGGCGTGACGGTCGGTGACAGGTCGGTCGTCGCCGCGGGTGCGGTGGTGACCAGGGACGTGCCCGGCGGTGCCGTCGTCGGCGGGAATCCCGCCAGGGTCCTGAAGTGGCGCGTGCCGGAGCTCGCCGCGACGGCGCCGTCAGCGTCAGCCGTGCCGACGGGGCCTGCGTCGCCCACCGACGATCTCGCGACGGCGGTCGGTGCCTTCGCCGACGACGCGCGCGGGCGAGCCGAGGAGATCCTCGACCGGTGCTTCGACGCCGATCCCGACTCTGTCGGCGCTCCCGACCTCGGCGACGGTGGCCTGTTCGTGGACCGGCCGGGCGAGCCACCCACCGTCCGGGCGCAGTGCGACGCGGTCGAGATCGCCGACCTGCTGCTCGCACGGGCGCCGGACCAGCTGCCCGCGCGGGACCAGCTCCTCCGGTTGCGCGGCTGGCAGGACGCCGAGACGGGCATGGTCGGTCCGCTCGCGCCCGGAGACGGTCAGCGCCGGCCCGCTCCCGTGCTCTTCGACCCGGACGCCGCCTACCACGTGCTGTGCGTCGGCTATGCCCTCGACCTCCTCGGCAGTGCCTTCCGGCACCCCGTACGGGTGGTCGCCGAGGCGGACGCGGCCGGCGTCCTCGCCGGCCTCGAGGCACAACCGTGGGAGACGAACGCCTGGGGCGCCGGGCACTGGGTCGACGTCCTCGGCACGGCCCTGCACTGGAACGCCACGCTCGGTGTGCCCGACGACTCCGGAGTCGGCGAGACTTTGCTCGGTTGGTTGCTCACGCACGCCGACCCGCAGACGGGCATGTGGGGCCGCTCTCGGCCCGACGACGGTCTCGTCCAGCTCGTCAACGGCTTCTACCGGGCGTCCCGGGGCACGTTCGCCCAGCTCGGCCTCCCGGTCCCGTACCCGGAACGGGTGATCGACACGGTGCTGAGGCACGCGCGCGACCCTCGGGTGACGGCGCCTCAGCAGCAGAACGCGTGCAACATCCTCGACATCGCCCACCCGCTCTGGTTGACGCAGGGAACGGGGTACCGCCGGCAGGAGTGCGTCGCGCTGGCCGAACGCCTGCTGCGCGACGCGCTCGAGCACTGGACCGACCGGGGATTCGCCTTCCGGCCCGGCCGGAGCGCGGCGGGCTCGCCGTCGGGCGTTCCCGGCCTGCAGGGCACGGAGATGTGGCTGGCGGTCGTCTGGCTCCTGGCCGACCTGGCGGGGGTGAGCGACGCGCTCGTCTACCGGCCTCGTGGAGTGCACCGCCCGGAGCCGGCCGTCCCGTGAGGCCGGCCGTCCGGTGAGACGAAAAAACGCCTCCCACCGACGTTTCCGCAGGTGAGAGGCGCTTATCGTGTAGCCCCGACCGGATTCGAACCGGCGCCGCCGCCTTGAGAGGGCGGTGTCCTAGGCCGCTAGACGACGGGGCCCTCTTGGCAATTTTGCCTGGTTGAGCCTACCCGACGTCGCAGGCCTGCTCAAACCGCTGGGGTACCAGGACTCGAACCTAGACTAACTGAACCAGAATCAGTCGTGCTGCCGATTACACCATACCCCATGGGGGTAAAACCTCCGTGACTCCGCAGGTGCGGGGCGGGGGTTGTACCGACGAAGAAGATACCCGAGGGGGCGGTCCGCACCAAGCCGATGCGCCCTGTCGTGACAGTTCTCACGGACCCGCGTCCGCCAGCACCCGGCCGAGCGGCCGGATGCCGGGCCGAGCGCGGTGATCGGGTAGGTTCACCGTCGTCACCTCCCCGGACGCCGGAGAACCCGCCGCACATGCCACGCCCTGCCAGGTCACGTCGCGCCGCGTGGTTGCTGGCGTCCGGCTCCTTCGCGGGCGCGATCCTGCTCGGCGGGTGCACGGACAGCACGCCGGACGAGCCGATCAGCACCAGGCCCGGCACTGTGGCGTCCGACACCGAGCGGGCCGAGGAAGCGACGACCCGTCCGACGATCGCGTGGGACTACCCGCAGGTCGACGGGTACTCGCTCTCGGACGAACCGCCTGCCGAGACGGTCGTGGAGCTGAAGAACCCGGATGCGGGCTGCGTCCTGCAGCTCGGTCACGAGCGCCTCCCCGACCAGGTGGCCGACGACGCCGCCTATACCCGCACCGCAATCGAGAACGTGATGTCCTCGCTCGGGGCGACCGGCGAGGCCGACCGGCAGCGCGGCACCATCTCGACCGGCGCCGGCCCGCTCGCCGCCACGGAGGTGTCCTTCACGGCCGCCTCGGGCCCGCAGGAGCTGGACGTGCGGCTGATGCTGCGGGCCTCGGCGGACGACGGGGTGCTCGTCGGCATCGTCCACATCTGCCCGACGGGCGGGATCGACGAGGCCGTGTGGTCCAGGTTCGTCGACGGCGTCACGCTGCACGGCACGACGGCGACCGGGTTGTCGGCAGGAAGCCCCCGCCAGCCGTAGCCGCGTACCGGCGAGCCATACCGGCGGGCCGGCACCGTCCCGCCGTCGGGGACCTCAGGCCGACTCGGCGAGCCGTGCTCGCAAGGCGCGCAGCCGAGCGATCGCGGACTCGGCGCCGAGAATCTCCATCGACTCGAACAGCGGCGGCGAGACCCGACGGCCGGTCACGGCCACCCGGAGCGGTGTGAAGGCGTGCCGCGGCTTGATGCCCATGCCCTCGACGATGGCGGCCCGCAGTGCGCTCTCGACGGACTCGGTGGTGAACTCGTCCATCGGCTCGAGCACCGCGAGCGCCGCGTCGAGGACGTCGGCCGCCTCGGGTCGCAGGGCGGCGACTGCATCCTCCTCGAGGACGAGCTGGTCGTCGGTGGCGAAGAGGAACCCGAGCATGCCCGGCGCCTCGCCGAGCAGCGTCATCCGCTCCTGGACGAGCGGCGCGGCCTTTTCCAGGATCTCCTGGTCCGGCTTCCCCAGGTCGCCCCAGCTCGGCGTCGAGACCACGTCCGCGGCGTGCAGGTACGGAACCAGCCGCGCGCGGAAGTCCTCCGGCGCGAGGAGGCGCACGTGGGCCCCGTTGATGGCCTCGGCCTTCTTGAGGTCGAAGCGGGCCGGGTTGGGGTTGACGTCCGCGACATCGAAGGCCGCGACCATCTCCTCCTTGGTGAAGATGTCATTGTCCGGCGAGATGCCCCAGCCCAGCAGCGCGAGGTAGTTGAGCAGTCCCTCCGGCGTGAAGCCCCGCTCGCGGTGGATGAAGAGATTCGACTCCGGAGCGCGCTTGGACAGCTTCTTGCTGCCCTCCCCCAGCACCATCGGCAGGTGCGCGAACACCGGCACCACCTGGGCGATACCGATCTCCAGCAGCGCCCGGTAGAGCGCGATCTGGCGGGGGGTGGAGGAGAGCAGGTCCTCGCCGCGCAGGACGTGCGTGATGCCCATCAGTGCGTCGTCGACCGGGTTGGTCAGCGTGTAGAGCGGCTGCCCGTTGCCGCGGACGATGACGAAGTCCGGGATGGAGCCGGCCCTGAAGCTCACCTCTCCGCGCACGAGGTCGGTGAAGCTCACGTCCTCGTCCGGCATGCGCACGCGCAGCACCGGCTCGCGCCCCTCGTCGCGGAAGGCGGCCTTCTGCTCGTCGGTGAGGTCGCGGTCGTAGCCGTCGTAGCCGAGCTTCGGGTCACGCCCGGCGGCGCGGTGACGTGCCTCGACCTCCTCCGGAGTGGAGAAGGACTCGTACGCGTAGCCGCCCGCGAGGAGCTTGTCGGCGACCTGGCGGTAGATGTCCATGCGCTCGGACTGGCGGTAGGGTCCGTGCGGCCCGCCGACCTCGACTCCCTCGTCCCAGTCGAGCCCGAGCCAGTCCAGCGCGTCCAGCAGCTCGCGGTAGCTCTCCTCCGAGTCCCGGGCGGTGTCCGTGTCCTCGATGCGGAAGACGAACCTGCCGCCGGTGTGCCGGGCGTGCGCCCAGTTGTACAGCGCGGTGCGGATGAGGCCGACGTGCGGGGTGCCGGTCGGCGAGGGGCAGAAGCGCACGCGCACGGCGGGGCCGGCGGAGTCGCTCGCGGTCGTGGGGGCGGCGGTCGCGGCGCCGGGGTTGTCGCTCATGATCGCGGGCAAGTCTACGGCGCGGGTCAGTCGCGCCGGAGCACCGGGTTGGAGAACGACCCGATGCCCTCGACCTCGATCTCGACCCGCTGGCCGACGTCGATCGGGCCGACGCCGGCGGGCGTGCCGGTCAGGATCACGTCACCGGGCAGCAGGGTGAAGATCGAGGAGACGTAGGCGACCAGCTCGGGCACGGACCGGACGAGCTGGGAGGTGCGCCCGTCCTGGCGGAGCTCGCCGTCGACCCGGGCGCGCACCGCCAGGTCGGAGATGTCGAGGTCGAGGGCCAGGTACGGGCCGATCGGGCAGGAGGTGTCGAAACCCTTGGCACGCGTCCACTGGCCGTCCGTGGCCTGGACGTCCCGCGCGGTGACGTCGTTGGCGGCGGTGTAGCCGAAGATCACGTCGTCGGCCTTCTCGGCGGGCACGAACTTGCACAGCCGCGAGATGACGACGGCGAGCTCGGCCTCGTGATGGACCTCGTTCGTCCAGGCGGGCAGGACGATCGGGTCGTCCGGGCCGACGACGGAGGTGTTCGGCTTGAGGAACACCAAGGGCTCCTCCGGCACCTCGTTCCCGAGCTCGGTGGCGTGCTCGGCGTAGTTGCGGCCGATACCGATCACCTTCGAGCGCGGGATCACCGGCGAGAGGAGACGCACCTCGTCCAGCGGCACACGCTGGCCCGTGGTGTCGAGGCCGCCGTAGATGGGGTCGCCGCGCAGGGCGATGAGGTCCTCCGCCTCCTCGTCGAGGATGCCGTACTGCGGGTTCTCGCCGGTGATGAAACGTGCGATGCGCATGCTCGCCACCCTAGCCAGCCCGGTGGTGCGCCGCCCGGCCGTCTCGGCGCGGACGGCGCAGCCCACGACGGTGTCACCGCTGTGCGGCCGGGCGGACGATCACCTCGTTGACGTCGACGTCGGCCGGCTCGGCGATCGCGTAGGAGATCGCCCGGGCGATCGCTTCCGGCGCGATGGTGTGCGCCCGGTAGGCAGCCATCACGGAGCGGGTCTCGTCGTGGGTGATCGAGTCCGCGAGCTCGGACTCGACGACGCCGGGGCTGACCGTCGTCACCCGCAGCGAGGGGTCGCTCTCCAGTCGGAGCCCTTCGGTGACCGCCCACGCGGCGAACTTCGTCGCGCAGTACACGCTCGCCGTCGGCGACACCTCGTGCGCGCCGATCGAGGCAACGGTGACGACGTGCCCGCCGCCCTGGTCCCGCATGACCGGCACCGTTGCCGCGATGCCGTGCAGCAGCCCGCGCACGTTCACGTCGATCATCCGGTCCCACTCCTCCACGTGACGCTCCGCGAGCGGGGAGAGCGGCATGATGCCGGCGTTGTTGACGAGCACGTCCACCCGTCCGTGCTCGGCGACGGCGGCGTCGACGAAGGCCTGCACGTCTTGGGCGTCCGTCACGTCGAGGCGTCGCGCCGACGCCCGACCGCCGGCCCGCCCGATCGCCGAGACCACGTCGGCCAGGCGGTCGGTGCGGCGGGCTCCCAGCACCACCGTGTGGCCGTCGGCCGCGAGGCGCTCGGCCGTCGCACGCCCGATCCCGCTCGAGGCGCCGGTGATGAGGACGATCTTGTTCTGGCCGTCTTGCTCGTTCATGGTGTTCCTTTCGAGGTCGGTCGCTCCAGCCTCGAGGCGGCGAGCCTGCCGACCCAGGCCGCCGCCTACCTGGGTGTGCCAGGGCCAGGCACACCGGAGTGCCCAGGCCTACGCTGCTGGCATGTCCCTCGCCGACCACCTCCGTGCCCTCCGTGGTCGCACCGGTCCGGAGCGGGTGGGACTGCCCTTGGGCGGCCCGCGCCGCGTGACAGGGTTGCGCCGCGAGGAGGTGGCGGTCCTCGCCGGTGTGAGCGTCGACTACTACACGCGCCTGGAGCAAGGCCGGGAGGACCACCCGTCGGCTCAGGTCGTCGATTCCCTCGGGCGCGCGTTCGACCTGCACGGGGACGAGCGAGACCATCTGTTCCTGCTCGCCGGGCTCGTCCCGCCGCCGACTCGTACGGTCCATCACGTCGCACCGCACCTGACCGGCCTGCTCGACCGGTGGAGCGACCAGCCCGCCTTCGTGCTCTCGCCCCTGCTGGACGTCCTGGCACGCAACGAGCTCGGCGCCGCACTGTTCGCGCCGCTGCGCCATGCCGACAACCTCGCTCGCGCGGTGTTTCTCGATCCCGACGCTCCCGCGTTCTACGACGACTGGCACCGGGCCGCCGAGTCGACGGTCGCGCACCTGCGGCACACGACCGCGACGCTTCCGGAGGAGCAGGTACGTGACCTCGTCGACGAGCTGAGTGCCGCGAGCAGGGTCTTCGGCCGCTTGTGGGGTCAGAGCCGCGTCCAGGGCAAGACCGAGGACTCGAAACGATTCCACCACCCCGAGGTCGGTGTGCTCGACCTCCGGTACCACACGTTCACGGTCAACGGATCGCGCGGTCAGCAGCTCCTCGTCTACGAGGCGGGACCAGGCAGCGACACAGAGCGGTCCCTGGCGCTGCTCGGCAGCCTCGCGGCCACCGATCGACCCGTCGGCTGAGCGTCAGCCGCACGACCCAGCCGTCCGCCGGCCGGGGCCCGTCCCGTTGCCGAACCGTCTGGGACCACGATCCGGTGACCCTCTCGGCCCGCAGAACTGGCCGGGAGCCCAGCCAGTGGTGGTGATCCCGCAGGAATCGCCTGCCGGATGCACGCCAACGGGTCGCACCCGACGACCGTGGGCGCGCCCGGTGGAGCCCAGCCCTCCTACCCTGGTCCGGTGACCGTCACGATCACGACCCGCATGCTCGCACCCACCGAGTGGCTGGAGCGCGCCGCTGCCCATGCCGAGCGGGCCGACGCGCTCACGGCCGCGCGGCGCGAGCGGCGATCCCGTGGCGAGAAGGACCCGGTGGAGGACTTCCTCTTCGAGTACTACCCGATCCGGCCTGGCAAGCTCGCTCGCTGGCACCCCGGCGCCGGCGTCGTCCTGAGCGACGACGGCGACACCGCAGTCCGCCAGGAGCTCGCCGTCCGGGCCGGCTGGCGCTGGCACACCCGCACGCCCGACGGCGGGGTGACGCTGGACCTGCCCGCCTACCTCGCCGACCGGGACGCCGGCGTGCGCTGGCTGGACGACCTGCTCCGCCGCACCGCCGAGCGGCCGGCGCACCTCGGGTGCCTGGGGCTGCACGAGTGGGCGATGGTCTACCGGCAGCGCGAGCACCGGCACGAGCTACCGCTGCGGCTCGGACAGGAGCGCACGGACGCGGTGGTCGAGTCCCACCCGGTGCGCTGCTCGCACTTCGACGCGTTCCGCTTCTTCACCGAGCCGGCACGGCCGCTCAACCGCACGCAGCCGACCCGGGCGACGCAGCCGGACCTCGAGCAGCCGGGCTGCCTCCACGCCAACATGGACCTGCTCAAGGCCGGAAACCTCCTCGGACCCGCCTGCCCGGGCGAGCTGATGCTCGACTGCTTCGAGCTGGCCCGCGACATCCGCGTCCTGGACATGCGTGCGTCCCCGTACGACTTCCGCGAGCTCGGCCACGAGCCGGTCGCCATCGAGACCACGGCCGGCCGGGCGGAGTACGTCGCGCAGCAACGCGCCTTCGCCGAGCGTGCGGCGCCGCTGCGGACGCGCCTGCTGGAGGTCACCGGCCTCCTGCTGCACGCGGACTGATCGGCGCCAGATCGCCCCAAAAAGTGCCGAACTTGCGGTTGCGCACGGCAAGTTCTGCATATTTTCCGGCCATCGCCCGGCGCGCGCGGCAGTGCTAGCAGGGCTGGGCGATCGTTACCAATTCGCTCCCGTGCACGACCGCCGAAGGTCAGGGACCGGGGTAAGGTCGCCCGCACAGGGGGGACGGTCCCTGAAGACGGAGCATGCGATGAAGCGTCTCTTCCGTTCGGTCCTCATGCTGTTGCTCGGGCTCGCCCTGGTGGGCCCCACCGCCGCCGCGGCACAGGCCACGCCGTACTGCGGCATCCACTGGGGCTCGCTGCGCGAGAGCGCCTCGGCCCAATCCGCCGCGACCGTCGAGAACGTCCGAACCGGTCGGCACACCTGCTTCGACCGGATGGTCGTGGACGTCCTCGGTGATGTCCGCGGTTACGACGTGCGCTACGTGAGCGCGGTCCGGACCGACGGAGCCGGCACGGTCGTGCCGCTCCGCGGCGGTGCGCAGCTCGCCGTCGTCGTCCGCGCGCCTGCCTACGACGACTCCGGGCGCGCGACGTACCGCCCTGCGAATCCGCGTGAGCTGACAGACGTGACCGGCTACCGCACGTTCCGCCAGCTCGCCTCGGCCGGCACCTTCGAGGGCCAGACCACCATCGGGCTCGGTGTCCGTGCGCGGCTGCCGTTCCGGGTGTTCGTCCTGGACGGCCCCGGCGACTACTCACGCATGGTCGTCGACGTCGCCCACCGCTGGTGAACGTCTCCCCGGCGGCCGGCACGTCGGCCGGCGGGAAGATCCACCACCGCCCGACCCGCACCGGGATGTTCACCAGGCACCGATAGCCTGCGCGCCGTGACCAACGCGCCCCTCGCCCGGCGGCTCGGGCTGACCGACGCCGTCGTCATCGGCGCCTCCGCGATGATCGGCGCCGGCGTGTTCGCGGTCTTCGCCCCCGCCGCCAAGGCCGCCGGGACCTGGCTCCTCGCGGGCCTGGGGCTCGCGGTCGTCGTCGCCCTGTGCAACGCCACCTCCTCGGCACAGCTGGCCGCCGTGCACCCGACGTCGGGCGGGACGTACGTCTACGGCCGGAAGCAGCTCGGGCACTGGTGGGGGTTCGCGGCCGGCTGGTGCTTCGTCATCGGCAAGACCGCCTCCTGCGCGGCCATGGCCACGACGTTCGCCGCCTACACGGTGCCGGAGGCGTGGCAGCGCCCGGTCGCCGCGGCCGCCGTGGTGGCCCTGACGCTGGTGAGCCGGCGAGGGGTCACCCGGACCGCCGGCCTGGCGCGCGCGATCCTGGCCGTGGTCGTCCTCGGGCTCCTCGTCGCGCTGGCCGCGGCGCTGCTCGGCGGCGGTACGCCCGCCGCGCGGTCCGGCACGGCCGTCCTGACCCTCGAGCCGCCGGTCACCGCGCTCGGGGTGCTGCAGGCGGCCGGTCTCATCTTCTTCGCGTTCGCCGGCTACGCGCGCATCGCCACCCTCGGCGAGGAGGTACGCGACCCGGCCAGGACGATCCCGCTCGCCATCGTCGCGACGCTGCTGGCCGTGGCCGTGCTGTACGTGGCGGTGGCGGCCACGCTGCTGTCGGTGCTGGGGCCGGACGGCCTCGCGGCGTCGGATGCGCCGGTGGCCGACGCCGTGGCCGCCGGCACATGGGCGTGGGCGGGTCCCGTCGTGCGCGTCGGCGCCGCGGCCGCGTGCCTGGGCGCGCTGCTCGCGATGCTCGCCGGCGTCGGGCGCACGTCGCTGGCGATGGCCCGCGAGCGGGACCTCCCCCGATACCTGGCCGCCGTGCACCCCCGGTTCGGCGTGCCGCACCGCACCGAGTCGGCGGTCGCGGCCGTCGTGGTGGTGGCCGTGCTGGTGGCCGACCTGCGCGAGATCATCGGCTTCTCCTCGGTCGGCGTGCTGCTCTACTACGCGATCGCCAACGTCTCCGCACTGACGCAGCGGCCGAACGAGCGCCGCTACCCGCGCTGGGTGCAGGTCCTCGGCGTGATCGGCTGCCTGGTGCTCGTGGTTACCCTGCCGACCGTCTCCGTGCTGACCGGGCTCGGCGTGCTCGCCGTCGGCCTGCTCGGGCGGCTGCTCTCCCGCCGCACGCGCCCCGCCACGCCGTAGTCTCGGTGCGTGACGTCCTCGCCGCAGCCCGGCAACCCGCCGCACGGCGCCCCGGTCGACGCAGCCGGGGTGCCGACGTCGGGCGGGTACGCGGCCGGTGGACCGCGTGAGCCGCAGCCGTCCGACCAGGCGTCCCGGCGGCTGACCGGGATCGATGTCGCCCGGGGGCTGGCGATCCTGGGCATGTTCGTCGCACATCTGGGTGCCGACACCGCCGACGGCGGCGCCGACCCGGGATGGCACATGATCGCCGACGGCCGCTCGGCCGCCCTGTTCGCGTTCCTCGCCGGCGTCTCCCTCGCCCTGTCGACCGGCCGGCGGGACCCGCCGACCGGGCTCGTGCTGGCCCGGGCACGCCTGAAGATCTTCTACCGCGCCGGCCTGCTGCTGATCCTCGGCCTCGTGCTGGTCGCGCTCGGGACGCCGGTGCTCGTGATCCTGCCCGCGTACGCGGTGATGTTCGTCCTCGCCCTGCCGTTCCTGGCCGCCGCCCGCCGCTGGATCCTGCTCGGTGCCGGTACCGCCGCGTTCGTCTCCCCCGTCGTGATCTTCCTGCTCACTACGCCCCTGAGCCCCGGGGACCGCAGCTACGTCGGTGAGCTCACCGGTCTGGCGGACCCGGTGGAGATCCCGATGGACGTCTTCGCGACCGGCCACTACGCGGCGCTGATCTTCTCCGCCTATGTGCTGCTCGGGCTCGCGGTCGGCCGTTCCGACCTGACCTCGGCCCGCTTCCAGGCCGGCATGGTGGCCGTCGGTGCCACCCTCGCCACCGTTGCCTGGGGCAGCTCACGCCTGCTGCTGGACGCCGGCGTCTCCGAAGCGTCGCCGTACCTGCACCGGCTGATCAGCGGCGGCCCGCACGAGTACAGCCCGGTCGAGGTCGTGGGGAGCTGCGGCACGTCGCTGGCCGTGACAGGGCTGCTCCTGCTGTTCACCCGGCCCGGCGCAGCCGGCCGCGTGGTCTCCGCCGTGCTCTCCCCCGCGGCGGCGGCAGGTGCGATGAGCCTGACCGTCTACTCGGTCCAGATCGTCGCCATCGCGATCATGGGCAACGACATCGTCTGGTACCCGGAGTCGAACGCCGTGCTCGTCTGGTTCATCGTGATCGCGCTGGCCTTCGCGTGGCTGTGGCGACGGTTCCTCGGCCGTGGACCGATCGAACGGCTGCTCACCGCCCTGGTGGGCTCCACGACCGGACCCGCGCCCGCGTCCGCTCACTGAGGATCCGGACGGAAGCGCCCACGTCTGCTCGCGCTGCGGAGCACAGTCGAGGATCCGCGGTGGCCTACGGCCTGCAGCTTTGTCACCGCCCAGGTTCACTTCGCGTCAGGATCGATGCAGAACCGCTTCGCCGGCGCGCGACAGACCGGCGCCGCGACGCGCCAACCGCACGCGCGCTGCGAGAAGCGGTGTGTTTCACTAGCGCTTCAGTACCGATTCAGGCAGGGCGAGCCGATGCCTCGCCGACGAACCGGAAGCGAAAGGACGCACGATGACTGAACGTTTCAGCCGTCCGCAGGACGGGACGTCCGCAACGCCCGGAGCGGCCCCGCCGGCAGGCGCCAACCCACCGCCTCCCCCCGGTGCCGGGTCCAGCGGCGCCCAGCAGCCTCCGGACACCCGGGACGCCGCCAAGCAGGAGGCCACCGGCGTAGCGAACACCGCCCGTGACGACGCCCGTCAGGTGGGCGACACGGCCAAGCAGGAAGCGACACAGACCGCGGAGGTCGCCAAGGACCGCACCCGGGAGACAGCCGAGGAGGCCAAGACCCAGGCACGCGATCTCTACGACCAGGGTCGGCGCGAGATCACCGAGCAGGCGGGGTCCCAGCAGCACCGGCTCGCCGGCGGCCTGCATGACTTCTCGAGCGAGATGGGCAGCATGGCGGAGAACAGCTCGCAGCAGGGCGTGGCGAGCGAGTGCGTCCGTCGTGCGGCCTCGTACGCGGACCAGGTGGGTGACTGGCTGGACCAGCGTGAGCCCGCCGACGTGCTCGACGAGGTCACCACCTACGCCCGGCGGCACCCGGGAACGTTCCTCCTCGGTGCGGCGGCGCTGGGGCTCCTGGTCGGCCGAACAACCCGGAGCCTGAAGGACGCGTCGTCCGAGGAGTCCGGGGAGGGACGCCACGCCGGGACCCCTGCGGACAGGAGCACTCAGCCGGGCCAGGGCGGCGAGGGTCGCTACGCCGGCGGGTCGACGACCGAGTACGCGCCTTACGGCACGCCCACCGGCGACCAGAGCGGCGTCGGCGGGACCACCGCCGGCACGGCCACGGCCGGCGCGTCGAGCACGCCCGGCTCCACCACCGATCCGAACCGTTCGGGTGAGGTTCGATGAGCGAGCAGACGCAGCGGTCGCAGAGCGACAAACCCGCACAGCGTGATGTCTCCGAGGCCTCCGTGGGCGAGCTGTTCTCCGAGATCAGCCGCGACCTCTCCACGCTGATCCGGCAGGAGATCGCCCTCGCCAAGGCCGAGACCACGCAGTCCGCCAAGGAGGTGGGCAAGGGCGCCGGGATGTTCGGGGGCGCCGCCTGGGCAGCCCACTTCCTGCTGCTCTTCCTGTCGCTGGCCCTGTGGTGGGCGATCGGCGCGTGGATCGGTGACGGAGGTGACGAGCCGGCACTCGGGTGGTCGGCTCTGATCGTGGCCGTCATCTGGGGGATCGTCGCCGCCGTCCTGGCCGCCCGAGGCAAGAAGGAGACCCAGCGCGCCCGGAAGGGCATGCCGCAGACGGCCGAGACCGTCAAGAAGATCCCGGACGCTCTCAAAGGACAGGAGTCATCATGACGACGAACGACCCGGACCAGATCCGCGCAGACATCGAACGAACTCGTGCCGAGCTCAGCGACGACGTCGACGCACTGGGCGAGAAGTCCAGCCCGAGCCGGATGGCCGAGCGCCAGACGGAGAAGGTGAAGGACGCCGCCACAGGTGCGAAGGAAAGGGTCTTCGGCGCCGCCGAGGACGCCAAGGAGAACCTGTCCGAGACCATGTCGGGGACCGGCGACAAGGCGAAGGAGAGCCCGCAGCGGGCGCGGCGCAAGGCCGAGGGCAACCCGCTCGCCGCCGGCGTGATCGCGTTCGGCGTCGGCCTGCTGGCCTCCTCGCTCGTGCCCTCCTCACGCAAGGAGCGGGAGATGGTCCAGCAGGCGAAGGGCAGCGACCAGGTGCAGCGTGCCACCCAGGAGGTCAAGGACACCGCCAAGGAGACGGCGGACCACCTCCGTGAGCCCGCGCAGCAGGCCACGCAGGACGTCAGGGAGACCGCCACCTCCGGCGCCCAGGAGGTCAAGGACACCGCCCGGTCGGGCGCCGAGGGCGTCAGGTCCGAGGGCCAGCAGGCCCGGGACGACGTCGCCGGTCGCACCCAGGAGTCCAAGGAGCGGATGCGCGATGCCCGCAACGGCAGCTGACTCCTGCACCTGATGCGACCTGACGCCACCTGATCGTCGGCCGGTACCCGATCCCCGGCGTTCAGGTTCGTCGGCAGGCCCCGGATACGTCCGGGGCCTGCCGTGTGCCGGCCGACAGGCACCGGTCACCGCCGAACCGGGCGCCCCGACCGCACCGCCCGGGTGAGAGGATCGACGGATGCCGGACGCGACCCTCAACCTGGCCCTGGACGAGCTCGAGGACGCCGGCGACAGCCACGACCCCGACGCGCTCTACGCCGCCTACGAGCGGTGGGTCACCGGGTCCGGGCTGAGCCTCTACCCGCACCAGGAGGAGGCGGTGCTCGAGCTGATCACCGGCTCGCACGTCGTCCTGTCCACGCCGACCGGGTCCGGCAAGTCCCTCGTCGCCGTCGGGGCGCTGTTCACGGCGCTGGCGACCGGCCGAACCGGCTACTACACCGCCCCGCTCAAGGCGCTGGTCTCGGAGAAGTTCTTCGACCTCGTCGAGCACTTCGGGTCCGACAACGTCGGCATGGTCACCGGTGACACCGCCATCAACGCCGACGCACCGATCATCTGCTGCACCGCGGAGATCCTCGCCAACCAGGCGCTGCGGGACGGCGCCGACACCGACGCCGACGTCGTCGTCATGGACGAGTTCCACTTCTACGCGGACCCCCAACGCGGCTGGGCCTGGCAGGTACCGCTCCTCGAGCTGCCGCGCGCGCAGTTCCTCCTGATGTCCGCCACGCTCGGTGACGTCACCTTCTTCCGTGACGACCTGCGCCGCCGCACCGGCATCGAGGTCGCCGTCGTCGACGACGCGGAACGACCCGTGCCGCTGTCCTTCTCCTACTCCCTCGAACCGGTCCAGGACCTCGTGCTCGAGCTCGTCCAGACCCACCGCGCCCCGGTCTACGTGGTGCACTTCGCCCAGCGGGACGCCGTCGAACGGGCCCAGGCCCTGACCTCGGTGCAGGTGGCGACCCGCGAGCAGCGCGACCGGATCTCCGACGCCCTCGGCGACTTCCGGTTCGGCCCCGGCTTCGGGCAGACGCTCTCGCGACTGCTGCGCCACGGCGTCGGGGTCCACCACGCCGGGATGCTGCCGCGCTACCGGCGCCTGGTCGAGCGGCTGACCCAGGGCGGCCTGCTCGGCGTCGTGTGCGGGACCGACACCCTCGGTGTCGGGATCAACGTGCCGATCCGCACGGTGGTGCTCAACGCGCTGGCCAAGTTCGACGGCGAACGGATGCGGCACCTGAGCGCCCGGGAGTTCCACCAGGTCGCCGGGCGGGCCGGCCGCGCCGGGTTCGACACCACGGGCGAGGTGGTCGTGCAGGCACCCGAGCACGAGGTCGAGAACGCCAAGGCGCTGGCCAAGGCGGGCGACGACGAGAAGAAGCGCAAGAAGGTCGTCCGCAAGAAGCCGCCGGCCGGTGCGGTCAACTGGACCGAGAAGACGTATCTGCGGCTCCGCGACGCCGCGCCCGAGCCCCTCACCAGCCAGTTCCGCGTGACCCACACCATGGTCCTGGCCGTCCTGTCGCGTCCGGGCGACCCGGTCGCCGCCATGTACCGGCTGGTGACCGACAACCACGACCCGCGGCGCGACCGCAACCCGCACCTGCGCCGCGCGATCGAGATCTACCGCTCGCTGCGCAGCGGTGGGATCGTCGAGCACCGCGGGGCGCAGTGGCGCCGCGAGCACCCCGGCGAGCCGTACGTCCGGCTCACCGTGGACCTGCCGCGGGACTTCGCCCTCAACGCGCCGCTGTCACCGTTCGCGCTGGCCGCGATCGACCTGCTGGACGTCGAGGACCCGGACTTCGCGCTCGACGTCGTCTCCATCGTCGAGGCGACGCAGGAGGACCCGCGGCCGGTGCTGTACGCGCAGGCCCGGGAAGCCCGCGGCGAAGCCATCGGTGCCATGAAGGCCGAGGGCATCGAGTACGAGGAGCGCATGGCGCTGCTCGAGGACGTCACCTGGCCGCGGCCGCTCGCCGAGCTCCTCGAGGCGGCGCTGGCCACCTACCGGCAGACGAACCCGTGGGTCTCCGACTACGAGCTCAAGCCCAAGTCGGTGGTCCGCGAGATGGTCGAGCACGCGATGACGTTCTCCGAGCTCGTCTCGCGCTATCAGCTGGCCCGCTCCGAGGGCGTGGTCCTGCGCTACCTGACCGACACCTACCGCGCACTGCGCCAGGTGGTCCCGTCGGCGGCCCGCACCGAGGAGGTGGAGGCGATCATCACCTGGCTGGGTGAGCTCGTGCGCGCCGTCGACTCCTCCCTGCTGGACGAGTGGGAGGCCCTTTCCGCCGGCGCGGCGGCCTCCGCGGGGGCGACGGCGCCGCCGGACCCGGCCGACTCCGAGCCCGCCGCCGAGCGCCGCTTCGGCGAGGGACCCGATGGCGAGCTGTCGCTGACCCGGAACCGGCACGCCTTCCGGGTGGCCGTGCGCAACGCCGTGTTCCGCCGCGTCGAGCTGCTGGCACGGGAGGCGTACGACGCCCTCGCCGGGCTGGAGGCCGCACCCGCCGACGGCGGACCGGGTGCCTGGGACGCCGCCCGGTGGGAGGCCGCGATGGATCCGTACTGGGGCGAGTACGAGTGGATCGGCTTCGGCCCGGAGGCCCGGGCCGCGTCGCTGGTGACCGTCACCGAGCAGCCCGGCGCGGCCGATCTTCCCGACGGCGTGCCGGAGGACGTGCTCCGCCCGCGTACCTGGCTGGTGCGCCAGACCTTCGACGATCCGGAGGGCGACCACGACTGGGGCCTGACCGCGATGGTCGACCTGGACGCCTCGGACGAGGCCGGAAAACCGGTGGTCCGCACACTCGCACTCGGGACACGCTGAGCGCATGAAGCAGAAGGCGGGCGGACGCTCCGGAAGCACGACGGTGGGCACCCCTGCCCTGCGGGTGCTCGCCGAGGCCGGCGTCCCCCACGACGTGCGGCCCTACGACCACGACCCGAGGGCCGCCGAGTACGGCGCCGAGGCCGCGGCAGCGCTCGGCGTCGACCGCGCCCGGGTCCTCAAGACGCTCGTGGCGAGCATCGACGGCACGCTCGCGGTCGCCGTCGTGCCCGTAGCGGGACGGCTGGACCTCAAGGCGCTCGCGGCCGCGGTCGGCGGCAAGCGGGCCGAGATGGCCGATACGGGCGCGGCGGAGCGGGCAACCGGGTACGTCGTCGGCGGGATCTCGCCGCTCGGCCAGCGCACCACGCTGCCGACCGTCGTCGCCGTCTCCGCGATGGAGCACCCGACGGTGTTCGTCAGTGCCGGCCGGCGCGGCGTCGACGTCGAGCTCGCTCCGGCGGACTTGGTCACCCTGACCGGTGCTCTCGTCGCACCGGTGGGGCGCTCGTGAGGCCGGCTGGCCGGGGCGGGCCGCCGGCGGCACCGAAGGTGCCCGAGCCGGACGTCGCGGCGCACCTGATGCCCTCCTCCCCCGCCGACCTGGACGCGGGCAGCACCCTGACCGGCGTCGATCTCAGCGGAGCGGTCCTGTCCGGCGCGGAGCTCGACGAGGTGCAGGTGGAGGCCTCTGCCCTCGAGCGGATGCGTGCCGCCGGCGCGACCTGGCAGCACACCGTCCTGGTCGACTGCCGCCTCGACGGCACGGACCTGGCGAACCTGCGCGCCCCGGGACTGTCGCTGGTCCGTTGCTCGCTGCGGGAGGTCCGGCTGGTCGGCGGGCAGCTGACGCGTGCGCGCCTGCGGTCCGTGCGGATCGAGGGCGGTGCGGCGAACCTGACCGGCTGGCAGGACGCCACCTGGCAGCACGTCGTCCTGCGCGGTTGCGACCTGCGGGAGGCCGACCTGACGGGCGCGTCACTGACCGACGTGCTGCTTCAGGACTGTGACCTCACCGGCGCTCAGCTGTCCGGACTGCGGTGCGAGCGCGTGCGCCTGTCCGGGTGCCGGCTCGGCGGCATCGGCGGCGTCGAGGGGCTGCGCGGTGCCAGCATCGGCGAGCCGGACGCCTACGAGCTGCTGCCGGCGATGGCGCGGTCGTTGGGCATCCGGATCGAGTCGGCGTAGTCGGACGTACCGTTCGGGACGCCTGTTACTTATGTGCCCGATGTGGCAGCACCTGGGTCGCATCGAGGGCAGTCGGTCCGTTCGGCTACGGCGGACCCGCCGTCACCAGATCAGTGCAGCCGCTCCCAGCCCGGCCCAGGCGGCCAGCAGGCCCGCCGCCAGGCTGAGCAGCACGTTGCCGAGGGCGTACAGCCACGACCCCGACTCCGTCAGCCGGACCGTCTCGTAGCCGAAGGTGCTGTAGGTGGTCAGTGCACCGCAGAATCCGGCGCCCGCGCCGTGCAGCACCTCCGGGGCCACCCCGCCCGCGGCGGCGCCACCCACGAGAAGGCCGAGCAGGAGGGAACCCGCCACGTTGACGCCGAGCGTCCCCCACGGGAACGCCGTGCCGAGGCGGCCCTGGATCGCGCGGTCGGTCCAATAGCGCAGCGGCGCACCGACGGCGGCGCCCACCGCGACGAGGATCGGCGTCACGAGCCGCCCTGCTCGGTGGCGGCAGGGTCGATGCCGGTTCCGGTGCCCGCTTCCGTGCCGCCGGTTCCGGTGCCGGGGTCCACGTCGCTGCGCCGCTTGCCGAACGACCGGACCACCTCAACCTCGTCGACGGTCGCCAAGCCGGCCGTGACCAGGCCCTCGAGCTGGGGGAGGAAATCGCGGACCTTCGCCGGCTCGTCGACGATGACGATGGCGACGGGCAGGTCCTCGCCGAGACTGAGGATGCGGCTGGTGTGGACGCGGTTGAGTGCGCCGTAACCCTCCAGGCCGCGGAACACGGCCGCGCCGGCCAGACCGAAGTCGTGGGCGCGGTGGACGATCTCGGAGTAGACGGGCCGGTGCTTCCACTGGTCGGCCTCCCCGACGAAGACAGTCAGCCGCAGTGCGGTCCGAGTGCCCGTCATGACGTCTGCCTCCGTGGTCGTGTCGCCCACCGGGTCAGGGCCAACCCCGCCGCGACAGCGGCCAGCGCGGCCAGCACGGTGCCGGCGAGGTAGGCGAACGCCGTCGTCAGGGCTCCGGCGTCGAGCAGCTCGTGGACCTCGACCGTGTAGGTGGAGAAGGTGGTGAACCCGCCGAGCAGCCCGACGCCGAGGAACGGGCGGAGCAGCCGGTGGGGCCGTCCGGCGACGTCGATGGCGCCCATGAGGACACCGACGAGCAGGCAGCCGACGACGTTCGTCACCCAGGTGGCCCACGGGAACGCCCCGGCGCCGTGGGGCAGGGCGAGCGCTAGGCCGTACCGCGCCAGGGCGCCCACGGCGCCGCCCAGGGCGATGACGGTGAGCACGTCCGCCGTCGGGCGGTGTGCGGCCGGTGCCTGGGGAGGGGCCATGAGGGGCGTGGAGCGGGGCGTCAGGCCTTGGCGGCCTTGGCCGCCGCCTTCGCGGCGCGCTTGGTCTCGCGGACCTTGGTCAGCGAGCCCGGATCGACGATGTCCGCGACGGAGCGGTACGCCCCCTCCTCGCCGTAGGCGCCGGCCGCCTCGCGCCAGCCGGGTGCCGTCAGGCCACGCTGCTTGCCCAGGAGCGCGAGGAAGATCTGGGCCTTCTGCGGCCCGAACCCGGGAAGGGCCTTGAGGCGGCGCAGCACCTCGCGACCGTCCGGGTCGCCGCGCGTCCACAACGCGGCCGTGTCGCCGTCGTAGTCCTCGACCAGCGCAGCGCACAGCGCCTGGATGCGGCCGGCCATCGAGCCCGGGTACCGGTGCACGGCCGGCGGGGTGCGGCAGACCTCGGTGAGCCTGTCCGGGTCCATGGTGGCGAGCTGGCGCACGTCCAGGCCGCCGAGCCGGTCGGCCAGCTTCTTCGGTCCGGAGAAGGCGGTCTCCATCGCGATCTGCTGGTCGAGCAGCATGCCGATCAGCAGCGCGAGCGGGTCCTCGCTGAGGAGCTCGTCCGCGGCATCGTCACCGGTGATGTGCAGGTCTTCGGTCATGCCCCGAGTCTGCCACTGGTGCGCCCGCCGTCGATGACCTCCAACCGGTCCAGGAGAAACAGGAACGCGAGGGCGTAGGGGTTGTCGCCCACTCTGTCATGGACCATCGACCAGTCGACCTGCTCGCGCAGCGCCCGCGCGACCGGCAGCAGGTCGGAGAAGTTGCAGCGCTGCTCGGTCAGGACCCGCAGCTTCTCGGACAGGATGTCGGTGGCCCGCAGCACTGACATGGGGACGCCGAAGACGTCGAAGGAGTCGGTGCGCTCGAGCAGCTGGTCGTCCACGGGGTCGCCGCCGAGCCGGAAGATGATGTCGACGAGCGCGTCGCCGTGCCACGCCTTGAAGAGCCAGTTCTCGGCGGGGTCCTCGACACGGAGCACGCTCGCCCGGAGCGCCTCCTGGGCGGCGTCGGCGTCTCGCTCGCGAACGACGAAGTCCGCGTCGTGGTCGGACTGTGGGGCGCCGTGCACCCACGCGGCGAACCCGCCCGCGAGCGCGAACGGGATGTCCGCGTCGCCCAGGGTCGCCCCCACCAGGCGCATGGCCTCGTGCAGGTCCTCGCGGTCCTGATCATCCATGTCCGCGTGTGTACACGACGACGGGCACAGCCGCACCACGAGGGGCACAATCGAGCCCCATGCGGATTGCGACGTTCAACATCCTCCACGGCCGCTCGCTCAGCGACGGCCAGGTCGACCTCGACCGGTTGGCCGACGCCGTGCGGTCGCTGGACGCCGACGTCCTGGCCCTGCAGGAGGTGGACCGGGACCAGCCGCGCTCGCACGGGGCCGACCTGACCCACGTGGCGGCCGAGGCGATGGGTGCTGATGAGCACCGGTTCGTGGCCACGATGAGCGGGCTGCCGGACGTGTGGACGGCCGCGACCGGCGACGAGCAACCGGAGTCCTCCGCTTACGGCGTCTCACTGCTGAGCCGGTTCCCGGTCTCCTCGTGGAAGGTGCTGGCGCTGCCGAGCCCGCAGCAGCGGGTGCCGGTGACGTTTCCCGACCGGAAGCGCCCGGTGCTCGTCAAGGACGAGGCGCGCACGGCACTGGCCGCGCGGGTGGACACCCCGGAGGGGCAGGTGACGGTGGTCGGGACCCACCTGACGTTCATCCCTGGCTGGAACGTCGCGCAGCTGCGCCACATCATGCGTGCGACCCGGGGCATGCCGCGTCCGTTCCTGCTGATGGGTGACCTCAACATGGCAGGTGGCGAACCGTCCCGGCACAGCGGCCTGCGACCGCTCGTGACGGCGACGACATTCCCCCTCACCGAGCCGACCGAGCAGCTCGACCACATCCTCGTCGACGGCGAGGTCCGCACCACCGAGCCGGGGCATTCGCGCAACCTCGGGATGTCGGACCACCGTGCCCTCTCGGTGGGCGTCTCGCTGGGCCGCACGGCGGTCCCGCAGGAGACCGACGGCGGCAAGGTCGCCAGCCCCTCCGACGGTGCGGTGCCGGCCACGCAGCAGCCAGCCAGGCAGCAGCCGAGCACGGAGGATGCGGCCAGTGAGGAAGCGGCCGTGGCGGAGGCGGCCCGTGAGCGGCCGACCAGGGAGCAGGCCACCACCGAGGCGGCCAGGCGCCGGTAGGGTCGAAGCGTGGACCAGGGTCTCGCCGGGAACCTCGCTGCGGTGCGCCGGCGGGTGGCAGCGGCCGCGCGTGCGGCCGACCGGGACCCCGACGAGGTGCGTGTCCTGCTCGCCGTGAAGACCCAGACCCCCGAGACGGTGCGCGCGGTGGTGGAGGTCGGCGCGGACCTCCTCGGGCACAACCGCGCGCAAGAGCTGGCCGCCACCGGACCGGTCCTGTCCGAGGCGGACGTGCCGGCCCACGAGATGCACTTCATCGGGCACCTGCAGTCCAACAAGATCAACCAGGTGCTGCGCTGGTCCAGCTGCGTCCAGACGGTCGACAGCCTACGGCTGGCCGAGAAGCTCGACGCCGCGGTGGCCCGCCGAGCCGGCGATGAGGAACCCGAGCCGCTGGACGTCATGGTCCAGGTCAACACCTCGGGTGAGAAGACCAAGACCGGTGTCGGCCCGGCCGAGGGGGTCGAGCTGGCGTCCGCCGTCGGGGCGCTGCCGCGCCTGCGGCTGCGCGGTCTGATGACGATCGGTGCGAACAGCACGGAGGAACGGCTCGTGCGAGCCTCGTACGACGTCCTCACCGGGCTGCGCTCGGACGTCCTCGACTCCGGCGCGCCGGGCACCGCGGAGGCACGGGAGCTGAGCATGGGCATGAGCAGCGACCTCGAGATCGCGGTGGCCGCGGGCGCGACGATGGTGCGCGTCGGCACGGCTGTCTTCGGCGCCCGCCCGGGAGCCTGACCGCGCCATCCCAGACAGCGCCGGGAGAGATATCGCTTCCTGGGCCGGCGCACGAACGGCGTGTCGCGAGACGTCATCTACGCGCCGAGACGTCAGCTACTCGCCGAGATGTCAGTTCCGTGCCGGAAGGTCACCTCGGAGCGGTTCGTGGTGAGACGGGCCGCGTCCGGCGGGCCTCGACGAGGTGCCGCGTCGAGTGAGCGACGAACGAGCCGCCGGCCCGGATCTGCTCGTCGAGCGCACGGAGGGTGTCGCGGTATCGGTCGACGGTGAAGTCCGGGACCCACCAGACGCACCTGCGTAGCGTCCACACGACCGCGCCGATGTCGAAGAACTCCATGTGCAGCCGTGCGGTGCGCAGATCGACGATCTCTAGCCCTGCGGCGGCCGCTTCCCCGGCCTCGCGCTGCGGGTCCCGGCCCGAGCGCTGCTCGGGCAGCGGCCCGAGGAAGTACTCGATCAGCTCGAAGGCGGACCCCGGCCCCACATGCTGGGCCAGGTACGTCCCGCCGGGCATCAGGACGCGAGCGATCTCGGACCAGTTCGGGCGGACCGGGTGTCGGCTGGTGACCAGCTCGAAGCTGGCGTCGGGAAGGGGGAAGGGCTCGGCGGAGACCGGATCCGCCGCCTCGACGACCTCGACGCCGCGCGGCCTCAGCAGGTCGCGGGCCCTGCTGACGTTCGGCGGCCAGCTCTCGGTGACGACCATCCGCGGCGGCAGGACCGGCGCCTCGTTCAGGACCTCGCCGCCACCGGTGTCGACGTCGAGCGCGGACCCGACCGTAGGCAGGCGCTCGGACAGGAGGCGGGCGTAGCCCCACGGCGGCCGCTCTTCGGTGGCGCGTCCGTCCAACCAGCTGAAGTCCCAGCCGGAGACGTCCGCTCGCCCGGCCTCGTCGACCAGCTCCTCGAACGCGCGCACTCGGCCATCATCGCCGCGCCGTCAATCCGATTTGCCGCTCGCACACGTGGCGTCCCGCGGGACGGGAGCTGCGCGGGTCAGGGGACGCGGTTGACCCACTCCTCGGAGAGGAACTTCGTCTCCATGAGCTCCTGCGCGCGGGCGAGCTCGGCCTCGGTGTAGTCGGACTCGCGCGTACGGTAGCGGCTCCGGAAGTGCTGGAGGAACGCCTCGATGATCGCCTCGCGCGCCATGCCCGTCTGCGAGCGCATCGGGTCGACACGCTTGTCGGCGCTGGTGGTGCCCTTGTCCGAGAGCTTCTCGCGGCCGACCCGCAGCACGTCGAGCATCTTGTCGGCGTCGATGTCGTACGCCATCGTCACGTGGTGCAGGACGACGCCGGAGGCGAACCGCTTCTGTGCCGCTCCCCCGATCTTCCCCTGCTCGGACGCGATGTCGTTGAGCGGCACGTACCGCGCGCGCACCCCGACATCCTCGAGCGCCCCCAGCACCCAGTCGTCGAGGAAGGCGTAGGACTGCTCGAACGTCAGTCCCTCCACGAGCGAGGCCGGCACGACGAGCGAGTAGGTGATGCAGTTGCCGGGCTCCATGAACATCGCCCCGCCGCCCGAGAGGCGGCGCACCACCAGTATCCCGTGGCGGTCGAGGCCTTCCCGGTCGACCTCGTTGCGGACCGACTGGAAGGAGCCGATCACCACCAGCGGTGCGTCCCACTCCCAGATCCGCATCGTGGGGCCGCGCCGCCCGGCGGCGACCTCCTCGGGGATCACCTGGTCGAGTGCGACGTTCAGGGCCGGGTGGATCGGTGCCCCGTGGATGACGTCGAAGGTGTGGTCGCCCCAGCCGGTCGCGCGCCCGAGCGCCCGGCGCACCGCGATGCCGACGGCCTCGGGGCCGAAGCCCACCATCGCCGCGCCGTCGAGCGCACCAGAGATCGCGTGGGCGAGCTGGGTCGCCGTCGCCGTCTCGGGCATGCCGGTCAGCGCGGCGTCGATGTCCTCCAGAGCGGTGTCGGGCTCGAGGAAGAAGTCGCCCGAGATGCTGACGCGCGCCAGGCGGCCGTCGGAGACGTCGACGTCGGCCACGACGAGCTTGCCACCGGGAACCTTGTACTCACCGTGCACGCCACCAGCCTACGACTCGGCGCGGTCCCGCCGCGGCCGCGCGAGGGCTACTCCGCGCGCCGAGGGCTACACGCGCAACAGGCGCCCTCGCCGCGGGGAGTGGCCCTCGGGCGCGATGACCCTCGCACCGGACTCAGGTCAGCGCGGCTCGACGCCGTGGTGCAGCAGGCCCCAGGTGATCGACTCGGTCAGGGCCTCCCAGCTGGCCTCGATGATGTTGGTGCCGACGCCGACGGTGGACCACCTCTGGACGCCGTCGGAGGTGTCGATGAGCACCCGGATGGTGGCGTCCGTGCCCTGCTGAGAGTCCAGGATGCGCACGCGGTAGTCGATGAGCTCGAAGTCCTCGATCTCCGGGTAGGTGCCGACCAGCGCCCCGCGCAGGGCGTGGTCGAGCGCGTTGACGGGGCCGTTGCCCTCGCCCGTGCTGATCATGCGGCCCTGGCCGGTGCGCAGCTTGACCGTCGCCTCCGCATCGATGGTGTCGGCGCCGTTCCCGCTGGGCCGGTGCTCGACGAACGCCCGCCAGCTCTCGACGTCGAAGAAGTGCGGCCCACCGCCGTCGAGCTCGGAGCGCAGCAACAGCTCGAACGAGGCGTCCGCGGCGTCGTAGGTGTAGCCATCCGCCTCGGCGGCCTTGACCCGGTTGGTCACCCGGGCGAGCAGGTCCGCCTGCCCGGAGAGGTCGAAGCCGAGCTCGCGGCCCTTGAGCTCGATCGAGGCCCGGCCGGCCATCTCGGAGATGAGCATCCGCATGTCGTTGCCGACGGTGACGGGGTCGATGTGCTGGTACAGGTCCGGGTCCACGCGGATGGCGCTGGCGTGCAGCCCCGCCTTGTGCGCGAATGCCGAGGAGCCGACGTAGGGCTGGCGGGTGTACGGCGGGATGTTGGTGATCTCGGAGACCGCGTGCGCGATGCGGCTGGCGTCCCCCAGGCCGGGCAGCGTGACCGCGGACTGCTTGAGCTCGAGGTTGGCCGCACAGGTGACCAGGTCGGCGTTGCCGGTGCGCTCGCCGTAGCCATTGATCGTGCCCTGCACGTGGCCCGCCCCGGCGGCCACGGCGGCCAGTGTGTTGGCGACGGCGCAGCCGGAGTCGTTGTGAGCGTGCATGCCCAGCCGGCCGGTGGTCCGGGCGCGGACGTCCGTCACGACCCGCGCGACGACGTCGGGCAGCATCCCGCCGTTGGTGTCGCACAGGACGACGGTGGCGGCGCCGGCCTCGAAGGCGGCCCGCACGCACGACAACGCGTACTCCGGGTCGAACCCGTAGCCGTCGAAGAAGTGCTCGGCGTCCACGACGACCTCGCGGCCGAGGCCGACGAGGTGGCGCACGGTCGCCGAGATCATCCGCAGGTTCTCCTGCCCGTCGGTTCGCAGGGCGCGCTCGACGTGGCGGATGTCGGACTTGGCGACCAGCGTGATCACGCCGGCCTCGGAGTCGACCAGGGCCCGGACCTGGGGGTCCTCGTCCGGCTGGGCGCCAGCACGGCAGGTGGAGCCGAACGCGGCGAGCCGGGCGTGGCTGAGGTCGAGCTCCTTCGCGGCCCGCGCGAAGAACTCGGTGTCCTTCGGTACGGCGCCGGGCCATCCGCCCTCGACGTAGTCGACGCCGAGCTCGTCCAGCAGGGCGGCGATGGCCAGCTTGTCCGCGACCGAGAGGTTCATCCCCTCCTGCTGGGCGCCGTCACGCAGGGTCGTGTCGTAGACCTGGACGGTGCTCGCCCGGGCGGCTGCGCCGTCGGCCTGGGCGGCGCTGGCTCGCGTGTCGGTCGTGCTCATGGGTGCTCCTCGGGACGGGTTCGCGACGCTGCCCGGCTCGCCGGCGGGGTGGTGCCAGTATCGGTGTCGACAGGACCCTCCTGCCGGCGACGCTGCCGGGTGTGGGTGGTCCCGGCAACAAAAAGACCCCCCGAGGTTACGGGAGGTCTGCGCATCGAGCGGGTGTGCTCGATGCGCTAGCCGATAATGAGCCGGAACTGCGTCACGAGGCCGAGTATGCCACATCGTCCACGTCCCGGACCATGGGTCCGCCGATCGGACATCCCGACGGCGGTGGGCCGGCGTCCGGTTCCCCGGCGGCGTGCGTTCGTCCGCGGGCGCCCGCCAGGCGCCCGCGCGGGCCGGAAATACGTCGACAGCACGACGGCGGAGGGGCACCCTGGCCGGTCGTGACCAGCAACCAGGCCGGCGACCGGCCCAGCAACCGGGCCGACGTGACAGATGACCGACCCAGCAACGCGCCCAGCAGCCAGGTGTGGGGCGAGGAGACCGCCCGCCGGTACGACGAGACGTCGGCCGAGATGTTCGCGCCCGAGGTGCTCGGGCCGACCGTCGAGCTCCTCGCCCGCCTCGCCGGCTCGGGCCGGGCGCTCGAGCTGGCGGTCGGGACCGGGCGGGTCGCCGTCCCGCTCGCCGAGCGCGGCGTGCCCGTGGCCGGGATCGAGCTGTCCGAGTCGATGGCCGCCCAGCTGCGGACGAAGGTCGACGCCGATCGGCTGCCGGTCGTCATCGGCGACATGGCCACCGCGCGGGTGCCCGGTGACTTCTCCCTCGTCTACCTGGTCTTCAACACGATCTCGAACCTCCTGACCCAGGACGAGCAGGTGGAGTGCTTCCGGAACGCCGCCCGCCATCTGGCACCGGGCGGGCGGTTCGTCATCGAGCTGGGGATCCCGCCGCTGCGCCGCCTCCCGCCGGGTCAGCTCAGCGCCCCGTTCGACGTCTCGGAGAAGCACCTCGGCTTCGACACGGTGGACCCGGTGACCCAACGACTGACGTCGTTCCACTACTGGCCCGAGGACGGCCACCACGGCAGGTCTGAGCACCGCTATCTCTGGCCGTCGGAGTGCGACCTCATGGCGCGCATGGCGGGCCTGGAGCTCGAGCGGCGCCTGGCGGACTGGGACGGCAGCCCCTTCACCGGCGAGAGCACCAGCCACGTCTCGGTGTGGCGCAAGCCCGCCGAGTAGCTCGCCGCCTCAGAGCAGGCGGTACATCCAGTCGTGGGTGTCGGGGCGCAGCCCGTACTGGATGTCGGTGAGCTCGGTGTACAGCTCCCTCGTGACCGGTCCCGGATCGCCGTCGGCGACGACGACGTCCCAGTCCGCGCCGGCGAGGCGCCCGATCGGGGTGATGACGGCGGCGGTGCCGCACGCGAACATCTCGGCGACCTGTCCCGAGCGGATCTGCCGGCGCAGCTCCTCGAGGTAGATGGTCTCCTCACGCACCTCGCGGCCGGCGCCGCGCAGCAGCTCGAGGATCGCGCCGCGGGTGCCACCCTGGAGGATCGTCCCGGTCAGGGACGGCGTGCGCACGGTGCCGTCGGCGTCGACGATGACGACGTTCATGCCCCCGAGCTCCTCGAGGTAGGTGTTCGTCGCGGCGTCGAGGAAGCAGACCTGCGCGAACCCCTTCTCGGCCGCCTGCTGCTGCGGCAGCAGGGACGCGGCGTAGTTCCCGCCGGTCTTGGCGGCTCCCATGCCGCCTGCGCCGGCGCGGTGGTGGTCCTCGGAGACCCAGATGCCGACCGGCTGGAAGCCCTCCACGAAGTACGGGCCCACCGGTGAGGCGATGGCCAGGTACTCGACCTCGTGCGCCGACCGCACGCCCAGGAACGCCTCGGTGGCGAACATGAACGGGCGCAGGTAGAGGCTGGACCCGGGCGTGCTGGGGACCCAGCGGTCGTCCGCGGCGACCAGTGCCGCGAGCGAGGCCACGAAGTCCTCCTCGGGCAGCTCGGGCAGTGCCAGGCGGTTGGCGGAGGTGTTCATCCGGGCGGCGTTGAAGCCGGGCCGGAAGGTCCAGACCGAGCCGTCGGCGTGCCGGTAGGCCTTGAGGCCTTCGAAGACCTCCTGCGCGTAGTGCAGGACCGCGGCGGCCGGCGAGAGCGTCAGCGGCGCGTACGCCTCCACGCGATGGCCCTGCCATCCCGCGTCGACGGTCCACGTGGCGCGGGCCATGTGGTCGGTGAAGTCGACGCCGAAGGAGAGCCGGTCCATGACGGCGCGGTAGGTTTCCTCGTCGGCGGGCGACGGGTTCACGGTGAGAGGGAAGCGGGGTGCCAGGTCGCGCGCAGCCGGCAGCTCCGCGGCTGACGGACCGGTGAGGACCTGAAGGTCGGGCCGGGTGCTCATGGGGCAAACCCTTCTCGGGTACGACGTCGTGCTGCATGGACGGTATCGCCGTCACCGCGCCGACGGCAGTCCTTCCGTGCCGCAGGCGTCGGTTCAGGTCGCGGGCGCCGCGGCGCCCGCCGTGCCGACGAGCGGGTTCCGGCGGCTTCGCCGGACCGGTGGCCCGTCGTCAGCCGGCTACTCGAACACCCAGCCGCGCGGCCAGCGCGTCCCCGATCTGCGTCGTCGTGCGGGGTGTGCCGTCGCGCTCGCCGATGTCCTCGGCGACGGCGGCCGAGACGCGCGCCGCCTCCTCCGTGAGCCCCAGGTGCTCGAGCATGAGGGAGACGGACAGCACCGTGGCGGTCGGGTCGGCCGTGCCGGTGCCGGCGATGTCCGGCGCCGAGCCGTGCACCGGCTCGAACATGGACGGCGCGCTGCGATCGGGATTGATGTTCCCCGACGCCGCGAGCCCGATGCCCCCGCTGATGGCGGCGGCGAGGTCGGTGATGATGTCACCGAAGAGGTTGTCCGTGACGATGACGTCGAAGCGCGCCGGGTCGGTGACGAGGTAGATCGTCGCCGCGTCGACGTGCGCGTAGTCGACGCTCACCTCGGGGTACTCCGCGCCGACGGCCTCGACGGTGCGGCGCCACAGGTGGCCGGCGTGCACGAGGACGTTGTGCTTGTGCACCAGGGTGAGCTGCTTGCGCGGACGTGCCTGGGCCCGCGCGAAGGCGTCGCGCACGACCCGCTCGACGCCGAACGCGGTGTTGACGGAGACCTCGTTGGCGACCTCGGCCGGCGTACCGACGCGGATCGCGCCGCCGTTGCCGACGTACGGACCCTCGGTTCCCTCACGGACGACGACGAAGTCGACCTCGCCGGGATCGGCCAGCGGGGTGGGCACACCGGGGAACAGCTTCGAGGGGCGCAGGTTCACGTAGTGGTCGAGCGCGAAGCGCAGCTTGAGGAGCAGGCCCCGCTCGAGAACGCCGGAGGGGACCGTCGGATCGCCGATCGCGCCCAGGAGGATGGCGTCGTGCCCGCGAATCGTCTCGAGGTCGGCGTCGGTTAGCGTCTCGCCCGTGGCGTGCCACCGCTTCGCGCCGAGCTCGAGCTCGGTCCGGTTGACGGTGACGCCGGAACCGGCCAGCACCGCGTCGAGCACCTTCAAGCCCTCGGCCACGACCTCGGGGCCGATTCCGTCACCCGGGACGAGTGCCAGGTCAATGGTCCGCGTCATGCCCGCCAGCCTATCCATCGTCCCAAGAACCAGGACGCCGATCTCATTATGCGGTCCAAGCAAGGTCGGCGCGTCCGGTCGCGCGTCGACCACTCGACAGTGACGCCGGAATGCGGGAGGCTCTGCGACTGGTACCGGCGGTGAGTCCCGCGGTTCACAGAGCACGAGGAGAGCCACATGAGCAACCAGCCGCCGGAACCCTACCGGCAGGAGCCCTCCCCGGGCGGGCCCGCCGACCGCCACCAGCCACCGTCGAGTCGCGACGACCAGGCCATCGCGGTGCTGGCACACCTGTCCCCGCTCATCGCCATGGTCCTGACCGCCGGCTGGCTGAGCTTTGTCGGCCCGCTCGCGATCTGGCTGATCTTCCGCGACCGCGGCCCGCTGATCCGCAATGCCGCAGCGAGCGCTTTCAACTTCAACCTCACGGTATGGATAGCCACCATCGCCGCGTGGATCTGCTTGTTCACCGTGATTCTGATCCCGGTGGCTATCGTGCTCTGGATCGCCGCGTTCGTCCTGCAGGTAGTCTTCTCCATCATCGGAGCCGTGCGGGCCAGCCGCGGAGAGATCTACCGCTACCCGATGCAGATTCCCATCTTGAGCTGAGGCGCCGACGGTTCCCGAGTGGAGTGACGCCGGCCCACCCCGCCACCGAGAGCAGGCTTCTCCACCGATTGCTGGTGCTTAAACACCCACATTCGGTGCGGCTGCCTGCTCTCGGCGGGTGGGTCAGCGCGCTTCACGGCCGGGGGTGGCTGGTCATCGCGCGACGCTTCCCTCGGTGTAGTCGGCGTCGCGGGACTCGGTCCATGCGAACAGCTTGCGCAGCTCACGGCCGGTGCCCTCGATGGGGTGCTGCTCGCCCTGCTCGCGCAGCTGGTTGAACTCGGGTCCGCCGGCGTCCTGGTCCTTGATGAACCGGTCCGCGAACGCGCCGGACTGGATGTCGGCCAGCACCGCCTGCATGCGCTCCTTGACGTCGGGTGTGATGACGCGCGGCCCGGAGACGTAGTCGCCGTACTCGGCGGTGTCGGAGATCGACCAGCGCATCTTGGAGATGCCGCCCTCCCAGATGAGGTCGACGATCAGCTTCATCTCGTGCAGCACCTCGAAGTAGGCGACCTCCGGCTGGTAGCCGGCCTCGGTGAGAACGTCGAAGCCGCTCTGGATCAGGTGGGTCACGCCGCCGCACAGGACGGTCTGCTCGCCGAAGAGGTCGGTCTCGGTCTCCTCGGTGAACGTCGTCCGGATGCCTGCTGCACGCAGCCCGCCGATGGCCTTGGCGTAGCTCAGGGCGGTGTCCCACGCCTGCCCTGAGGGGTCCTGCTCGACGGCGACGATCACGGGCACGCCGCGGCCGGCCTCGAACTCGCGGCGCACGGTGTGGCCGGGGCCCTTGGGGGCGACCATGCACACGTCGTGACCGGCGGACGGGGCGATGTAGCCGAAGCGGATGTTGAAGCCGTGCGCGAAGAACAGCGCGGCGTCGGGCTTGAGGTTGGGCTCGATCTCCTCGGAGTACACGCCGCGCTGGACCTGGTCCGGGGCGAGGATCATGACGATGTCGGCCACCTTGACGGCCTCGGCCACGGTGGCCACGGCCAGACCCTGCTCCTCGGCCTTGTCCCGCGAGGGAGACCCCTCGCGCAGGCCGACGACGACCTCGACCCCCGAGTCGCGCAGGTTCAGGGCGTGGGCGTGCCCCTGGCTGCCGTAGCCGACGATGGCGACCTTCTTGGACTGGATGAGCGACAGATCGGCGTCGTCGTCGTAGAACAGCTCGGCCACGGTGGTTCTCCTTCGGTTGGGTTGTGCCGCCCGGTCGGCACGGCAGGTCACGGGGTGGTCAGGCGGGTCGGACGGCGCGATCGGGTGCCCGGTCCGTCATGGAGCGCGAACCACGCGCGATGGCGACGACGCCGGACTGGACGATCTCGCGGATGCCGTGCGGCTCGAGGGCCGCGAGCAGCGCCTTGATCTTGCCCTCCGAGCCGGTCGCCTCGATCGTCACGGCGTCCGGGGCGACGTCGACGACGTGCGCCCGGAAGAGCTCGACGACCTGGAGGACCGCCGTGCGGGCGGCGTCGTCGGCACGGACCTTGACGAGCAGCAGCTCTCGCTGGACCGAGGCCTCGGGTTCGAGGTCGACGATCTTGAGGACGTTGATGAGCTTGTGCAGCTGCTTGGTGACCTGCTCGAGCGGCAGGTCGGCCGCGTCGACGACCACGGTGATGCGCGAGATCTCCGGGTGCTCGGTGGGCCCGACGGCCAGCGAGTGGATGTTGAAGGCGCGCCGGGCGAAGAGTGCGGACACGCGCGTGAGCACGCCCGGCTTGTTCTCCACCAGCACGGACAGGGTGTGCCTGGTGCTCATCGGATGCTCCTGGATCGGTCGGTCGCTCGCCTGTCACTCATCGCGGTCCCACTCGGGGGTGATGCCCTTGGCGTACTGGATGTCGTCGTTGCTGACCCCGGCCGCAACCATCGGCCAGACCATGGCGTCCCGGCTGACGACGAAGTCGACGACGACGGGCCGGTCGTTGATCTCCATGGCCTTCTTGATCGTGTCATCGACGTCGGCCGTCGACTCGCAGCGCAGGCCGACGCAGCCGTACGCCTCGGCGAGCTTCACGAAGTCCGGGATCTGCCGGCTCTGCTGACCGGTGTGCAGGTCGGTGTGGGCGTAGCGGCCCTCGTAGAAAAGGGTCTGCCACTGCCGCACCATGCCGAGCGAGGAGTTGTTGATCAGGGCGACCTTGATGGGGATGCCTTCCAGGGCACAGGTGGCCAGCTCCTGGTTGGTCATCTGGAAGCATCCGTCGCCGTCGACCGCCCAGACGGTGGTGTCCGGGCGTCCGACCTTGGCACCCATCGCAGCCGGGACGGCGTAGCCCATGGTGCCCAGACCGCCGGAGTTGAGCCACGTCCGCGGATGCTCGTACCTGATGAACTGGGCGGCCCACATCTGGTGCTGGCCCACGCCGGCGACGTAGACGCTCTCCGGCCCGGAGATCTCTCCGAGGCGGGAGATGACGTGCTGGGGCGCCATGAACCCGTCCTCGGTCGGCGTCCAGCCGAGCGGGTAGGTGGTACGCAGCTCGTCGAGCTGGTGCCACCAGCCCTCGAGGTCCGGCAGCCCGTGCTGGGCGTGCGCGGCCTTGAGCGCGACCGCCATGTCGGTGACGACCTCGCGGAGGTCGCCGACGATCGGGACGTCGGCGGTGCGGTTCTTCGAGATCTCCGCCGGATCGATGTCGGCGTGGACGATGGTGGCCTTCGGCGCGAAGCTGTTCAGCTGGCCGGTCACGCGGTCGTCGAAGCGCGCGCCGAGTGCGACGACGACGTCGGCCATCTGCAGGGCGGCGACGGCCGGGACGGTCCCGTGCATTCCGGGCATGCCGAGGTTCTGCGGGTGCGAGTCGGGAACCACTCCGCGTGCCATCAGCGTCGTGACGACGGCGCCGCCGGACAGGTTCACCAGCTCGAGCAGCTCGGGCGCCGCGTTGGCGCGGATCGCTCCACCGCCGACGTAGAGCACCGGCCGGCGTGCCGTGGCCAGCAGGCGCGCGGCCTCACGGATCTGCCGGGCGTGCGGCTTGGTCACCGGGTGGTAGCCGGGTAGGTCCATCTCCGGCGGCCACACGAACTCCGACGTCGCCTGCTGCGCCGACTTCGCGACGTCGATGAGCACCGGTCCGGGCCGGCCCGTGGACGCGATGTGGAAGGCCTCGGCGATGCGGGCGGGGATCTCGTCGGCGTCCGTGACGAGGAAGGAATGCTTGGTCACCGGCATGGTGGCGCCGACGATGTCCGCCTCCTGGAAGGCGTCGGTGCCGATCGCCGCCGCACCGACCTGACCGGTGATGGCGACGACGGGCACGGAGTCCATGTGGGCGTCGGCGAGCGCGGTGACGAGGTTCGTCGCACCCGGGCCCGAGGTGGCCAGGCAGACACCGACCCGGCCGGTCGCGGCCGCATAGCCGGTGGCGGCGTGGCCCGCGCCCTGCTCGTGGCGCACCAGGATGTGGCGCAGCTTGGTGGAGTCGAACAGCGGGTCGTAGGTCGGGAGGATCGCGCCACCGGGCATGCCGAAGATGGTGTCGACGCCCTGCTCCTCGAGCGAGCGCACGATGTTGCGCGCTCCCGTCGAGGGTTCGGTGATGCGAGCGGGCGGGGCGGCTACCGACGGCGCCACCCTGGCAGGCGCCGCTGGGGCGGCGGGACGCGGCGGCGCCGGGTGCGGTGCCTTGGCCATCGGGGCCTCCTGGTGGTGGTCGGTCCGTATCGAGTCTTCGCGGGCATGAAAAAACCCCTCGTCCCGGTTCGCGGGTCTCGAGGGGTGCGCGCAGCCGTCGTTCAGCGGGCGGCCGCGCGCCCGGTAAGTACTACGAGGTGCTTGTGCTGCATACCACCACCATAGCCGCACCGGACCCGCGAGTCACCCCGCCCGCCGGACGTCTCACATGGTGGAGCATGGATCCGCGTTCTGGACGCTGGTCGGCGGAGCGGCAGACGGGCGGCCGGTGCCTCTGGATAGCGCCCGCGGCCTGGCGAGCGGTGTCAGTCGTGCTCCCGCCAGGTGCACACGCACGCCTCGTTGCCCTCGGCGTCGGCGAGGACCCACCACGACGGCGAGTAGACGTCGCTGACGACGTGGCCGCCGGCCTCCAGGGCGGCAGCCACCCGGGCCTCGGCCTGCTCGTGCGGGACGTGCACGTCGAGGTGGATACGGCCCCTCCCCGGCCGCGGCGCGTCCATCTGCTGGAACCACACGCCGGGCAGGCGCCCGTCGGGGTCGCTGAGCTCGGTGACGTCAGTGAGGTCGTCCCGGGTGCCGCCGACCGGCCGGTGGCCGAGGACGGCCCGCCAGAACGGCACGACGGCCGGGATGTCGGTGGCATCGATGGCGATCTGCAACCCACGCGGGCGTGCGGGCTCGACCGGCGCCTCCAGCTCGGTGGCGATGGTCGAGACCCGCTCCGCCAGCGCGACGTCCCGCTCGGTGATGCCGCCGGCCGAGTGCGTGACCAGCGCGACGTGGACCCGCGCGTACCGCAGGTCGACGTCGGGGTGGTGGTTCATGTCCTCGGCCTCGTCGACGACGCGCCGCACCAGCTCGACGCCCCGGGGCATCGCCTTGGTGCGGAACGTGGCCACGAGACGCTCGTCGATGATCTGCCAGCCCGCCAGTGACGGCCGGGACTGGACGTCGGCGTGATCCAGCACCTGTGCCATACGGGCATGTTGGCACGACCCGCCCGGTGCGGCGAGGCGAGGCGGCGGGTCCGGTGAGGCGAGCGGCGCCTACTCGAGGATGGCGCCGCGGGAGGCCGACTGCACGAGCTTGGCGTACTTGCCGAGCACGCCGCGGGTGGCGACGGGCGGCAGGGGCGCCCAGCCGGCCGTACGACGTTCGAGCTCGGCCGGGTCGACGAGGATGTCGAGGGTGCCGGCGCCGACGTCGAGCCGGATACGGTCCCCGTCCTGGACGTAGGCGATGGGACCGCCGTCGACGGCTTCGGGGGCGATGTGCCCGACGCACAGGCCGGTGGTCCCGCCGGAGAAGCGGCCGTCGGTCATCAGGAGCACGTCCTTGCCGAGAGCCGCGCCCTTGATCGCGCCCGTGATGGCGAGCATCTCGCGCATGCCCGGCCCGCCCTTGGGGCCCTCGTAGCGGATGACGACGACGTCCCCATGGGTGATGGAGCCGTCCTCGAGGGCGTCGAGGGCCGCGCGTTCACGGTCGAAGACCCGGGCGGTGCCCTCGAAGACGTCGTTCTCGAAACCGGCGGACTTCACGACCGCGCCTTCCGGGGCGAGCGTGCCGTGCAGGACGGTCAGGCCACCGGTGGGTGCGACGGCGTCGGCGGGGGTCCGCAGGACCTCACCGTCGGGCGCGGCCGGGGCGAGGACCTCGAGGTTCTCTGCGACGGTCTTGCCCGTGACGGTCATGCAGTCCCCGTGCAGGATGCCGGCGTCGAGCAGCTGCTTCATGACGACCTGGATGCCACCGACCCGGTCGACGTCGGTCATGACGTACCGGCCGTACGGCTTGAGGTCGGCGATGTGCGGCACCTTGGCGCCGATACGCGCGAAGTCGTCGAGGGTGAGGTCGACTTCTGCCTCGTGGGCGATGGCGAGCAGGTGCAGGACGGCGTTCGTGGAACCACCGAAGGCCTGGACGACCGCGATGGCGTTCTCGAAGGCCTCCTTCGTCATGATGTCCCGGGCCGTGATGCCCTTCCGCAGCATCTCCACGACGGCCTTGCCGGCGCGGCGCGCGTCGGTGTCCCGTCGCCGGTCGGCGGACGGCGGGGACGCGGAGCCCGGGATCGACATGCCGATGGCCTCCGCGACGGTGGCCATGGTGTTGGCGGTGTAGTAGCCGCCGCAGGCGCCCTCACCCGGGCAGATGGCTCGCTCGATGCGGTCGACGTCCTCGCGGCTCATCAGGCCCCTGCTGCAGGCGCCGACGGCCTCGAAGGCGTCGATGATCGTCACGGGCTTCTCGGTGCCGTCCGAGAGCTTGACCCAGCCAGGCATGATCGAGCCGGCGTAGACGAAGACGCTGGCGAGGTCCAGGCGGGCGGCTGCCATGAGCATGCCCGGCAGCGACTTGTCGCAACCGGCGAGAAGCACCGACCCGTCCAGACGCTCGGCCATCATCACGGTCTCCACGGAGTCGGCGATGATGTCGCGCGAGACGAGCGAGAAGTGCATGCCCTCGTGGCCCATCGAGATCCCGTCCGAGACCGAGATGGTGCCGAACTGCAGCGGGTAGCCGCCGCCGGCGTGGACGCCATCCTTGGCCGACTGAGCCAGGCGGTCGAGCGAGAGATTGCACGGCGTGATCTCGTTCCACGAGCTCGCGATGCCGATCTGCGGCTTCGAGAAGTCCTCGTCGCCCAATCCGACGGCACGCAGCATGCCGCGGGCAGCAGTGGCCTCGAGGCCGTCGGTGACGGTTCGGCTCCGGGGTTTGATGTCGGTGGTCGACGTGGGCTCCGTGGTCATGCCGCGATTCTAGAGCCCGTGCGGGACAGCGAAGCGCGGACGGCCGCAGTGCGGACGCCGCACGGGCCGCCCGCGTGACCGGACCTGGTCCGGCCGCTTCCAGGAGCTCACCGGGAGAAGTGCCTCAGCTCCTCCTTGGAGAGCTCGAGGGCCCCCTCGTCAGGCGGACTGTGCTTCAGGCGCTGGCGTCGCCTTACCAGGGACGCGGGACGCAGCCCGGGGGCCTCTAGCCGGTCCCGGTCTGACCGTGGTCGTTGGCGTAGGCGGCGAAGATCTCCTCGACGCTGTCGCCGGTACTGACGAAGTCCGCCCTGAGCTTCTGCGCGAGATGATCGAGTGCCTCGGACAGCTGCTGCGCACCGAGCCGGACCTCGGGGGCCGGCGTGGCAGCGGCGGCATCCCGCAGCTCCAGTGCGTGGAACAGCTGGTGGGCCAGAGAGAGTTCCTGGTCCCGCTCACGGAAATAGAACCCCTCGCTGTGCTGGGTCAAGTCGATCCGCACATCGCTGACCTCGGCAGCGAGTGTTTCGAGAGTCCGGTTGAGCGTGGCCGCCTCCACCTGCCCGACGGCCTGGATGTAACCCACGTCGGCCAGCCGCTTCAGTTTCAGGGCCAGTGACCGGCGCCGCGCCATCGCAGGGTATATCTGCGTGAACCACGTCAGCGCGGCGGTGAGCAGAGCGAACCCGGTCAGGGCCTGTACCGGAGCGGCGAGGCGGATCCAGGGATCGGTGGGTACCACATCACCGAATCCCAGCGTTGAGAGGCTCGTCAAAGAGACGTAGAGCGCCCCGGCGAAGTCGGGATAGTCCGCCGGGTCCACCCCGGCGGAATACATGAAGCCACCCGGCACGTGGGGCAGATAGATCAGCGCCCAGCCGACGCCCTGCAGCACCGCCCACATGAGAACGACCGTGGCCATTCCCAGGGGTCCGACGGTCGAACCGGATCGGTGACCGATCGCCTTCGAAAACTTCCACACCGCCGCCATGACCCGGCTGCTCAGCGGACCCTGTCCGCTCGGATGCAGCAAGGTGTGGAAGATGTCGTACAGCCCGACGGCAATGACGAGAATCCCCGCAATTGTCAGCAGTACGCCCACCGCTCGATCCACCCTCCGTCTGGACGCCTCTCCAACCATGTCATGGTCGATGAGCGCACGCGACGCGGCCCGCGACGATCGAACCTTCACGTGCTCATGAGGCATGCCGACCCCGATCCGCCACGCTCGCTTCCGAACCTCGACCCCGCGGCGCACACGGGTCGGGCAGCCACAACCGCGCGCGCCGAAACTCGCTGCGACCGGCGCCGCGGCGCCCAGAGCCAGAAGGGTCAGCAGTCAAAAGGGCGGAGGGACCGTATCGGCGCTGTCACGCAGAAATGGCCCCCACCAAGCGGTGGAGGCCATTTCTGGAATGGGTGTTCGGCGGTGTCCTGCTCTCCCACAAGGTCGCCCTTGCAGTACCATCGGCGCTGAGGGGCTTAGCTTCCGGGTTCGGAATGGGACCGGGCGTTTCCCCCTCGCTGTGACCGCCGTAACTCTGTCGAGTCACACACTATTCAGTTCACACCACCCACCCCCGCGAATCGGTCTTGGGGGTGTTGTGGTGGTTCCCGCGTGTGTGTTGCTCGGGAACCGTACAGTGGACGCACAGCAACTTGGCTGTTGATTGTTGTTTCGCGTCTTACCGCGCCCCAATAGTGTTGGGTGGTGGCAAGTTGTCGGCCAATTAGTACCGGTCAGCTTCGCACGTTGCCGTGCTTCCACGTCCGGCCTATCAACCCAGTGGGCTACTGGGGGCCTTCCCACCACAAGGGTGGTGGAAACCTCATCTTGAAGCAG